>JAZSNE010000052.1:0-37121 GCA_045536245.1 Acutalibacteraceae bacterium | reverse complement strand
AGGTACCGCGAGAGGGCAAAAACACGGCAAACGCACAAAATTTAACACAATAAATACGAAAAACAGGAAGATTTACTTGAAATCCTCCTGATTTTTTTAGTTTTGTTTTGCGGAATTGTCAAAGACCGTTCCCTGCATTTTTCTTGTGCGTGTTCCCGGTGACTTTATCGACAGTCTGAAAACCGTCTCGGATGAGGCGGTTTTTTCTTTTTGCTTCATTAACTGTGAACAATCGTTTAACATTCAGAAAAAATGTGAAAAGTATCACCTGATTGCATTGAAAAAACGACAGTTTCAGCCTTTGAGTGAGGGGAGTAATCGATAATCCCCTCAGAAATTTGCAAGGAAGGTGAAAAAATAGCAAAGAAATCACTAAGCAAAAGAGAGAAACTTTTTTGTCTGAATTACGTTATACTGCCTGACGGCCGTGACGCAGCGATAAAGGCAGGGTATACAATAAGTCCTCAGACTGCGGCTGTCAAGCTGCTCAGCCGAAAGGACATCGCAGACGAAATAGCATCTCTCGCAAAGGTACAGATGCCGCACCGTAATGAAGCGGCGGCAGGCTACCGCAGGTTAGCCTTCGGCAGTGTATCGGACGCACTTCGCCTTGTTTTCTGCGAGGACCCTCCCTCGGGAGAAGAGCTGAAAGAAATGAATCTTTTCAATGTTGCGGAAATCAAACGGCCTAAGGGCGGCGGCATTGAAATCAAATTTTTTGACAGGCTCAAGCCTCTCGAGCGGCTTGCGGAAATGAGCGGCGAAGAAGCTCAAAGCGGTGCGTTGCCGTTTTATCAGGCACTGGAAAGTTCGGCCAGACAGATAAGGGAAAGTGGTACGGATGAGTAGAAAAGCAAAACAACAGTTTGCCTTCAAAGTCTTCTCTGCCAAACAGCTGACAGTGCTGACGTGGTGGTGTCCGTCATCACCTTACAGCCGTAAGGATGCGATTATATGCGACGGTGCAGTCCGCTCGGGTAAAACGGTATGTATGTCACTCTCCTTCATATCGTGGGCTATGGCGGCATTTGAAGACACTTCGTTTGCAATCTGCGGCAAAACAATCGCATCGCTCAGGCGTAACGTTATCAGACCGATGCTGCCTGTGCTTGCACAGCTCGGCTTTGAATGCACCGAAAAGGTTTCGCGTAACGAAATTGAAATCAGCTTTGGCGGCAAAACAAACAGCTTCTGGCTTTTCGGCGGCAAGGACGAAAGCTCTGCTTCGCTTATTCAGGGTATGACACTCGGGGGTGTACTTCTCGATGAGGTTGCCCTTATGCCCCGTTCATTTGTTGAGCAGGCTCTTGCTCGTTGTTCGCTTGACGGCTCGAAATTCTGGTTTAACTGCAATCCCGACAATCCCTTGCATTGGTTTCATGAGGAATGGATAAAAAAGCACGATGAAAAAAACTGCCTTTATCTTCATTTCCTTATGGAGGACAACCCCTCCCTCACACCGGAAATTATCAGCAGATACCACAGCCTTTACAGCGGTACATTTTACGAGCGGTTTGTGGAAGGGAAGTGGGTTGCCGCAGAGGGTCTTGTCTATCCGTTTTTCAGTGCCGAAAGGCATATCTGTCCTGTGCCGCAGGGTGATTTCGAATGCTGGTACATCTCCTGCGACTACGGCACGGTAAACCCAAGCTCATTCGGGCTCTGGGGTTTGCTTGACGGAGTGTGGTACAGAGTGGCGGAGTATTATCACGACTCGCGTGCACTCGGAGTACAACGCACCGATGAAGAACATTATTCCGCACTTGAGGAGCTTGCAGGCGGCAGAGACATAAGTGCGGTTGCGGTAGACCCTTCGGCCGCAAGCTTTATTGAATGCATTCGTCGCCACGGCAGATTCAAGGTTGTTCACGCAAAAAACGATGTCACAGACGGTATACGCAAGGTTTCCGAAGCACTTAAATCGGAAAAAATAAAAATTTGCACACCGTGCCGTGACATTGTGCGTGAATTTTCACTCTACCGTTGGGACAACAACTGCGTCAAGGATACACCGTGCAAGACAAATGATCACGCAATGGACGATATGCGTTACTTTGTTACAACGCTTATGACTAACGGCGATTGCTCGTTTTTTGCCATTGCAACAGAAAGGAAGGAGTAAATGAAAAAGAAGAAAAAGGCTGACACCTCACCTGAAGTATGCTCGGTACAGACGGGTAACGTATCAAATCCGTTTTCGGTGTTTGAGGCTTCCGCACTCGGCAGACACGATTTGCAGCTTTACGGTGCTCTGCGTGATGCTGTGCCGATAATTGATGCGGCAGTCACAAAGCTTGTTCGTCTGACGGGCGGATTTGATATTATGTGTACCGATGCAAAATCGCAGGCATATATGGATAGCTTTGTATCGGGTGTATGTGTAAACGGCAACAGCACGGGTCTTGAATCATTTGTATCAGGCTATTTTGAACAGCTTCTGACCTACGGCACGGCAATAGGCGAGGTTGTGACGGACTGTAACGGTACGCCGTGTGCATTGTTTAACGCCCCGCTTGAAAACATTGAGCTTCGCCGTAATGAAAACGGACTGAATATTGATATATATTCAATCACTTCGGGTAAGCCTGAAAAAATTGCATACCCAGAGCTTACCGTAATGAGTGTGCTCAATCCCGAAGCCGGTGCTCTTACAGGTAACTCTCTGCTCAAGGGTCTGCCCTTTGTTTCATCGGTGCTTATGAAGATTTTCCGCACTGTAGGTAACAACTGGGAGCGACTTGGCAACGTGCGTTTTGCTGTTACATACAAACCGCAGAATGATACGCTCGACCGTGCTTATGCAAAGGAAAGAGCGATGCAGGTTGCCGAAGAATGGAGCAGTGCGATGAGCAGTGGTAGTGTGAAGGACTTTGTAGCTGTAGGCGATGTGCAGATTAAGGTTATCGGTGCCGAAGCACAGCTGCCTGACAGCGAAGTGTCCGTGCGTCAGCTGCTTGAACAGATTGTTGCAAAGACGGGTTTGCCTCCGTTTTTGCTTGGCCTTTCATGGTCGAGTACGGAGCGTATGTCGTCACAGCAGGCGGATGCCCTGACAAGTGAGCTTGAGTCCTACCGCAGAATTCTCACACCTGCAATAGTCAAGGTTTGCGATACCGCCCTCAGGCTTATGGGGCTTCCGGGCGAAGTCAACGTCATCTGGGATGAAATAATGCTTCAGGATATGGTTGAAGCCTCTCGTGCCGAGCTTTATTCGGCTCAGGCACAGAAACTTATTAACTAAAGCAACTGCGAATAAAATCGGGTTGTGATTATCAGCGAGATAGTTTTTTGTCAGAATATTCAAAAAACGCAGGTAATACTTTGTGTATTAACGAGTATTTTTGAATAATTATGACAGGGAAATAGCCGCTGAGAAAAATAACCTCAGATTTGATTTGCGGTTGCCTCAAAAGGAGGAAAAATGAACACACTTTATAAAAACATCTCAAGCAGTGTTGTTGCTGATACTGTGGCGGAGGATGAGCTTGAGCTTATTAACCGCCACACAATAAAGCCACTGACCGCAGATGAGGTTTTCTGCTTCACGCTTACTCTCTGCGACAATGAAATCGACAGAGATTTTGAACGATTCAGCGTGCCTTCACTGGTGAAACTTGCTTCAATGTTTGACGGCAGGACAGGTATTACCGACCACAATATGAAAAGTGATTGCCAGACAGCAAGAATTTTCAAAACGTGGATTGAAGAGAGTGAAGATGAAATCACCTCAACGGGTGAAAAATACACCTGCCTCAAGGCAAGAGCGTATATGCCTCTGACACCTAAAAATGAAGAGATTGTCAGACAGATTGAAGCCGGTATTAAGAAAGAAACAAGCGTAAGCTGTGCCGTATCGGTTTTGAAATGCTCGATATGCGATGCTGATCTGAAAAAGAAAGGTTGCCGACATCGCAAGGGCGAAGTGTATGACGGTAAGGTATGCCATACCGTACTCGAAGAGCCTACGGATGCTTATGAATGGAGCTTTGTTGCGGTACCTGCACAGCCCAGGGCAGGCGTTACAAAATCATTTGAAGCTGAAGACGGTATGAGTCTTGCACAGCTTAAGGAAAAATCGAATGGTTTTGATTCAATCACACTCAGCCTTTCCGCATTCGGTAGGCTTACTGACGAAATCAGTCGACTTGAAGTGCTTGCAAAGGATGCCGAGCTTTACCGCAAAGGTCTTGAGCAGCAGGTGATGAAGCTTGCTTCAATGTCGGTACCGTCACTCGGTTCGGAAGAGTTTGCCGATATCTGTCATACGCTTACGGCGTCACAGCTTTCGGTACTTGAAAAGGCATTTGCCGACAGTGCATCAAAGCGCTATCCCGTCAGACCTCAGCTTGGCGGCACAACACAGAAAATAAATAACAACAATGAATTCAAAATTTAAGGAGGAAATTATTAATGGCAAATTACGATAACATCAGACTCGAAAAAGGTCTCTACTGCACAGGTTCGTTCACATCCGCACTCGAAAGCATCGACCCTTCTGAAAACTACAAGGGCAGCTCGCTTGAGGGTCTTGACGCATATCAGCGTCAGCTTAAGCGTTTCGATATCAAGGTAAGCGGTGCAGGCAGTGACACCGTCGAAAAATTCTTCAAGACAACTGACAGTGCAACTCTCTTCCCCGAGTATGTTGCAAGAGCTGTGCGTCAGGGCATTGAGGAGGCAAATCATCTGCCTCAGATTATTGCTTCCGTTACAAATATCGATTCACTCGATTACCGCTCAATCACAAGCGTTCCCACAGACGAAGAAAAGGAGCTTGTGGCAGTTGCCGAGGGTGAGGCTATCCCCGAAACAACAGTTAAAACACGTGACAATCTCGTCAAACTCCACAAGCGCGGCAGAATGCTTGTAGCTTCTTATGAGGCTATCCGCTTCCAGCGTCTTGACCTCTTTACGGTTATGCTCCGTCAGATTGGCGCACACATTGCAAAGTCACAGCTTGCCGATGCGATTGACACTATTATCAACGGTGACGGTAACGACAATGCTGCAGCATCTACGGCTGCAATCAGCTCAGGTAATCTTACATATGCAGATATCGTCAACCTCTGGAAAGACCTTGACCCGTATGAGATGAATGTGATTATTGCAAACAATGCAGACGCCGTGAATATGCTTAACATCAGCGAATTCAAGGATTCTGCCGCAGGTCTCAACTTCCACGCAACAGGCAAGATGATTACACCTATAGGTGCAGAGCTTATCCGCTCTTCTGCTGTGCCTGCAGGTACTGTTATCGGTCTTGATAAGCGCTGTGCACTTGAAATGGTCAAGGCAGGCGAGGTTATGACCGAATACGACAAGCTCATCGACAGACAGCTTGAGCGTGCGGCAATTACATCTATTGCAGGCTTTGCTAAGATTTTCACAGACGCATCACGCAAACTCACAGTCTGATTTAAGGAGGGGTAACGCATGATTAACAGTCATACCGTGCTTGCAAGGCTCAGACAGCTCGTTACCCTCGACGAAGAAGGGGCAGAAAACGCTCTGCCCCTTTGCAGACTCTGTCTCGAGGAAATACAGAGCAGGCTGAAAGAAACTGCAGATAAGGACGACCCGAGAATTGCTCAGGCGGCTGCAGGTATAGCTTATTACCGTACGGTAATTCGTGAAACTGCGGACAGCGACGGCACAACGAGCTTTAAAGCAGGCGACGTAACTGTAACTCGCACACCTGCGGCGATGCTTGAAATTGCCGTCAATGTTCGTGATGAAGCTCTTTTGCAGGCGGCTGACCTTTTTGAGGATTGCGGCTTTGCTTTCAGGCAGGTGGATGTATGAAAGTTGAACCGATTTTTTCAAAACTCGGCAGAGAAGTCACACTGACTGACGGCAGTAAAATAGAGAGCGGCAAAGCGCTCATTCAGCCACTCAGATACAAAAACAAAATGTATCTTGACGGCGTTTATACCGAAATCGGTTTTAACAGCCAGGGCAGATATCTTTATATCGGGCCTCCCGTGCCCGACCTTACTCTTGCAAGTGATACGGCTACGGTTTCTTCGGGTGATACAAGCTACCGAATTGACCGTGCCGAAAGAGTTTACAACGGTAACGAAGTGTTTTATATCTGGGCGATAATCAGAACAATAGTGGAAGGAGAATAAAATGGCAGATTCAATAAGTGCTATGCCTGCCGAAATAGCCGGATGGCTCAGCAAACAGACAAAAGTCTTCGGTGACATAAAATTTCTTACGGAATATCCGCCACGGCCCAAGGCTACACCTTTGAAACAGACGATTGTTTCCGTCGGTCTTGAAAACGTGAAAATTTCAGACTTTTTTACCGAAAACAATGAAGGTGAATTAGTGCCCGAAGAATACTGCAGGCTTGCGGAAATCAAGGTGCGATTTTCGGTCTATGTTCCGTATTCTTCAGGTGGTACGGCCTGTCACGAGGCTTTTACAAAAATTGTCGACTGTCTCAACTTTAAAAGTGATCTTAATTTAAAAGAATCAGGATGCGATGCAATAGAGGCTGACAGAGATGCAGAAGCATTTGTTATGAAGAGCTGGGTTATAGTAGAGGCTCGCTTCTGTCCCGAATCATCAAGTGCCGTACAGTACGAATCGTTTATGCCTAAAACGTTTTTCTGCGGCTCGCATATCAACGACAGCTCCAAACACGTAACTGCCGAAGAAAAGGCATCGTGGGGACAAAAGCCTGTTGTAGGTGCGTATTTCGGCACAGGTGAATATGAGCAGACTATACGTCTTGGCTTTAAGCCGAGTTTTGTCATAGTGTGCATATCTTCAATGCCTGTGTTTATAGCTGACGGCGCAGGTAAGCTGTACAGCTATGTCGGAATGGCTAATCAAACATTTTCAAGTATGGGCCTCAAGGTCACATCGACAGGCTTTAAGGTGTATCACAGTTCGTCTATGGAATATGAGAATACGGTAAGTCAGCTCAATTCACTCGGTGAAGATTATGTGTATATTGCTTTCAGGTAAAAATTTATAATAAAAAGCCTTCTTGTTATTGATTTTTCTTTTTGTGTGCGTTATACTGAAGAAAAAATAATGAACAAGAGGGCTTTGTTATGTCAAAAGAATTCAACAACCGTGGCGTATATTCACTCATCCTCACACCTTTCAACGAGGACCGTTCAATCAACTACAATACATACGAAAAATATGTTGAATGGCAGGCACGTCAGGGTGCAGACCACCTTTTTGCTTGCTGCGGCAGCTCCGAGATGATGGAGCTTACACTCGACGAGAGAGAAAAGCTTGCAAAGCTTGCAGTTGAAAGAGCAGGCGGTATGTCTGTTGTTGCAACAGCAAACCTTGAGCCTACATGGCACGGTCAGCTCGAAGAAATCAAGCGTATTGAGCAGACAGGTGTTGACGGCCTTGTTTTCGTTTCAAAGGGCTACTGCGGCGATAATGACCGTCTTTTCACATATCTTTCAGAGCTCAGCACACATACAACACTTCCCATCGTTCTCTATGAGTTCCCGGGTCTTCGTCCTCACCTTATGGATGCTTCTGTTTACGGCAAGCTTGTCGAAACAGGCAGATTTGTAGGTATTAAGGACACAACCTGTAAGATTGAAACAATCAAGGAGAAGATTGCTGTTCAGGGCGATTCAGCAGTTCTTCAGGCTAATATTCCCTACCTTATGGAAGCATACGAAGCAGGCGCACGCGGCGTTGTTGCAACACCTACAAGCTGCGGTGCATATCTGTTTGCAAAGATGTACGATGAGTTCTTTGTACAGAACGACCGTGAGGCAGCTAACCTTACACACCAGCAGATCTGCCTTCTTGACAACTGCATCGATTCAGGCTTCTGTGCATCCGCTAAGTACCTTGTCAGCCTTTGCGGCATAGACGATTTCAATTGGTACACAAGAGGCTCACACGAGCTCGGCTCAGCACGCCTCAAGTCCATCCGCACATTCTTCGAGTGGTGCAAGGCAACAGGTCTCAAATTCTACAACGACTGATAAAGGCAGGTTTTTACAATGGCTGGAATCAAAACCTTTTCAATATCGCGCAAAGGCTACAATCCCGCTGAGGTTGATGAATATATAGCTGCATCAGAAATGTCTGCTGCAGATCTTCGTGAGAGTTATGCTGCACTTCAGACAAAGTACGACAGCCTGTTTGAAGAAAACGGTAAACTTATCAAAGAGCGCGAGCAGCTTCGTCAGGAATGTAAGACTATGGCTGCCGCACTCAAGCAGCTTCGTGAAAATTCAGATAATCAACCCGTTGAAAGTTCAGACGATGAATACAAAGCTAAATATGAAGAGACTGCGGCACAGCTTAAAGACGCTTTGGCTCAGATAGAGGAGCTTAAGTCTCAGAAAGCAGAGGCTCCTATCGTTGTTGAGCCTGCATCAGCTTCGCAGATGATTGAAGAGGTTGCTCAGGTTGTAAAACGTGTCGAGAGTGATGCCCGCCGCAAGGCAGAGGCTGTTACGGCAGCTGCAAGGCTTGAGCAGGCTAAGGCTGAGCTTATTCATTCAAGAGTAAACGATGAGGTCAAGAGCCTTATCCAGATGCTTGAAAGTTACCTTGATGAGCACGAGGAAATATAAAAAATAACTATAGGCAGGCGTACTTGTTTTGTACGCCTGCTTTTAAATAAAGGAAGAATCAGTTATGAGAATGAGAAAGAAAAAATACCTTGAGGAGCGTCTTGCAGAGTGTGACAATATTATCAAGCTTTTCAGCGACGACCGCAACTTCCTCACGGCAATAGAAAAGAAAGAGTATATTGATACCGAGGCTCTTTTCGGCAACAGCAATCCTGTTGTGCTTGAGGTAGGCTGCGGCAAGGGTAAGTTTGCCTGCGAGCTTGCAAAGCGTAATCCCGATATCAACATACTTGCAATGGAAAAGGTCGCAAACGTAATTGTTGCGGCAAGTGAAAATGCAAAACGTGAAGGACTCACAAACGTAGTGTTTCTTCACGGCGGTGCAGAGTATCTTGAGAAATTCATAAAGCCCGAATCAATCGAGCGTATTTATCTCAACTTTTCCTGCCCGTATCCGAAAAAATCTTATGCTAACCACAGACTTACCAATGCCAGATTTCTCAAGAGTTATGAGGTTATACTTAAAAAAGGTGCTGAGATACATCAGAAAACCGATAATATGCACTTCTTTGAGTATTCTATCGAGCAGTTTACGGGTTACGGATTCAGCCTTAAGAATGTTTCGCTTGACCTGCATAACAGCGATTTCGAGGGCAATATTGAGACCGAGTATGAGCACAGATTTGCTTCACAGGGTATGCCGATTTACAGACTTGAAGCATACTTGAAATAAATTTACGAAAGGGCGGCGATTATAATGAAAAAATGCTTTGTTGTCGGTGGCGGAGATTTTTGTAAAGATATATTTTGTCACGATGAAAATGCTTTGACAATTGCCGCTGATGCAGGATATAAGGTGCTTACCGAAATCGGAATCACACCTGACATTGTTGTGGGCGATTTTGATTCGCTGGGTTATACTCCCGAACATCCTGTGACCGAGGTACATTCTCCGATTAAAGACGATACGGATATGATGCTTGCTGTTGAAAAAGGCGTTGAAGCAGGTTGTGATGAGTTTTATATTTTCGGTGCAACAGGCGGTAGAATTGCACATACCTTAGGCAATCTGCAAGTGCTTTGTTACCTTGCAGAAAAAGGCTTGGCAGGCTATATTTTTGACTGCGATACCGTTATTACTGCAGTTAAGAACCGCACACTTCACTTTAATGAAAATGCGAGCGGTTATATTTCTCTTTTGCCTTTTGGCTGTGAAAAAGCAAACGTAACTCTGTCCGGATTTAAATATGAGGTTGACGGTTGTGATCTGCTGTGCAACAGACCGCTTGGTATCAGTAACGAATTTACCGATAAACCGGCAAGTATGACAGTTCACAGCGGCACTGTTGTTGCCGTATGGGAAAACGCCGATGTTATGCCCGTAAAAGAGGTGTCGGAATGAAAATAAGCGGTGCGATTTTTGACCTGGACGGCACACTTATCGACTCGATGTCGATATGGGACGATATAGCCTATAATTTTCTTGTTTCGCAAGGCGTTACACCAAAACCCGACCTCAGGGAAATGGTAGCGACTATGTATCTGAACGAATCTGCAAAGTATCTTGTTGATGAATATTCACTTGACTGTATACCACAGGATTTTAAAGATTATACCGAAAGAATAATTGAAGATTTTTATGTACGCACAGTGCCGCCTAAGCGTGACGCTGTTGAGTTTTTGCAGAAACTTAAGGAAAACAACGTTAAGATGTGTATAGCAACTGCGACCGAGCGTAAGCTCGCTGTGCCTGCACTTGAGCACAACGGTATGCTTGGCTTTTTTGGTGAGATTTTCTCCTGTGCGGAGATTGGTTTAAGCAAGCAGAGTCCCGAAATATTTGACAGGGCGCTTGAGTTTCTCGGCACACCGAAGGATGAAACCTTTGTTTTTGAAGATTCATATCACGCAGTTGCGACGGCTTCAAAAGCAGGCTATAACGTGATTGCAATATCAGATAAATCTGCAAGTAATGACGAAGAAAAAATCAAAAAGCTCAGCTTAAAATTCATTGAGAATTACGCTGAGCTTGATGAGCTTTTCGGTATTTGAAGCAGGGGATAAAAATGAGCACGAAAACGGAAATATTTATAAAAGACAGGGCTGACCCGTATGTGACAAAAGGCAGTGACGGTTGGTATTACTTTACCGCGTCTTATCCGATGTACGGCAGCACTGATTCGGAAGGATATGACCGTATAATTCTTCGCAGAGCGAAAACGATAGACGGACTCGCTTGTGCAGAAGAAAAGGTTATATGGGACGAAAAATACTCCGATACAGCCCATCGTTTTATCTGGGCACCTGAAATACACAAAATCGGTGGCAGATGGTACGTGCTTTTTGCCGCAAGCGGCAGTGCTGATAATGTTTGGGATATAAACTGTCACTGCATTACGTGTAAAGGTGGTGACCCTTACAATGGTGTGTGGGAGGATAAGGGGAAGTTTACTGCTCCCGACGATTTTTCTTTCACCCGTTTTTCACTTGATATGACTCATTTTGAGTGTAGCGGCAAGCATTATGTTGCGTGGGCACAGCACGGCGGTAATTCAAATGTATACTTAGCAACTGTCAACCCTGAAGAACCGTGGAAAACAACCTGCCCCGCAGTGCTTCTTACAAAGCCCGAATATGATTGGGAGAGCGTGAATATTCCCGTCAACGAAGGGCCTGCGTTTATGAAGCACAACGGCAAAGTGTTTATGGCTTTTTCTGCTTCGGCAACAGGCCCCGAATACTGCATCGGGCTGATGTATGCTGACGAAAACGCTGATCTGACCGACCCTGCCGTATGGACAAAGCTGAGCGAGCCTGTGCTCACTTCCGATGACCTTGTCGGAGAATACGGACCGGGTCATAACAGCTTTGTCAAAGATGAAAACGGCGAATGGGTATTTGTATATCACAGCCGTGACGAAAAATGCTTTAACGGCGAATGCGGCTATGCCGATTGTGACCCGCTTTATGACCCGTGCCGCAGTGCGAGAAAAAGAAAAGTACTGTGGGACAAATACGGCATGCCGATACTTAACGGGTAGTTTACTCGACAGTTACCGATTTTGCAAGGTTTCTCGGTTTGTCTATGTCACAGCCTCTGAGTCTTGCGACGTGATAGCTTAGCAGCTGTAACGGAATTATCTGTGTACTGATGCTCATCATCGGGTGAGGGGCTTCTGCAGTTATTATGCAGGTATCTGCTTTGGTTTCGTGTGTGCAGGTTACCGCAAATATTTCGGCGCCTCTCGCTTTAACTTCATCAATATTGCTCTGCATTTTTGCGTTCAGCCCATTTGGTGCACATATTGCAATAACCTTTGTTCCGGGCTCTATGAGTGAAATCGTGCCGTGTTTCATTTCACCTGCGGCGTATGCTTCGGAGTGAATGTAGCTGATTTCCTTGAGCTTAAGCGATGCCTCAGCGGCAACCGCATATCCGGAGCCTCTGCCGATAAAGTATGCGTGCTCGGTATCTGTAAAGTGCGCGGCAATTTCTCGGATTTGTTCTTCACATCCGAGTGCATTTTTAATACATATATGCAGCTTTCTGAGGCCTTCGGTGAGGTCGGAGAGCTGCTTTTTTTCTGCCGTCTGCCACTTTTCGGCAAAGAAAATTGCCAGCATATAAAGTGCCGAAAGCTGAGCAGAATAGGCCTTTGTGGTAGCTACGGCAATCTCTGTGCCTGCCTTTGTGTATATTACGCTGTCGCTTTCGGTTGCTATGCTGCTTTCGGGTACGTTGACGATTCCTATTGTCGGTGCGCCCTTCTTTTTTGCTTCGCGGAGTGCGGCAAGACTGTCTGCTGTTTCACCACTCTGGCTGATAATAATTACGGGCGTTTTTTTGTTTGCAAGCGGTGAACAGTAACGGAATTCAGATGCGATTTCAACTGATACGGGTATACTCAAAAGCTGCTCAAAAAACAGTTTCCCTGCAAGCCCTGCGTGATATGCTGAACCGCAAGCGACAATATAAATCCGCTCGGGTTTGTCAGTTTTAATCGGCATATTCAGTGTGTCGTTTTGCAGATAGCTGTCAACGGTACGTTTCACCGCATCAGGTTGCTCGTATATTTCTTTGAGCATATAATGTTCAAATTCGCCTTTTTCCGTATGACTGTAACCGACAGAGAATTCTGAACTCTCTTTATCGATTTTATTGAGGTTGAAATCATAAAATTCGATGCAGTCTTTTTTTACTGCGGCAATTTCTCCGTCAGCCATTCTGTAAAGTGTATCAGCTTTACCGCTGATTGCCGAAATATCCGAGGCGATACTTGCTTCTTCGCCTGTCCCTATGAGCAAAGGGCTTGCTTTCCGTACGCAAAAGATTGTTTCGGGCTCATCTTCGCAGAGGATTGCCATAGCAAACGAGCCTTCAAGCAGTCTGACTGTCTGTGCAATTGCTTCAATGCAGTTCCCGCTGTAATGTCTGTTGATAAGATGTACCGCCGTTTCTGTGTCGGTTTCACTTTTGAAGTCGCATAGCTTAAGATATTTTTCTTTCAGCTCCTTGTGATTTTCAATAATTCCGTTGTGCACCAGAGTGAATTTGCCGCTTTTATGCGGATGTGCATTTTCGTCGGTAGGTGAGCCGTGTGTTGCCCACCTTGTGTGACCGATTCCGATTGTGCCGCACATATCGTCACGCTTTTTCAGTGCAGACGATAGTACGGCAATTCTGCCCTTTTTCTTTTCTTGTCTTATATTTCTGTTGCTGATTACTGCAATTCCTGCCGAGTCATATCCTCTGTATTCAAGCCTTTTTAATCCGTCAATCAAAAACGGTACGGCGCTTGAAACTCCGTTGTATCCTATAATTCCGCACATAAAAATCACCTCTGGTAATAGTATGCACAGTATGTGCGAAACAATAATAAATATTTGCTGTTGTCTGCCTTATATTTTCAGCTTAATTTGCATATACTGGAATATTCTACAGAAACGGTGGTTGTTTATGAAAAAGGGTAATGACGGCTTTGGGTATGCCGTGCTTCGCAGAAAAATATATGAATGTAAAGAAAAATATCCTTTTGCAGGGTATTCTGTTTGTGCCAGAAGTTGGAGCGGCAGAGCGCTTTTTACGCTGTCACTCGGTAACACAAAAGAGCCTGCACTTTATATTGCCGGAGTCAGAAGCGGCAACACTGCGGGTACACAGGTGTTGTTGCGTTTCTATGAGCGGCTTTGTGAGTGCTTTGATACGCAGGGCGAGCTTGCAGGCATAAGGATTAATGATGTTTTGAAAGAAAAAGGTGTAGTTATAATTCCTTGTGTCAATCCTGACGGTATGGAGATTGTGTCATCCGGTGCGGTTGCAGCAGGCAGCTATGCAGGTTTGGTTGAGCGGGTATGTGCCGACACAGCTTCGTGGCGGGCAAACGCAAGGGGAGTGGACCTCGAACTTAATTTTTCGGATTCTTTTACGCAGACCAAAAAGGTTGCCGAAGGTTGCGGATATACAGCTCCGGGGCCGTATTTTTATGCCGGAAAGGTTCCTGAAAGTGAGCCTGAATCAAGAGCACTTGTGAGAATGTGCAGGTCGCGCGATATCCGTCACTCGGTTATTCTCCGAAGCGGTCCGGATTGTCTTTATACTCCTACTCCTGTCAACGGTACTGAAAGAGTGGAAATGATGTGCAGAATTCTGGAACTTTCAAGCAGACTCGGCAGGCTTCGTGATACCCCGGGGGCTCTTGATACAAGCAGCTTTGCACAGTGGTTTGTAAACACTTACAGCAGGCCTGCTTTTGTAATGAGCGCCCGAGATTCTTTCGAAGAATTATATGCTCGTACCGAAGAAGCGTTGGTGTTGTCGCTTGTGATGTAAGCGGTTGTGCAAAATAACAAATTATGTGAAAATCAAGGGTGATTTTGCATAAATTACCCTATACCTGATTTGTTGGATTTGCCTAACAAATAAGAAATCCTTGGTAACAATAAGGTAAAATTTTTCGTTAAATTTAACAAATATTTTATATTTTAACTTAAATTGCTTAAATCGATTGATTTTAATTATTTTACTTGTTATAATATAGGTGCTTAATAAGAGGGAAGCATATTTCCCTTTAGTTGACGGAATATGAAAGGAGAAATTCCACCATGAAAATCTTATCAATGATTTTGGCTTTCATCATGTCATTGCTTGGTTTTGCTCCTGCTGTTCAGCCTGTTGCTGATGCATACACACAGGCAGAATGGTATGCTCTCGTAGCAGACGAGTTCAACCTTACTTTTGACCTTGATGATGACAGCAATTATGACATCGCAGAAGATGACACTTATTTTGACGTTATCCAGGCTTGCCATGATTGGAACGTAATCGTAGGTGACTACGAGGCAGAGGAAAAGGTAACAAACGTACTTGTTGCTAAGTCACTTGCAGCAGCTGCAGGCCTCGAAGGTGTTAAGGATACTGATGATGAAGCTGCTTTTGATGTTGCTATCGATGCAGGCATTATCGAAGTTTCCTTTAATCTTTTCGGCAAGGTTAAGGAAGTTGTTGTTTCCAAGGAAGAGGCTAATGTAGCTCTTAAGACAGCAGGCCTTGCTTACATGAATGGCCTTAAGGACGTTGAGAACAAGGGTAGCCTTACAACTGCTGAAGGCGAAGAACTCGGCCTTGAGAGCCTTGCTCTTGTAGAAAATTCTGCAGGTCTTACACTCCAGACAGCTGACGGCGACGTTATCGACGAGGATGAAATCGAATACCTCGACTACGAAGGTAAGGTTAATCCTTTCGAGCAGCCCGAAATCGCAGGCATCAACCAGCAGTCAATTCTTGAGAAGATCGATGTAAGCTTCTCAATCGGTGATCTTGATGTTTCTGCAGCTGTTAAGGATGGCGGTTTCGACGTTTCAGTCGGCGGTCCTGTTAACGGCGTATATGTTGAGAAGGCATACGAAGTTCGTAACTTCGACCTTTACACAAAGTTCGAAGGCAGACTTGACGAAACAGAAATCACAAAGTCATATATTTTCCTTGATTACGATCTTAAGGATTCAACAGAAATCACAGGTTCCTACGATTGGTCTCTCGACGAAATCGAGACTCCCGAAGGCACCAATGATGTTGACTTCTTCACACGTGTTACAGAGAACATGGAGTTTGTTAAGGGTGCAGACAGCGAGATCGAAGTTTTCTCAGTTGACGTTGCTATCCCCAACTGCCCTGCAATTACAATCGGTATCACAGCTAAGCTCGTCATCTCCTTCGACGGTAGAGTTGAGCTTGTAGTTACATCCAGAGAGCACAAGGGTGTTGAGATTATCGACAACAAGGTCAGACTTATCAGCGAGTCTGAAGCACTCGGTTCTGAGCTTGAGATGGAAGCACGCATTGAAGCTGTTCTCGGTCTTTATGTTGATATCTCTATCGTAAGTATCGTACTTGTTGACGCAGGTATCGAAGTTGGTCTTGGTGTTCACGTTACTGTTTATATGACAGGCGGTGCTGATAACTATCATCTCGATATTCCGTATGACTTCCTGTTTGATATGAACTTCACCGTTCCTAACGCAGAGAATATGACGTTTAAGGCTAATATTAAGGTTTACGGTATCGTAACTATCTCCGTTGGTGAGAATTCCGATATCCTCGAGCCTCTTGGCCTTTGCGAGACATGGAGCATCTGCAACGAAGGTAATGCTACATTCTTCGATAAGACAATTGAGCTCAAAGCTCCCACAGCAGCATAAATAAAACTGTCAACTAAAAACATTGCCTCCACGGGTGTTATACCTGTGGAGGCTTTTTATGCATATATACAGCTGAACGGTTCGAATCTTATACTTTTGTAATTGTATATAATAAAAACGGCATAGCACCTAATATACAGTGCTGTGCCGTTTTTGCTGTTAAATTGTTATCAGAATCCGCCGCCGACAGTTACATTAAACTCTACCGAACCTCTGCCGCTTTTAATAGTGACTTCAATAGGAAGTCTTAAATTTTTGATGTAGAGATTTGAGAGGTTGACATTAACGTCATAGCTCCATGTGCCTTTTTCGATCTGATGTGTGCTGTTGTTGATTTTAACCTTGACTGTGGGATTTGCGTAACGAATTTTAAGGTCTGAATTTTCAAAGTCGATATCAAACATCGGAAGATTTTCTTCAATAACCGCGAGGTCTCCGACTACCGATATTGCGTGGCCTACAGTACCTTCCTTTTCTTGTCCGTGTGCACCGTCAACCTGCTCAACCATTGTCAATTCTATAACAGTGTAGTTTCCGCTTTTGTAAGCCTTTGCTGTTTTTACATCAGAAGGAACAAGGTTGCCGTAGCCACCGGTTATTCCCATAAACTCAGTTGAGTTCTTGGCAAGAGCATCTTTGAAAAGCGGTGTTGCCATATCGACAAATTTCGCAAGCAAACCGTCACCTTCATTAACAACAAGCTCTTTCATTACCATAGTCTTTTTTGATGTAACGTTTGAGGATTTTGCAGCTGCGAGCTTGTAATATTTTACAATCTGCTCTTTTGACCATTCTGCCGGGTTATCGGATAAGGCGTTAGAAGGTGCTGCAGTAGTTGTTTCGTCCGGAGCAGCTGTTGTGGTTTTGTCGGTTTCAGTGGTTACATTGGTCGTTGTTTCGTCAACGGCAGTTGTTGTTTCTGTTGTTGGTACGGTTGTGCCGAAAAGTTCTTCTTCAAGCTGATTGATTTCATTTTCATTCATTTGCGTTGCATTTGAAATCGGTTCAGCAGGTTTCTCTTTGTTGCAGGCTGCAAACGAAAGCAAAAGCCCGGGCACAGTCAGAAGTGCTATAATCTTTTTCATATTTTTCTCCTTCTACCTATAAATTATATAATATTTTATAACAAAATTATTGAGCTGTCAATTGAATTAAGGTAAACAGCGCACGATTACAGACGATAAATTTTGTTAATTCCAATGTGAATTTCCTCACAAGAAATAAGAAGGGTGAGTAACAATAATCTGACTTGTCAGATTATTATATACATTGAAATAATATTAGTGAATAAGTAAAAAAGCAAGTCTTAGAAAATACTTTTTCACTATTCACTTTTACTTCTTACTTGAATTCCGTTCACGAATTTTCAGTGAAGAGTGAATAGTTAATAGTGAATAAGTAAAAATTCCGCTCACTTTCGTGAACGGAAATTTTGGCACCCCCAGTAGGAATCGAACCTACAACAGACCCTTAGGAGATACCGAGGGAAATACGAACGATATCCCTTGTAATACCTAAAAATCCCCTGCTGTCAGGGGATTTTTAAGGTTAATGTTGTATTTTGTGTTACGCCGTTACCGCTGATTTTACCCCGTTTTCGACCGTCTAATTAGATGGGAATTAGCAAGAGATTCGAATTTAGGGAAACGGTTTCATTCCCACAAGGTGCCTTGATTTAATCGCTTGTACCTCGGCCTGTTACTGAGTTTGATTTACTATTACTCACTTCGCTAAATTGGAATTTATCTTTCTTTTATAACATCCAATATTTTGTTCGCATAGTCTTCTGCGTGATTTATGGAAAATTCCCCATGATACAT
The DNA here is from genome assembly GCA_045536245.1 of Acutalibacteraceae bacterium. Taxonomy (GTDB): domain Bacteria; phylum Bacillota; class Clostridia; order Oscillospirales; family Acutalibacteraceae; genus CAG-177. Next base: position 19,033 of record JAZSNE010000052.1, on the reverse strand, counting down.
TTTGGGGAGAACCTGCAATAAACCTCCTTGCAGCTTTTCCTGAATTATTTTTGCCGATTTTTGCATTACTTTGTTTTCTTTCTCGCCAACAAACACATAGGTCTTTGCAGAACAGTCAGCAATAGATGGTTTGATGCTGTACAAAGCATTTGCTTCTAAAAAAGCGATCATATTCGATTTCGAAATACCACGGGTATCTCGAAAATACTCCTCAAAAAGTTCCTGCTTTATTTTTAGTGATTTGAATTGCAACTTAGAGAACCATCTATGTTTTATCAAGCCATAGCAACTTCCAAATGCAGGCTTAATCATAGCGTATGTAAATTTTGACGGGACAACCAAAGCACTTTCAATCAATGCATACTGACAAATATCCTTTTTCTGCGATAGAATTTCGAGGGCTATTTGTCCTCCGAGCGATAAACCACCGATCAACAGGACTGAACCGCCAAGATGCTCATCAATAAAATTAATTATTCTTACCGCATTTTCTTCTATGCTTGTGAAATCATAGCTACTTTTTGCATGCCCATCTAATATCGGTAGAATTACACGATAATCAAACGAAAGTTTTTCTGCTACTTCACGATAATTCCACCACGACAAACCGCCACCGTGCAGGAGAACGATTACCTCTTTATGCTCTTTTCCGTATTCTATGTAATTCAACCGATTTCACCTCGCTTATAAATTGGAATTTGTCTTTTATATTCCCCAAATAGCGGAAGCCACATTATACATAGTTACAACTAACAAGAATACTCCCAACAGCAAGAAATAAATTGCTGAATTCTTTTGCTGTTTATCTTTGTACTCTTTGGATGTTATAAACATTGTGGTTGCTAAACATACGAATGTTATCGGCATTGTAATATCAGTTGAAAGAGCCTTTGTTAAGCCCAAAATTGCAAACGCCACTGTTAGTGCAGAGAAAAATAGTTTTAGATTTTTCATATATCATCCCTCCAGATTCATTTTTGTCGAATTGAATTATACCATACCCACATCAAAAAATCTACTATTAAACATCATCCGCCGACGGTGACGAAAGTTCTTGCCGACCATAGGGATATTTATACTCGGTCTGTCGTCGTCTTTTCGTCGTCGAAAGTGGGGTTTGAGTATATTTTAGTTGATGTGAAAACAAAAGAAAAAAGCCACAAGAACCTTAGTTCTTATGGCTTCTGGCGGAGAGCAAGGGATTCGAACCCTCGAACAGGTTATAGCCCGTTACACGATTTCCAATCGTGCTCCTTCGACCAGCTCGGACAACTCTCCGTATCTGCAAATCAAATGCTTGTATATTATATATTAGTGTTTCGGAAAAATCAAGTCTTTTTATAAATAATTTTAATATTATTTTTTGTTCACTAAACTGATAAAGTTTATTCCCAAAAATATATCATACAATAACCGAAACAAATACAGTATACTTTATTTAAAAAATGCTTCTGAACAGAGAATAGCTTTTTAAATAAAACTGTTTTAATAATATACTTTATCAGAATTGATGATAAATTTATATTCAGCAACCGTCAGGCGTTTAATCAATCCTCTTTCAACGGAGTATAAATAAGCTCATCATCACGGCAGCAATATATTGATAACGAAGCAAATTTAAAACTGTCGTCATCTTAATATTAATTGTCTTCTTGACAAAAAAGACATCAAGTGATAATATCAACCATAGCAATGCACCTGTGGCGGAATTGGCAGACGCGCCGGATTTAGGATCCGGTATCTTCGATGTGCAGGTTCAAGCCCTGTCAGGTGCACCATAAAACGAAAACCCTGCTCAAATTAAGAGCAGGGTCTTTTTGTTATTTATTGCTTTCTGATTCTTCGGCGGTTGATTCACCGTCATCTGCCGGATTCGAAGAGCTGTCAGAAGAATTCAAATTTTCCGAACCGTCGCTCTTTTTATTATTCAAACCTGCCCACGCAGCAAAGACGCCCAGCAATAATCCGGCCACAACACAAACAACACGGAATATTTTTACGCCTTCATTATATTTTGCCGCGTTATCATCAGAAGTGTTCTGCTGCACAAAGTTTTCAGAATACACTTGGCAAACAGGCTCTGCAGAAGCAACAGTACCGGAGGTTACGTAAACTTCTGAAACAATAACTTCTTTTTCAAAGTAATAAACTACTGTTTTTTCAACAGAATTATCAGTTATTGCTTTTGTTGTTTTGATAGGTTTTGTTTCTGAAACAGAAGTATTTTGTGCTTTTGTAACACGGTTTCTTGTCACGCTTTTAGTTGTCTGACGGGTTGGCGGCTGAGTTACAAAAACGTAAACGATTGTAGTTTCTTTATTTGACGTTTCTTCTTTAGTTGTTTGTCTCTTTGTGGTTTTAGGTTTGGTTGTTACGGCTTTGGTTACTCTGCCGTTATCGGGTCTTGGCATTGGACTCTCTGACTTGACTGTTGTGGTGACGGCGTATGCATTAACCACATCAAACGGATAATGATAAGAATGCGTACCTTCACCGTCGACAAAACTGACTTTGCAAGAAAGGTTTGCAGGCAAGCCCAATTTATAGCCGACAAGGAGTTCACAATAGCAACCGTCATTTTCAGCAACTGAAACAGCAGCTTCAATATGATATAAATCAGGTTTAGGGTTATCGACATTGCCGTTTACATCAACAGTAATCACATCACTGCCGAGAGTGAGAATAACCCCCGAAGAGTTATAATTTGCGCTGTCAAAATCGCTGAAGAATATCATAAAATAAATATCAAAGCCGTTATCATCAACGGTATACGACACCGAGCCGAAATTGACGTTATTACTGTCTTTATCTTTGAGAAGAGGCAGGAACTCAGCGTTTTCCCATTCTACTCCCCCATCTATGCCGTCAATTTTAACTGCATGGACAGAGAAAAGAGAAATTAAAACGACAACCAGAAAAATGAGTGCTTTTAAAGGTATAGATTTCATAGGAATCCTGTTTTTTGAAGATTAGGAATTTATCAGAACGGATTAAAGAATCTTTCAAACACGTTATAGCCGAGAGCATAATACTTGAATATCCAGATAATGGGGTTAAATCTGAATGCAACCCAGTCAACAACGGTAACGAGCTTACGAAGGAACCAGGGAAGGTCAATAACAACCTCGGGAACCTCTACTTTTTCGAATTCTTCACCTTTAACGTTGAGAACAAAAGGCTGCGAATAGCAGATACCGTTTTCACCGGTGATATAAAATCTGACATAGAGATAAGGTTCATTGAGTAAATCATCGGAATGAAGGTCAAGCGTTGCTTTGCCGCTTGTAATATCACTTTCACGAAGAATAACGTTACCGTTTGAAACCCAGGTAATTTCATTGAAGTTTGTGCCTTCAATTGAGATTGTGTCATTTTCTTCATCAACAGTAACACGGGTTACCATCGGGGTGTTGTCAAGCAGATAGCTTTTTGATTCCTCAACTTCTTTTTCAACAAAATCAGGCATTTCCTTCATACCGTTGAGCTCAACGCCGTTTGAATAATGAGTGATTGAGAAAAGCTCGCCGTTAACCATACTGTTTCTGAAAGCTTCTTCGGTCAGCTCAGGCATATAGTGCATTGTGTAAGCATAGTTGATTGATTGAGCATCATGGGAATCGGCAAAGGTAAACGACCAGGGAACAACTCCGTTGGGAATAGTTTTCTGAAGAATCTGGTCATAAAGAATTCTGTCACAACGTGTGTGCGCATCAGTTGCGCTGTTTATGCCCATACCTACACTTGAGCCGGGATAGTCCATAAACAGGCGAGCGAACTTGGTTGCATAATAGTCGTCAACAGGCATACCAACCCATTTTTCTGAATCCTTATCAATATAAACATACTCACCGACGTGAGCAAGCATAGAAATGCCGTTATTTTCCTTAACACCCTTTGTAGGTGTTTCGTAATCACCGAATACACCTGCATTGCCCTGGCCGTATTCTGCAAAATAGCCTGTCAGATGGCAGTCTGCAAAAGGAGTTGCCATATTCAGCTCATTACCGAGAGGAATATCAAGCATACCGTTTTCGTGGGTTCTTGTTTCAGATTCGTGAGTACCGTTAAGATAAGCGTTATACTCTTCGTCTGTAAGAGGAATAATCGGAGCGTTGTTGTTTGTTCTCTCGCTCTTGATTATACGCATTAACGGAACAGTATCAGGAGCAACATTCCAGCCGCGGTTGAGTGTACCGTGGTCTGTAAGAGCAACGATATCATAATTCATATCATAATGTCTTTGAACAAATTCGGCAACAGGCAAAAAGCCGTCGCTCGCATTTGTGTGGCAATGAAGCTGCGTTTTATAAGCCTTCCATTCATCCCATTTAATATTCTTATACGGGTTGCCGATAACGTATTCTTTAGCGTTATCGGTTTGAGCTGATACGCTTAACACAGCAAAAGGTAAAAGCATTGTGAACGCAAGAATAATGGCAATAAGTTTTTTCAACATACCGTTGCTCCTTTTCATTTTTTACATAATTATACACAATTAACATCAAATAGTCAATAAACAAGCTGTAATTATTAATAAATATGTGAAGCATACCAAAAGCCTGCAAAAGCAAATGCTGATGCAGGCTTAAAAAAGCTTTTTATATTAAACATATTATTTCGGAACGTATCCGTAAACAACCGAACCGTCGTCAAATCTTATCTGTGCAAAACTGCCGTCGTAACAGGTGAGATAAACCAATCTCATTTCATTTTCAATTTCTGCAATACGGGTCGGGTCGGTAACGGTTACGGAACCTTCAGGCATAACGGGAACTTCAATATCGTTGTAATAATCTTCAGACTGCTTGTAATTGCCTGAAATCCACATTCCGTTAAAGAGCATAGTTGAGCCCTTATATCTTTTCCATCTGCTCTCAAGCTCACAGAACTGATAATCCCAAAGACTAATCTCAACGGCGGTTTTCTTGTTTGACATAAGTTTGATATAACCTGTTGACTCAAGAACCGAAACAACATTAGTCATATTGGCATAAACCGGAACTGTCTTGGTATAATCGGACTGCATTGAGTAGAAGGATGCTGCAGAATTGATGTCCATACCGTCGGATATGATGACAGAGTCACGCTCCGGCACGCTCGCAATCATCTCGCCATTCGGGTCGAAATAAAAATCGGCATAAGGTCCGCCAACAAGATGATGAAGATAATCGGTAAAAATAACATAGCCGAGAAGCTCAGAATCGTTTCTGTAATCAAGCGAAAACGTTCCGTCATCAATATCCTTGCACAGAGCTTGAGCAAAAAGCTTGTTGAAAGCCGTTTCTCCGTCCGGCATTTCGGTAACGTTCGAGAGATTCGGCGAAGCAAACACAACATCGGAATTATAAATGTGTGTTACCATACCGAAATCATAATTCATCGAATCGTCCTGACAAGAAATGTGCTCCTTTGCCTGCTCTTTATAATTTTCGGTTTTTGTGAGTTCAGCAAGCTGAGCAAGAATTTCATTGGTTGCAGAATAGAAGGTACGCTCAAAGCGTGAACCGTCTTCAAGCTCATAAACTATCGTAATGCTGACAGGAACAAGCCTTTCGTTATGAGGAGCCAGAACATTCTTGTCACTCATAGTCTTATTGCTGCAGCCAATCAATTTTTTATGAATTGCAACTGTCTTTTCAATATCGGCTTTTGCCGTAAAACCGGCAACCGCAGTGTGGTCTTCAAATTCGTCTGCAAGAAGATTTGCAGGCATAAAGTTAAGATTATCGCCGATATAAGAAAGGTTATATACCTTATTGCTGCTCATATCGCTTGATTCAAGCAAAACGTCACCCGTCTCGGTTTCAATTGTTACACTTTTTATTTTATCAATTTCAGGCATTTGATTTTTATAAACAAAAGAAACGACTGATACAACTATAATAACTGAAAAATAAGCACCGATAATCAACGGTAAACGCCAGATACTTTTAATTATCTTTTTAATGCTGCGGTAGCTTATCGCATAAACAAACAGATAAACAAATATTATAAACAAAACAGCAATTAAAAATGAAACAATTTTTGATTCAACCCAGACAAAGCTTTCAAGCAGATAAGTGGCTGCAAAGGTTGAAACAATAAACACCGCTGCACAGGTAACAAAATTATTTGCACTCATAAATCCGCTGATTTCAGCTTTTCTGTTTTTATAAGCAAGCCAAGCGGAAACCGAAACAGCTGCAACAACAAGCAACCATATAAACGGACTTATGAAATTATAATCAAAGTTCCTGTTCTGAACGTAATTAAGACCATTTAAATCGGGTGAAAACGGAAGCATAATAAGAGGATCAACTATAATCGCCGTATCAGTAAAAATATATCCTTCGCCGATAACATACAAACGGTTTGCAGGCGTTGCCCAGGCAACTTCATAATGCCGTGAGCCAACCATAAAAGCGGAAAGCAAAGAATCGGCAAAAAGATAAACCAGCACAGGTGAAGCAAGAGCAACAACAGTATAAAAAATCGCCTCAAAAGAGGTTCCCGTCAAAGCAAAGAGAAGGCAGGCAACAGCAAAAATATTCAATGAAAACAGAATGTAATTAAACAGTAAATAAGCAAATGCCGTCCATAAATTTGAGCTTGAGCCTAAAACCGCACAGTTAAGAATGGCGGAAATAACAAGCGGCACTGTAACAGCTACAGTCAGCATAAGGCAACCCGCAGCAAATTTTGAGAGGAACATCGTGCTTCTTGAAACACCGAGGCTGAAATAAACGTTAACGGAGCTTTTATTCATAACATATCTGAATATCAGAAAAGCAAGTCCGAGCGGAGCAAGATACATAAATGCACTGAATAAAATCCAGAGCATATCTCTCGATGAATTAAAAAATACAAAGCTGATTTTTTCAAGGCCGTATTCAGCCGGCGAAATTCCGTTTTTGGCAATATCAAGAATAGGAGAAACATGAACAACAAGACTGATAACGAAAAGAACAATCGGCAACCAGCAGGTTTTTCTGATTGTTCTCAAAAAAGTAAAACCAAAAGCATTAGCCGAAGATTTCTTTGAAGTCATAATCAGAACCCTCCATTTCTTCAAGGAATATTTCTTCAAGTGAAAGCGGAAAACGTTCAATCAGAATGGGATTCAATTCATTAAGGCGTACTTCCGTTTCATCGGCATCCCCTTTTATTGATACAGTAATAATTCTGCCGTCAATATTCAGGCTGCTGTAATCAAATCCGGAAAACTTGTCTTTGGTTACTTCCTCATTAAAAACAAGTCTGAATTTGCACCTGCTGTCACTTATATCATCAACACAACAGTCAAGAACAATTTTTTTGCCGTTAATAAGCGCAATATGGTCGCAGATATCAACCAGCTCGTGAAGATTATGCGATGAAACAATCACGCTGCAGCCTTTTTCAGCAACGTATTCAACAAGCATTTTATTCATAAGATTCCGTTTTGCAGGGTCAAGGCCGTCAAAACTTTCATCAAGCAAAAGAACCAAAGGATTTGTTGACATTCCGAGAATCATTTCAGCCTGTCTTTGCATACCTTTTGAAAAAGAATTGAGCTTTGCGTTTTTATCCAGGCCAAACACCTCACAGAGCTTATCCAACGTATCGAAGCTGAAATCCGGATAATATCCGCTATAAAACTTCGCCATACTGTAAATCGTCGAGTTTGCTTCAAAATATATTTCATCCGGAACGTAAAACATTCTTTGCCTTTCGTGCACCGAATCAAACACATTTTTGCCGTCTATTGTTACCTCGCCCCCGTCGGCTTTATAAATACCGCTGATAACCTTAAGCAAAGTAGTTTTGCCTGAGCCGTTATGACCAACAAGGCCGTAAACAGATGTTTTGCCAACCTTGAAGCTGACGTTTTCAAGTGCGGTAAAATCGCCGAACTTTTTTGTTAATGTATTAACTTCAATCATAATATCAACTCCTAAAATACAGAATTAACAAGGTCTGTAATCTCCTCTTTCGAAACGCCCAATGAACACACAACCTCCAGCGCCTGCTTTAAATCGTTCATTGCTTTATCGCAAAGTGCTGAATCATTGTGAGCGTTTTCACTGACAAAGCTGCCTGTGCCCGGAACGGAATAAATTGCACCGCTGAATTCAAGCTCAGCAAAAGCCTTTTTAACCGTGTTCACGTTGATTGCCGTGTCAGCCGAAATCTGCCTGATTGACGGCAGCTTTGAATGCGGTGGGTAAACCCCTACCCTGATTAACGTAATAATCTGATTTTTGATTTGTTCATAAACGGGCACTTTGCTCCGTTTATCAATTACAATCATTTAAGCACCTCCTTGTTAAGTGTGCTATCTGTGATATCACACTTATATATTATCACAAATATTTCAAATGTCAATAGCCGGGCAAAAATTTTTTCTGCCACAAAATTTAGTATAATTTATGTAATATTTTGCAAAATATTATTGTATTTTGTGTTTGACTGTGATATATTATAGAAAGAAAAAAATGGAGGAGTAATTATGGACACCAAAGAATTATTTGAACGCAGCTCAGACGGCTTTAATTGTGATCAGGTTGAGCAATACATAACCATTCTCAAAGCACAATATAAAAAGGTTTTTGATTATGCAAAAGCTATCGAAGCCAATAACGAAAAACTCAAAAAAATCTGCAAAGTTCTTTCTGAAGAAAACAAATCTTTAAAAGCAGCTAAAGCAGACGTGCCCGTTGCAGCACCTGCCAAGCAGGAATCAGACAGCGGCATCGAAAAAATTATCAGACTCAGCAAAGAAATAACTCTCGAAGCAGAGTCCGTCAATTCAGGCAAATCATAATTTGTTGAAAGGCGCATTAAAATGAATGAATTCAAAATTTTAAGCATAGATGAGCTTGATCAAGAATTTGTGACCAAGTTAAGGGTCCCTGTCTTCACCCCAAAGGCTGACAGCCTTATTCCCGATATGGTTAAACCTCAAATTCTCTATTCGGGCAATAACCCGGTTAATGAACCGGAAGAAAATAATATTCAAAACAATATTATTAATGATTATCTTGCATCAGATCCAAAGCCTGCGGTTTATGACCCTCAGGAAAACACAAACGGCCCAAGACCCATTGTTCCGCTTGGTCAGGGCAAAGCGTTTTATTCCCCTGCCGATTCAGATATAAGCAGCAATTCCGCTCCCCTTGATGAGCAAAACGCTCAGGCTCTTAAGGCCTCAAAGCGCGCAAAAAAGAACAATGGCACCAAAGGTTTTCTTGCCGCAAAAATCATATGCATTATTATGCTTGTTGTAACGCTCCTTGTCTTTATAGGCGGTTGCTTTATTTCAATTTTCCTTAACAATGACGGTGTTGATTTAAACGGCGTTTGCTTCAACACACTTGCCGCTGACACTAAGCTCAGCAAAGAAAAGCTCAGAGAAGGCGACCTTATCATTTCCCAAAAAGCCGATTTTGACGAATTAAAAGACAGCCTCAACAAACCCATCGCTTTACCGGTTGAAGGCGTTGACAACGTCGGCTGCAAAATAGAGTATATTTATTCTGTTTCAAATATTATTGAAGATGAGGCAAGCATTCTCACCTATGACCCCGAAACAAAAGAAATATCTGCCGAGAAAAAAGTCGGCGATCTTACATACGGCATAGTTACGGGTTACGTTCCGTTTATCGGCGGTGTTCTTGCCTTCGCTCTCAATAATGCAATTCTTGTTTGCATACTGTTTGTTCTTATGGCGGCATTCTGGTGCTTGCTTATGATACTCATTGAAAAGGGCGCAAGAAGCAAAAAAGAAAAAACAGTCAACTAAAAAAAGTACAGGCTTGCAACTGAATGCAAGCCTGTTTTTTTAAATATCAATCGAAATTATACTTTCATCCTGCTCAATCATAAGCATAATTTCATCCATCGAAATAACTCTTGATTTTTTTACGGTAACATCAAGAGTGAGTGTTGAATCCTTGTTTCTGGTAATATTACATTTAGCAACGGAAATATTCATAGAAGCAAGTTTTTCTTTGAAATTCTTAACAGAATTTTTTGTGTCAGTAACAATAACGGTAAATTCGTTTGCCGTGTTTTCAAGCTTGGTTAAGAATCTGTGCAAAATAAGCTGAGAAACAACCATCATAACGCTTGCAGCTATACCGAGCGGATACATTCCTGCGCCAATCGCAAGGCCGACTCCAGCCGTTGCCCAGATACCCGCAGCTGTGGTAAGACCTTTGATTGAAACGTCTTTAACAAAAATCACTCCGGCGCCGAGAAAGCCGACTCCCGTAACAACGTTTGAAGCGATTCTCGAAGCATCGGCACGCAAGCCTTCATACTGAAGCATATCCAGAAATCCGTATTTTGAAACAATCATAATAAGAGCCGAACCGAGCGCAACAATCATATGAGTTCTGATACCTGCATCTTTCTGGCGGCGGCTTCTTTCAAGACCGATGACAGCGCCGCAAAAACAAGCGGCAAGCATTCTTATTACATAACTGTCAACAAAAACAATCTGATATAAGTGCTGAAAAAAATCATTCATTGCATAATCCCCCTTCATTTCAATTTTATAATATTATATTATAGCAATTTTGTAACCGATAGTCAAGCCAAAGAATCATCATTTCTCTTTATACCGTATGCTTGACTTTTATAAATTTAATGTTATCATTTTTATTATAAGAATGAGGTGAGTTTATATGAAAAAAATCGTATCAGCCATACTCTCAATGGCATTAATCCTGTCTTGCTGCTTGCTATCTTTTGCCCGGCCAAAAGAGAGTTCAGCTCGCCTTTATAATTATTATGATGACGGAATGCTTTTTAAACACAGTGAAGAAGCCGTTTTTGCAGGTGTTGCAAAGCCGAACGCAGAAATCAGCGTTACGCTTTATGATTGCAATAAAAATGCCGTAAGGAACAGCAAAGCAGTTTCCGACAGCAACGGTATTTTTAAAGTTTCGTTCGTTGCTCCGCAAGGCGGATTCGAAGAATACTCTGTCACGCTGACTGAAAACGGAGTTGAATTTGAAACACTCGAAAACGTTGTGTTCGGTGAGCTGTGGATTGCGTGCGGCCAGAGCAATATGTCATATCCGCTCGGTCAGAGCAAAACAGGCATTGAGTCAATCGAAAACGGCGAAAGCTTCAATTATTGGGTCAGAGCCCTGATGATTCCGTTTTACCCGCAAAACGGCGACGAAAATGACCCCGTGCCGGCAGACCCGCTAACAGAATACCACAGTGCATTCTGGACAAACGGCAAAGAGAATGATATCATCGGCACAAGTGCCGTTGGATATTATTTTGCAGATAACCTTGTTTCTGAGCTTGAAATGCCTGTAGGATTTTTAAACACTTCGCTCGGAGGAAGTTCAATTTTATCGTGGTTATCAAGAGAAGCCATTGACGGTAACGAACAAGTAAAAAATGAAATTTTAAAGCACGATGATTATATCAAACTCAATAAGTGGAAAGAAGATAAACAGAATATCTATACCGATATGACTGCTAATTTCAACACAAAAATCGCCCCACTTGCTGATTTCAACGTTTCAGGTATGATTTGGTATCAGGGCGAATCAGACGTTAATTCCGATTGGTCAAGCGAAAGATTCAAAAACACCTTCAGACTCATTCAGGAATCATACACCGAACACTTCGGATATAAAGACGGCCTGCTGCCTGTAATAGCAACACAGCTTGCTCCGTTTACTTATTACAGCGAATATGCCCTTGCCGAACGTAACGAAGACTTTGCACAGCTTCACTATGAAAGACCGGAGACAATCGCCGTAACACCTATCCACGATGTGCCTCTCACCTATCTGCCGTTAGCCGGTGCTATTCATCCCGATTCAAAATTTGAAGTTGGCGAAAGGATGGCATATGCAGCCTTGGGTCTTGTGTACGGTGAGCATAATAATTACAGCACTTCACTGCCCGTTTCATATGAAGTCAAAGAAGGAAGCATTTATGTGAAGCTTGCAAACGTCGGCAGCGGACTGACGTTTAAGGGCGAATATATAAAAGGTTTTGCTCTTTGCGCAAAAGACGGCATCTATCTGCCGGCGGAAGCGGAAATAATTGCACCAGACACAGTTAAAATTACCAGCAATGAAATTAAAGAACCTGTTTCTGCAGCATACGCTTATTGCCAGACAAATTTTGATGCAAACCTTTATGCAACAGAAAACGGAGTACCTTCACTTGCGGTTTCACCGTTTGTAACAGACCGCAGCTATAACAAACAGTTCTGGACTGAACGCTACTGGACTGACTGCGAAAATAACAAAATATGGCACACACACGATAATACAACCTCTGGCTATTTTGATGCATGGGCAGGCAATAACGCACATATTACTTACACCGCTGACGACAGTTACAGCGGCGTTAACGGTTTGAACATAAAGTCAGACTCACCTGCCTTCAGCATTAATCCTGTTACCAAAGGATTGAATGAAGACGGAAAGCCTGAACGTTTTTATGATAGTGACCACAATTATACAAATTACGGCACAATGAGTTTCTTTATCAGAAACAACACTAATAATAATGTTACGCTGAAAAATGTTGAAATATGGCGTGATAACTCTTACAAATACACTGCAGCCATTGACGGCACTTCAGACGTTTCAGCCGATATCCCGGCAGACGGAAAATGGCACAAGATAACAGTTAACCTCAATAAACTTTATCTGAACGGCAACGATTGCGGAATAGCTGTTACAAACAACAAACTTACTCGCACAACCGATTTCATATTCAATTTTGAATGTGAAGGTGAAGCCGACTTAAGCTTTGACCACGTAAGATTCACTGCAGAAAGCGGTAACGAAAAACCAAGCTTCGACCCTAATCCTGACAAAGCAGAAACCTTTTTAGAAAAGATTTCACTTTTCTTCACAAAACTGATCGGTGCCATTGCTTCAATATTCATTTAAACATAAAAAACAGAGGATACAACATATGTTGCATCCTCTGTTTTTGGTGGAGATGAGGGGGAAACCATTTTGTTTTTTATTGTGCTCGACTTTCAGCAATCGCTGCTCATCTTTCATCGCTTAGCGGCTCGACGCCCTGAAAAACTTTCACCGAAAGGTTTTCTCTTCGGGCTTTCGATCCCCCTAAAAACAAAAAAACAGAAGATAGCTGTTGCTACCTTCTATTTTTCTGGTGGAGATGAGGGGGATCGAACCCCTTACCTCTTGAATGCCATTCAAGCGCTCTCCCAAGTGAGCTACACCCCCAAGTGACTGCTAAAGTATATTAGCATACTTTTTTATCAAAATCAAGACCCAAATTAAATTTTTTATAAAAAATCAGGGGCACAGTAAAACTGCGCCCCTGACGGTTGTTTGATTCAAGCGATTATGCTGCAAAGAAACCGGAAATGATGTTAATGATTTCAGCTGCTTCAAACTCCTTAACGCTGGCAAGAATGTTCTTAACCATATCAAGGATGCCTGAAATTTCGCCGCCCTTGAGCATAGCAAGAATGCCTTCGAAAGCTGCAAAGATTTCTGTGATGAATTCCATAGTTTTTGTCCTCCCTAATTATTTACAGTCATAAACTGTAGTGTAATTATAACAAAACTATGAACAAACATCAATATACAATTGCCACTATGTGTCTAACATTAGACACTAAGCATATCCATAACAGCTTTTTTGCCTGTTACGCCAATGCTCCTGTTTTTGATTTCGCCGTTTTTCATAACAACGAGTGTCGGTATGCTCATTATGCCGAATTTCTGCACAAGCTCTTTTTCTGTTTCAACATTAACTCTGCAAACCTTAACGTTTTTATCGGCATATTCGGCAACCGATTTTATAACAGGCTCCATAGTTTTACAAGGAGCGCAGCCGGGAGCAAAAAAATCAATCAACACCGTACCGCCGTAATTCTCTATTTCTTTTTTAAAGCCGGCATTATTTACATTCAGAATATCCATTTTAAATCTCCTCGAATTTAGTTTCTGAATATATTTTGCCTTCATTTAATCAGATAATACTCAAACAGACGGAATCAGCAAAATTCTTTTTTTATCAATCACATCTGCGTCAAGCTCATTTTCCTGCATAACAGATTGAACAGAGGATTTATATTTTTTAGCAATATCCCATACTTTTTCGTCAGCATCGCTGAAATATATGGTCAGCGCACTGTATTCTCTCTTATCTTCAACCTCCGTTAAGCGTGCATCAGTGACACATCTGACAGTTTGTGAGGATAATATTTTGCCTGAAACAAAGATTTCGGTTTTCAGTTCAAGTCTGCTTTCGCCTGATGATACGCAGGAACAGGCACCGATTTGCAGTGAAGGATAGCAAACAATACTTTCTGCGTCAGCTTTCAGGTCAACGGCATATTCAAATTCAACAGTCTTTTGAATCATACCGACCTGTTTTTCATTATCACGATACAGAATATTAGCCTGATAACTGCCCTGAATTACACACTTATTATTTTTCAATGAATAAGTGTGCTTAAGTTCTTCGCACCAAACTGCACAGACCTTATCTACGCTGACTCCGATGCTTTCAAGCGTTATTTTGTTTGTAAAAGTATTGGTAAAATCGGTGTTTGAGCAAAGAACGTTGAAATATTTAATATTATTATCTGCACCGTATTCGGTAGAATACAGGTCAGTTATCAAAGTAAGGTCTGTATTTTCAAAGGCGATCACCGTTGCGGATGCTCTTATGTTAAAATCAATCAGCCTGTTTTCACCGGAAGAATCAATTTTGATGAGTGCTTCACAGGCCGTAACACACAGGTCAAGATTAGTTTCGCAGCCATCGGTTATTCCGTCAATCTCAATTATCTGACTGACAGGAATGGAATGCTCCGTAATTTCAGTGTTGAACTCTCCGTCACTCAAATAAATCACCCTGATGAAACAATCTCCCTTGAGAAGCATTTTATTATTTATTATTTTTGTGCTGGTTACGCTTATATAAGCCGAAGAAGAAATAATCCTGGCTATAGCCGGTTTTGCAGCAGGAATTTCAGCAACCTCAGTCAGATTAAATGATTTTTCATTAACCGCTTTAAGGTCGCAGTAAACATAATCCTTTTTCAAGGTTTCAATTCCGCAACCGTCAGCAGAGGTGAGAACGGTTTCGTTGCCTTTTCGCAGCATTTTAAAAATGAATGAAAGCATAGCCTTGATTTCAACCCGTCTGGGACTTGTGGCTCTGCAATTGACGTAATCAGTATTCACTTTGACATTAACAACAGACTCCGAAAGAATTTTATCGGATTCAAAGGTTTTCTGAATGGACTGAACCTGCTCATAAGCAGAAATTTTATTATTTTCGCCGATATAGAGCAATCTTACGCAGGCATTTATCTGAGCATTGATTTTGCCTTCAAGCCGCTGCACTCCCGTTATGTTGGTGTCAAGGCAGCATTTTATAATGCGCTTGATTTCCGGGCAATAATCAGGCAGATTAAACTCGCACTCAAGCGAATGCTCGGTTGCAGATTCAAAAACGGTTTCACAAAAACCAAGTGTTTTCATATTGCTCTCAAAATTCATATAATCGCTCCTTGATTTGTTTTATACGGAATTTATATGAAAAACCTGTCCTTAATATGACAAAAGGCAAAAATATTGCAAATTTTATGTAATTAATTTAAAATTTTTTATAAAAGATATTTACAAGTAAAAAATTTTATATTATAATTCCATTGTATAAAAGTTGAAAGGAGAAAAATTATGCCTGAATTCACCTATGAAATTGTTGAATCCGTTGCTGTTCTTTCAGAAAACCCCAAGGGTTGGACAAAAGAGCTTAACCTCATCAGTTGGAACGGCAGAGACCCCAAGTACGATATCCGTGAATGGGCTCCCGACCACGAAAAGATGGGCAAAGGCGTTACTTTAAGCAAGGATGAAATGGCTGCTCTCATTGAGGCTGTTAAGGACATTAAATAAGTTCCGTCTCCTGTTCAAATTGTCTGCAAATATGCGCCACGGTTTTCCGTGGCGTATTTGACTTTAATCAACTTCCTTCAAAAAAGGAGGCTTTTTATATGAATAAACAAAACGAAAATTCTCCCGGCAGAACCGTAACCGAATTCAAAGTGCACGACAGGCGCTATGTTGGCACAAAAGAAACGGTTGCATATCTTCTTAATGACTTTTCCAATGCCTTTAATATCGGGCAATTTACAGACAGATTTATCTGGGATATTGTCAAAATAGATTTTAAAACCAATGCTCTTGTCAGCGTTTTCACAGGTCTTTGGGACGTTATTAACGACCCCATAATCGCAGCTCTCGTTGATAAAACTCGAACACGCTGGGGCAAATTCAGACCCTATATGCTTGCGTTTCAGGTTCCGATGACTCTCATCGGTGCCTTTTATTGGCTGATACCGTTCTTTTTCCCCGGCACTTCAAGCACTTATCTCCCCAAGCTGATTTATTTCTTTGCTTTTAACGTTATCAATGAAACAGGCGGAACCTTCACAAGCATTGCAAAAGCAGGCTATATGACAACCATAACGCCTCACCCGAATGACCGAGCGAGGCTGATAACGATGGCTGAGCTTTTGACAGGCTATATGGGCGAAGATATGCCCAACTATATTATGGGTGTGCTCATTGACCTGATTAATAACAACATTCTCAAGTGGAAACTTCAAAACGTTTTCCTTGCAATGGGTCTGGGCACAAGTATTATCTCTTCAGCTTTTACACTGTATTTCTTCATTGTATCAAAAGAAAGAGTTATGCAGTCAATTGAAGCACCAAGCGTTAAGCAAGGTCTGAAGGCTGTTATTAATAACTACCCTGTTCTGCTTATAACCATCTCTGATTTCCTTGGCGGTTTCAGTGTAAGCGGCAGCAACACTAATTATTTTATCGACGTTCTCGGTTCGGCATCATTGCTGACTATTGCAAACCTGCCGTCAGGACTCAACGGCAGCATCAGTTACGCCTTTGTTAAACCAATCAGAGACCGCTTCTCCTCTAAAGCTATCTGGGTATTCGAAGACCTTTACACAAGATTCTGGTATCTTGCTCTTTTTGCAGTCGGTTCAATCGGCAAGAATTATCAAAAGCCGTTATTGATGACAATTCTGTTCGGCGTTCAGGCTTGGTTCGACAAATGGGCTTTCGGCATAAGAAAAGTTGTTAAAGCCGAGCTTTATAACGAAGCTATGGATTATTGCGAATGGAAAAACGGTTACAGAGTTGAGGCAACGATAGGTGTTGCCCGCAATCTTATCACCAAACTGCAGTCTTTATTTATGAACTCGGCCAAAAACCTTATTCTTGACGGCATAGGATATAAGCAGGGCGTTAAAATCGGCACACAGACTGATAAAACCAAATGGTGGCTCTTTGCTCTGTGCACCGGCATTCCCCAGCTCACCGGTATTCTTGCCGTTATTCCGAAGTTCCTCTATCCCCTTTCAGGAAAACTCCGTGAACAGATGTATTCAGAGTTAATGGTTCGCAGACAGGAGATGCAAAAATCCGTTAACGAAGAAAACGACAGAGTTTCAATAAAAATCAGCGAAACCGTATAATATATTCGCTTTTCCTCTTGAATTTTATTGCTTAATGTGATAAAGTTTCTGGAGTTGAAAGGATATGACGCATATGATTCAAACGCCGTTAAAAACAATAATAGTCGGCGGCGGCCACCGCAGCCTGACTTACGCTCATCTTGCTGAAATTGAAAGCGATAAAATGGAAATCGTCGGTGTTGCCGACCCTGACCCTTTTCGCAGATCATCAATAGCAAAACAATTCAACATTCCTGCCGATAAGTGCTTTGAAAATGCTGAAGAGCTTGCAAAAGCCCCGAAGTTTGCCGATGCAGTTATAAACGGCACTATGGACCACATTCACGTTTCAACAACGCTCCCTCTTCTGAAGGCAGGTTATGATATATTGCTTGAAAAACCGTTTGCCGTCAATGAAACAGAGGCTCGTGAGCTTGTTAAAGCTGCAAATAAATACGGCAGAAAGATAATGATCTGCTTTGTTCTTCGCTATGCACCGTTTTACAGAAAGATAAAAGACGTAATTCTTTCCGGCGAAATCGGCAAAATCATAAGCATTCAGACCTGTGAATACGTGAGCTATCATCATATGTCCACCAGCCACGTCAGAGGAAAGTGGAACAACTTTGAAAAATGCCACAGTTCAATGCTGCTTGCCAAATGCTGTCACGACCTTGATATTATGATGTGGCTTATGAGCGAAACAAAGCCGGCTTATATTTCAAGTTTCGGCAACAATATGCAGTTTATCAAAGATAATGCACCCGAAAATTCGGGTACAAGATGTCTTGTAGATTGCCCCCTTGTTGACGACTGTCTTTATTCCGCAAAGCGCCTTTATATTGACCACCCTGACCGCTGGTCATTTTATGTCTGGGATGCGCTCGAAAACATTGATAACCCCACAATTGAGGATAAAATCAATCTTCTCAAAACAAGTCCCTACGGTGTTTGCGCTTATAAAAGCGATAACAACGTTGTTGACCATCAAAGCGTTAACGTTTTGTTTGAAAGCGGCGCAACCGGTACCCATACAATGGTTGGCGGCACAAGCTACGGCACAAGAACAATATTTATCGCAGGCACAAAAGGCATAATCAAGGGCGATTTTGAAAATGGAAAATTCACTGTTTCATTGATTGACCCTCGCCCCGGTTGTGAGCACGCAGACACAACGTTTGATTTAAAGATTGATAATGACACCCATGGCGGCGGCGATCTTGACCTTGTAAGAGATTTTGTTGCCTATTGCAGAAATGAAAAAACTTCTGTTTCCTGCACGGATATCAACGATTCCCTCTCCGGTCACCTTGCCGTTTTTCTCGCAGACCGCTCAAGAGAAAATAACGGTATTCCGGAAAAAGTAATACTTTAAAAAAATTAATGCACGGTTGAAATGTCAACCGTGCATTTTTTATTATGGAATCAACCACAAGTTATACTTGTGGAAAACACCAAAGCGGAAGCGTTGATTGTTAGAAAAAAAGACCTCCTTTGATATAATAGAAAATGCAACACCAACTGCAAAATCAAAAAATCAAAGGAGGTCGAATAATT
>JAZSNE010000019.1:0-6273 GCA_045536245.1 Acutalibacteraceae bacterium | reverse complement strand
CTTTTAAAAATATTGGCGGCAGTTGCGGCTGTGGTTGTTGTTGCATTCTTTGCAGCCGGGCTTTACGGGTTGACGGCTCAATCCTATAACACCGAAACGGCATATGTTCACACCGTTCTTGAAACGGTTGATGCAGAAATGTTTGTTATCCGTGATGAAACTTTGCTCACTTCGAGCGGCTCGGGCGTTACCGTTCAGCTTGCCGAAAACGGTGAGCGAGTCAGCAAAGGCAGCTCAATTGCCGCTGTTTTTGCTGATGAAGAAAATGCAAAAAATTATGTTGAAGCCCAAAGCTTGCGCAAAAAGCTGGAGGTTTACAATTCAATTGACAGTCAGCTAACACTTGATAACGTGGATATGGCAAAGCTGGCTACAGAAATTGACAGTGAATTTATGGCGGTTATCAATGCTGCTTATAACGGCGATTATGCGGCAATTGAAGACAGCAAACTTGTTTTGAACGAAAAAATCTCACGCCGTCAGGTTTCACTCGGCAAAACGGTTGACTGCAAGGCAAAAATCGAGGAGCTTACCGCTGAGGTTGCTTCTCTCGAAAGTGCAGCAACAGTTTCTTCCGTTATCTCGGCTGAGTCATCGGGCTATTTTGTCGGCAAAGCAGACGGTTATGAAAACATTATCACAGTTGCCGATATTGAAAATCTGACGCCTGCCACGCTTACGAAAGCTCTTAATGCGAAGAAGGCGTCAGTTCCCGAAAACACGGTGGGCAAAATCATAAACGGCTACAACTGGTATGTTGCAACAGTCATTGACACGGGCAAAGTCGTGGGCTTTGATGAGGGTAAGGCGATAAAGCTTATTCTCGGCGGCTCTGATGCGCAGACCGTCACAACAAAGGTTCACTCAGTCAAGGCTGTTGAAGGCAACAAATCTCTCGTTGTTTTCAGGTGCAACCTTATGAATGACACCCTGACTTCATTGCGCAAGATCAGCGGTAAGGTTGTTATTAACGAGCATACGGGCCTTAAAATCAGCAAGGATGCGCTCCGCTTTGATGCAGACGGCAATGCGGGTGTTTATGTGCGCAGAGCAAACATCATCAATTTCAGAAGTGTAAACATTCTTTATACAGATGATAAATGCATTGTTGCAGCATATAAAGAAGGCGTTGAGCTTGAATATCCGCATCTTGAACTCTATGACGAAGTTATTATTTCGGGAAAGGATTTAAGCGATGGTATGGTTATCGGATGAAGAACGCTTTTCTGCAATTGAAGAAAACCTCAAAATAATCCGCAGTGATCTGGCTGAAGCGGCAATCAAAAGCGGCAGAAGCCCTGACGAGGTTGCGCTGATGGCAGTCACAAAAACGGTAGAGCCGAAGTTTATCAACAAAGCAATTGACTGCGGTATCAACCTGATTGGCGAAAACAAGGTGCAGGAAATTCTGCTCAAAGAGCCTGAGCTTAACCTCGCAAACTGCAAGGCTCATCTTATCGGGCATCTGCAGTCAAACAAGGTTAAAAAAATCGTCGGCAAGGTGGATACCATCCAATCAGTTGACACGGTGGATATTGCCAAAGAAATCGGCAAACGCTCCGTTCAGCAGGGGATAATAACCAAGGTTTTGCTTGAGGTAAATGCCGGCAGCGAAGAAAGCAAATTCGGCTTTTCGCAAGATGAGCTTTTTGAAAAAGCCTGCGAAATTGCAGAAATTGACGGAGTTGCGGTCAACGGACTTATGTGTGTAGCTCCGATTTGTGAAAAAGAAGCAGAAATTCGTGCTGTTTTTTCAAATATGAGGCGTATGTTTATTGACATTGGCGCAAAAAAAATAGATAATATAAGTATGAATGTTCTCTCAATGGGAATGTCAGGCGATTATGAAAGTGCAATTCTTGAAGGTGCGAATCTTGTCAGAATCGGTTCGGCAATTTTCGGCGCAAGAATTTACAGATAATAAGGAGGAATAAATTATGGGATTCAAAGACAAGCTCAAGCAGTTTATCAACGTTACGGATGATGATTATATTGAAGGTGCAGAAAACGGTTATGCAGACGATTTTGACTATGCTCCCGTTCAGTCAGCTCCCCAGCCGCAGGTTCAGTATACCGCACACACACGGCAGGAAAAAGCGGCTTCAAACGTTGTGAATATCAACACCCCCAAAGCTGCTGCCAATCAGCCCAAGCCTCACGTTGTTTTTCAGAAGATTGACAGGTTTGAGGAAGTCGGCGAGGTTGCCGATATTCTTAACGATAAGAGAATAGTTATCCTTAACCTTGAAACCTGCCCCAACGACGTTTCACAGAGAATCATAGATTTCCTTTACGGCGTAGCTTATGCAAACCACGGCGATTTCAAAAAGGTTGCAGGCAGAGCCTATATTATTACGCCTTATAACGTTCCCGTTTCCGGTGAACTTGTTGATGAAATCAACGCTTCGGCAAGCGAACTGAAATAAATAATTTGTGAGAGAGGAAGATTTTGTTATGCTTACAACTGACCAGATTTTGAATGCAATGTTTACTCCCATAAGCAGAGGTGCTTACAGCGCAGAGGAGGTTGACGCATTTTTAAAGACCGTTGCCGAATCCTATGAGCAGGCACTTCAGGATAATAAAGAGCTTATCAAAAAAATCAGCATCCTTGCCGATAAGATTGAAAGCTACCGCAGTGATGAGGAAGCAATCAAGCTTGCTCTGCTCGATGCACGCCGCCTTGCCGAAACAATAGGCAAAGAGGCCGGCGAAAAAGCGGACGCAGTTGTTGCCGATGCACAGGCAAAATCAAAAACCATCATTGATGATGCAACGGCTCAGTCAAACCAGATGGTTGAAGAAGCAAGAGAAAGAGCAAAAGAGATTG
This sequence comes from Acutalibacteraceae bacterium, assembly GCA_045536245.1. Lineage (GTDB taxonomy): Bacteria > Bacillota > Clostridia > Oscillospirales > Acutalibacteraceae > CAG-177. Next base: position 3,443 of record JAZSNE010000019.1, on the reverse strand, counting down.
TTGATAACGCAAGAGTAGCAGTCACATCGCTCACAGACAGAGCTCAGAACGAAACTGAGCAGGCAATCACCGCAGCTCAGCAGAAGGCGACGGAAATCGTTCTCAAGGCTGAAGCTCAGGGTAAGGAAATCATCGGCAGAAGCAAGGCTGATTTTGAGTATTATTCCTGCGAGCTTGAAAGAATCGTTAAAGAAACAGAAGCATATAAGGCAACTGCAGAAAAACTCTGCAAGGACCAGCTTGCTCTTCTTGATGCTGTTAAGCTTCCCGAGGTTACACCTGTTGAAAGAGCTGCCGTTCGCGAAGAAGTTATTCCCGAACCGGCAGAAGAAATTGCAGCAGAAGAAAAAACAGCGGTTGTCGAAGAAAAAGTTATTGAAGAATATGCAGCTCCCGTTATTGAAGAACCTGCATTCGAAGAAGTTCCCGTTGCTCAGGCTCCTGTTTTTGAGGTTCCCGCTGCAGAAGAACCTACATATGAAGTTCAGGAAGAAGCTGAAGAATCAGAAGAGGTTCTTGACGTTCTCGACGTTCCCGTTTATGATGAACCCGTTGCAGATGAGGAAGAAGTTATTATTGAAGACGATGACGATATTTTCAGCTTGATTGAAGACCTGAATTTTGAAGATATCGTTGCTCCCGAAGCTATCCCCGCAACCCTTGATGAGGCTATTGCAGAGCAGACTGCTGTTGCTGATGCCGATGACGGCGAAGACCTTGAAAGCTTCAACGGCTTTGGCGTTAACCTTGATGAGCTTGACAGAATCGCTTCAGACGTTGATCTGAAGGAAGACGAAGACATAACTTCACTTTTTGACAGCTTTTTTAACGAATAATCCGGCAGATTTGAGAGGTTACTATGTTTCAGGCAATTTCCGTTTTGTCAATAGCGGTTTTAACCGCCGTTGATTTGCTCACAAAGTATGTGGCGGTCACAACAGTTAAGGTCAACGGGCCCAAGGAGTTTTTGTTTGGCCTTTTCCAGTTCAGATATACAGAAAATACGGGAGCGGCGTTCAGCTCTTTTTCGGATAACACCGTGCTGCTGTCTGTTTTTTCGGGGCTCATTCTTCTGGCTGCCGTTGTGATTTTGCTTACCCATAAAATCAAATCAAATTTTGTTAACGTGTGCATAGTTCTTGCCTGTGCAGGCGGCCTGGGTAACCTGATTGACCGCATAAGACTCGGTTACGTTGTTGATTTCATAGAGCCTCTGTTTATTGATTTTGCCGTGTTTAATTTTGCGGATTGCTGCATAACCGTCGGAGCTTTTATGCTTATCGGTTATCAGATTTATGACATAATCCGCGATAACAAAAAGAAAAAGGCGTCTGAAAATGATTGAGTCCGTAACTTCATTTGAATATAATGAGCCCGTTTTGATAACAGTTGATGCCGAATGGGCAGGTGAGAGGGCAGATAAACTGATTTCTGCCGTTCTTGAGGGCTATTCCCGTTCGTTTGTGCAGAATCTTTTCGGTGATGAGTTGGTTTTTTGCAAAAATAAATCCGTCGGCAAAAGCTTTAAACCTAAACAGGGCGATGTTCTTGAATTCACGGTGCCCGAGCCTCGTGTGCTCTCGCTTGAGCCGGAGGATATTCCGCTTGAGGTTATGTATGAAGACGGCGATTTGCTCGTTGTCAATAAGCCCAGAGGTATGGTTGTTCATCCCGCTCCGGGTAACTATTCGGGCACGCTTGTGAATGCGCTTATGCATCACTGTAAAGGCAACCTTTCGGGTATAAACGGCGTTATCCGCCCCGGAATAGTTCACAGGATTGATAAGGATACAAGCGGCCTGTTGCTCGTTGCCAAAACGGATGCGGCTCACGTTTCACTTTCAGAGCAGATAAAAGAGCATTCTCTCGCAAGAGAATACAGAGCGGTTATTCACGGTCATCTCAAAGAGCCTGAGGGCGTTGTTGATGCGCCGATAGGCAGAAGCCCCAATGACCGCAAAAAAATGTGCGTAACAGATAAAAATTCAAAGCACGCCGTGACACATTACACCGTGCTTGAAGAATACAAAGATTTTTCCTTTTTAAAGCTCAGGCTTGAAACGGGCAGAACCCACCAGATAAGAGTTCATATGGCTTATCTCGGCCATCCTGTTGCGGGCGACCCTGTTTATGGCCCGAAGAACGGTGTAACTTCGCTCGGCGGCCAGTGCTTGCACGCAGGCCTGCTCGGATTTGTTCACCCGTCAAACGGTGAGTTTATCCGTGTTGAATCGCCGTTGCCTAAGTATTTTACCGATTTTATAAGGAGAATTAAGTGACCGATGGACTTTAATTATTCCGATTGGCTGATTGTTTCCGATATTGACGGAACTCTGAATAACAAAGCAAGAAAGTTGCCCGAGCGAAACAAAAAAGCCATTGAACGCTTTGTTGAAAACGGTGGCCATTTCACGTTGGCATCGGGCAGAAATCCGCAGTCAATGGAAAGGCACTTCAAAAATCTGCCTATCGCAGGCACTCCTGCCGTTGTTATAAACGGCGCAGGTGTTTATGATTTTGAAAAGCAGGAAATGATTCATTTCAGCGCAATGAATGACGAGGCGATGCGCCTTGCCGTTAAAGTAGCCAAAAAATTCTGGATGGTTGACGTTATTGTGGTTGCAAAGGATATAATATATATAACCGGTTTGGGTGCGTTCGGCAAATGGTTTGTTGTTGTTGATAACCTTAAACACAAGCACATTTATGATATTGCCAAAGTTCCCAAAGAGAATTGGGGCAAGGTAATTTTTTCGGGTGACCCCGTCAGTATTTCACGGGTAAAAAAGTTTTTTGAAAGAACCAATTCCTCTGAACTGACGCTTATGTCATCTTCCGTTTGCAGCTTTGAGATTCTTGCAAAGAATACTCATAAGGGAACGGCGGTGCTCAAGCTTGCCGAAACACTTGGCATCGACAAAGAACATACTGGTGCAATCGGTGATTATTTTAATGATTACGATATGTTAAAAACAGTCGGCGTTCCTGCCTGTTGCGGTCAGGCTCCCGACGAGCTCAAAGAAATTTCGGAATTCGTAGCGTGCCACTGCAATCACGGTGCAGTAGCCGATTTCATTGAATACATTGAAACAAAAAAATAACAGGAGGTGGCTGCAATGGATGCAGTTATCAGAAAGCAGTTAAAAATCAAGGCTTGCAAAGCAAGAATGGGAATCATTGAGGGCGTTTTTAACGCAAAATCAGGCCATCCCGGCGGCTCACTTTCGTGCGCCGACATTCTGACCTATCTCTATTTTAACCATATGAATGTTGACCCTCAGAATCCTAAAGATGAAAACAGAGACAGATTTGTTCTCTCAAAGGGTCACGCAGCTCCCGCCCTTTATTCAGTTCTTGCCCTCAAAGGCTATTTCCCCGTTGAGGAGCTCAAGACTCTCAGAAAGAGCAATTCCATCCTTCAGGGTCACCCCAGTATCAAATAT
>JAZSNE010000016.1:0-25349 GCA_045536245.1 Acutalibacteraceae bacterium | reverse complement strand
CTCTTTGAGCCTTTCACCATCAGCACGTCGTTTTCAAGTGACTCGCAGTAGAAAAACTCTTTCCACTGGTCTGCCATTACTCCGCCGAGTGCTCCCAAGCCTGCTTTAATAAGTCCCATAATAAATCCTCCTGTTTATTTAATCAATTTATCAACATCTTTAAGTCTGATGATTTTTGAAACTACGTATGTTTTATATCCGCCGTCTTTTTTCTTTTCACCGAACGCACCGTAGGTTGAGGTAACAATTGTATCATCAGGGAAAACAACGTTGCCGCAGTATCCTGTGTCAGCGTTTGCAGAAAGAGCCGGCTCTTTTTGGTTTTTAAGATAAGTGTGCGCAAGTTTGATTCTGTATTGACCCTGTGTGCCGTTTTTGAGGTCCTCATAAGTGCCGACCCAGGCAACCCAACCTTCACTGAACCAGTTGGGCATTCTTTCAGCAGAAAACTTTTTAATCTTTTCCTTATCCCTTTCAATTGACCTGAAAGTTATAAAAAGTCTGCCGTCAGAGGTGTAATCCGCCTTATGTCTTTCTCCGTTGAGAGCGGAAGGTGCAAAAACCGGCTTTGACCAGGTTTTGCCCTCATCGTTTGAAAATGAAAGAAGTGAATTATAGCGTTTGTTATTGCTTCTTGCAATAAGGCAAAGCTCATCACCCTGACCCTTATCAGAGCGAACAACCTCAACCTCACACATATGAGCCTTTTTCTCAATTGACCTGTGTGCCGAAAAATAGGGTTCCGGGTCACTCCAAACAGGCTTACCGTCAACAAACGAGAGAATTGTTTTATAATTCACAAAACTTGCATCGTGGAAGAATCCCATCCACTTATCAACAAACCTTCCGTTTTCCTTGAGCCTTGTGAGTGATGCCATAACAACAGTAGGAATAACGGTTACGTTATCGTTCTTTGAAAATACAAGCTCAAACTCGCTCCAGGTTTTACCTTCATCATCAGAAAGCGAGAAGTTGAATCCGCCGATTGTGCCCTGACCGTCACGCCAGTTGGGATTGCCGGAAGTAAGAAGTATTTTATCTGGCGTACCGTCTGCAAACTCAAGACGGTATACCGTTGGGGTTTCTCTTGAGGTTTCCCACGACTTGGGCTGGTTAACAATTGAATCCGGGTAAGTAAGACCGCCGTCACGGCTTATACGGCTCCTTATAGCGCCTTTTCCGTGTGCCGAAGGATAAACGTCAAGAATACTGCCGTCCTTAAGCAAAACAGCATCAGGGTGACCGATATAATCAATACCGTTGTCTATAACTGAAAAATCATAAAGATACTTCAATTCATCGGGAGTATTATCAGGCATAACGTCAAGCCTGACCAGAGGAATGCTGTAGTCCCCCGCTCCGTTTCCGAACCAATATTTGTCTTTGAGTTTTGAAAACATATCACACCGACCTCACTCTAAATATTTTTACGCCATGGGCATTTACCTTTGATTCAATAATATCTGATGTTTCAAATTCTTCGCCGCTCCAAAGCTCTTTAACCGAATATTTCTCTGCAAAAGGAGTTGAAACAAATTCTTTTGCAAGAACTTCACTGACAGCGCATCTCATTTCTGATGCCGAACCCGCCTTGTTGAAAAAGCAAAGAGCAAAATCGCCGTCTGCAAGAGGCTTTACAAGTATATCCTCAGCGCCGTTGGTTCTGATTCGTTTACACTGAACACCAAGAGAATCCTGATCAATTGCGATAACATCTTTGTTTGTTAAAATCTGATATGTTCTGTTATCATAATCAATTGAGCCGTCTGAAAGAATAAAATCACGAATATCATTGCCGAGAATAAGCGGAGCAGCCATCATACACCAAAGGGTGAAATGTGATTTATTTTCTTCATACGTCAGATTACCGTTACCGACCTCAAGCATATCAGGGTCATTCCAGGAGCCGGCCCGTGCATACTTATCAAGCAAAACGTTAAACTCATAAATGCCGAGAACAGAAGACCAAACAGGCCTGATATCGGGAGTAGTGCGCCAAAGATTGCCAGCCTGAGCACCCCATTGCCACGGGAAATTACGACCCCACTCACAGATTGAGAATACAATGGGTTTCTCTGCAACGCCGTTTTTATCAGCAAATTCTTTGGTTGCTCTTTTGAGTTCTTTACCCATATTGATATACTGAATCGCAGCACTGTCACGCCTTGAAGCAACGGGATTATAAATCTTTATGGAATTCACACCGGAAGCAAGCTTTATTCTGATTTGGTGGCGACCTTCGGCAGTGAATGATTTTGTGCCGGGAACCGTTACTTTATAAACGTCAGTGCCGTTAACAAGTATTTCGGCGTATTTATTGCTTATATTCTTTTTACGTAAGCAAAGGGTGAGAATGTATTCACCGCCATTCTCAACAGTTACACCCGTAAATTCACAAGCCCCGCAGTTTGACGAAAGTCCTGTAATACACTTACCTGAAGGTAAAGACGGATCATCAACAATTTCTGCATCACCGGTAAGAATTGCGCTGCTTGCATAATATTCTTTTTCATCATTTGAGCCGATAGCGGAAACTGTGATTTTTTCAATAATCGGGGCTTTTGACGGAATCTGAACATTGTGACAAAAATCATATTTAAAATACTCAATTCCCCATTCGGCAAAAGTATCGGCATCAACTGCTTCATAGCCGAGGCTTGCAGGCAGATCTTCGCAGGTGAGCGTACCGTTTGACGAATAAATACCCAGCTTAAGACCAAGTGCGTTAACTTTATCGGCAAGAGCTTTTATTCCGCTCGGAAAAGCTACAAAATCACCCTGAAGTCTGCCGTTTTCATCCCTGAATGATGATTGCCAGCAGTCATCAAGATTAACATACTGATAACCGCAATCGGCAAGGCCGCTTTCTTTCATTGCTTTTGCTGTGGAATAAATCAAATCTTCATTGATTTTATTTCTGAAAAGATTCCAGCTTGACCAACCCATCGGAGGGGTCAGCGCAACGGAATTATCATAGTTTTCAGTTACAGGGACATTGAGTTTTAACGAATTAATTGCTTTTTTGACAGGAACAATGTTTTTATTTTTCAATATTTTAGCTGCCGCCGAAGCACCTGCAGCAATAACGGAGGCAGAAAAAATTTTCGGCATCAGGATTTTCCTTTCTTTTACTTTCTTTTGAGCAAGGGAATAACGTTTGCATAGCCGTCGTAATTGAAGTCAACGCCAAAAGAATCCGGCGATATTTTATCAACATTATATGCAGTTACTGTCTGAAGCTGGAAAAGCGGACATTCAACAGACTGCTCCATAACAAGAGTGAGCAAATTCTTAACGACTTCATCTTTATCAATAAATCCTACAGTCGATCTGAATTGAAGGGTTTTAAAATCAACCTCTGCCATGCTCAGGCCTGTTTTGTTAAGCTTGCCGTTTGAATGGTAATAATCAAATTTATCGCTCGTTGCACCGTCCGGCACGCTTTCAATCCATAAATCGGCTTTGCCGCTTTGTATCGCCTCGTTCAGCCCGGCTTCATCTGTGTTAACAACGTTTAAATTAATACCTTTTCCATTAAGTATTTTTTTGAATTCAAGCAAAACTGCGTTTTCAATGCTGCCGTTTTGGCCGCAGCAATAAGCGCTAATATCGCCGATACCGGCAGAATTCAGCTGCATATACCCCGTGAAGGTTGTTTCACTGTAAACAGGTGCAATAACCTCAGAAGGATATTCAGGAAATCTGATACTCAAAGGCATATAAACGGCAGTATAATAAGGTCCTAACTTTGCGGAAAGCAAATCGTTAAAATTGCAAAGTCCGGCAAGTGCTTTGCGTTGACCGATTTCAAGAGTTTGCGTGTTAAAGAAAACAGAATAATAGCATTTCTGATTTGCGAAAACAGTTTTTATTTTATCCGAATCGAGTTCTTTTACGGATTCATCGGTTGCAGTCACCGATATGATATCAACCTCACCGTTTTTAATTGCATCAATCGGATCTTTGCCCAAAGCTTCAAGGTCAACAAATCGCAAAGAAGCAAAATCGGGGGTGCCGCCATAATAATGGCTGTTCAACGTTAATGTTACTTCACCGTCATTTGACTGATTAATCTTATAAGCACCGCAACCTATTGCATCAGCACTTTTTTCCCTGATAACCGATGCGTGACCCTTAACATAATCAGTCTCATAAACGGCTTTTGAAATAATCGGAATGTTGATTTGAGAAACCGTATTGATGTTTTTGGAATTAAAAAGAATCGTGCAGGAATAATCATTTATTTTGTTAATTCCTGATATTGAAGTTACGTTGATACCGTCAGAATAATTCTTGCCGAGATACTCGCTGTAAAGAATATCTCTGTAATAATCCTCCGGGGAATAAGCAAGCGGATTGTTTTCAACCTCAGCTCTTGCAGCAAGCTTTAAAAGCTCAATTTCAGCCGGAGCTTCACCAAGGCTCTGAAGCTCGGCGTCATATCCGATTTCCGTAAAATATTCACGCCAGGTTTTGCCGTTTGGTGCATTTGAATCAAGATCACCGTTGAATTTTCCCTCAAGCGATGTCATAACCAGATATGCGATATAATCGGGCGCTGAGATTGCCGAAGCAGAATATTCGGTCAAAAGCCTGTTCTCTATTTCAGCAACAGACTCATCATAATTTTCATCGTCATAATAATATTCATCCATACCTTCAACATCGTTAAGATGCCAGTCGGAATAAACGCCGTCATAAGTGGCATCGGCGATCAGGTGATAAACGAAAATCAAATCGTCAACAGTAACGTGTGTGCCGTCTGAAAAGAACAAATCGTCACGAAGTGTAACCGTATATTTAACCTGAGAGTCACCGACATATTCGTATGAAATACCGCCGCAGCTGTTAACCATAGAATTATCTTTAACCTGCTGCTGAACAAAGCCGAAAATCTGCGATGATATATTGCGGTCAGTTACACCGGATGCGTATAACGGGTTGAATTCACCGGTAATGTTTTCAACACCGATAATAAGCTCATCCTCATTATTATTAAACGTACCCGAACAAGATGATAAAATCAAAATCGACGCAGCAAGCAACAAAGCTGACAAACGTTTAAATTTAATCATAGCTAAATCTCACCTGAAATTATTTTAATTTATTTTATCACAAATAAATAAAAGTTACAATATAAAAATAAAAAAAGCTTGCAGAGGCTTTAAATAAAACCGGTGCAAGCTTTAATATCAGATTATGTTGGTAAGAAATGTGTTTTAAAACAATCAGTTCTTATACTCTTTGAAATCTCTGTAGATATATTCGGTATAAACGTTGTCTTCATCCTTATCGTGGAGAGGATACCAAACCTGTGCAAAGAAGGGGTTAACCTTTGCTTCAGCATCATAGTTCCAGCAGAACTTCTTTTCGGCAATCTTTTCCATGCTTGAGGGAAGCTCCTCGGGGCACCAGTGACCGCCGCGAAGAACAAGGTTGGGTGACATCATGAATTCGTGACCGTGAGCGCACTTCCAAAGAACAGGAGTGTACATATCAACGATTTCGGTTGCAAGGCATTCGCCGCCTCTGAATGCAGCAGCCTTCTTAAGATCTTCGATTGTAAGTGAATCAAAATCTTTTGATTCATCATAACCGTGATCAAGAACTGTTGCCTTCTTGGGATCATCATTGGGTCTGTAAACCTTAACCTTGCTCCAATCGTTGCCGATTGCATCCCACTTTGCTCTTGAGCCGACATATGCGTTGATTCTTTCTTCAATGTTGTTTTCTCTCCACCAAAGAGTACCGTAAACGGGAGTTTTTGCAATCTTCTTCATGAAGGGCTTAACAGCAAATGCGAAGGGTTTTGCAAGCTTTGCAAGCTTATAGAACCATTCAACTCTGTTCATTACGCTCTTGAAGTATTCTTCAATGGGCATATATGCACGGAAGTGGCAGTAGCTTTCAAGCACGTCGGAGTCAAGATACCACTGACCGTGGAAGTTTCTTGTGATGAACCAGTCAGGGTCAAAGAGCTTTTTGGGATCACCGAGACCGAGACCGTATTTGCCAAGAAGGAGCTTTTCGAACTCATAGTTTGTGATTCTGTACTGTGCACCGGAACCGATGTTATAGAATCTTCTCCAGAATTCTTCGGGGATATCGTCACCGCAAACGTTTACGAGAAGACGGCCTGAATCTTCAACTGTTGCCCATTCGAGAACGCCGTTAATAACAACGTGATACATAATGGGTTCCATATTCTTAACGATTTCAGGATAAAGAATACCGGACTGACGGAGTGATACCCAATGCTTAAGGCCTGATTCGGCAAATACTGATTCAGCAATAACCTTTGATGTTGCATAGTGGTCATAAACACTGATTTTAATGGGGTCGCCTGTACGGGCCCAGTGGATGGGGTCATCTCTTTCACCTGTTTCAGCAACAGTACCGATATAAACAACCTTAACTGCGTCAGGATCGGGCTGAGCCTTAACAGCCTTAACTATGTTCTGAGCAGCACCAACGTTTGTTTTGATTGTTGCGATGGGAAGATAGTCAGCTGAAGGTGAAACCATACCGCCAACGTGAAGAACATAGTCTGCACCGTTTACGCAGGCAAGAACGTCTTCATAGTTCTTGAGGTCGCCCCAAACAATTTTAACAGCAGGATCATTCATATAAGGAGCAAAGAGCTTTCTGTTCTTTTCGCTGTCACGAAGAAGAACAACAATTGTGAACTGATCCTTTTTAGCGTAGAACTGCTGGAAGCCTTCCCAACCCATTGTGCCGGAAGCACCTGTCAGGAACACGGTCTTTTTCTGTGCCATTTTGAATTCCTCCAAACAAAATTATTTTTAAGACAAAATACTACCTATTAATTGTATCACAAATTAACAAATAAATCAATATTATTTTTAGGGTAATGTGTAGGTTTTTATAAAAAAATCAGATATTAAAGGTCTTTTTAAATATCTGCTCAACGAGATACATCTGCTCAATTTCCTTTTTGTTGCTTTCAGTAAAGTTTGCTGCAGGTTTAACTCTTGCATCATAACCGACATCAAGGCCGCACAAACCCATGTGATATTTTGCATTAACCGGATAATACTGGCATTCCGCCATTGAAGCAAATGCAAGAAAAGCCTGAACTTCTTTTGCTTTTTCGGGTTCACTTTTATAGTTTTTGCAAAGCCAGGAATAAATTTCAGGGTGGAAGTTTGCCATAACACCTGAGAAACCTGCGCAGCCTGCTTCAAGAGATTCGAGAAGCGTGGCGGAATTGGCATTGTAAATTTTAAGACCGAGACCCTCCACTGCCGCAAGCTTTGCTTTGATTTTTTCAATCTGACAGCAGGTATCTTTGAGGAATTTCATCTTGCCGTCAAGCGCACACTCGCGGAGCGTTTCGGGAGTCATAAGACGCTTATAGGGATAAGGGCACTCATAAATACCGAGAGCAATTTCAGGAATTGATGAAACCATTTTGCTGTAGTTTTTAAGGAATACCGAGTCATCCTCGTCCTGTTTTGCAAAACGGTTGGCAATAAAAACATATGCATCAATGCCCTCATCAATGAACGCATTTGCCTCGTAAATCTGGCGGTCAAGCTCATCTGCCGTGTGACCTGAGGCAACAACGCTCATTCCTTTGGGTAAATGCTTCATAATAAACTTCAGAAGCTCAAGTCTTTCTTCAAAAGAAAGGAAGAAAATTTCGCTTGACTGGCAGATGGCAAATATGCCGTCAACACCGTTTTCGGCATACCAATTTAAAATCGCCTCCACGCCGTTGTAATCAACCTTATTATCAGCGGTAAAAGGCGTTACCATTGTAGGATATACGCCGTCAGGGATATTTTTAATCATAAAAAAGACCTCCTTGGTTAAATCTTACAAAGATAAGTTTATAACGCAAAAAGGTCTTTTGTCAATGATATTAATTCATTTTTTCACGGATTGATTGAAGAATCTTTTTTTCTCGCCTTGAAACCTGCACCTGCGACATTCCGAGCAGCTTTGCAACCGATGACTGAGTAAGATTTTTATAGTACCGCATTTCAATGATATCTCTGTCGGTTTTGTCAAGCATCAGAAGAATTTGTTTAAGAGCAATTGAATCAGAAACAACTGCTTCATGAGATTCAACGGGAAGATCAAACTGATTTTCGCTTTCGTCAGTGCAAGTAAGCGATATCGTCGGTGCTGACGCATTAAGCAGCATAGCCGCTTCTTCAGGCTCAATATTCAGCTCGGCAGCAAGCTCGCTGACAGTCGGTTCTCTGCCGAGGGTTACGGCTATTTCCTGCTGTTTTTGCAGCACGGCACGGGATTTATCTTTTAAAGCTCTGCCAACCTTAACAGCTCCTCCATCTCGAAACAACCGTTTGATTTCTCCAAGAATAACGGGAACAGCATATGTTGACAGCGCAAAGCCCTTGCTTTCATCAAAATTTCTGACAGCTTTGACAAGTCCCAGACAGCCTGCCTGAAACAAATCGTCATACTCAATTCCCCTGCCCTTGAACCTGTTAGCACACGAATGGACAAGACCGATGTTTTTTTCAACCGTCAAATCAAATTCAGACTTTTCATAAAGCATCGCAATGCACACGCCCCTTGATTTGCTTTTCAAGAGTAACAACAGTTCCCACACCCGGAGTTGAGCGAACACACAGCTTATCGCAAAAACTTTCCATAACAGCAAAGCCGAGCCCTGCTCTCTCTCCGTCAGAGGTTGTAAAAAGCGGCTCCATAGCTTGTTTTATATTCTCAATTCCGCAACCTTTATCACGGATTTTCACTCTTATTCTGCCGTTTTCATAAATTCCCGCCCATATGTAAATCAAGCCGACAGAGTCAGCATATGCGTGAACAATACAATTTGTTACCGCTTCGCTGACCGCCGTTCTTATGTCTGATATCTCTTCAATATTCGGGTCAAGCTGAGCAGCAAACGCAGCAACAACCGCCCTTGCAAACGATTCGTTCACCGAGCGGCTTTCAATTTTTAATCTCATTTCATTTATCGGCTTCATTTCTTAATCCTTTCTTTGTCTTTTTTATGCAAAGTAACTATTTTTTCAAGCCCGGCCAGCTTCATCATCATATACACCCTGTCTGTAAGATTAACCACCTCAACGTTGCCGCCGTAGCTGCTGACAAGTCTGTACCTTCCCATAATAAAGCCAATTCCTGAACTGTCCATAAAAGTAACCTCTCCAAAATCAATCCTGACGTTTGGGGGCAGAGTCGATTGGATAGCTTCATCAGCCTCAAGCCTCATTATTGCAGCATTGTGATGGTCAATTTCACCGCTGACGGCAATTGTCAGCCTGACCGGAGTAACCGTAATTCTGATTGACATTTTTACCTCCTGAAAATAAAAAAATCCTTTACCCATAAGGATAAAGGATTAACGGTAAAAATTATGTTGAATTGTAGTACAAATTAAAAATTCAGAAGATTATCCCTGACCTCACCAGCAAGATAAAACGAGCCGCAAACAATCATGGCATCGTCTTTTTCGGTAATATTACCGGCGGCTTGAATCGCTTTAATCGGGTCGGATATACTGTAACAATCAGAGCAGAAAGCTTTGGCCGTTTCGCAAAGCTCATCGCTCGAAAGCGCTCTTGGCACATCAGCTTTGGCAGCAATGAAAACACTTGCAAACGGAGCAACAGTTTTCAGATATGAAAGATAATCTTTATCAGCCATCATCGAAGAAACCATAATAATTCTCTTATTTGAAAGATGATTACGGATATAAGCGGCAAGAGCGTTTGCACAACCCTCATTATGACCGCCGTCAAGAATTATAGCAGGTTTTTTCTTAATCAGCTCCATTCGTGCAGGCATTACCGAAGCTTCGATTCCTGCGGCAATTATATCGTCTGAAACATTAACGCCGAACCTTGAAAGTGAACGCACGGCTTCAATTGCGGTAATAGAATTATAAATCATATGCTCTCCGGCAAGCGGTAAAAGATAATCAATTCCGTCATAGCAAACCTCAGTGCCTTCAATGCTTTCTTTGCCTGTTTTCAATTTTTTGACATCAGGAATACGCAAGGTGTTACAGCGCATTGAGCAGGTATCCTCAATCACCTTCATAGCTTCAGGCTCTTGGAAAGGATAAACAACGGTTTCCGCACCGAACTTGATAATTCCGCATTTTTCAGCGGCAATTTTTTCAACCGTATCGCCGAGAATAGCCGTATGGTCAAGTGAAATGCTTGCTATAACACTCACAAACGGCGCTTTGATAACATTTGTTGCATCAAACCTGCCGCCGAGACCTACTTCAAGCACAACGTAATCACATTTTTTCTTTTCAAAATAGACAAAAGCCGTAGCGGTCAATGCCTCAAACTCGGTTGTCTGCTCCCCTTTTTCAAGAAGAATATCAACAGCAGCTTTGACTTTTTCAACACACTCTGCAAGCTCAGAATGCTCAATCATATTGCCGTTCAGCTGAATTCTTTCTCTGAAATCTGTAACGTAAGGAGAAATATAAAGACCCGTTTTAAACCCGTTTTTAATAAGTATATTGGAAATCATCGTTGAGGTTGAGCCCTTGCCGTTTGTGCCTGCAACGTGGATAACCTTAAGCTTATCCTGCGGATTGCCGAGCAACTCGCAAAGAGCCTTTATGCGCTCAAGACCGGGTTTAATGCCGAATTTTTCAAGTGAGTGAATATATTCTATTGCCTGCGTACAATTCATAATAACACCTGTTTTCAGACCCCGAAGAAATTAATCCTCGGGGTCTCAATTATTAGCCTAATTTTGCGATGCTTTCATTAAGCATTGCAATTTTTTCTTCATACTTTGCCTTCTGCTCACGCTGCGCAGCAACAACGTTTGCAGGTGCTTTGGCAACAAAGTTTTCATTTGAAAGCTTGCCGTTAACAAAGTCAAGGTCTTTCTGTACGGCAGCAAGTTCTTTCTGGAGTCTTGCCTTTTCTGCTTCAAAATCAACAAGTTCGCCCATAGGAATATAAATCTTTGCATCGGCTGTAACAATGCAAATTGCACCGTCAAGCTCAAAGCTGTCAGCAACCTCAACCTCGGATGCACTTGCAAGCTTCTGCATAAATACGCCGCCAACCTCAAAGGTTGTCAGATAAGAAGTTGCGATATAAACCTTCGCTTTCTTTGAAGGCGGAACGTTCATTTCTGCTCTGCGGTTACGGATTGCACGAACGACAGTCATAATCTTTTCCATTGCAGCTTCTTCTGCAGCGTAAGCATTTTCTTCGCAGAATTCAGGCCATGCAGAAATCATAATTGATTCGCCGTCGTGAGGAAGAGTCTGCCAGATTTCTTCTGTGATGAAAGGCATAAAAGGATGGAGAAGCTTGAGAGTGTTGCTCATAACCCAGACGAGAACCTGTCTTGCGTTCTGGGCTTCTGCGCCGTCCTTCTGAAGTCTGATTTTAGCAATTTCGATATACCAATCGCAGAATACGTCCCATATGAAATCGTAGAGCTTTGCAACAGCAACGCCAAGCTCAAATTTCTCAAGATTTTCAGTAACTTCTTTTGCAAGAGTATTGAAAAGGCTGATAATCCACTTATCTTCGAGAGCAAGGTCTGCAGGAAGTTCGCATTTAACGTCCTTACCGTCGATGTTCATAAGAATGAATCTTGCTGCGTTCCAGATCTTGTTTGCAAAGTTACGGCTTGCGCCAACCTTTTCGTCAGAGAAACGCATATCGTTTCCGGGGCTGTTGCCTGTTGCAAGAGTGAATCTGAGAGCATCGGCGCCGTAGATATCAATGATTTCAAGAGGATCAATACCGTTGCCGAGAGATTTTGACATCTTTCTGCCCTGTGCATCTCTTACAATACCGTGAATAAATACGGTGTCAAACGGCTGACTGTTCATCTGTTCACAGCTTGAGAAAATCATTCTTGCAACCCAGAAGAAGATGATGTCATAGCCTGTTACAAGTGTGTTTGTGGGGAAATAATGCTTGAGCTCGGGTGTTTCATCAGGCCAGCCGAGGGTTGAGAACGGCCAGAGTGCTGATGAGAACCAGGTATCAAGAGTATCGGGGTCCTGTTCAACCTTGCCGCCGCACTTGGGGCAGCAATCGGGAGCTGTTTTTGCAACGGTGATTTCGCCGCAGTCAGCGCAGTAATAAGCCGGAATTCTGTGACCCCACCAGAGCTGACGTGAAATACACCAGTCCTTGATGTTTTCCATCCAATGGAAATATGTCTTTTCAAATCTTTCGGGAACGAACTTTGTTTTGCCGCTCTTTACGCAATCAATTGCAGGCTCGGCAAGAGGTGCCATCTTAACGAACCACTGCTTTGAAATTCTGGGTTCAACGCTTGTGTGGCAACGGTAGCAGGTGCCAACGTTGTGGCTGTAATCCTCAATCTTAACAAGTGCGCCCTCAGCTTCAAGGTCTTTTACGATAGCCTTGCGTGCCTCGTATCTGTCCATACCTGCATATGCGGGATAATCGTCGGTAATCTTAGCGTCATCTGTCATACAGTTGATAACGGGAAGATTGTGACGCAGACCAACTTCAAAGTCGTTGGGGTCGTGAGCAGGAGTAATCTTAACAACGCCTGTTCCGAAATCCATTTCAACATATTCATCGGCGATAACAGGGATTTCTCTGTGAACAATGGGAAGAATAAGGGTTTTGCCGATTAAATCTTTGTATCTTTCGTCATTGGGATTAACAGCAACAGCTGTATCGCCAAGAAGAGTTTCAGGTCTTGTTGTGGCAAGCATCAGATAACCGCTGCCATCCTTGAAGGGATAGCGAAGATGCCAGAAATGGCCTGCCTGATCTTCATATTCAACCTCTGCGTCAGAGATCGAAGTCAAACAATGGGGACACCAGTTGATGATTCTTTCGCCTCTGTAGATAAGACCCTTTTCATAGAGTCTGCAGAAAACTTCAAGAACTGCCTTGCTGCAGCCTTCGTCGAGAGTGAATCTTTCTCTGTCCCAGTCGCAGGATGAACCCATCTTTTTAAGCTGCTCAATGATTCTGCCGCCGTACTGCTCTTTCCAAGCCCAAGCACGCTTAAGGAAGCCTTCTCTGCCGATATCTTCCTTCGTGATGCCTTCTGCCTTCATTGCTTCAACAATTTTTGCTTCGGTTGCGATTGAAGCGTGGTCAGTGCCGGGCAGCCAGAGGGCATCATAGCCCTGCATTCTTCTCCAGCGGATAAGGATATCCTGGAGTGTATTATCAAGTGCGTGACCCATATGAAGCTGACCCGTAATGTTGGGAGGCGGAATAACGATAGTATAAGGTTTCTTATCCTCTTCTACTTTTGCGTGAAAATACTTTCCCTTGAGCCAAAAATCATAAATACGGTCTTCAACGTTTTTGGGATCATATTTTGTTGCAAGCTCTTTTGCCATAAAAATGACCGTCCTTTCTTTGCTGAGGCGAAAATAAAAAAATCGCCTCACAGATTTAATAAAAATCAATGAGACGAGTAAAATTACCCGCGGTACCACTCAAATTGCACAAAACTTGTGCCGCTCTTTGGGCTCTGACAAGCCCTATGCACTCACGCAGCATTCTCGGACGGGTTCTAATTTCGCAAAACGATTTCTTCCCGTCAGCTCGGGGGCTACAGCATTCATCTGCCGCTCATCGGCTTGCACCGACCGCCGACTCTCTGAGAGCACGTTTATGAAGCCCTCCCCTTCACAGCCATTAATATTTAATTGCAAGTATACTAACATAATATTTTTAAATTGTCAATATAAATTTATCGAAAAAGGTACGGTGATACAATGAATTTAAGAACAAAACTGATTAAAAACACTTTAATTATGACAGCCGCAAACCTTATTATGCGCACTGTTGCAGTCAGCTTTAACGCTTATCTGACCTCAAAAATAGGTTCAGACGGCATCGGATTATTTCAGTTGATAACAACTGTATATTCAATGGCGGTAACGTTTTCTTGCGCCGGCATAAAGCTTGCAAGCACAAGAGTAACCGTTGAGATCAAAGCGGGAAACAAAAACGATTTAAACAAATCCATGCGAATGTTTGATTTATATGCGCTGCTATGCGGAGTTTTAATTTGCCTGATTCTCTACGGATTTTCGGATTTAATTTCCGAATTATGGATATCAGACACACGCTCTGCGGCATCCTTGCGTATTCTTGCTTTGAGCCTGCCTTTTGTAGCAATGTCAGCTTCATTGAGCGGATATTTCACAGCGAATAATCTTGTTACTCATTATTCGTTTATTCAGCTTATTGAGCAGGCAACAAAAATATGCGTTGCAGTTTTAATCCTTAACAGCATCAAAGTGTTTACCGTTAAAAATGCCTGCGTTGCGGTTGTTGCGGCAATTACAGCTTCAGAAGCAATATCTTTTTCTCTTTCATATCTTTTGAAAAGATTTAAAATTCAAAAGAAAACAAATCTGCCGACCATCAGACTGAAACGATTGCTCCGGATTGCAATACCCGATGCGGCAGGCACCTGCGCGAGAAGTGTTTTGCTCACAATTGAACATCTTATGATACCCAAAGGTTTTGAAAAATCAGGTACGGGAAGCAAAGCTGCGCTTTCCGCTTACGGCAATATTCACGGAATGGCACTGCCCGTTTTACTTTATCCTTGCGCCGTGCTGACTTCATTTTCAGCTTTGCTGATACCCGAACTTGCCGCACAAAACGAGCGTGGGAACAAAGCAGGAATAAGCAGGAGTGTTGAAAAAAATCTGAAAAGAACTTTACTGTATTCCGTTACCTGCGCAATAATTCTTGCAGCATTCGCTCCGCTGATATCAAGACTGATTTATAAAACAGACGAAGCGGTGCTGTATATAAGAATACTTGCACCGCTTGTTCCCGTAATGTATACCGACACCGTAACCGACGGTATGCTCAAAGGGCTCGACCAACAAATTCAGTCTATGAGATATAACATAATTGATTCCGCTCTTTGCGTGGTTATGGTATGGTTTTTATTGCCGCTATATTCAGTCAAAGGCTACATTTTTATACTCTATGCAAGCGAGCTTATCAACTTTTATCTGAGCATCGGCAGACTTATCAAAATCTGCGATATCAGAATACCGTCACTGTTCAGATTCTTTTCAGAACCTCAAGAAGATATTCCCACATTCTTGCACAGGAAGAAATGCTCAATCTTTCATCGGGTGTGTGGATATCAAGAATATCGGGACCGAACGAAACACAATCAAGACCTTCAATTTTTCCGCAAAAAAGTCCGCACTCAAGTCCGGCGTGAATGGCTGTAACAACCATTTCTTTGCCGAAAATTCTTTTATAAACATCGGCAAAAACCGTTTGCAAAACAGAATTCTTTTTATATTCCCAAGCAGGATATTCGCTGTGAACGGAAGTCTTTGCGCCGTATTTTTTTGCAATATCAAGAAGATTCTGCGTGAGTTTTTTCCTTTCGGAATCCATACTGCTCCTTAAAAGGAAGGTGAACGAAACTGTTTCGCTTTTTGTTTTAACAGCACCAAGATTAAGCGAAGTTTCAACCAAGCCGTCAATCTCTTTGCTCATCGCTACAACACCGTAAGGAAATTCGCAAAGCATATCAACAATGCGCTTTGTGTCTGCTTTATTTATGCAATGCTTCACGCTGTCGCATTCTCGGATCTTCAATTTAAGGTCAGGGTCAGTATCTTTGAACTCTCTTCTCAGCTTTGAATTAAGGCGGTTGATTACTTTGAACAACGCTTCACAATCGCTTGAAATAACAATTTCAGCTTTACATTCACGGGTAATGGCGTTATCCATTGTGCCGCCGTTTATGCTCACAAGGCAATAATCAACGCTGCCTGATATCTCTTTAAGAACTCTGCCCATAAGAATATTTGCATTTGCATATCCTTTATGGATTTCTGCACCCGAATGACCGCCGTGAAGACCGTAAATAACTATTTCGCAAGCAGTACAACCTGAATCGGATACCTCAAAAGGCAACTGAATGTCTGTTCTTGCTCCGCCTGCGCAGCTGACCCACAGTGTACCTTCAGCTTCAGAATCAATATTTATCATTCGTTTGCCTTTAAGAACTGAAGTGTCAATCGCCTCCGCACCAAACATACCTGTTTCTTCATCGGTAGTAAAAACCACTTCAAGCGGAGGGTGCGAAACGTCGTCAGAATCAAGAATTGCAAGGCAATAAGCAACTGCAATTCCGTCATCACCGCCGAGTGTAGTACCCTTGGCAGTAATATAATCGCCGTCAACAACCAGCTCAATTGCATCTTTTTCAAAATCAATCGGGCAATCAGATGTTTTTTCGCAAACCATATCAAGATGACCCTGCAAAATAACGGGTTCTTCGTTTTCTCTGCCCGCAGAGCCGTTTTTGAATATGATAACGTTGCAAGCATCATCTTTAATAAACTCAAGACCTCTTGCTGATGCAAAATCACAGCAATAATCGCTGATTTTTTCCATATTTCCCGAGCCTCTGGGAATCATTGAAATCTCTTCGAAATACTTAAAAACTTTTTCGGGTTTAAGACCCGATAAACGGTTGGTATTCATAGCTTTCACCTCAGTAATATTGAATTTTACCACAAATTATTGCGGTTTTCAATAACTGTTATTCAAAACGCACCTCGTTTATTCATCGCATAAAAACTATTTTATACATATACATCTGATATATGCAAAAACGGAGCAGCATTTTTGCCGCTCCGTTAATCTTATTCGGGAATTCCTTCCAGGAAATTGGTTTCTCTGACATAACCGTCAGCATTGATTCTGAATGTTTTGATTTCAAACTTATTGAAATCTGCCCAGAAGCCTGCATCGAGAATGTCACACACAATTGCAGCCTTAACGGGTTTTCCTTCTGTTTCGCAAACCCTGATAACTGCGTCACCCGAGCCGTCTTCGCAGAATTTGAAGCTCATAAGCGAAACGTTGGGCTTGCTGATGCTTATGAAGCTCTGCTTTCTCGGCATTGTACCCTTGTGGTAGCCAACAGGAATAGCAACCAGCCTGTTATTGAATGCTGCAGCAAAACGCTGAATGCTGCCATAATCTTCGCCTTTGTGAGGATAAAGAGCATATTCAAATCTGCTGATACCTTCATCGGTATAATTGAAATCGGCATAAGGTCTGTCAGAATAGTGGTCTGCAAAAATGCAGTTTCTGATAAGTGTAAGGCTGAGCCTGTTGCCTGTGCAATCATAGCTGTATTTGGAATCGCTGACAAGTGCAATGCCTTTGCCGTCAGCCGCAACGTCACCCCAGGTAAGAGCAGGGTCTTCATAGCCGTTGCATTCTCTTTTGATTATACCGCCGGGGATTTCATAGCTTGAAACCGGGTTGCTGCCGGATACGGTTACAGGCATTTTGAGAATGGTGAGAGGCTCCTGCCAGAGTGCCGTGCACTTAACACGAATCTGCTCCAGACCGCTGTGAAGAATGAAATCCTGCTTAAGATATGAGCCGTTATAAACGTGCTTGGTTCTGACAACTATTCGAGCATCGCCGCTTTCAACAACCTTGATTGAATCAAGCTTCATTTCGCCAAGAACTTTATCAAATTTAAAGATATTATGAGCCCAGGTATCGGGTTCAGAATTATCGTAAATCGTGGGAACACAAGATTCGGCACCGAGATATTCAGAGCCGTCACACTTATTGATAATGCTTGAAATACCGCCTGTTTTTTCGTTGAAAACAACACGGATAAATTCATTTTCAATTGTAAGTCCGTCACACTTAAGAGCGGTTTCAGCTTTCGTGAACTCACCGAGATCAGAATCTGCGTGCCAGAGCCAATAGGTTGCATAGCCAAGTGCCGGAACTTTAGCATTGAAAACGGTGTCCAGGTGAGAATCATTTGAGCGTGAAGAGCGAACGTTCTGGAAAAGAACGTCGTTGCCGTCACTGTCGGTTACTCTTGCGGAAGGATGATATGTTCTGACAGGCTGGTCAACCTCAAACGAAAGAGGATTGAAAACAATAATAGGTCTGGGGAAATTTAAGTTGCGGCAATGGTGGCGTTCGTTGCAGGAAACAGAATCGGACACGCCGTCAAGCCAGGTATCAACAAGACCTGCAAGTTTGAGCATAGCCTTGTTTTCTTCTTTGGCGGCAATATTCATTGCGTAACCCATTGAATCACGCACGTCGTCATAAGCTTCCATAATCGAACAGCCGCAGAAAATATCGTGGAACTGGTTAAAGCATACCTCTTTCCAGGCATCGCCGAATTCTTTTGTTGCTGCGGGAAGATTGGTTATTTTGGCGGCAACGGTATTCCATTTTTCGGCGCTTGCAAGCCAATTTTCGGCTTTTCTGTTAAGCTGCTTAACCATTGAGGTTGCAGAATAGCAGCCGCTTGCGTGATGCTGAAGTTCATTATTCCACACAGGAATATCGAGCATATCAACACACGTTTCGGTGAAGTATTCATCAGGCGAAGAGAATTCAAGGTCTTCGTAACCTTCCTCTTTAAGCTTAAGAAGGTAATCAAGGTCACCTTTGGTGGGACCTCCTCCGTGGTTGCCTACACCGAAGAAGAACATCATACCGTGACCCGATTTTTCGGCACGCTCCCTGAGGAAGGGAAGCTCGTTATCAATACCGTTTTTGCCGCTGACACAATAAAAATTCGGTATTCTGTATGTTAGCACTCTTGAGCCGTCAGCACTGTCCCACCAGAAAAGATTTTCAGGCACCTCGGGGTTTTCATTTCTGTCCGGGCGCATCATAACGTAACACTTCATACCGCTCTGAGTAAGAAGCTGGGGCATCATTGCGTTATGACCGAATGAATCAACATTATAGCCTGTTTTGCAGGTTATGCCAAACTTTTCATAGTAATATAACTGACTGTAAAGAGCCTGCCTTGCAAAGCTTTCAGCCGCAGGCATATTGCAGTCAGGCTGAACCCACCAGCCGTTTACGGGAACCCACTTGCCCTTTTTGACAAGCTTTCTGATTTCTTCAAAAAGCTCGGGGTCGATTTCTTCAACCCATTTATAATATGAAGCCGAAGAACAAGTAAAAATCATACCCTTGTATTCTTTTATTCTGTCAACCGCAGAGCGGAATGTCTGCAAAACTTCGCCACAACCCTCCTGCCATCTCCAGAGCCAGATGGGGTCAAGATGGGCGTTGCTGATAATATGTATCTTATTTTCCATATTCACACCTCATTATTCAAAGATTCCGTAGTATCTGCCCATCCAATAAGCATAGCTGTAAACATAGGCACTCTCAACGCACATTATTCCGCCCGAATCTTCATTCTTGTAATAAAGCGGATTGCGGTCATACTTTGAAATAAACCGCTCATCGGGAGGCAGAAGAACAGAAATTTCTTTGTTACCCATCTGCTGTGTTTTAACTGCAACATCGTGTCTGCCGATAAGTGAAACACCTGCAGCAAGACGGCTTGCGTTTGTTCTGTAGAACCAAGTTGCAAGAGCCTCAACATCAACCTCATCATCGGGGCAAGCAAGCATAAAGGGAATATCATAACCGGGGTTATGTTCTCTTGCAAGCGATGAGCGCCAGCTTCTGAAACCGTTACGGTATTTTTCAAGCAGAGCTTCATCCTTCTCAAGTGTGCAAAGACCATAGAATGAGCAAACGGCCAGCATATGGTCACCATACATAATATCTTCAGGATAATCAAATTCACCGGCAATTGAAGCCTGCATAAGACGGTCAAAATGCTTTGCACCGTAATCGGCATAATGCTTATCATTGACAAGATAATCATAGCTTTCACGCCATTTACCCTGTTCACCTGTGATATCCATTGTAACAAGGTGATACATAAGCAGCTCTGCAGAATTAAGGCAAGCATCAACATAGCCGAATTCGGAAACAAAATATTCTTCGTTCCACTTTGCCCAGGTTGTTGCTTTACCTGTAAAGTCTTTAAGAATATAACCGTTATCAATAATGTGATTCATAAGACCTTTGCAGGTTGAAATAATAATATCATCAAGTTCAGGGTCATCGCAGCCGAGCAAATCGTGAGCAACCTTAAAGAAAAGGAAATGAGTCGAAATCTCGTCACTGCTGGTGTCGCCTTTATAAACGATATCGTCATCGGTATATCCCAAATCTCTGTAAAGATGAGCAAGTCTTGCGGGAATTTCTGCACCGCAATAACATTCCGCACCGACGCAGTTCCATTCCTTGGAGCAGGTTGTTTCAAGCACATACGCAGTGTCGCCGTTACGTCTGATAAAAATGCCGTCATCGGGAACGGGTTCATCAGCGCAAAGATAAGTTCTTGCAACAAAGCCGTCTCCCCTGCCCGAAATGTGCATAAGAAGAAGCGTCGCCTCTGCAGCTCTGGTTGCATATTTCTTGGCAAGCACCGTGTCAGGGTGGTCAATACCCTTCTCACGCTTATAAACAGCATATCTGTAGATTTCGCCCATAGCATAGGTAGCTGTAAAGCAACCGTCGTTATCAGAATGACCATAGGGTAGAATGCTGTCAAGATTTCTTCCTTCGGTGAGGTGTTTCTGGGTTTTCATTCCTCGTCTGTCAACGTATTTTTCACTTTCGTCACGCAGGATATCAGCCTTCTCTTCCGCACCGATAAGACGCATTTCAATCAGAGTTGCACCTGTATCGGTAAGCACCCAGATGTTTTCGCCGTCAGGCAAAAGTGCTTTTACGTTGTTATCGGGTAAATCTCTGTCTGCGCTGAAATACATAATAATGTCTTCGGTTCTTTCAGCGGCGGAATCATATCTTGTAAGACCGTTTGAAGCGCCGAACCACTCAACGTTACCCGTCTTTGCACAGCAGGTATAATCCGACTTCTTTGAAGGCAGAGGATAAGGAAAACCTGCAAGACAGGGTTTAACCGCTTCGGCTTCAAAAAGAGCCGCAGGAACGGCAGGGTCATCAAGAGAATACATCTTGCAGAATCTGCAGATATGGTCTTTAAGTTTGTAAGGTTTAATCATATTAAATCTCCTAACAAAAATTATAATATAACTATAACAGAACATTTTGCGATATGCAATAAAAATTTGACGGATTAACCAAAATAATGTGAGTGCACTTTACAACCAATACAATAAATGGTATAATCTGTCACCGGAAAGAGGTTAAAATTATGCTTGAATTCAAAAAGGTTACATTTGAAGATTACGAGATTATCAACGCTTATTTTCAGGGATACCCGGCAAGACAGTGTGACCGCTCAACAGCCGCAACGGTAATGTGGAGAAATTACTACGATAACCACTATGCGGTGTATGACGGCACAATAATTTTTTCATCAAACTTCACAGGTGACCGATGCTTCACTCACCCTGTCGGCAGAAACGTTGCAGGTATGCTCACAGAGCTTGAAGAATACTGCAAAGCAACCGGCATTCCTATGGTTGTTTGCTCCGTCAACAAAAGCGAATTTCCGTATATACTTGAAAGATATCCCGATTGCAAGCACGATGCTGACAGAGATTGGTTTGATTATCTTTATGAAAAAGAACCGATGCTTCTGCTTGCAGGCAGAAAATACGGCACACAGAGAAATCACATCAACAAATTCAAAAAGCTGTATTCCGATTATTCCTTCAAAAGAATAACAGACGAAGATATCGAAAGGCTTATCGAATTCACAAGAAGCTTTTCTTTCAATTCTGAAAAAAGCGAAAGCGCAATGCAGGAGCTTGAAATTTGCATTGAAGTACTTGAAAACCACAAAAAGTATAATATGCTCGGCGGCTATCTTGAATTTGACGGCAAAATAATCGGCTACTCCTTCGGTGAAATAATCGGTGACACACTTTTTGTTCACATTGAAAAAGCAGACGTAAGCTATCACGGCGCATACCAGATGCTCACAAACAGTTTTCTGCGTGAATTTGCCGCAGATGATACAGTAAAATTTGTTAACCGTGAGGAAGACTGCGGTGATGAGGGCTTAAGAAAATCCAAGCTTTCTTACCACCCTGTTGAGCTCATTGAAAAAACAACGGTCAAAATCGCTCTGTAACAAGCAAATTTTATCATAATTTACACTTGACAAAAAAGACTCATTGCAATACAATTTTAAAGTATATTTATTATAAATAATGCGGAGGTAAATTTATGGGTTACACAATCGGACAAAAACTCATTAAAAGCCACCTTGTTGAGGGTGAAATGATCCCCGGCACAGAGGTTGGCCTTAAAATTGACCAGACTCTTACCCAGGACGCAACAGGAACAATGGCTTATCTTGAATTTGAAGCCATGGGTGTTGAAAGAGTTCGCACCGAGCTTTCTGTTGCATACATTGACCACAATACACTCCAGACAGGTTTTGAAAACGCTGATGACCACAGATTCATTCAGAGCTGTGCAAAAAAGAGAGGTCTTCTCTATTCAAAGCCCGGTAACGGCATCTGCCACCAGCTTCATCTTGAACGCTTCGGCAAGCCCGGCAAAACACTCATCGGTTCAGACAGCCACACTCCCACAGGCGGCGGTATCGGTATGCTTGCCATCGGTGCCGGCGGTCTTGACGTTGCTGTTGCAATGGGCGGCGGTACATATTACACAACAATGCCCAAAATGACGCTTGTTCGCCTTTCGGGTAAGCTTTCACCCTGGGTCAGCGCAAAGGATATTATTCTTGAAGTTCTTCGCATTATGAGCGTTAAGGGCGGTGTCGGCAAAATTATTGAATACGGCGGAGAAGGTGTTAAAACACTTTCAGTTCCCGAAAGAGCAACCATCACCAATATGGGTGCGGAGCTCGGCGCAACAACATCAGTATTCCCCTCTGATGAAATCACAAAAGAATTCCTTAAAGCACAGGGCAGAGAAGAAGACTGGACAGAGCTTAAGAGCGACGATGATGCGGTTTATGATGAAATCATCGACATTGACCTTTGCGCTCTTGAACCTATGGCAGCAATGCCCCATATGCCCGATAACGTTAAAAAAGTTAAAGAAATCGGCGAAATCGAAATCAGCCAGGTCTGCATCGGTTCCTGCACAAACTCATCTCTGCTTGACCTTCTCAAGGTTGCTGCTATCCTCAAGGGCAAAAAGATTGCCCCCAACGTGAGCCTCACAATCTCACCCGGCTCAATGCAGGTTCTTAATATGCTTTCACTCAACGGCGCACTCTCCGATATTCTCGGCGCAGGCGCAAGATTGCTTGAATGCGCTTGCGGCCCCTGCATCGGTATGGGTCAGTCACCCCAATCACAGGGCGTTTCTCTGCGTACGTTCAACAGAAACTTTGAAGGCCGCTCGGGCACTGCAGATGCAGGTATCTACCTCGTAAGCCCCGAAGTTGCCGCAGCATCAGCCATCACAGGCAAGCTCACTGACCCCAGAGAGCTTGGCGAAATGCCTGAAATCAACCTTCCCGAAAGATTTATCATCAACGATAACCTTATTGAAAAACCCGCTTCTGTTGAGGAAATGAATGACGTTGAGATTATGTACGGTCCCAACATCAAGCCCTTCCCCACAAGCACAGACCTGCCCGAGAGCATTGAAGCACCTGCAATTCTTAAGGTTGGCGATAATATCACAACCGACCATATTATGCCTGCAGGCGCAAAGATTCTCCCCTACCGCTCAAACATTCCTTACCTTTCAAACTTCTGCTTCAAGCAGTGTGACGAAAAATTTTCCGAACGCTGCAAGGCTGCAGGCAAAGGCTTCATTATCGGCGGCGCAAACTACGGTCAGGGTTCATCAAGAGAGCACGCAGCTCTTGTTCCCCTTTACCTCGGCATTAAGGCTGTTATAGCAAAATCATTCGCAAGAATCCACTGCGCTAACCTTATCAACGCCGGCATTATGCCCTTCACATTTGCAAATGCTGATGATTATGATAAGATTGACACCGACGATTCACTTGCACTTGAAGGCATCAGAGCAAGCATTGAAAACGGCTCAAAGGTTGTTCTTAAGAACATTACAAAGGGCGAAGAATATGAGCTCTGCTATGACTATTCGGAAAGACAGACCGCTATGATTCTTGCAGGCGGACTTCTCAACTACACAAAGAATTCTGCAAAATAAGGAGATATTAAAATGACAGAAATTCAGATTAAAGAAGCTCTTGCCAAGTTTGAAGCTCTTATCAGAGAACAGGATGCAAGAAGCGAAGCAATAAAGACACAGGGCGATTTTGTTGATTTCGCAAGCCTTGAGAAGCTTACAATCGGCGTTTGCGGCGGCGACGGCATCGGCCCCATCATCACAAACGAAGCAGCAAGAGTTCTTGCTTTCCTTCTTAAAGATGACGTTGACGCAGGCAAGATTGAATTCAAGACAATCGACGGCCTTACAATCGAAAACAGAGTTGCAGTTAACAAGGCAATTCCCGATGACGTTCTTGAAGAACTCAAGAAATGCCCCGTTATTCTTAAAGGCCCCACAACCACTCCTCAGGCAGGCGATCCCTGGCCCAACATCGAGAGCGCAAACGTTGCTATGAGAAAGGCTCTTGACCTTTTCTGCAACCTTCGCCCTGTTAAGGTTCCCGAAGAAGGCATTGACTGGACATTCTTCAGAGAGAACACAGAGGGTGCATATGCCGTTGGTTCAAAGGGTATTAACGTAACCGATGACCTTGCTATGGACTTTGTTGTTACCACAACGGAAGGCACACAGAGAATTGCAAAGCTTGCTTATGACTATGCAAGAAGAAACAATAAGGGCAGGGTTTCAATCATTCAGAAGGCAAACGTTATTAAAACAACAGACGGTAAGTTCCTTAACCTCTGCAAAGAAGTTGGCAAGGATTACCCCGAAATCGTAACAGACGAATGGTATATTGACATCACAACCGCAAAGCTTATTGATAAGAAGAGAAGAACAGATTTCAAAGTTTTTGTTCTCCCCAACCTTTACGGCGATATCATTACTGACGAAGCTGCTGAATTCCAGGGCGGCGTTGGCACGGCTGGCAGCGCAAACATCGGCAAAAAATACGCTATGTTTGAAGCTATCCACGGCTCAGCTCCCAGAATGATGCGTGAAGGCAGAGGCCAGTATGCAGACCCCTGCTCAATGCTCAGAGCTGCCGTTATGCTTCTTTCACACATCGGCAAGCAGGCTGAAGCTGACAAGCTTGAAAGAGCTCTTGACATTTGTATGTATGAAGAAAAGAAGCTTCATATCACCGGCAGAGCCGACGGCGCAACCTGCGAAGAATTCGGCAACTACGTTATGGAAACTCTTTCAAATCTTTAATAACAGTTCAAGGGTGTGCTTTTACGGTACACCCTTTTTTATTACAAAAAGCACCGATGCCCACTGAGCATTTGAAATAGTATAATGATGGTAGACACAAAAAAGTGTCTGCCATCATTTTTTATGTTAAGATAGAGGAAAGGATCTGAAAAAAATGGGAAGACCCAAAGGTGGGACAAACATAAGCCACAGTAAAGAAGAAAAATTAGCATT
>JAZSNE010000012.1:0-122678 GCA_045536245.1 Acutalibacteraceae bacterium | reverse complement strand
TTGACTTCGTTACAAGAACAGGCGTTGACTCACTTGCAATCGCTATCGGCACAAGCCACGGCGCATTCAAGTTCAAGCCCGGTCAGGATCCCAAAATCCGCATCGACATCCTTGAAGAAATCGAAAAGAAGCTTCCCGGCTTCCCCATCGTTCTTCACGGCGCATCATCAGTTATCCCCGAGTTTGTTGACCAGATCAACGAATACGGCGGCAAGATGGAAAACGCTATCGGTATCCCCGAGAGCGAGCTTCGCAAGGCTGCTGAACACGCAGTTTGCAAAATCAACATCGACTCCGACCTTCGTCTTGCAATGACAGCTGCTATCAGAAAGTATATGGCAGAGAACCCCGGTCACTTTGACCCCAGACAGTATCTTGCTCCCGCACGTACCGCTATTGAAGGTATGGTTGAGCACAAGATCCAGAACGTTCTCGGCTGCGCAGGCAAGGCATAAGTTAAGATAAAATTTAAAGGCACTCCGTAAGGGAAACGCTTCTTTGTGAAGTGTTTCCCTTACTTTCTTTTATATAAAAATTGACAATTTCAGTTTGAATGCGTCATAGTGGATTGCATACTTTCAAAAAGGTAAATACTTGCCGAAAACAACATTTTTTCTGGGCGTAAAAGTGATATTGCAAACAAAAAGTTTGCAGTGATATTTTTGCATTACAGCAAAAGTGATATAAATTCCTACGGCTTTTGTGATATTATATTCGCCATAAAAACTCGGCGCGCCGAATATCACTCGGCATAGCCGTATATCTCTGCAGAGCAATATCACTCGCCGACAGGCGAATATAACTGAGGCGCACTCCGTAATGAAGTGCGCCTCTAAGGGGTGCCTTTTTTGTCTGTCAACACTGTTCCGTTTTTTATTTCCGTTCAGCAAGATAATATATCAGTTTCACTGTGTTTTCGGTTGCATCTGTATAAATCGGACTTTGACCATTCAGAGTTTCAATGTAAAAATCTTCATCCAGAAGAACAACGGTTGCAAATGAACCGTCGTCAAATATCAGCTTTACATAAAACGCACCGCCGAATTTTTCTTCAAAGTTTGGATTTTCGGTAAACTCAATGTTAGATAAAAGTGAAATTATATCCGCTTTTTCTTTTTCGCTGCAGCCGTGATATGATTTGCCGGAAAGAATCTCATAACTGTCGGTCCATTCAATTGATGAAACGGTTTTTGAAAGAATGTCGTCAAGCGTTAAGTTTATCGAAGCTTTTGTTGTGCTTTGTGTTACCTGTGGCGGCTGTTCGGGATAATCAAATTCATCTGTCTGCGAATTATTGCCCACCGTTACCTCCTCTTCGGGCAAGGGCGTAACCTTAATGCAGCAGCTATCATCCGTCAGAATTCCATACGAAAAAACGTTTTTATCTGTTTTATACTTTCCGTAATAATCAACATTATCATCAAGGCTTACAGTTGTTCTGCCGCTTATAATGTGAAAGCTGTTTGAGGGCAAAATAACAACCTCGGTCATTCCGTCAACATAAAAGAAAGCAAGCTCGGCATCCTTGTTATCCTCAATAATCCTGTTCAGTCTGTTGAAGCCTTCTCCTCTCAAACTGATTGACTGAATTATTCTGTCGCCTTCTTTCAAAACAGTTACATTTGAAACAATTTTTCCGTTAACCGATACAGGTAAAGTAACGGCGTTCAGGTGCAGCGTGTTTGTTGCACCGAGAGAAACGTGACAATATCCTTTTGTGATTATCCTGTATTCCGACTCAAAGTCGCTGTATTCGGCGGCAATTGCGCCAACAATGTCATATTTATGCTCTTCAAGGTATTCCACAATTTCATCATCTGTAAAAGCCGTTCCTTCAACAACAATATCGCCGTCGCTTATTTCTTCTGAGTGTGCACCGCCGAAATAAAGCGTGTCTGTTGTTGTTTCTGCTTCAGTTGCAGATAAGCTCGGCTTATTGCCTGTGTTGTTTACTGCAATCACAGCCGCAATAACTACAATAGCAACCGCAGCGGCTATGGCAAAATACTTTTTGTAGCTTTTGCCGATATTCTTATTTGAATAGGCGTTTGAAATTAAATCGTCATCAATCAAATCAATTGCCTCATTCAGCATATTGTTCATCATATATGATATCCCTCCTTTTCAAGAAATTTTTTGAGCTTTTTCCTTGTTTCAAACAGAATGTTTGAAACCTTTTTTTCTTTAAATCCGTAATCGGCAGCTATATCCTTCACGGAATCATAATACCAATAACGGCGCACAAAAATGTTTCTTTCTGTTTCGTTCTGCCTTTTCAGAAAAACGCTGATGATTTTCCCGAGCTGTGCTGCGTCATAGCTTGCTTCTGTATCTGACGGAGATGATATGCATTCCTGCAATTCGTTCAGAGAAACAAGCATTTCAGGCTTTCTTTTTTGTGCGGTAATATGCTCCAATTTTTTGAAAGACAAGTTTTTGACTATTCTGCATAAAAAGGCCGAAAAGTTATTTGGTCTTTCATCGGGGATAGAGTTCCACACCGTCAAATATGAATCGTTAACACATTCTTCGGCATCACAACTGCTGTTCAGAATGTTGTTTGCCAAACGGTTGCAGAGCTTGCCGTATTTTATATCGGTTTCTTTTATGGCTTTTTCGGAACGTTCCCAATACAAGCTGATTATTGATGCATCGTTCATTGCGTTCTCCTTTCTGTTGAGGCTCCTCAACAATATGTACGGATATTTTACCGTATTTCTTAAAATTTTTCAAAAAAAGTTCTTATCATAGAAAAAACCGGTGAGCCGAAACTCACCGGTTGATTTTTTATATTGTTCTGATTCTGATTGCGCCGTCAATCTTTGCGGTGTCAAGGGGTTTATCGGTATCAATTACCGTATAACCCATACCCTTTTTGCTTGCGCTGAAAAGGTTCTTGATTGCTGCGCCCTGTGCGATTGCTTCGGCAGAAACCTTTGAGCCGAAAGCTTCGTCTTCCTTATGAATGAAGCAGGTGCGGCATTCAAAAGCTTCGGGCAGTGCGGCGTTGGGCAGGTTAACGGAATTCTTGATAACACCCTTTTCAAGGTAGTCAGCAAGCTCCTGTGCAGCCATAGCAGCGCAGTTTTCTTCGCTCTCGGGTGTTGACGCACCGAGGTGAGGAATAGCTGTGATGCCCTCAACGCAAAGCTGCTCATCGTTGGGGAAGTCCGTAACGTAAGCTGCAGCCTTGCCGCTTTCAAGAGCAGCGATGATTGACTTTGAGTCAACAAGCTCGCCTCTTGCAAAGTTGAGGATTCTTACGCCGTCCTTCATTGTTGCAAGTGTATCTGCGTTAATCATTCCTCTTGTGCCGTCGTTGAGGGGCAGATGAAGCGTGATATAGTCGCTCTTTGCATAGATTTCGCTGATATCGGCAGCAATTTCAATGCCTTCCTTTTCAGAAACGAAGGGGTCATAGCCGATAACGCTCATGCCGAGTGCCTTTGCACCGTCTGCAACCATTGCGCCGATTGCGCCCAAACCGATAACGCCGAGGGTTTTGCCGAGGATTTCGGGACCCGCAAATGCGCTCTTGCCTTTTTCAACAAGCTTGCCGACTGCTTCGCCTTCGCCCTTGAGGGTCTTTGCCCAGTCAATAGCTGCGCCGACCTTTCTTGATGAAAGGAAAAGTGCACAAAGAACAAGCTCTTTAACTGCGTTTGCGTTTGCGCCGGGTGTATTGAAAACAACAACGCCCTTTTCGCTGCAGGCAGGAATCGGAATATTGTTAACGCCTGCGCCTGCTCTTGCAATTGCAACCGTGTTTGCGTCAAGCTCCATTTCGTGCATTGAAGCGGAGCGAACAAGCACTGCGTCGGGTGCTTCGATGCTGTCAGCGCAGGTGTATTTTGCGCTGTCAAGCTTATCGAGACCGATTTTTGAAATTTTATTTAATGTGAGAATGTTGAACATTGATAATCTGTCCTTTCAGAGATAAACCGAATTAGTTTTTCTTCTCGAATTCTTTCATGAATTCAACAAGCTTTTCAACGCCTTCGATGGGCATTGCGTTATAAATGCTTGCTCTCATACCGCCAACGGAGCGGTGACCCTTAAGGTTAACAAAGCCTGCTTCTGTTGCTTCCTTAACAAACTTTGCATTAAGCTCGTCGCTCTCTGTTACAAAGGTAACGTTCATAAGTGAACGGTCGCTCTTCTTAACGGGGTTGTGGAACATATTGCTGGAATCAATGAAATCATAGA
The DNA here is from genome assembly GCA_045536245.1 of Acutalibacteraceae bacterium. Taxonomy (GTDB): domain Bacteria; phylum Bacillota; class Clostridia; order Oscillospirales; family Acutalibacteraceae; genus CAG-177. The sequence goes on along the minus strand of JAZSNE010000012.1, from coordinate 118,472 downwards.
GGATTGAGCACTTCTTTTCGTTATGAAGCTTCATTGCCTCAAGACCGCCGAGATTCTTAATCCATTCAAGAACGAGCTTGCACATATAGATGGAGTAGCAAGGCGGTGTGTTATACATTGAATCGTTATCTGCAAGTGTTTTGTAGTCAAGCATTGTGGGTGTGTAGTCCCTTGCGTTGCCGAGAAGGTCTTCTCTGACGATAACAACCGTCAGACCTGCGGGAGCAACGTTTTTCTGTGCGCCGCCGTACATAACGCCGTATTTTGAAACGTCCATCGGCTCTGAAAGGAAGCAAGATGAAACGTCTGCAACAAGCGGAACGTTGCCTGTGTCAGGCAGCTCAGCAAAACGTGTGCCGTAGATTGTGTTGTTCTGGCAGATGTAGAAATAGTCTGCATCGGGTGTGAAGTTTGCCTTGTCAAGCTCGGGGATACAGCTGAAGTTCTGCTCCTTTGAGGAAGCAACAACCTTGATGTCGCCGTACTTTGTGGCTTCTTTATAAGCCTTTGTTGAGAACTGACCGGAAAGAACATAGTCTGCCTTGCCGCTGCCGTTAAGGAAGTTGAGGGGGATAGCCGCAAACTGTGTTGAAGCGCCGCCCTGGCAGAAGATAACCTTGTAGTTATCGGGAATGTTCATAACTTCCTTGAAAAGGTCACGTGCGCCAAAGATGATTTCTTCATACACCTTTGAACGGTGGCTCATTTCAAGAACTGACTGGCCGCTTCCTTTATAATCGAGCATCTCCGCAGCTGCTCGGTTAAGTACGCTTTCGGGAAGCATTGAAGGACCTGCCGAAAAATTGTAGACTCTTGCCATTGAAAAACATCCTTTCTATAAAAATGCGTTTGCATTATTTACACTATGTGAGTGAACGGTTAAAAGTGAAAATCCATCATTTTCAGTTGAACCGTCTTTTCAGAGTAGGGGCGGATATTATCCGCCCGAAACTGACGGCTGCAGGTTAGACGGGCAGATGATATCTGCCCCTACACCGTACTTTATTCTTTGTTCCGTAAACAAACTGTTTTATTCTGCGCTTTCCATTTCCGTGATACCAAGGTCACGAAGCTGAACCTCGTCAACAACTGCAGGGCAGTCTGTCATAGGCTCGCTTGCATTCTGAACCTTGGGATAGGCGATAACGTCACGCAGTGATTCGCAGCCGAGCATCTGCATAACAAGTCTGTCAAGGCCGATACCCATACCGCCGTGGGGAGGAGCACCGTATTTGAAAGCATCAAGCAGATAGCCGAACTTTGTGTGAGCTTCTTCTTCGCTTAAGCCGAGAAGTGAGAAGATTCTGCCCTGAAGGTCGGGATTGGTGATTCTGATTGAACCCGAGCAAAGCTCAACGCCGTTGAGAACAAGGTCATATGCCTTTGCTCTGACGGAAGCCTTGTCTGTTTCAAGATAATCAAGGCACTCGTCCATGGGTGATGTAAAGGGATGGTGCATTGCAACAAACTGCTTTGCATCCTCATCCCAGTCAAAGAACGGGAATTCTGTAATCCAGAGCAGATTATAAACGCCCTCGGGAATAATATCAAGCTTCTTTGCAACAATCTGGCGAAGTGAGCCGAGAACAGAAAGAACAAGTGAATTCTTTGTGTCGCCGACGATAATAACAACGTCGCCTGCTTCTGCGCCTGCAGCTTTAAGAACAGCAGCCATTTCTTCCTCTGTAAAAAACTTTGCAAATGAGGAGCTAAAAGTGCCGTCCTCGTTCATTCTGACCCAGGCAAGACCCTTTGCGCCGATACCTCTTGCAGTTTCGGTCAGCTTGTCAATCTCTTTTCTGGTATAAACGTTAACAGCCTTCTTTGCCGTGATACCTCTTACGCTGCCGCCTGCTTCAATTGCGCCCGTGAAAACGCCGAAGCCGCAGTTTCTGACAGTTTCGGTAAGGTCATAGATTTCCATACCGTAACGGGTGTCGGGCTTATCGGAGCCGTAACGCTCCATAGCCTCTTTATAAGTGAGTCTGGGCAGAGGAAGCTTGATTTCTGCGCCGATAGCTTCTCTGAAAACTCTTTCCATATAGCCTTCGCCGATAGCAAGAACGTCTTCCATATCAACGAATGACATTTCAAGGTCAATCTGTGTGAATTCGGGCTGACGGTCAGCTCTCAAGTCCTCGTCACGGAAGCAGCGTGCAATCTGCATATATCTGTCAAAGCCTGCAACCATTGAAAGCTGCTTATAAAGCTGGGGTGACTGGGGAAGAGCATAGAACTTGCCCTTGTGAATACGGCTGGGAACAAGATAGTCTCTTGCGCCCTCGGGAGTTGATTTGATAAGAATGGGTGTTTCAATCTCGATAAAGCCGTTTTCGTCAAAATAGTCTCTTGTGATTTTGGTAATCTTGTGGCGAAGAAGAATATTCTTCTGCAGGTCGGGGCGGCGAAGGTCAAGATAACGGTACTTGAGTCTTGTGAGCTCCGAAGTCTGGCAGTTTTCGATAATTTCAAAGGGAGGTGTTTCGCTCTTGTTGAGAATGCGAAGCTCCGTAACCTCGATTTCGATTTCGCCTGTAGGGATTTCGGAATTCTTTGCCGAACGCTCTCTGACGTTACCCTTTGCCATAAGAACGTATTCGCTTCTTGCCGATGATGCCTTTTCAAAAACTTCCTTTGCGGTTGATTCGTCAAAAGCAAGCTGAACAATGCCTTCTCTGTCTCTTAAGTCAATGAAAATGAGTGCGCCGAGGTCTCTCTGGCGCTGAACCCAGCCTGCAACAACAACCTCTCTGCCAACGTCGCCGATGCGCAGGTTGCCGCAGTAATCGGTTCTTTTAAGTCCTGTCATAAAATCCATTTATGTTAACAACCTTTCGTGTTAAAAATCAAAGCAAATGCGATGCGTTTATATCAAAGCAATGCGGATAAGTCAACGTCGCCGATATCCTCGCCGAACGAAAGGCGCAGAGCCTCTGTTTCCTGCCTGATGAGGAACTGCATAAATTCCTCTGCAAGACTTTCAAGCTCAACCTCGGTAACGTTGCCGTTATCCATATTCTTGAGGTTAGCCTTGCCCTGCTCAATCTCGTTGTCGCCAAGCACCATTGTGTATCTTGCGCCGATTTTATCGGCATATTTCATCTGTGCCTTAAGTGATCTGCCTGCAACGTCGGTCTGTGAACTGATGCCGTTTGAGCGAAGGTCGTGAACAATCTTCATCGCTTCAAGCGACGCATTCTCACCCATGGGAGCAATGTAAAGTTCGCAAGCGCCGGGCTTGGGAAGCTCGATACCCTGCGCTTCAAGGAGCATAAGCAGTCTGCCCGTACCCATTGCAAAGCCGAGCGACGGTGTGTGGGGTCCGCCGAGTTCTTCAACAAGACCGTCGTATCTGCCGCCGCCGCAAACTGTACCCTGAGCGCCAATCTGGGTTGAAACAAACTCAAAAACGGTGCGTGAATAATAGTCAAGGCCTCTTACGATACGGGGATTGACAACGTAGTCAATGTTCATCACGTCAAGGTACTTCTTGACGCTTTCAAAATGTGCGGAGCAATCGTCGCAGATATAATCAATGATTGCGGGAGCACCCTCGCAGATTTCCTTGCAGATGGGGCTCTTGCAGTCAAGAATTCTCATCGGGTTTTTGCCGAGTCTTTCAAGGCAGGTGGGGCAAAGATTTTCTTTCTTTGACTCAAAATATTCTCTGAGTGCGTTGTGATAATTCTTTCTGCACTCGGGGCAGCCGATTGAATTCAGCTCAAGCTGAAGATTCTCAATGCCGAGAAAAGCAAAAATCTCATTGGCAAGTGAAATAACCTCTGCATCAGCCGCGGGCGACGCAGTGCCGAGCATTTCAACGCCAAACTGCTGGAATTCTCTCCATCTGCCTGCCTGAGGCTTTTCGTAGCGGTAGCAGTTAATAACGTAGCAAAGCTTCTGGGGCAGAGCCTCATTAAAAAGGCCGTGCTCAAGGAAGGCTCTTGCAACGCCCGCAGTGCCTTCGGGGCGAAGCGTGATTGACCTGCCGCCCTTATCTTCGAAGGTATACATCTCTTTCTGCACAACGTCGGTTGTTTCACCAACGCCTCTCTGGAAAAGCTCCGTATGCTCAAAAACGGGAACACGGATTTCTTTGAAGCCGAATTTGCCGGCTATATCAATAACAATCTGCTCAATAAACTGGTTTTTGTAAACCTCCGAAGGCAGAATATCCTGCGTGCCTTTGATGGCTTTGGTAATAAGTGCCATAAATTATACTTCTTTCTTGAAAAAATGAATAGTGTTTGTTATGTGCAAATGGGGTCGTCATCACGACGACCCCCGAAAATATACTATTAATTCCTTGCCGATTGCATACAAAAACAAACGGTTTATTTGGGATTAACGATATCACGCCAGTCGAGGTCGCCTCTTGCAAGAGAGTGAATAAGTGCCTCAGCTGTAGCGATATTTGTTGCAACGGGAACATTATGAACATCACAGAGTCTGAGAAGCGTTGCTTCGTTAGGCTCGTTGGGCTTAGCTGTCAACGGGTCTCTGAAAATAAGAAGAACGTCGATTTCGTTGCAGGCGATTCTGGAGGCTATCTGCTGGTCGCCGCCTTGTTTGCCGCTCAAAAATCTTGTGATGTCAAGACCTGTTGCTTCTGCAACCATTTTGCCCGTTGTTCCTGTAGCGTAAATATTATGACGGCTCAAAATTCCGCAGTAAGCTATGCAGAATTGAGTCATAAGCTCTTTTTTGGCGTCGTGCGCAATAATTGCAATGTTCATGTGCATCCCCTTTCTGATACATAATATTATCAAAAAAATCTCAATTTAAAGATATAATAACAATATACTGACAAATCTGTCAAGTATCTGCAAAAATTTTTTTAATTATTCTTGCATTTCAGCCGAAATTTCTTCTGTATTTTCTGTTTCGGAAACAATTTCTTCTGTGTTTTCGTCTGTCTCATCGTCTTCAACTTTAACGGAAACCGCAGTAATAAGTTTTTCGCCCTCTGTTACCTTCATCACACGAACACCCTTTGAGGGTCTTGCGCAAAGGCGGATGCCCTTTTCGCCGCACATCGGGATGCGGATAATGATGCCGTCGGTTGAAATAAGCATAAGGTCATCTGCAGGGTCAACAACCTCAACGGTTGCAACGTCGCCGTATTCCTTGACGTGGTAGTTGGTCAGACCCTTGCCGCCTCTTGACTGCAGGCGGTAATTATCAATTTCGCTCAGTCTGCCGTAGCCTGTTTCGCTGACGGTAAGGACCTTTCTGCCGGGAACAAGAATATCCATACCGATAACCTCGTCGCCCTCTTTAAGCTCAATCGCCTTAACGCCTCTTGCGGTTCTGCCGATGGCTCTTGCGCCCTGCTCGTTGAAGGAAATTGCCATACCCTTCTTGGTTGCAACAATGAGGTTATCATTGCCCTCTGTGAGCTTAACCCAAGCAAGCTCGTCATCGTCGTCAAGGTTAATTGCAATGATGCCGCTCTTGCGGATATTCTTATAAAGCTCAAGCTCCGTGCGCTTGATAATGCCGTTTCTGGTTGCCATACAGAGGAAATAGTTTTCTTCGCCGAATTCGGGAACACGAATCATTGCCGAAACTCTTTCACCGTCTTCAACAGGAAGAAGATTAACTATGTTCATACCCTTGCTCTGGCGTGAACCCTCGGGAATTTCATAACCCTTGAGCCTGTATGCTCTGCCCTTGGTGGTGAAGAACATAACGTAATCGTGAGTTGAGCAGGTGAACATTGTTTTAACAACGTCCTCTTCACGGCGTGTAAGGCCCTTAACGCCTCTGCCGCCTCTGTTCTGCTGCTTATACTCTGACATAGGAATACGCTTGATATAGCCCATATCCGTGAGGGTAAATACGCAGGTTTCTTCGGGGATAAGGTCTTCAATATCAACCTCGCCCGAAACGTTGACGATTTCTGTTTTTCTTTCGTCGGCAAACTTATCACGGATTGCCATTGCTTCGGTTTTAACGATTTCAAGCACTCTTGCTTCGTCAGCAAGAATTGCGTTGAATTCGGCAATTTTTTCTTTAAGCTCGTCCAGCTCGTTTGTAATCTTGAGAATTTCAAGACCTGCAAGCTGACCGAGACGGAAAGCAACGATAGCCGCTGCCTGAGGCTCGTCAAAATCAAAATTTTCCATAATGGCAGCCTTGGCTTCAGCCTGACCGCCCTTGCAGGCTCTGATTGTTGCAATAATATCGTCAACTATATCAATAGCCTTTGCAAGACCTTCAAGGATATGCGCTCTGTCCATCGCCTTTTTGAGGTCATATCTTGTTCTGCGAACGATAACCTCGGACTGGAACTTGATATAGTGGTTAAGCACTTCCTTGAGCGTTAACTGCTTGGGCTCGCCGTTGACAAGCGCAATCATAATAACGCCGAAGGTATCCTGAAGCTGTGTGTATGAGAAAAGCTGGTTGAGAACAACCTGCGGATTGGCGTCTCTCTTGAGGTCAATCGAAATCAGCATACCCTTCTTTGACGAATAGTCGTTTACGTCGGAAATGCCTTCTATTCGCTTATCCTTAACAAGGTTTGCAATGCTCTCAATAAGCCTTGCCTTGTTGACCATATAAGGAATTTCGGTGACCTGGATTTCAAATCTGCCGTTCTTCTTTTCAACAATTTCTGTTTTTGCACGCAGAGTGATTTTGCCTCTGCCCGTTGCATAAGCAGCTCTGATACCCGACCTGCCCATAATGATGCCCCTCGTGGGGAAATCGGGGCCCTTGATATACTCCATCAGTCCGTCAAGCTCAATATCGGGGTTATCAATAAGAGCGCACATACCGTCAATAACCTCGCCCATATTGTGGGGAGGAATGTTTGACGCCATACCAACGGCAATACCTACCGAGCCGTTAACAAGAAGGTTGGGGAATCTTGAAGGCAGAACGGTGGGTTCCTTAAGACGGTCATCGTAGTTGGTTGTGAAATCAACGGTGTCTTTATCAATATCCGTGAGCATACGCAGAGCAATTTTGCTCATTCTGGACTCTGTATAACGGTATGCTGCAGGGGGGTCGCCGTCAACGGAACCGAAGTTGCCGTGGCCGTCAACAAGAGTGTATCTCATCGAGAAGGTCTGGGCAAGGCGAACCATTGCATCATAAACCGATGCGTCACCGTGGGGATGGTAACGGCCGAGAACGGCACCGACGGTGTCGGCGCACTTTCTGTATGCCTTATCGGGCGTAAGTCCGTTTTCGTGCATTGTGTAAAGAATTCTGCGGTGAACGGGCTTCAAGCCGTCTCTTACGTCAGGAAGTGCTCGGGACGTAATAACCGTCATCGAATAATCGAGGAAAGATTTGCGCACTTCTCTGTTTAAATCAACGTTTATAATTTTTTGGGTGTCACGTGCGTCACCAAAGCTCATTTTCGATCAGTCCTTTCTTTGAAAATCATATGTCAAGATTCTGAACGAATTTTGCGTTCTGTTCAATAAATTCACGGCGCGGCTCAACCTTGTCACCCATCAGAATGGAGAAGGTTTCGTCTGCCTCCATAGCGTCCGCAAGAGTAACACGGAGCATAATTCTTGTTGCCGGATCCATAGTTGTTTCCCAAAGCTGGTCGGGGTCCATTTCACCAAGACCCTTGTATCTCTGAATGTCGCAGCTTCCGCCGAATTCTTCAACCTTCTGATCTCTTTCTTCATCTGAGAAAGCATAAGCAAACTTCTTGCCCTTGCTTATCTTGAACAGCGGAGGCTGAGCAAGGAAAACGTGGCCCTCCTCAATAAGAGGACGCATATATCTGAAGAAGAAAGTGAGCAGAAGAACTCTGATGTGGGCACCGTCAACGTCAGCATCGGCCATAATAACGATTTTTTCATAGCGGAGCTTGCTCAGGTCAAACTCATCGCCGATACCTGTTCCCAGAGCCATAACAACCGGCTGAAGCTTTTCGTTGCCGATAACTCTGTCAAGCCTTGCCTTTTCAACGTTGAGCATCTTGCCCCAAAGAGGCAGAATTGCCTGGTAGGTTCTGTCACGGCCTTCTTTTGCAGAGCCGCCTGCCGAGTCACCCTCTACGATATAAATCTCGGTGCCTTCAGCCTGCTTTTCGGTGCAGTCGGCAAGTTTGCCGGGCAAAGAGTTGCCCTCAAGCGCAGATTTTCTTCTTGCCTGTTCACGGGCTTTTCTTGCCGCTTCTCTTGCCCTTGCAGCATCAAGAGCCTTTGAGAAAATAGCCTTTGCAACGGCAGGATTTTCTTCAAAATATGTCATCAGCTTATCGTAAACAAGAGCGTTTACGAGCGACTGAATATCGGTGTTACCGAGTTTGCCTTTGGTCTGACCCTCAAACTGCGCTTCCGTAAGTTTAACGGAAATGATAGCGGTAAGACCTTCTCTTACGTCGTCACCCGAAAGCTTTTTGTCGCCGTCTTTGAGGATTTTATATTTTTTACCGTAATCGTTGAATACTCTTGTAAGAGCATTTTTAAAGCCTGTTTCGTGAGTACCGCCGTCAACGGTGCGAACGTTATTTGCAAACGAAAGAATAAGTTCGTTATAGCTGTCATTATAGAACAGAGCAACCTCTGCGTATCTGTCACCCTTTGCTCCCGAAAAATGAACGGGAGTTTCGTGCAGAGGAGTAAGACCTCTTACGCCTGTAAGATACTCTGCGAATGACGAAAGACCGCCTTCATAGCAATATTCGTGCTCAACGATATTCTCGGGGTCACGGCTGTCTGTGAGCTTAATTGAAAGACCTGCGTTGAGGAAAGCGGATTCTCTGAGCCTTCTCTCAAGGGTTTCAAAATCATAAACCGTTGTTTCCTGGAAAATTGCAGGGTCAGCCTTGAAGCGGATAAACGTACCTGTTTCTTCGGTATCACCCACAATTTCAAGGTCTGTTGCTATGTTACCGCCGTTAACAAAACGCTGGCGGTGAACGTGGCCGTTCTGTGAAACCTCAACCTCAAACCACTCTGAAAGAGCGTTAACAACCGACGAACCAACGCCGTGCAGACCGCCCGACACTTTATATCCGCCGCCGCCGAACTTACCGCCTGCGTGCAGAACGGTGAGAACAACGGTAACTGAAGGCAGACCCATTTTTTCGTTGATGCCAACGGGAATTCCTCGTCCGTTATCCCTTACGGAAATAACGTCACCGGGTTCAATTTCAACTTCAATGTGTGTGCAGTAGCCCGCAAGAGCTTCGTCGATTGAGTTGTCAACTATTTCATAAACAAGGTGGTGCAGACCTCTGGGGCCTGTTGAACCGATATACATACCTGGTCTTTTGCGGACAGCTTCAAGACCCTCAAGCACCTGAATCTGGCTCGCATCATATTCCTCGGTAACAACGGTATCCATTTCTTCCGAATCGCCCTCAAAAACAGGGATTTCTTCTTCAGGAGTTGCCTGAATATCGTTCATTTCGATGTTCTTTTCGTTTTCCACTTCAATTCCCTCCGAATTACATTCCAAGGCTTGACATTATGCCTTTTTTATTTTCCTTTTTGGGCTTGTACTGGGGCGGATTTTCAAGCTTCATTCTTGCGCCCTTACCGTTCTTTGAGGCAAGGAATTTGTTGATATTTATTACCGGAGCAGTCATATCATCGCTCATATAATCAACGCACGCAGCAAGCATTTCCTGGTCGTTATTGAGCGAACCGAGGATTGTTACGGCAATAACACCCTGAACGTCGTTGTTGCCGTCCTCATAAATATCGTTAAGCAGATTGAAAAGCTTTTTCATTTTGGTTGGGTTGTTTTCTTTGATTGTTGCGTGAACAACCGCATTGCCGTGGTTCACAAAGAATTCTTCGGGAAGGAATACGCCGTATTTTTCGCAGTTTGCCTTGTATTCTTCACGAAGCTCGGGATAGATTGCGGTGAATCTGTTTGCAAGAGTGTTTGCATCATAAGTGACCATACCGCTCTTTGCAGCAGCCTTTGAAACAGGCTGGGGAAGCTTGCTCTTTGTGGGCTTCTGGGTTTTGGTGCCGAAGGATTCAACAAGAGTTTCGCCGAATTCGTTGGCAACAAATCTTGCATCCTTTTCGTTTGCGGTTTCAGCTTCAAGCAGAGCAACCGAAAGGCTTGCAAAATCGCTGGGGAGGATTTCGCCCTCTTTTTTTGCACCGAAAAGTGAAATTTTATTATTGAAATATTCAACCTTTATCGCTTTGTTTTCGCCCTTATATTCGATGGTGATTCTGCCGCTGTTTTCAACTGCAGGCAGCGCTCCCTTTTCTGTTTCTGCAGGAATAACGGGTTCAAAACCGCAGTCTGCAACCGTTGCGCTCATATTCCTGTAAATATCATTAAGAACGGGATAAATGTCAGCCATAATGACTCTCCTTTTGAAAGAAAAATTTTTACGTCATATTATAACATATCTAATTTATATATTAATTCTATATTAGAATAATAATACATTATTATTAAAATATTTTATATATATAGTGTGTTTTTAACATCAAAATATGTACAGCAAGGAAATTTTTGTAAATTTTTATGTTATTGACTAATTTTTGACGTTATGGTAATATATATAGACTATAAAAATTAGAATGGGTGCGAAGGCGCATTTATCACAAAATACAATTTACCAAGGGTGATTTGAATGAAGAAAAAGGTTCTTGTTCTTTTTGGCGGTGTTTCAAGTGAGCACGACGTTTCGCTCAACTCCGCTTCATCTGTTATGAAAAATATCCCTGCAGACAAATACGATATAGTCGCAATGGGCATCACCAAGGACGGCAAATGCTACGTTTTTAACGGCTCGCCCGACCTTCTGCCTGACGGCAACTGGCTCAACGATGATTCTCTGCTTGAGCCTGCGGTTATCTCCTGTGACCGCTCTCACCACGGCATAATCCGCCTCGCAGACGGCGCAAAGGTTGAATATATCGACGTTGTTTTTCCCGTTCTTCACGGCAAAAACGGCGAAGACGGCACAATGCAGGGTCTGCTTGAGATTTCCGGTATCCCCTACGTCGGCTGCAACACGGCTTCAAGCGCAATTTGTATGGACAAAGCCGTCACAAACGCTATGGCGGACTTTCACGGCATTCCCCAGGCAAAGTGGACTGCCTTCGATAAACACGCTTATTCGGGCGATAAAGCCGCTCTTTTGGCATCTGCCGCAGAAAAACTCGGCTTCCCGATTTTTGTTAAACCCGCAAATGCAGGCTCATCCGTCGGCATAAGCAAAGCAAAGAACATCGCCGAGCTTGAAGCAGCCTGTGAAAAAGCGTTTGCTCACGACACCAAGGTTGTTCTTGAAGAAGGCATCGTCGGCGTTGAAGTTGAATGCGCCGTTATGGGCAACAGCGAGCCTGTTGCATCCGTAGTCGGTGAGGTTGTTCCCTGCAACGAGTTTTATGATTACGATGCAAAATACCTTGCAAACGAAAGCGAGCTTCACATCCCTGCCAGACTTTCCGACGATATGCTCAAAGCCGTTCAGAACGCCGCTGTGAAAGCATACAGAGCTCTCGGCTGCACAGGCTTCACAAGGGTTGACTTCTTCGTTTGTGCAGACGGCTCAATCCTTCTTAACGAACCCAACACCATACCCGGTTTCACATCAATCAGTATGTACCCCAAGCTTTTTGCAGCTTCGGGCGTACCCTATTCAGAGCTGCTTGACAGACTTTTGCAGCTTGCAACGGAGAAATAAAAAATGAAAGACGCAGTAGTTAAAATAACGGACCGCCACATTCAGGACGGTGAGGAATACACCTGCGAGCTGGCAACAAGCGGCTCACTGGATTTCCGCCCCGACGGCTTCACGGTTGTTTACAATGAAACAGACGAAGAACTCAAAGGCTGCTCCACTGAGTTGAAATATTCAAACGGTACAATTGTGATGACAAGAACAGGCAAATACAACACCGAGCTTATCATCGAAAAAGACCGCCGCCACACCTGCTTTTATTCAACCCCTTACGGCGAGCTGATGATGGGCGTTTACACAAAGAATCTGTTCACCGATATGAACGAAAACGGCGGCACACTCCGCTTTTCATACACGATTGATTTCAATAATGACCTTGCATCGGAAAACGATCTGACCGTTTCCGTTGCAGTTAAAAATCAGGAGGTATAAAATGTCACTTTTAGTTAAACAGGCTGTTAACGAAATACGCACAGCAATTCTCGAAGCCGCAGGCAAAGCTGTTGCCGACGGCGAATTCCCCGCAGTGCCTCTGGGCGATTTCATCGTTGAGGTGCCTGCAAACAGAGATAACGGCGATTACTCATCAAATGCGGCTATGGCGTGGGCAAGAGACCTCCGCTCTGCCCCCAGAAAGATTGCCGAAGCAATCATCAGCCGCCTTGAGCTTTGCGACACTTTCATCGACAGATGCGAAGTTGCAGGCCCCGGTTTCCTCAATTTCTATCTCAAAGAAAGCTTCAATGCCTGCATCATTCAGGATATTCTTGAAAAAGGCGATGAATACGGTCGCTCCAACTACGGCGGCGGCAAAAAAATCAACATCGAATTCGTTTCCGCAAACCCCACAGGTCCCATGCATATGGGTAACGCCAGAGGCGGTGCACTCGGCGACTGCCTTGCAGCTGTTATGGACTGCGCAGGCTACAAGGTAAGCCGTGAATTCTACGTTAACGATGCAGGCAACCAGATTGAAAAATTCGGCCTTTCGCTCGATATCCGTTATCAGCAGCTTTATAAGGGCGCAGATGCTCCCGAGCTGCCCGAGGACAGCTACCACGGCGAGGATATTATTGTCAGGGCAAAGGAATTTGCCGCAATCCACGGCGATAAATTCATTGACGCAACCGAAGCTGAGCGCAGAAAAGCTCTTGTTGACTACGCTCTGCCCAAAAACATTGCTGCAATGAAAGAAAATCTTACAAAATACCGTATCGAATACGACACTTGGTTCCTTGAAAGCACGCTTCACAACGGCGGCGAGCTTGCCGAAACCCTTGATATTATGAAGAATAAGGGTCTTACTTACGAAAAAGACGGTGCCGTATGGTATAAAAACAAAGAAGTTCTCGGCGCAAGACTTCTCAAAGAGGGCAAAACCCCCGAAGAAATCGAAAAGCTTGAGCTCAAAGACGAGGTCCTTATCAGAACAAACGGCAACCCCACATATTTTGCCGCTGATATCGCTTATCACCGCAACAAGCTTCAGATAAGAGGTTTTGACAGAGCAATCAACATCTGGGGCGCTGACCACCACGGTCACGTTGCAAGAATGAAGGGTGCGCTTGACGCTATCGGCTGCAACGGCGATGACCTTGATATTATTCTTATGCAGCTTGTCCGTCTTACCCGTGACGGCGAGGTTGTCAGAATGAGCAAGCGTTCGGGCAAGGCCATCACTCTTGTTGACCTGCTTGAAGAAATCCCCATCGACGCTGTACGTTTCCTCTTCAATATGAGAGAACCCGGCTCACAGATGGATTTTGACCTTGACCTTGCCGTTGAGCAGAGCTCGCAGAACCCTGTTTATTACTGCCAGTATGCACACGCAAGAATTTGCAGCATTCTCAAAAAGCTCGAGAGCGAAGGCAAGGCTGCAAGAGAATGCACAATCCCCGAGCTTGCGCTTCTCTCTGCTCCCGAAGAAAAAGAGCTTATAAAGCATCTCTCGGCTCTTACAGACGAGATTATTCTCTCTGCAAAGAACTATGACCCTGCAAAAATCACACGCTATGCCGTTGACCTTGCAACGCTGTTCCATAAGTTCTATAACGCCTGCAGAGTTAACTGCGACGATGAGGCCCTTATGCAGGCAAGACTCAGCCTTTGCCTTTGCGTAAAGAACGTTTTGAGAAACATTCTCACAATGTTCAGCATCACTGTTCCCGAGAGTATGTAATTTAATTCGGGATTATAAAACACAAAAACCGCCGAAGTCAATGACCTCGGCGGTTAATTTTATGTATTGAATTAAAGAATTTCACCCATCATACCGGGAACTGCGCCTGCTGCGTTGCTCTCGTCTGTATCAATGTGCATTGCAAGAGCAAAATTGGGGTTAACTCTTACAACAACGTCATCAAAAATGAGTGATCTGCCGTCTGAAACAACCTTAACGTTAACAACCTGCTTGTCTTCAAGGCCATACTTTTCTGCATCTGCGGGAGTAGCGTGAATGTGTCTTTTTGCTGTGATAACGCCGCAGTCAATTTCAACCTCACCCTTGGGGCCAACAAGCTTGCAAGTGCCTGTGCCTGCAATGTCGCCGCTTTCTCTTACGGGAGCGTTAACGCCGATGCTGCGTGCATCTGTGAGTGAAAGCTCAACCTGTGTTGAGGGACGAACGGGACCAAGAATTGAAACTGCAGGGAAGCTGGACTTTGAGCCGACAACTGCAACTCTCTCTTCGCAGGCATACTGACCGGGCTGTGAGAGATCTTTTTTGTGTGTTAATTCATAACCTTCGCCAAAGAGAACGTCAAGGTCAGCACGGCTGACGTGAACGTGACGGGCAGAGGTTTCAACGAGAACTTCTTTCTTCATCGGGAATGCTCCTTTGTTATAAAATTACGCAAAGTCGGCGACCGCCGGAAAAGCGGTCACCGAGCAATTTGTTTATTGATTAATACTGGATTTCGTAAAGGTCAGTTGTTCTGAAGGGAAGAACGATGTTGTCACCGAAGTTGATTGTCCAGTTGATGATGTACTGAGCCTTTTCAACCTTGCCTGTGTCAAAGTTAACGTAAGCAACAACCTGGCATTCGGGATAATCCATTTCAGCGTCGCCACCGAGCAAGCTGGTTACAGCGCTGGGAACGTTATCGTTAACAATACCGGGAAGAACAACGTTGAATGCCTTGGGAGCGTGACCTTCGCCGTGCTTAACATTTGCACTCTTTGCATCGCTCTTTACAACAAGCTTAACGATGAGGTATTTACCGTCGTCTGACCATGAAACGCCTGCATTCTGAACATCAGATGCTGTGAGCTTGCTTGCGTAGTCTTCGCCTTCAACAGGGAACTTAGCCTTGATGTCTGCGCCTGTGTATGTCTGCTCACCCTTGCTCTGAGCTGCAAGCTGGTCAGCAATGAACTTATCAGCGCCGCCGAGAAGCTTCATAGCGCCGTCAATTATGCCGGGAATCTGGCATTCGCCGTTAAGAGTGATCTGTGATGACTTGTGAACAATCTTCTTTGCGCCGGGCTTAACGCCGTTGATAGCTTCGTTGAAATATGCAACGATTTCTTCTTTGCCTTCGGGAGCCTTAGCTGCTTCTGTGGGAGCTTCGGTAACAACTTCTGTTACAACTTCTGTGACGATTTCTGTTGCGCCTTCAGCGTTTGTGGCAACTTCTGTAACAACAGCTTCTTCAACCTTTGTTGCAGCTTCGCCATTATCAGCCTGAACAGGTCTTGTGCCTGCTGATTCAGCATATGTTACGTCGCCGCCGAGTTCTGTGGGTTCTGCAGTTGCAGCTTCCTTACCCTTGCATGCAGCAAAAGCAAATGCGAGTGAAAGAACAAGAAGCACTGCGATAATCTTTTTCATCATGATTTTTCCTCCTAATGTTTGCGGCAGAAAGCCGCTTGGATTAACTTTGCCCACAGCGCAGCGCGCAGTGAAGCACGTATGAAATAAGTATAATATATTCTATTAACAATTTCAAGTAAAAAATGATAAATAGATGTTCATTTTTTGTTGTAAAAAGCAGTTAATAAAAGTATTATCCTTTTGTTTTGTGGTTTGCAACAAATAACGCTGCTGTTTTTTGTTGAATATGCCAAACAGACCCGTCAACTGCCGTAATACGCCGTATCAGCAGGTGCAGCAATCGCTGCGCCGCAGGCTGCGTAAAATTCAACGTTAGCCTCAATCGCCGCCTTCATTTCTTCACCGTCAAGGTAAACAAAGCCGACAGCCGAAACCGCACGCTTAGCAAGCTCAAAATCAGAGAAATATCCGTTTTGGGTCAAAATCTGTGCAAGGTAGCCCGTACCTGCTTCGTTATCAATGCAGGAATTGGTTGCCATTTCAAAATCAGAAATCAATTCCTTCATATATTGGGGATTCGTTTCAATATAATCCGTTCTTGCAACAACGCAGGTTGCCGCAGGCACAAAATCCTCTTTCCAGAGCGAAAGCAAAGGAAACTTCTTGACAAAGCCTGCATCTGCGTTTGAATCAGCAAGGTACGTACCGTCAAACTCAGGCAGAATGCAGATTTCAGCCTCTCCGTTCTTCATTTTTGCATTAATTTCATCAACGGACACATAAATGATATCTGCTTTAATGCCGTTATCCTTAAGTATTTTTTCCGTTACCCACTGTATATAAGTTCCCTCGCCGCCGGCATAAACCGTTTTTCCGTTAAGGTCAGAATAACCCTTGACGGTATCGCCTTTACCGAGAACGGAAAGCACAAGATTTGTGTTAACGGCAATAATCTTAATATCTGCCTGCGATGCCAGACTCACTGCATCGGCAATGTTAAGCACGGCAACCTGAGCCTCGCCGTTTTTAATCTTTTCGGCTGCCACAGCAGACGTAATACCCTTCTGCTCAACGGAATATGCATAGCTGCGGTCAATGGCAAGCTTTGAAAACGCAAGTCCGCCCGAATCCGCAGGAGCGGCAATTTTAATTTTGTTTTCGCCTCTGTCAGGTACGGTTACGACTTCGTCAACCGTTTCTTTGTCCTCGTGGTTTCCGCTGTCGGGCGCAGCTGTTGTAACTGCAGCTTCATCTTTACCGCAAGCGGCAAACGAAGCCAAGCAAAAAACAGCAAGCAGCAGAGCAACAAATCTTCTGAAATTATTCATAGCTACCATCCTTTTGTAATTTATACATTTGTTATAATAATTGTATATTAACAGCCGCATAATGTCAAGCAATGTTATTCTTGACTTTTTGCAATAATATTTATATCATATTATCAATCCAATTTACACTGTAAGGAGAATATTATGTCAGCTCCTCTTGCGGACAAACTCCGCCCCAAAACAATTGAAGATATAATCGGCCAGCCGCACCTTCTGGGCGAAGGCAAGCCTTTGCGCAATATAATCAAATCGGGCGAACTGCCGAATATGGTTTTTTACGGGCCTCCCGGCGTAGGCAAAACGACGCTTGCAAGCATAATCGCAAAAACGACTGACCGCCACCTTGTTAAGCTCAACGGCACAACTGCGGGCACGGCGGATATCAAAGACGTCGTTGCAAAGCTTGACACCTTTCTTGCACCAAACGGCATTCTTCTCTATCTTGACGAAATTCAGTATTTCAACAAAAAGCAGCAGCAAACTCTTCTTGAATATATCGAAAACGGCGCAATCACGCTCATCGCCTCAACAACCGAAAACCCGTATTTTTATGTTTACAGCGCAATATTAAGCCGTTCCACGGTGTTTGAGTTCAAGAGCGTTACCCCTGCAGAAGCAGAAAAGGCCGTTCGCAGAGGCTTTGATTTTATGGCGGATGACCGCAATGAAAAATATGAGATAGAAGACGGAGTTTTCAGCCATATAGCCACCGCCTGTGCAGGTGACGTGCGCAAAGCAATCAACAGCGTTGAGCTTTGTGTGCTCTCTGCGTGCGAAGAAAACGGCATTAAAAACATAACCCTCGAAA
Source organism: Acutalibacteraceae bacterium (assembly GCA_045536245.1). Classification (GTDB taxonomy): domain Bacteria; phylum Bacillota; class Clostridia; order Oscillospirales; family Acutalibacteraceae; genus CAG-177. The sequence continues at coordinate 100,929 of JAZSNE010000012.1, read as the reverse complement.
ACGCAAAATCGCTCACGCAAAAAAGCGCAATGCGCTATGATAAAGACGGCGACGAGCATTATGATATTATTTCCGCTTATCAGAAATCCATGCGAGGTTCAGACCCTGACGCAGCAATCCATTACCTTGCAAGGCTTCTTGAAGCCGGCGATTTGATATCCGCCTGCCGCAGGCTTCTTGTCTGCGCCTGCGAGGACGTAGGGCTTGCCTATCCGCAGATAATTCCGATAGTCAAAGCCGCCGTTGATACGGCGATGATGGTCGGCTTGCCCGAAGCAAGGCTCCCCCTTGCCGATGCAGTCATTCTTGTTGCCACAAGTCCCAAATCGAATTCTGCCCACGATGCCATAAACGCCGCAATGCAGGACGTTGCTGCAGGCAGAACGGGTCCCGTTCCTCGTCAGCTGCAGAATATGCACTATGACGGCGAGGATAACCCCAACAAGGGTCAATTTTATAAATATGCCCACGATTACGAGCACCACTGGGTTGACCAGCAATATCTGCCCGACGCTCTCAAAAACCGCCGCTATTACGATTTCGGCGATAATAAAAACGAGCAGGCAGCAAGAGAATACTGGGCAAGGATAAAGAAGAAATAAAACACATCGCTTTATAAATAAAGCTGTCGAAATGTCTGTAAAGTCACTTCGGCAGCTTTTTAAACTAATGTAGTATTATATTTTGGAGCTGTTGTTTTGTTTTACCGTTTTCAAAGATGAAATAAGCATTCTTCTTATTGCGCCACAGTCATTTTTTAACGGTTTGTATTCACCTTCGGTTATGTAACCTGTTTCAAACAACAGTTCGAGCCAATATTCACTTTCATAGCATTCTTTTTGAGCTATTTCAAGCTTTGAAATAAAATCCCTTGCACCCTGAGCATATTGAGCTTCGTGTATGTTGGCTCCGATTGAAGTGCCCGAGCGCAAAAGCTGATTTGTTAATACCGACTCCTTCTTTTTGGCTTTAATATCTCTGCAAATAAATATTATTTTTTTCGCAAACTCTTTAGACCTGTCTCTCATAACGCTTTCAGACATAAACCGAACCTCCGTGTGACAAATCTTTTTAAGGTGATATTCTTTGCTGCGCAAAGAGTGATATTTACAAGTAAGTTTTATTGCTCATTTCATTCGCAGTGTTATTTTATTCGCCGTAAAACTGCCGAAGGCAATACCACTCGGCGCAAGCAGAATATCACTGTGCAACAATATCACTCGCCGTAAGGCGAATAAAACTTACACGGTAACATCAACCATTTTTGCGCCGACGAAATCGGCAAGGGCTTCCGGCTCAATGCCGAGCATTGCTCCCCTGACCCCTGCGCTGACGTAGATTTTATCAAACAGACAAGCGGTTTCGTCAATAACCGTGGGAAACTGTTTTTTCATTCCTATAGGCGAGCAGCCGCCTCTGATATATCCCGTCACCTTGAGCAAATCCTTGACGTGGAGCATTTCCACCTTCTTTTCGCTGAAGGCTTTTGCGGTTTTCTTCAAATCAAGCTCGTCGCACGCAGGGATGCAGCAAACGCCGTAGCCGTTCTTTTCACCGCTGAAAACAAGGGTTTTGAACACCTGCGAATGGTCTTTGCCTGTTTTTCTCGCAACGTTTTCACCCGAAAGGTCGTTTTCATCAACCTCATATTCGAGCAGGTCATATGGTATTTTTGCCGCTTCAAGCAGCCTCATAACATTGGTTTTGTTCATATTATTTCTTTGAAATTCTGAATGTGAAGCTGTATTTTTTGCCGCCCTTGAGCTTATAGGGCTTGTGGAGATAAGCGCAGCCGGGCATATCGCCGCCGACGCCTCTCATTGCCGCATCAAGGCAGAGGGTGATGCAGTTATCCTTTTCAAGCTCAAACAGATGTTTTGCCTTGTCAAGCTTTTCGGGATTATAGTAACCGAGGTTGAAGCCGAATGGAACGTCCATTGAATCAATCACTATTCCGAATCCCGAATTATCACTCACACAAAGGCTTCTCACGTCTGTGCGGTGGCCGTTTTCCTGCGGTCTCATATATCTGTGTTCAAGCTCGGCAACGCTCATTGCGTGGCGGGCAATTTTTGCGCCCGTTTTGCGGTCACAATACGTTTCGTGAGGACCTCTGCCATACCATTCAACGTTTTCAAGCTCGCTGCTGATACCTGCACGCATACCCACCTTGAGCATCGGCAACGCAAGACCGATTGCCTTGTGGCTGACGGTAACTTCGCCGGCAGGTGAGAAAAGATAAACCGTTGAAACGCCTGCAACAAACGGCGCAGCCCAATTGACGCTGACTTCAACGCCCGAGGGGGTTGACTTTGCGCTGACGGAATAAGCCGCAGTCTGCTCGGTTGAACGCTTCCACTGATATATGGGGTGAATTCCGCTGATGAAAGGCACAAAGTTAAGGTATCCCCTGTCGTTATCCGTGGGTGCTCTGAAAAAGTCCGGGCGGAGAGGTGAAGAAGCATCAATAACCTCTTTTTCGCCGTATTTAAGCGAAGCAAGAGCGCCGTTTACGATTTCCGCAGTGAAATCCTCACCCTTGATTTTAACGTTTTTGCCGTTCTTTATAAACTTAAGCTCGCCGCAGGCAGGTCTGCGTTTTGCGGCAACAGCCTCACGCAGCACAAGCTGACCGAAGTTATGCTCAAAACCTGCATTTGCCCAAGCCTTGTCAACCGCAAGCACAAAAGCAACGGTCAGAATAACCTCGCCGTCAGGATAATCCTCAAGGCTCACGGGAAGCTGAATTTCTTTTTCCGTAAGCGGCTCAACAACAACGTCATCAACAACGCCGTTCTTAACGCTTTCGCCGTTGACGGTGAGAGTCCATTCGAATCTGTAATCCTTTGTTGAAATAAAGAGATTTTTATTCTTGATTATAACCTTGCCGTTTTTGCAATCGCTGTCAACAATTTCAAGGTTTGAATATACTTTTTTAACCTCAAAATATGACGGCTGGGGCATTCTGTCTGCGGTGATGATGCCGTTTGCGCAGAAATAGAAGCTTGTGTTGCCCTCGTCAAAGTCGCCGCCGTAGAGCCACTTTTCTTTGCCGTTTTCCACCTTGCGGAGTGACTGGTCAACGTAGTCCCAGATAAATCCGCCGCACATATGCTCATAATTCTCGAAATCGTCAACGTATTCCTTGAAGTTGCCCAGGCTGTTTTCCATTGCGTGAGCAAATTCGCAATACATTACGGGGTGAGTTTCATAAATTTCTGCAGGCACGGGTTTGTTATCCGCCGCAAGAGCGTTTGCAACGTTATCATAGAGAGTCGGCGTGAGCGCAATCTTATGGCGCATTTTTTCAACGACGCTCTCAACGGGATACATTCTGCTTATGAAATCGCTCTTTCTGAAATCAAAATCGCCTTCGTAGTGAATGGGTCTTGTGTTGTCAAGAGCGAGAATTGCATTTTTCTCGTGAACAAAGTTTTCGCCGTCACCCGCTTCGTTGCCGAGCGACCAGAAGCAAACGCAGGCATGGCTTCTGTCACGCAGAACCATTCTCTCGGCTCTGTCCTCAACAGCCTCTTTGAACTCGGGATTATCGCCGGGGCAGTTCTTGCGGCGCACGCCGTGGGTTTCAACGTCAGCTTCGTCCATAACGTAAAAGCCAAGCTCGTCGCAGAGCTCATAGAAAATTTCGGCATCGGGATAGTGGCTTGTTCTGATGGCGTTGATGTTTGCCTGCTTCATCAGGTGAAGATCCTGATAATACCTTTCAAGCGGAACAGCCCAGCCGTTATCGGGGTCAAAATCGTGGCGGTTAACGCCCTTGATGATAACTCTTTTGCCGTTCATATAAAGCACGTTACCCTTGATTTCCATTTTGCGGAAGCCGATGCGCACGCACTTTGCGGAAAGCACCTTTCTGCCCTGCTTGAGCACGATAACCAGTTTATAAAGGTTAGGCTCTTCGGCAGACCACTGCTTTGCATTTTCTTCAATGTGGTTAAAGTTAAGAACGGTTTTGCCCGCAGCAGCCGTAACCTTTTCGCTTGCAAGCTTTTTCTGTTTGCCGTCTGCAACAAGAACAGTTTCCACCGTGCAGTCAACAGGCTCACGGTTATAGTTTTTGAGCGTAACCTCAAGGTCAAGAACGCCGTTTTCATATGTTTCGTCAAGAGAAGTGTTTGCAAAGAAATCTCTGACGCAGAGATTTTCTTCGGCATAAACAAAAACTTCTCTGTAAATACCCGAAAGGAACCACATATCCTGGTCTTCAAGGTATGTGCCGTCTGTATATCTGTAAACCTCAACGGTTATTCTGTTTTCGCCGATTACAGCGCAGTCCGTGATGTTAAACTCCGCAGGAGTCATTGAACCCTGTGAATAACCAACCTGCCTGCCGTTGATATAGAGGAAAAAACCTGCTTTAACCGCACCGAACTGAATGAAAATCCGCTTGCCTTCAAATGATTCGGGAATGTTGAAGGTGCGGCGGTAAACACCGATTTCGTTAAGCTTGTGGTTAATTTTGGGAATTTCGTTTTTCGAGTTGGAAAGTGCCTTGGGATAAGAATTGCAAAGATAAATCGGTTTGCCGTAACCCTTGAGCTGCCAGAGCGAGGGCACTTCAATATCGTCCCAATCGGAATCATCATAGCCGTCGGCATAATAATCAGTGCGCAGGCTGTCAACGCCCTGCTGCCAATAGAATTTCCATATGCCGTTAAGGCTCACACGCAAAGGAGCATCCTCACCGTCAATTGCCGCCTTAACAGAGGGGCGGGGCAAAACAGTGTTGTGTCCGTCTTCCTTGTTCTCTTTGATGATATACGGGTTTTCCCAATATTTAAGCTCCGTCATTCTTATCTTCCTTTCTTGTGTAAAAGCATATACATATTTATTTTATAATAAATTTTCGTTTTTGTAAACAGTCAAAATAAATATACGTGATCTTCGCTGTGTGTGCACCAAAAAACAGGGAAACTCCCGAGGCTCGGGAAAGTCCTCGGGAGTTTCAAAGGCTTTTATGTTAAGAAAAAGGTAAGGTCATTAATATCAGAATAACGGCTCATAGTGCACTGCACCGCATTCGCAGACAGGTTCAATGCCGAAAATTCTCATAAAAAAGCGCAGAATTTTCCACAGAAAACCGATGAAGCCGTCCTTGTGACACATATGTGTGCAGTTTTCGGCAGGGTCTTCGGGAGGCTCCGAATCATATATCTTTATTCTGCCTTCTCCGTCAGGGTTGCCGTATTTTTCGGCAGTTATTTTGCCGCCAAGAATTTCGGTGAAATATTTGACAAGCATTTCGGAATCGCAAAGAATATTATCCTTTTCAATAACCTTGATGCCGTCAAGCATTGTCAGACCGTCGCCGCCGTCAAGAAGAACGTACTGACTGCTTGCAACCGTGTAAGTTTTGTTCAGGTCAACGGGCTCACCGTTAACCTTTACGTTTCTGACCCTTCTTTCCGCATCGGGGTCGATTGAAATAAAGTTATCAAGTGCATCTGCAACTATGGGCGACTCAACGTAGGTATGTATTTCATACGTTATACCTGAAGCCTGGAAAAAGCTGCCCAGAGGCTCGGGGCATTTGCGTGCGCCGTGTTCAAGCACAAGAACAAGCTGTTCACCCGTCATTTCAACAACGCACATCGGGTTGCTCCAGGGGTTCATATCCATAAGGTCTTTTCTTGAAACGTTGCCAACCTGAATATCGCTGCGCACACCGCCGCCGTTGCAGATTGCAACGTCAGCACCCGTTACGGCACGGTAAGCATCGCAAACAAAGTTGCCTGCGTTTGTTTCTTTTCTGCGCACAAGCCAGTTGAATTCATCTCTTGTAACAAGATTTGCCTCCGACGTGCCGATGGGGTCAAAAAGATATGCGGTCTGCTCGTTGTAGCCGTCAACCTTTTCTTTCACGGTGTCATAAACTTCCTGTGCGCTCGATGACATTGTTTCAACGTCAACGTTATCAATATCAACAAGCTCAAACAACGCAAGAGAACCGTCAAAGGTTATCTGACCGATGTTGCCGAGCTTTTCGCCCGTCTGTGTGACATATGTTAATTCGCCAAGCTCGTTCTCATAAACATTATTCACGATGGTTTCGTGCGAATGAGCATCAATAAAAGCAATTATGCCGCTTGTGTTCTCGAGAACGTCGGTAACTTTCCAGCCATCGGTTGTTTCAATAATGCCGAGATGACCCAGCGCAAAAACGGCGGTTGCGCCCTGCGCCTTTGCGGCATCAACGCTGTTCTGAACGTTGTCGTAAAGATCCTCGTTCGTCATACCGCCGGGGAAAGCGGGAAAACCGTAAACAAAATTGCCGTTTTCGTCCTTGAAGTATTCGGGGTTTGTCTTTGAAACCGTTTCAGGTGTGGAAATGCCCACAAAACCTATCTTGAGTCCGTTGGCTTCAACAACCGTATAAGGAGTAAGAACAGGTTCATTTGAAGTAAGATCACAGAAATTCGAGCTGAGATATTCATACTCCGCCTTGTTTTGCGCAAGGTCAAGGAATCGGTCAATGCCGTAGTCAAACTCGTGGTTGCCGGGAATGGCATAGTCATAGCCGACAGAGTTCATTATGTCAACAATTGCTTCACCTTCGGTGAGCGTGCCTATAACCTCACCGCTGATTGCGTCGCCTGCATCAACGGTGATAACCGTCTTGCCCTGTGCAATAAGCTCCGCCCTGTAAGCTGCAAGCAAGGGGTAATTATCAATGTTGCAGTGAACGTCGTTTGTGTAAAGAATGATTACCTCATTCGTTGCATCTGTCTGCGCAAAAACGGCAAACGGAAACGCCGTTGCAAGCATACAGAATGCAAGAATAACCGATAAAAACTTCTTCATTATTTTTTCCTCCTTGGAATCAGGGTTAACCGTTACCCGAAGCCATAAGCTCCTCATACGCCTGTTCGTTGGCTTTTTCAACGTAGTCAATAAAGCCTTGGATAACACGCATGCCGAGCGAAATATAATCCGTTGCAAGAGCTTTTCTGATTTTGATTTTTCTGATTTTCTCGGGCACGTTATAAATAGACATTATCTGATTGAGCGCACCTGCAATTCTTATATCAAGCGGCACTTCGTTATCAGCCGCCATAAGGGTTGCATACTCAATGCCTGCAACAAGAATTTCCGCCTCCGCAAACTGCATTTCACTCCAATCGCCGCAATACTCGGCAAAAACGTTTTTTGCTCTTGCGGTATCGTTGAAATGGATAATATCAAGACACAGCTGGCTCTGATAAGACGAAACGAAAAAGTCTTTTGCAATTTCGTTATCTCTGCAAATCGCCGCCATCGTAGTCAATTCCAGGCAAAGCGCAAGCAGGGAGCTTATCCCTTCATCAGACTCTGTTTTCATCATCTGCCACTGAAATCCGCAAAGCATATTCGTAAGCTCTGCCAGCATATGCTCCTTTGTGGGGTAATGAAAAGTCAGGTTGCCCGTGCTTATATCAAGCTCATCGGCAATCGCCTTAACGGTTGTTGAAGAATAGCCCTTTTTGAGAAACATCCTTGTTGCAACCTGAATTATTTCAAGCTTTGTCAGCTTGGCTTTTTTTATTTTAGCCACACCGTCACTCCTTGCCTGTGTACGGAATATCCGTATATAATTTTAGCATTTATGCTATTTGCTGTCAACTGTTGCTTTTCAGACGAACAAATCATAAATCGAACCGAAAAAATTATAAAGAAGCACAACTCCGGAATTATGAATGCCGTCATCGGGTTGCGGTATGCGGCAAAAAGCAATCGCTCCCGCAAGCAGAATGCAGGCGTATCCGCATCTCAACTACTGTTCTTTGACGGATTTATTTATATACGCTGCATAAACCAGCGGAAAAACTATAAGAAAAACAGGCGCAATATATTCTGTCAGAGTATTTTCCTCGTTAAAAACAGAGAGTGAATTGTTAACCGAGTGTGCAATTATGCACGGAACGATTGACTTGCTTTTCACAAAAATAACAACAAAAAGATAACCGATTGATACGGCATAGCATATCTGAAGCAGCGTCGGCACGAGCTGAGCACCGTTAAACAAATTGACTATGTGCCCTATTCCGAAGGTTACTGAGCTGACAGCGGCGGCTACCTTTGCATTATCCTTTTCCATCATTTTAAAAAGATAGCCTCTGAAAATAATTTCCTCAATGAAGCCTACGTTAAGCATTGTCAGAATATGAAAAACTATCTCGGCGGCGGTGTTGTTTATATTAATCCCCGACCACAGATTGACCGAAACAATCAGCAAAAGCGGCAGAAAATATAAAAACTTTTTTGGAGCTTCAGCCTTGGTAAGTCCGTAATATCTGACCCTTTTAAGGCTGACGGTCAGAATTATCAGCGCAGCTGATAACGCTGTGTTGATGAGTGCGCTTCTGTAATCTTCAACGCCGAAATTCTGCATACAAAATGAATTTATCGCCACATAGAGAACTATCAGCAGAATGCACGCCGGCGTTTCATACTTTTCAAACATCTTCTTAATCATATTCTCACTCCGAAATACTGATTTTCGCATTCGTTATTTTACAGGCTGACACCCGTAAGCAAAGCTCCGAAAGCCGCCGTTGAAACACTGTAAGTACATTATATCACAAAACCGTTTCTTTGCAACAGGCTGCCGTTGGGCGCCCTAAAACTTACTGTTCAAAAAACAAGTTAAAAAATCAAGCTTGAAAACATCAAACTAATAGAATATTATATAGTAAATTGATATATGGAAGTGAATGCTATAATTAACGCTGACGAATACGGTTTTTTGCCCGAAAACAACCCGCATAAAAACTCCGAAGCTTTGCAGAAAGCGGTTGACAAAGGAGGAACCGTTCAGATTACGGTTCCCGGTGTTTATAAAATTTCCGAACAGATTGAAATTGGCGATAACACAAAGCTCGTGTTCTGTGAAGGTGTAATTCTCCAACGTGAAGCAAGTGTGACCGGAATCAACGGTAACGCTATTATAAACAAAGGTGCAATTAAGGGCGAGTATAACCGAAACATTGAAATAATCGGTTTGCATCTTGAATGCAACGGCATTGAAAGCAGTGACTTCGGCGTCAACAGCCGAATTGCAGGCTTGCGGGCACAGGTTGCAATGATCTGTGTTGAAAATTTAAAAATTGATAAGTTTGAGTGTCACGGATTACTTGAAAAAGATTATGCCATTCAGGTAAGCGCATTCAAAAATATTATTCTCAATGATCTGTATATCACGGGAAACAAAGACGGCGTTCATCTTGGCTGGGGCGACGGATTCGTTATCAGCAACGGCAGATTCCGCACGTTCGATGACCCTATAGCACTCAACGCTTTTGATTACGCAACCTCAAACACTCATATCGGTTGGATTGAAAACGGAATAATCGAAAACTGCGTTGATCTTGATGACGACTCAACAACAGGCTTTTTCTGCAGAATTCTTGGCGGTGCCTGGTGCAGATGGCACAAGGGAATGCAGGTTCAGCACTCAGACACAGTTGCTGTCAACGGCAAAACATACCGTGTTCTTATGAACCCGAAAGACGGAAGGCTTTACACTTCAGATAATCCGCCTTGCCACGAAAAGGGAATCGCAGAATATGACGGCATTAACTGGGTTGCTGTGCGCAATACGGAAGAATTGAACTGCGGCTGCCGCAATATAACAATAAGAAATTGCTCACTTCAGAAAAAGCGAGATATAGGAATTGCAATAAGCCTTAATTATGACACCTATGCCCGAAGCTTTTATCCCGGATGCGTGTGCATTCCTCATGGAGGAATCACTCTTGAAAACATCGTTTTGGAAAACGATGTTGATATTCTGCTCCATTCAAATTATCCGACAGAAAATATAACTTTTAAAAACATAGACTTCAAAAACTCAAAGCTTTGTTTTGACACATCGCCAAAAGCAAACGGAATCATTTATCCGGAGGTTGAGATAAAAGCAGAGAACGTTGTTTTTAACCAAAACACTGTGCAGGCTGACCCGAAACATCCGATAAAAATACGTTTTACAAAATGATAAAAACAAACTCCGTTCTGTCACACATCAAAACGTTGTTTAATAACACACAAGGAGCTGTCTCACGGTTTTCGTGAGTCAGCTCCTTTGCTTTCTTGCCCGAAGGCTCTTATAAAAAACACTATCCGTCGCTTAAGTTATAAACTCGATGTTTTGTATCGTTCTGAAATGCGTCAAAAAGCGTTGGTATATGACGATTTGCTTTTATATCACAGCATAGTGCTTCGGATTCTGCAATACCGTTTTATCTCCGGACATCAAAAAAGGCTTGCCACCAAGCGAAACCTTTGATAACAAGCCGTTTTGCCGATAAAATAATTATCTCTTTGAGAACTTGAGTGTGATTAAAGCATCTTGTTTTTGCTTGTCATAACCTGCCGTAGCCTGTAAAATCGCTCAGTCCAGCGTTGACAAACGGGCAAAAAGTCAATAAAAAGGCATTTGCCGTAACTTGCCGCAGTTTGTAACCGACCACAAAAAGTTCAAATATCCTGACTTGTTGACAAAATATTGACATTTTTGAGAGCAAAACATTGTATGCCATTTGAATATAACACCGCACAAAAACCAAATCAAAAAATCAGTCTTGAAAATATTAAGTTAATCGAATATGATATAGTAAACTGATAGAGGATTTTACATTATGAATTTATTTGAACTGTTTTGCCTGATATATTTTGCACTTGATTCCGAATGGGATAAAACACCAAACGAGGAACTTGGAAATTATCTGAGCGATGCCAATCCGTTTTTGTTTGCGGATATCGGTTCTGCCGTCAGCGATTGTTACACTTCATTTTGTGATTTTATCGGCAAAAAACAAATTACAACCGAAAACAGCTTTGCTGTTGCCAAGAGCTATGTTGAAAGCTTAAACATCAAATCAGTTCCTTCTGCGTTTGAATGCATAAGCGAAGACGATTGGATTAAGGCTGCAAATAAATATTTATCCCAACCGCATAAGGGTGACAATTTATGATTTCAAACTACACTGACAAAGCATATCTCACGCTCTACAATATAGTTGACAGGTATTATGACGAAGATAAAAACGATTGGATTGCATCTTTGGCAAGCGATATGTGTCCGTATATTTTTGCGGACAGCAAGTCTGCCGACCCTGCAACATACGAAGATTTTTCCGATTGTTTTAATCTATGTTTTGCCGAAACCCAAAAAGAAAATATCGCAACAGCTTTTGCAGCGTCAATAAAATTTCTTGAAATGTATCGAGATGAGTTTGGCTTTGATATAGATGAGTATATCAAAAAGTTATCATTCGATATATATAAAACAGAGTTCGAGAAGGTTTGATGTATGAGAAATTCAGTTTTCAACATCTCAAAAGATAAAGCAGATAAAATCAAATCGGAGATGAAAGATAAATCTTTTATTGCCGAAATTGACGGAGATAAAATCAACTGTTGGGAAGATTATTGGGCAGCAATGGCAAGGTCGTTTTCATTCCCCGAACTCCCTGCATATATGAAACCCGATTATCACAGCTATTACGATATTATGACAGACTTGAGCTGGATTGATACCGACAGCATCATATTAATAATCAACAAATTCACTCTCTTTTTGAAAGGTGAACGCACCTTGAAAGATGACATAATAAGAGATTTTAAGGATTATCTTTTGCCTTTTTGGGAGGAAGAAGTTGAACAAACTGTTGTTGGCGGAAAGAAAAAATCTTTTTGTGTATATTTGGTTGATTCGGAGTGGCACACAATGCAAAACGATTGGAGACTCTTGAATCAGCAAGAGTATTTGATGAACGCAAAACTTAAAAAGATGCAATACACCAAGCCGTCAGAAAAGTGGGACCATGACCATTGTGCTTTTTGTTGGGATAAATTCAGTGAGAACAGCAAAGATTTGCAGCAAGGCTATTGCACGCCCGACCAAAAGTATTGGATATGCGACGAATGCTTTAATGATTTCAAAGAAATGTTCGGATTTAAAGTCGAATAAGTTATCAATATATTATGAGGCTGCTTGCATAGCAGCCTCATTTTGTCGTTCAACACTTCTGATTTTTCAAAAATTCGACTTGATTAATATAACCAACGCTTTTTATAACTCCGAAATTCTGATTTTTGCAACCGTTATTTTATAGATTGATTCGTAACACGGAGGATTGTTGACGTAGTAAAGAGTTGTTCCGTCCTCCGAGAAAAACAGCGACGGACTGTACCCACATCTTTCATAAGGGTCAAGCGAATACGGAATAGGGTTATCAATCGGAGCAAAGGTTTTGCCGTAATCAAAGCTGATGAACATATCCGTTCCCGTGTCGCTGCTGCCTCTGATGGGGTGTTTGCCCGTAACAACAAGCGTTCCGCATTTGCCGCCGACGGGTGTCCACGCAACACAAGGTGATGAGCCGAAGGTTTTGCCGCCTGCAGAAACTATCTTGCCGTAATCCGAAACATCGCCCCAATTATCGAGAGAAGTTGACCTTTTGCAGTAAATCGGATTGCTGTTTATACCAACCATTTCATAAACCATAAAATATTCGCCGTTGCCCATTTTTGTAACCGAAACCATACCGGGTCTGAGTGAAGAATCGGAGCAGGCAACGCACTCAAACTTCTCGCTCCAATTAACAAGGTCGGTTGTGTATTTATAAACAAGCTTCTGCGAATGCTCGGGGTCGGAATCATCTGAATAGAAACAGAAAAGTCTGCCTGTTTCTTCTTCATAAATCAAATACGGCTCCCATACGCCCCATTCTGTTCCGCCTGCTTTGTCAACATTGCAGAAAGCGTTGAACGATTTGCCCACATCATTGCTTGAATAAAGAGTAATCGTGCTGTCGGTTACCCCTTCGCCGTATATCGACGTTGCGGCAAGGATGATTGTCCCCTTTTCAAAATCGCCCATATCGGCGGGCAGTTCATAAAGAAACGGCATCCATTCGTTCCAATAACCTTCATTCAGGTTATCTCTTACCGTACAGACGTATTGCCACGTTTCGGCATCGTCGTTGCTCTCGTATATAGGATAAGTGTCGCCCCACTTTTCAAATGTTGCAAGGAGCTTGCCGTTATCAGCTTCGTTCTTCTGATGGCGAAGCTTTATGATTGAGGGATATTCAACCACGTTTGCGTTGTTATCTGCAGGAACGTATATATCGCTCACGGACTCAATCTCAAACTCAATCGGCAGATGCTTATATTCAAAATTCAGACCTGCACTCGGAAACAGCGTTCCAAAAACCGTCAGCAATGCAAGCAAAAAACGAAAAAGAACCATTTTATCAGCCCCATCATTGAAATATATGAATACATTATATCACAAAAGTGTTCCTTTGCAACAGGTCACATACTGAAAACACACAAGCTCCGCAGAAAAAAACTCTGCAGAGCTTGTTATGTCATGAACCTCTTGAACGAAAGGATTTCGAATTATTCATAAATGTATCAAGTGCAAATTTTGCGCCGAACCTGAAGCCCGAAATAAAACTGTCCGTGATGTTTGCGGTCACATACTCAATGTTTTTGCTCACATATGCCAAAAACATTTCCCGTTCTTTGCCTGACAAAGCCACATCAAGCTCTTTTTCCATTGCGTTCAGCTCATCCAGCTTTTCTTTAATCTCTTTGCCAAGCTCCGAGCATTCCGACGGTTCAAGGTTGCCATAATAAAAATCTTCAATGAATCCAGCCATAAATCCTCCTTCAATATTCTTTGTTTCTTCTGCAGAATATTATATCGGATTTCATCGCCCACGTCACGTTCAAAAGCGCACAATCTTTAACGCGATTTCAGCATTATGGCCTCTGTAGCGCATAAAAGAGCTCACCCGAAGGTGAGCTCTTTTAAATAATCATTTCATTTCTTCCGTTATCCATGCCATAAGCAGGTTTACGATTTTTTCTTGCTGACTTTTGGTCAGTTCTTTACCTTGCGGGACCCGATACCATTTCTCAAGGCACCCACGGCAGCAGCAGGCACAGGCGTGCTGCGCCACAAAAACGGGATGACCCCGCATCGGAGTTTGTTTACCATCATTGGGCGGATATGCAGGTGCCAGACGAATGCGAACAAACTCCTCTGCGTGTTTTCTTACGGTATCCATTCCCTTTTCGGCAATATAAGCCTTGTCCTTTTCCGTCAGGTGAAACCTCGCTCGAAAATCCGACTTTTTAAGTTTCAAAAGTGTTTCGTTAATACTTGCCATTTTCTTTATGCCGCCGCATTCGCATTGATCTGGTCAATGATTTTCTTTATGCCAAGCCATACGGAAACGTCGGTAAAGATATCTACAATACTGCCCTGGTCAGAGAAAGGTGTTTCTTTCAGAACAGAAAGATCTTTCATCATTCCGTTGCGAACAATATACTCAACAATCTGATTGACAAAATATATCTGTCTGCTGTCAAGGCTTGCGCTGTTGAGATACTCTGCAAACGCTTCCTTTGCGGCATTCATATCAAGTCCGACAATACCTCTTACAAATTCGCCAAGAGGTACGAAGCCGCAGCTTGCTTCATAATCTTCTTTTGAACCGACTTCACTCCACAGAATTTTCTCAAGAGTCTTCACATCGTCTGCATTGAGAGGTACGTTGCTCTTCAGCTTCGCAATAACCTCGTTATCCTGATGCTGACGGATATAAAACTCTGCCTTTGCCTTGTAATCCTGCAGGTCGTCGCTTTCAAGCTCGGATTCATTCCAATCCATCGAAAGAATTTCATCATCAAAGGTGGTGGTGTAAGTCGGGTGCGAAACAATAATGTATTTTATCAAATCACGCAGATTTTCTCTGATATTTTCAAACTCATTGATACCTGCTGTTTCAACGTAATCCGTATGCAGAATTCTGTTTATCAGTTCCTGCTGTGACATAATCTCGGGAATATTTGCGGTGTTTGCAAGGGCGTTCACCTTTTTGACGAGGTCGTTTCTTGCCTTCGAATATTTCTTGCCGACAAGATATGCGAGCTCAATTCCGTACATAAGCGCATCGAAACGCAAAGCCTTTGCATCGTCTTCATCGGGGACAACAAGAGGAGCGATTTCTTCTTTAAGTTCGAGCGTATTTTCATATGTGAGCGCATTGTAGTTATCAGGGTTTGAATAAAGCTCAACAAAACGAAGATGCTGTTTAACCGAAAAGCTTTCTTTGTTAAGCTCCCTGACCTTGCGCACCATATCTTCAACAAGCAGTTTTCTGAATGCAATAAGGTCGTTGGTCTGGTAATCCATATCCTGCAGCTTATAGGCAATCTGTGCTTTGAGATTGAATATTGCACTCTGCAGTGCGACGGCACTTGTTGTTTTGCCTTTGCCGCCCATTCTGAAGAACTCAAAGTTTCCGCAGAAATCGAAGATATAGAATATCTTTTTATCTTCGCCGTCAATAAGATTCGGGCAAAGACGGGTGCCTCTGCCGACCATCTGCCAGAACTTTGCTTTACTCATAACCTTCTTGAAGAATACGAGATTCAGCACTTCGGGCACGTCAATACCTGTATCAAGCATATCAACGGAAATCGCAATCTGCGGCATCTTTTTGGGGTCGCTGAAATCATCGATTGCGCTCTGTGCATAGTTGGTGTAATTATCAATTACCATTGCGTAGCCGTTGAGATGGGGATATTCCTTGTTGAATATTTCAAGAATCTTTTCGGCGTGATAATGGCTTTTCGCAAAAATGATTGACTTGCCGATTTTGTTGCCGTAATCAATTTTCAGTCCGTGAGTCATAAGCACGTTGAGAACTTCTCTGATTGTATCTTCGTTAAACACCCATTCGTTGAGTGCTGATGAATTGATTTTGTCGGGTAATTCGCCGTTTTCATTCTCGAATGTGCTTTCGTATTCCTCTTTGTCTTCATCGGAAAGCTCATCGTAGACAATGCCTTCCTCGATGAATTTCAGCTTTGTTTCAACGGACATAAAATCAACCAGATATCCGTCAGCAACAGCCTGTGCAAGCTCATAGGCATAGGTGGGAATGCCACTCTGCAGGTCAAATATTTCGTATGTATTCTTTTCGATTTCGTCTTTCGGTGTAGCGGTAAGACCGACAAGCGGAGCATCGAAATAATTGAATATATCTTTGTATTTATTATAAATAGAACGGTGTGCTTCGTCGCAGATGATAAGGTCAAAATGACCGCAGGTGAAAAGCTTGCCTTCATCATCCTTGACGTTATCGATGCAGTTGAACATCGTTTGATATGTTGAGAAAACGCAATGAGCGTTATAGTTTTCTTTATCGGTGCAAAGATTCGTGACCGAGAAATTCGGAAGAAGATTCACAAACGCACGCTTTGCCTGAGTGACGAGCGATGTTCTGTCCGCAAGGAAAAGAACATTCTTGACCCAGCCGTGATTGAGAAGCACTTTTGTGAGAGCAATGACCGTTCTTGTTTTGCCCGAGCCCGTAGCCATAACAAGCAGAGCCTTGCGGCGATTCTTGCCGTCAAAGCTGTCGCATACCGCACGGATTGCGCCTTCCTGATAATATCTGCCTGCGATATTCTGGTCAACGGTGATATTTTTAAGGCTTGTCCTCATTGAACGCAGATTGAACATCTTTTCAAGGTCACGCTTTGAATAGATAGCGGCAACCTTTCTTTCGGGATACTGACCGTCAACGATTCTTGTGTCAAAGCCGTTTGTGAGGAAGATTGCAGGGCGTCTGCCGTATTTCTTTTCGATTATATCGGCATAGAGCTTTGCCTGCTGTCTGCCGACGGCAACGTCTTTGCAGGTGCGTTTAGCCTCAATAACCGCAAGAGGCTTGCCGTCATCACCGTAAAGCACGTAATCGGCATAGCCAACGCCTGCATTATTGGGCATACCTTCAAGCTCAACCTCGTTGAGCCAGTTTTTTCCTTCAATCCAACCTGCATCAACGAGCATTGCATCAATATATATCTTGCGTGTCTGATACTCGGTGAGGTCAAGAGGCTTGGGAACGTAATTCTGCTGTTGTTCCTCACGACGGGCGGTGAGCTGTTCTTTAAGAGCCTTGTTTTCGGCAAGGAGCTGTTCAAAGTTGATTTCAACCGCATTGTCGAGGAGAGTTTCGGTGTGTTTCTGAATAAGAGAAGCATCGAAGGTTCTTTCTTCATATTCGGCACCGTAGCAGCAGGCAACGAAATCCATAAAGATAAAGAGGTTTTCAAGGCAAAGCTCCGCCTGCTCGGCAGAAATCCTTTTGCCCTGATGGGCAGCATTGTTGCCAAGCTTTCTGATAAGCTCCATTCTGCGCCATACGTCATCGCTGACGATATCACGGAACTCATCGGTATTCATTAAATTGACGAGGCTGTCCTGCCACGGGAGAACAAGCTCTTTATCGACGGAATACATCCATTTGACGGCGAACTCCATCGCACGGCGGCAATTGATAACAGCAGCCGCCGCATCGATATGTAAAATCTTTTCCGCCGAAACCGCAACAGACGAAAAACTGTCAAACTGCGGATCTTGCGTAAGAAAATCAAAGTTGGTCATTGTATCACCTGCTTTAATGTTTAAAATCAAGAATCACTATATTCTTTTCTCAATTTTTTTAAAATAATAGAAATAGTGCTCAAAAACTCTTTTACATCCAAAAAATAGTTTGGATAAGCTGTTACCAAAGTTTCGTAAGATTGAGATGAAACCAAAACTCCATCCATTCTTTTATCTTTGTTTTCGGCCTCAAATTTATTATAAGCAGTAACAGCCGACTCAAAATTATCGTATCCTTCAACCCTTAAAGTAGCAGGTGAAGAGGTAATATTAAGAACTAACAAATAATAACCTCTCTTGTTTCTTGGCTTTATATGTCCAATTCTTTTTGTAGCAACTCCAATAACGCTTAAAACATTAAATACATCCAATTCATCAATTGATTTCAGCCACTCTAAATACAGTTTATCTTTTTCTAACGGAACATCATTAACGCATGGTGAGTTTTCCTCAATTGAAAAAACAGCAGATGTCAACTTAAAAAATCTTAACCATGCATCTGATCCTCTGTTAAATTTCAAACCGTTATCTGTAAAAAGCCCGACAGTCTCTACTGCCGTTGCCCACAAATGTTGTAATTTAGTCCTGATTTGCACCTCTACCTGTAACCCATTATAATCACTTTTTTTGTCGCTATTATATCTATATATAATATGATAACCTCTATATCCTGTGTTTGGATTAGGTGTCTGAATATAGTCTTTATAATTATGCTCGATGTGTCTAATTCTTGAATGTCTAAGTTTTTCAATTACGAAATAAACATCGTCGTTTGTAGGCACTATAACTCGGCATCCTCCTAAATCTTGCATTCTACTTAATTTCATTGTGGGAAAACGCTCAAGTTTATCTATAATAGTATTTAATCTTTTTAACCTCTGAACCACTATAGCACCAGGGATGTTACTAACATTTTTCTTTAAGTTTATAGTAAAGGTGTTGGTTGGAAAAGCATGTGCTGCTCTCCAGTTATCTATTATTTTCAGGCACTCCTTTCGTTCTTCATTTGAAATTTCAGGATTTAATACTCTTTGCCCAGCTTTATCTATTTCACTTTTTGTATATTCAACCTTTTTCCAAATCATAAATTCACCTCATCCGAAATATTGTTGCATCAAGCTGTCAAACAGGGTTTGTGCTTCGTCAAGAGCTTTCTGCACGGCAACTTTTGATTTGTCGGTCTGCTCGACGAAGGCTACGAATTGCTGTTGCAAGGCCATTGGAGGCACAGGCAGTTCCAACATTTTGAATTTTTCTTTTGATAATTCTATTTGATTGGTGGAACCGCTGACGCAATTTCTATATACTGCATCTTGAATTTTCTTCTGTTCGAGATAGCACTTAATATATACCGGATAACAGGAGGCAGAACCTCTAATAATTGTTACATGACTATCTGCCATATAACGCTTATCGGCATTTCTGAGCACAAAAACATTTGCCCTACCAAGCGTTCCTGTACCTGTTGAATTTACAAGCACATCTCCAAACTGCAGAATTCTATCACCTGAATATGAAGCATCATTATACTTTACTTTATCGAAGTTAAGACCATTCCAATAAATGCATGCCTGATTGATAACAGCCAAGTCCGACAGTTCAACATATGACGGAGATTTGCCACGAGAAATAAACGAAAACTCTTTTCCAAATGTGCTTATTCTGCAGTTACAGGCACCAAACAGTTCGACAAAACGGGCTTTAACGAGTTCATCAAGCTTTGCGAGTTGTTGTTTTCTCATTTCAATCAAGGTGTCTATTTTTCCTAAAATACCTACAATCTTGAGTTGAACATTAAGCGGAACAGAGGGAAAAGATAGTTCTTTCAATGCTGAAACTGTAAAACTTGCTTGATTAACCGATTTTTTTGTTATATTGGGAATTTGTCTTAAAAATGACTGTGACGAAAAGTAATAAAATGCGTATTTGCTTATAACACAATCTGTATTCGGTCTCAACAAAAGAAGATTCATTCCATGAATAACTTCTTCGCCATCATTTTTTTGATAAAGAGCTGTTTTTGCAAGATGTTTTTCGCTGTTTATATGCGACATCAAAATATCTCCGTCTTGCAAAATATAATCACGATATTTCGATAAATCATTTATGCCTGCATATCCCATTTTGTTTCGGTCAACAGTTCGATTCGATATCGTTTCTATTCTTGTTATGGGATAGCCTGAATTGTCTAAACCCTGTTTAATGTTTGCTCCATTTCGTATTTGGATAAACATATCGCCTAATCTTGCCATTAAATCATTCCTTCCAGCTCTTTTAGTCCATTGACGATTTCATCTTCAAGTGTAAAAAGCTCCGCAATTATCTCGCTTGTGGGCGGATATTCAACGGCAACGTATTCCGTCTTTTTATATTTGTTGATTGAAAGGTCATAGTCATTATCAATAATTTCCTGCTTGGGCACAAAGAAGCTCTGCTGAGTGCGTTCTCTTTCTGCTTCACCGTCAGGGTTTCTGAATCTGGCAATAATATCGGGGATATCGTTTTCGCCAACAGGCGTGCGCTTATCGTCAAGGCTGAATCCGTCGGCTTTCATATCGTAAAACCATACCTTGTCCGTGCCGCCGTGCTCCGTTTTGGTGAATATCATTATCGCAGTCGATACACCTGCATAGGGCTTGAATACACCCGAAGGCATTGAAACAATCGCTTCAAGGCGGTTGTTTTCTATTATCTCCTTGCGGATTGCCTTGTGTGCAGTTGATGAGCCGAAAAGTACGCCGTCGGGTACGATGCAGGCGCATCTGCCGCCGATTTTAAGCATACGGAGGAACAAAGCAAGGAAAAGAAGCTCTGTTTTCTTCGTTTTGCAAACCTTGAGCAAATCTGCTGATACCGTATCATAATCAAGGCTGCCTTTGAAAGGCGGATTCGCAAGAATAAGCGAATATTTGCCCTTGTCCGCATTCTGGTCGGAAAGGCTGTCACGGTATTCGATATAGGGGTTGTCTATGCCGTGGGTCATCATGTTCATTGCACCGATACGGAGCATCGTTCTGTCCATATCGTAGCCGAAAAACATATGATTCATATAGTGGTCTTTTGCAATGCGGTCAAAGAAGATCTCTTCTCTGCTATGCTCTTTGAGATAATCTCCTGCCGCAACAAGGAATCCCGATGTACCGCAGGCAGGGTCGCAGATGACTTCGTCTGCCTTGGGGTCCATCATTTCAACCATCATTTTGATGATGTGTCGGGGTGTTCTGAACTGTCCGTTAAGACCCGACTGTGCAATCTTTGAAAGAAGATATTCGTATGTATCTCCCTTGGTGTCACTTCCTTCTGCAACAGCCATAAGGTCATAAATCTCGTCAAGTGCAGTAACCACCTTGTCCAGAAGAAGAGGAGTCGGCAGCTTGAATATTGCATCGCCCATATATTTTGAATATGCGCTGTTTTTATCAGAATGAAGATTCTTGATGAACGGGAAAACCATTTCCTGCATAACGGAATACATTCTTTCCGCAGGAAAATCGTGGAACACCGACCACTTGAGCTGATTGCCGTCTACCTTGCGGTCTCCGATTTCAACCTCACCCGAAAAGATGCTTTCAAAGGGTAAGCCGAGCATTGCGCTCTCTCTTGCGTTGCGGTTATCGGCATCGTCAAGGTCACGGATAAACATAAGGTAGGTTATCTGCTCGATAACGTCGAGGGGATTAACAAGTCCGCCTGCCGCAAAAATATCCCAAAGGGAATCAATTTTATTTTTAAGTTCGCCTGTAATCATAATCAATCTTTCTCCCTGTTCCAAGTATATGATGTGTATCTGCCGCCACCGATTTTGATGATATCGCCGTTTTTGACAAGTTCATTCAGCGTGCGCTGAATCGTTACCTGACTGATATCGGGGCATTGTTCGGCAATTTCGGATTTTGTAACCTTGCCGAGTGTATCTTTGATGATATTTTTGATACGGTCGGGTTTTGAGCCTGCAGTAAGAAGCTTCACTCTTGATGAGAATTCACGGTAAGCCGCCGCAACAACTCCGAGCATATAGCGCACAAACGGAGCGTAATCGTTTTTATTTTCGTGCCAACCAAAAGAACTTGACTGCAAAGCTTCGTAATAAGTCTCTTTTGTCTGTTCGATGATGCGTTCAATGCTGATATATTTACCCACAATATAACCTGCACGGTATAAAAGCAGGAGTGTAAGCAACCTGCTCATTCTGCCGTTACCGTCGTTGTGCGGATGAATGCAAAGATAATCGAGGATAAACATCGGAATAAGAATAAGCGGATCTGCATCGCCTTTTGCAAGTTCAGCATCAAAAGCAGCACAGAGGTTTTCAATTGACTGCTGTGTTTCCCAAGCAGGAACAGGCTGAAAACGAACAAAACGGTTGCCGTTTTCGTCTTCTTCCGCAATAACGTTATCGCTGTTTTTATAGTTACCACCAATAGATTTACCGCTGAATTTATATAAATCACGGTGAAGCTGAAGAATAAACGAAGGCCTGACGGGAATATAGTCATAATTTTCGTGAATTGTTGCAAGCACGTCACGGTAACCTGCAATTTCCTGCTCGCTTCTGTTCTGGGGCAAAGCCTTATTCATAACAATCTTTTTGATTCGCTCATCAGAGGTATAGATGCCTTCAATTTTGTTTGATGCTTCGGCACTCTGAATTTTAGCAATGTCAAGCAGGCTTGTCAGCACATCTGCCTTTGCTTCTATAAACAGAGCTTGCTCACCCTTGTATTCGTGAATCGTCGTAAGCAGCGAAACAACGTCGGGCGTCAACAACAAACTCCAGTTTTTGAAATCGTAATTTCTCA
This sequence comes from Acutalibacteraceae bacterium, assembly GCA_045536245.1. Lineage (GTDB taxonomy): Bacteria > Bacillota > Clostridia > Oscillospirales > Acutalibacteraceae > CAG-177. The sequence continues at coordinate 78,660 of JAZSNE010000012.1, read as the reverse complement.
TTGAGTCAAACTCTCTTTCTGTAAACAATATAATAATCTAATTTATATTATAGCCACCAATTAATCAAAAATCAAGTTAATTTTATCATTTATAAAAAAATGATGAAATTGAAGCACGATATGTAACAATTAAGAAATCCCTTCCGTAATGGTTAGATTGACCACTTCGGAGGGGAATTTTTTTGTGTTTTTAGCTTCCTTATGGAATGATGGAAACATTAGCAAATGGTGCCTTGTCGTTAAAAAAGAAGTTCCTGTTGAAGAAATCAAATCTTCTTGCAAATACATAGAACTCGTTCAAAGAGCCGCAAACGGATATATTACATATTGTAATTCGTATGTAAATCGAGTTACAATTTACTCTGCTTATTTAAATGATGCTAATTTAGCTGAGCGCAAAATGAAGATTTCCGAGTTCAAATAAGGTCTGCCTACTGAAATCAGTTCAAACATTCCAGACAGTATCGATTCAGGAAAAGAAAAAGCAGAAAGCAACAATGGTTGTTATATTGCTACTTGTGTATATGGTTCTTATGACTGCCCACAAGTTTGGCCTTGCGTCGCTATCGTGACTATACCCTTGCAGAAACTTGGTATGGCAAAACTTTCATAAAAATATACTATGCCATTAGCCCTACCCTTGTAAAATGGTTTGGTAATACAAATTGGTTCAAATCCTTTTGGGAAAATAAATTAGACCAAATGATTATCAAATTACAAAATAAAGGGATAGAAGATACACCTTACATTGATAGAAAATGGTAACCTTGCACCCTATGGCTTTCAGATGTCATAGGGTGTTTTTTGGAATTTGCACCAAATGAAAAATTAGTGCAAAAGTAAAACCCCGAAAACCGTGATGGTTTCGGGGTTTTTGAATACTCTGTAAGATAAGTGATTATCTCTTTGAATTATAAGTGTGCTGTTTTGTTCCGTTTTGGATTGTTTTGAAAAGGCTTGATTTATAAGGATTATCGTATCATATCGTATCGAAAAAATTATTGCCGTTTCTTATTGTCGGACATCAAACAGACATCATAGGCATCAAATTATTTCAGTTTCAGCGAAATCAATTCAGCAACTTTCGCTTTCGAGCTTGCGAGAACATCAGCATAAATATTCGCCGTTGTTGATACGTCAGAGTGTCCCAGCAGTTCAGAAACAATTTTTAAATCAATACCGTTGTTTATCAAAAGTGTTGCATTACAGTGCCTCAGGCTGTGAAGAGAAATATGACTAAAATCTGTGTCAGCAACAAATTTCTTGAATTGAGTATTAAGAAAACTCCTGTCAACAAAATTTCCCGTTTCTGATGTAAAAACCATATCAGGATATTTATAAGCTCGTCCGACAAGCTTTTTCTTTTTGTCTTGTTCCGCTTTATGTTCAAGCAATATGTTTTTCAGAGCTTCGCTCATTCCGATAAATCGCACACTGCTTGACGTTTTCGGAGTATCAAGCCAATGTTTCCCGCCTACGTCTGCAAGATTGTGCTGAATGTGAATTGTCATTGTGTCGAAATCTATATCTTGCCATTGTAGCCCTAAACATTCTCCGGACCTCATACCGGTAAACAAAAGCATTTTAATGATTGTGTTAAACTGCGAATATTCTTTAACCATCTCAAGCAGTTTTTGTGCCTGTGCCTCCTCCAGCACAGGCTTTTTCTCTTCTGCTCTCCGCTTGTCCTTTGGCAAAATCACATTTGTGCAAGGGGTTTCTTTTATAAATCCTTGCTGTACTGCTCTTTTGAACACGCTGCACAAGATTACATATAATTTACGACAGGAAGCGGGGGAAAGTTCAATTTTTTTGAAAAATGCTGTCAGCTTTGCGGAATTAAAATCTTTGAGCTTTGTATTTCCGAACACCGGCAAGATATGATTTTCAAGTTGTCCCTTGTATGTGTATGCTGTAACTTCTTTCAGCTCATTCGGGGCGTAGTTATCGAAATACCATTCAACGAGGTCGGCAAAACGAATATTTTCTTTAAGCTCTGTCATACCTTTACAACGTTGCTCAAATTCAAAAGCAAACTCTTTTGCTAACTTTTCGGCTTTTTTCTCCGTAGTATTCAGAGGCGGCTTGAATGTGGTCGTTTTACGGATTTTCTTTCCGTCTGTGTCGTAACCCATAGAAACAATTACTTGAAAAGTGCTTCCTCTTTTTGTGATTGTTGCCATTATTCAGCACCTCCGTTTATTATTTTACGCAAAGCCTGTAATTCTCCGATTATCTCAAGCAAAAACACGTCAGCAATATTTTTCCCATTTATAACTATGTTTCCCGCTTCGATTTGTCCGTCATACTTGTGAAAAAGGAAGCTATAAACGTCCTGTATTATATTTCCGTTGTCAAATTCAATCAGAGCGTTTAAAGCCTGTATTTTGGAGCTTTTGAAAGTGTTGTCTGCTTTCAACTGGTTTATGGCAGCTTCTGAAAGCCCTGTCTCTGCTTTTATATCAGTGTTTTTTCTCGTCTTGCAGTCGTATTCCCCTATAAAGTAACCGAGTTCGCAGCCGTATAATTCGCAGAGCAACAACAGCTTTTCAAGAGATGGTGTTGTGTTTCCGCTTTCCCATTTTGAAATTGTTTGATATTGCTGAATTTGACAGGCTTCAGCAACGTATTCTTGACTATAGCCCATTGCTTTGCGTGCTTCTTTTAATCGTGCGCCGAGCACAATAAATTTATTTGTCATAACGAATATTCTCCTTGTAATTTGCTTCAAAAAGCTTAATTTTCATATGTTCAAACACATATTATCACGATATAATGTGTTTGTCAACAGGTTGATGTAAAAAACAACGCAATAAAACAAAAATGAAAGGTTGAGTGAAATAAATGCCTGAAAAAACAAACATTCCCAAAATGCTCACTATTAGAGAAGTAGCAAAAACAGGCTTGCTTTCTGAATATGCATTGAGGCAGCTTTGCAAGCAAGGAAAAGTCCCCTGTATTACTGTAAATAACAAAGTGCTGATAAACTTTGATGCATTTGTCGAACGACTTCAGCATTTAGAGGGAATGAACTGCTAATGAGTTTTCAAAAAACAGAAAAAAAGCGCTCGTTTCCTTGTTATCTGGATTATAAAAAGCCTCTGGAGCAGTTGACGGACGCAGAATGTGGAAAGTTGCTTCGTGCTATGTTCGAGTACGAGGAAACGGGAGCTTTACCAGAGTTCACAGGTGCGCTTGCTATGGCGTTTTGTTTTATCCGCTCCCAGATGGACCGGGACAAAGCTGCATATATAGAAAAATGCAGAAAGAATGCCGAGAACGGCGCAAAAGGCGGCAGACCGCCAAAGACCGACAATCCATTCAGATGATAAAAGCAACCGCTTTTTTCATAAACCGAACGGTTTTTTGTAATAGCGAGCTTTGCAACTGGGTTTTAAAAAAAGCCGATAAGATAAGAAAAGAGAAGAAGAGACAAGACAGGAAAAGAAAAGGTGTATTTCTCTTTGTGTCTTTCTCTTTTAAAAACGAGCGGTAATGCCGCAGAAATAGGAGGATTTTTCAATGATTGCTATTATTAATCGAACACCGACAGCTGTATTATTCAAGGCATATCTTGAACAACTTATATCGGAATACCACGAACAGAACAAACAGCTTGAAACAGGTTACAGAACCGCAAACAATCAGTATAAAGATGACAGTGCAAGCGGAATCTATACCACTGAACACTTGCAAAAAAATCTTGATTCAATGAGAAAAGCTGCTTTAAATGAATTTTACAAAAACTCCGAACTACTGAATGTCAAAGCGAAAAACTATATTTCCGAGCTGAAAAATATGATTCTTCCCGCTTTGTCTGATATCGAAAAGCCGTCTGATTATGCAGTCAGAGTGAATAACGCGTTGCAGTTTATTCAATTAGAGGGCGAAAAGGTTGATGATGCTACAGCTTCCCAGATTCTTCGCGACTTTTTAAATGACATCGAAATTATGCAACGCTTCCGCAGTGTGATTGAACATCAAAAAGGCAAAAAACTCTCTGACGCGTACGGGCGAACAACATTTCCTCTCACTTTCGGACAGCTGCAGAGATGCGAACAGTTTTTTGAAGCGTTCGCCGAGCTTGAAGCTACAACAGACCATCTTTTCATTTACAAAAAGGCAGAGACAGAAACGGAATATGCATCAAACGGGGTCAAGCTCGTTGTTCCAATGGATAGTTATTCACAGTTGATAAGCGAGAAAAACGCAGTCGAACAGGCCGAAACGCTTGAAAAAATGGTAAGCGAACTGTTTCCTACTACTAATTAAGCACGATGTTGAAGGCGGTTAATCCTTTACGCTTAAAACGTCTGTTCAATGCTTCACGTTTTAATCCTTACGTGAAGTGCTTCGCCAGCGAGAGGGGCAAAAAAGGGATTTTCGTTCTCGCTGGCGGGGCTTTTTCTTACTATAACCGCTGGAGGTAAAACAATGGCGTCAAGCAAAGATAATTTAATTCCAATGAACGAACGAACAGAGGACGAACAAAGAGAGATAGCCCGAAAGGGAGGTATTGAAAGCGGCAAAACGAGACGGCGAAAACGGACAATGAGAGAAGCTGCACAGATTATCTTGAAAGCACCTGTAAACACCGAACAAGCCGAGCTATTAAAAAAATACGGTATAGCCGAGCAAGACTGCACAAACCTTATGTTGTTAATGGCGAAAGCTGTTCAGATGGCAACAGACGGAGATTTGAAAGCTGCGGAATTTGTGAGGGATATTCTGGGCGAAAATCCTCAGTATAAAATATATGAAAAACGCCTTGAATACCTGATTGCAGATAAAGAATCACAGAGCACTCTTGTCAATGAATGGGTTTCAGCTGTACTTGCTTGTGACAATCAATAAAACTATAGACAGAGCGGAGGCTGTTCGCCTCCGCTCTCTGTGTGATTAATGTCGCTTTGCGTCATATTCATCCACCATCTGAACAAGCATTAGTGACAGGATGTTTATATCCTCTGATGTGCTGCTTGTGTCGTCACCGATGAGCTTATCAAGGGCGTGAGCTGTAGCCCTGATTTTCAAAAATAATCCTTCGAGTTCTCTGTTAATCATATGTTTTTTCCTCCGGTAGTGTTATTCATTGCTGCTTGACAGCAAAAACAGTATATCAGAAAGAAAATCGCCTGTGTGAATTCTTACTGATATTATAATAAATTTCTTAAAAATGGAAAAATCTTACCGAACAGTAAGCTGAAAAGACAGTCTGCAGATTGTCCGCGGACAGTCCGCGGACGCAAGAAACAGAGGAACGCGGAAATATAAGCTTGATTTTTCGCCCAGATTATGATATTATAATCAAAGATACATCAATAAAAAACAGGTAAGCTCACAGCGAGTTTACCTGTTTTTTTATCTTTAGACATCAAATAGACATCAAATTCGGTTGTAAAAACAAGAAAAGCCTTGAAATACAAGGCTTTTCCATAATAATTTGTTATCTCTTTGAAAACTGGGGTGCACGACGAGCGCCTTTGAGACCGTACTTCTTTCTTTCCTTCATTCTGGGGTCTCTGGTAAGGAAACCTGCCTTCTTGAGGGTTGCACGAAGGTTTTCGTCATACTGAAGAAGAGCTCTGGAAAGGCCGTGACGGATTGCGCCTGCCTGGCCTGTAACTCCGCCGCCGCCTACACGGCAAACGATGTCGAGCTTCTCTGTTGTGCCTGTGAGTGCGAGAGGCTGACGAACGATGAGCTTGAGTGTTTCAAGACCGAAATAATCGTCGATATCTCTGTCATTGATTGTGATTTTGCCTGTGCCGTTTTCGTAAACACGAACTCTGGCAACTGAGCTCTTTCTGCGGCCTGTGCCATAGAAATAGTTTGATTCGTACATTATTTATAGCCTCCCTTTCTTAAAATTCCCAAACTTCGGGTTTCTGAGCTGCGTGAGGATGCTCTGCACCCTTAACAACGCGAAGTCTTGTGAGAGCCTTGCGGCCGATAACTGTGTCAGGAATCATACCCTTAACAGCAAGAGTCATAGCAAAGTCAGCTCTTGTTTTCATAAGAGTGCTGTACTTAACTTCCTTGAGGTGGCCGATATAACCTGTGTGATGATAATACATTTTCTGATCAAGCTTGTTGCCTGTGAGAACAGCCTTGTCAGCGTTGATGATGATAACGTGATCACCGCAATCAGCGTGAGGTGTGAAGATAGCCTTATGCTTACCGCGAAGAAGCTTAGCAGCTTCAACAGCAACCTTACCCATGGGCTTGCCTGCTGCATCGATCACATACCAAGCGCGGGTAATGTCGCCCGCTTTAGGCATATAAGTTGACATAACATTTCCTCCGATATAATTTTTTCGTGCTTGGATATATTATCATAAGGTCAACCCGTTGTCAATAGCAAATTTGCAATTTTTTAATTTACATTTCTCAATCTCGCAAATGCTCGTTTTTTCTCCGTTTTTCATAGCAAAAGCTCATTTATGATTTTTCAAAATATTTTGCCCGTAACAAAAAATAAGGGCGATTTTTGTGTAATTTTACCCAATTAAAGCGTAAAAAGAGCAGCCCGAAGGCTGCTCCCGTTCAATCACATTGTTTCACGCACAAGGCGGTAGGTTACGTTTTCGTCAATCTCGATTGAGTCAACGCCCGTCATTGCCGTTTCATCGCCGATATAAACCGCCCAATAGTGTTGGTCAACGTCATAATCGGCAAGAATTCCGTTTGCGGTTTTGATGTAAATACCGAAATCGCCGTCTTCGCCGCTGATAAGCTTATGCTCAAGCAACGCTTCGCCAACTGTTTTTTTATCGGTTTTAATTGTGAATTTAACGATTTTGCCCTCTGCTTCGATTTCAACGGCAATCGTTTTTGAGCCGCTGCCGAGCTCTGTGTCTTCCGTATACATTGCGTCTGCCCAGAGAGCATTCACATCGGCAGCTTCTTCTTTGCACGATGCAAGACCGAACAGGCAAGCAAAAAGCATAATGACGGACAGTGCTGTGCTAAGTGTTTTTTTCATAAAATCAATCCTTTCTTTTTCAAAAGGATAAAAATAAAAGCACCCTCCCTTGGGTGCGCAAAAATACCGTTAGGATTTTGCAAGCATCTCCCCAAGTTGCCCAAGAGACTTTTACATTCACAGGCTGATAAGCATTCCGACTTGACCGATTTTAACATCGGAGTTACGGCAATGGCTGTTGCTGCGGATTCTCACCGCAATTTCCTTATCTTCAGGCAAGAGCTTGAAAACAGAATAATTCCGCTAACCCGTGTTTATTCTTTTGTGATGTCAGTTTAACACAATACAATAACTTTGTCAAACAGAAAAACAAGGCTGCAGCGCAGAACATTCTGCACAGCAGCCCTGTTTTTTAATCAAGCTCAAACTGGCCTGTGTAAAGCTGATAGTATTTACCTTTCTGCTCAAGCAGGTCATCGTGAGTGCCTCGTTCAATTATTTCGCCATTTTCAAGCACCATAATTGCATCGGAATTACGAACGGTTGAAAGCCTGTGAGCAATAACAAACACCGTTCTGCCCTCCATAAGCTTATCCATACCTTTTTCAATCAGACGCTCTGTTCTTGTGTCGATTGAGCTTGTTGCTTCATCAAGAATAAGCACGGGCGGGTCCGCAACAGCGGCTCTTGCAATTGCAAGAAGCTGTCTCTGACCCTGCGAAAGGTTTGCGCCGTCACCCGTTATCATTGTGTCATAGCCCTCGGGCAATCTGCTGATAAATGAGTGAGCATTTGCGAGCTTTGCAGCGTTTTCAATCTGTTCATCCGTTGCATCAAGTCTGCCGTAAGCAATGTTATCCCTGACAGTGCCCGTAAACAGATGGGTATCCTGCAGCACCATTGCCATTGAGCGGCGGAGCTCTGCCTTTTTGATTTTCTTTATATTGATGCCGTCATAGGTGATTTTGCCTTCGTTGACGTCATAAAATCTGTTAATGAGGTTGGTGATTGTTGTTTTGCCTGCACCCGTTGAGCCGACAAACGCAATCTTCTGGCCGGGCATCGCATAGAGCGAAACGTTTTTGAGCACGGTCTTTTTGCCGTCATAGCTGAACGTAACGTCGTGAAAACGCACGTCGCCCTTCCATTCGGTGTAAGTGATTGTACCGTCGCCGTGAGGGTGCTTCCACGCCCAGATACCGGTTCTTTCTTCGCATTCGGTAAGAGTGCCGTCAGCATTCTTTCTGGCATTAACAAGGGTTACGTAGCCGTTATCCTCTTCTACGGGAGTGTCAATAACCTCAAAAATTCTTTCTGCGCCTGCAAGCGCCATAAGAATTGTATTGAACTGTTGCGAAATCTGGGTAATCGGCTGGAAGAAATGTCTTGTGTAGGTCAGGAATGCAAGCAGTGAGCCAAGTGTAATTGCAAAGAACGAGCCCTCTGACATCATCATCAGCATAACGGTGCCGAGCATTGCAACGGCGGCGTAAGTGATGTATGAAATATTACCCATAACAGGCATAAGCACGCTTGCGTAGGTGTGGGCGTTGGTTGCCGCCTTACGCAGATTTTCGTTGATAACGGCAAAATCGGCTTTTGCTTTTTCTTCATGGCAAAAAACCTTGACAACCTTCTGGCCCTCGATGAATTCTTCAATGTAGCCGTTAACCTGACCCACGCATTTCTGCTGCTCTCTGAAATACTTTGAGCTGCGTGAGCCGAGTATTTTGATGGCAACAAAGCCGAAGCAAAGCATCAGCACAACAAAAAGAGCGAGCAGCGGACTGAGCCAGACCATCATAACAAACGTACCCACAACCGAAACAAGCGAAGTTATGAGGGTAACAAAGCTCTGGCTGATACATTCTCTGAGCGTATCGGTATCGCTCGTATAGCGGCTCATAAGCTCTCCGTGTGTATGTGAATCAAAGAACTTTATCGGCAATTCCTGCATATGGTTGAACAGGTCTTTTCTGATTGTATTGAGCGTTTTCTGCGCAACTTGAAGCATAATTCTTGAATAGCAGTAGGTCGAAACCATACCTGCAGCATAAATTATACCGAGAGTTACAAGCACTTTGATAAGCGGTGCCATATCTCTGCCGCCACTTGCAATGATTGACGGAAGCACGTCGTCGGTAACTGTTTTAATAAACGATGTACCTATAACGCCTGCAAGGGAGCTGAAAAGAACAAACACAAAAACAACTGCAAGCATGGCCTTTGACCTGCCGAGATAGCCAAGCAGCCTTGTGAATGTTTTCTTTGCATTGCCGGGTTTTTGAAACTTGTTTTTTGCATCCGGATTTTCGGGGCGTTTAACTGCAGGTGCCATTATGCCACGCTCCCTTCTTGCTGTGATTTATATACTTCCGTATATATCTCGTTGGTGCCGAGCAGTTCTTCGTGCGAGCCGACAGCATTTATCTTGCCGTCATCAAGCACGATGATTCTGTCGGCGTGCTGAATCGAACTGATTCTCTGAGCAACAATGATTTTGGTGACGTCGGAATGATGTTCCTTGAAGCCTTCACGGATTTTTGCATCCGTTGCTGTGTCAACAGCGCTTGTGCTGTCGTCAAGAATAATGATTTTAGGCGATTTGAGCAAAGCTCTTGCAATGCAGAGTCTTTGCTTCTGGCCGCCCGAAAGGTTAACGCCGCCCTGACCGAGGTTTGTCTGATATCCGTCGGGGAAAGACATAACAAAATCGTGCGCCTGTGCGATTTTGCAGGCGTTTTCAATTTCTTCCTGCGTTGCATCAGGTTTGCCCCAGCGCAGATTTTCTTCAATCGTGCCCGAGAAAAGCAAATTCACCTGAAGCACCATTGCAACGGAATCACGCAGATTATTAAGGGTGTAATCGCCAACGGGTTTGCCGCCGACCTTGACAACTCCTTCCGTAACGTCATAAAGACGCGGTATCATCTGCACAAGTGTGGTTTTTGCCGAGCCAGTGCCACCGATGATTCCGATGGTTTCGCCCGATTTAATGTGAAGATTGATGTTGTCAATAACGTTCTTTTTGCCGTTTTTCTTGTATTTGAAGCAGACGTTTTCCATAACGATTTCGCCGTTTTCAACTCTGAGGTCGGGGTCGGCGCCTTCATCGGAAATCTGAGGCTCCTCCTTGATTGCTTCGGCAACACGGGTGAGCGACGCTCTGGACATAACCGCCATTGCAAATATCATCGAAATCATCATCAGCGACATAAGAATCTGGTTAACGTAGGTAATGAAAGCCGCAAGCTCGGAAACCGTCATCTTTGACTCAACAACAAGGTTACCGCCGAACCAGAAAATCGCAATGATGCAAGAATAAACCGTGAGCTGCATAAAGGGATTGGAAAGAATAAGCAGCTTTTCGGCTGCAATTGATGCATCCTTGAGCTCGTCGTTAGAAATGCGGAATTTTTCTTTTTCGTGCTTTGCTCTTACAAAAGCCTTGATTACTCTCATTCCGATAAGCGTTTCCTGCACCGAGGAGTTGATGCCGTCAACCTTTTTCATCAGCACTTTGAATCTGGGCAGAGCCAGCACAGCCATTGTACCCAGAAGCAGAAGCAAAACGGGAGCCGCCACAACAAACACCTTTGAAAGCGTGGGGTTAAGCTCATATGCATAGTAAAACGCCATAACCAGCATCAGCGGCGAACGCACAACAATGCGAACAATCATCGTATATGCCATCTGGATGGTGTTAACGTCGGTTGTCATTCTTGTGATAAGCGACGGGGTGCTGAATTTATCGATGTTTGCAAACGAAAAATCCTGAATTTTTGCAAAAACAGCACTGCGCAGATTTGCCCCGAAGCCCATACCTGCCTTTGCGGCAAACCTTGCCGCCGCCGCGCCGCTTGCAAGCGCAATCAGTGCCATGAGCACCATTTTAAGACCTTCTTTAACAACGAAGCCGAGACCTGCACCGCCGCTGACTCCGCCGTCAACCATATCGGACATAACAAAAGGAAGCTGAACCTCCATATACACCTCAACAAGTATGAGCAGAGGCGAAAGGAGCGAAGCCAGCCTGTAACCCTTTGTTTGCTTGAACAAAGTCTTAATCATTTTTATCATCTCCTTTTTTATCTTTTTCTTTGGCGATAAAATCCATAACTTCTTTTTCGCTCAGACCTTCTTCGGAAAGGTTTTCGGTTATTTTAATCAGAATTTCCGAGAATTTTTCAATCTCTTCATCTGTAATTCCGCTGAACATACGGGCGTCAACTTTGCTGCATTCTTCTCTGCCTGCAAGAAAAACTTCTTTGCCCTTTTGTGTTATGCGTATGCGGTTAATGCGTCTGTCGGCTTCATCCTCTGTTCTTTCAACAAAGCCTGCTTTGCACATACGTTTGATGCTTGTTGCAATTGAAGCCGCCGAAACGCCCAGGGTTTCGGCAAGTGTTTTTTGGGCACACTCCCCGTTTTCAATCAGAAAACCGAGAATTTCCGGCTGACCCCTGTAAATATTAAGCCCTGAAAGCGCCGTTGAAATACGATAACGGTGCAAAAGATTGGCTCTGACCATTTTATGAACCGTTTCGCAGTATAAATCTTTCAAAATAACACTCCTCAAAAAATTATTAACCGATTAACAGTTAACCGATTAACTATCGCCTATTATATTATTTGTTTTTCTGTATGTCAATACCGTATAAAAAATTTAATACATCTTAACCGAGCATACAAAAAAATAACAGGAAACAGCTTCAGCCGTTCCCTGTTGTGTTTACCTGTCAACCTCACCCGTTATTGCGTTGATAACGTTTTGAAAAACCGCAACGTGGGTGCTGGAAATATATTTATCAAGATGCATTGAGCCAAAGAACCACCTTCTGAATCTGCAGGCTTCGGAAAGCTCTTCAAGATAAGTGTTAAGGCCCGTCACGCTTGCCGCTTCGCTGTCCTTGAGCATCAGGAACCCTTTGATTTTGAAAGGAGGCTCGTGGGTGATGATATAATCAACCCTGCAGTTTGCCCTTTCAATGTTTTCTGCGCCCTCAAGCAGCTCTTCACGGGTGGGGATTTCAAGCTTTGACCACGCATTTTCTTCAAAACGGATATCAATATCGGGGCTTTCACCGCCGCCCATTGTGAAAAAGGTCATATTGTCAATTTTAAAAATCTGACCTCTCATAAGGTGAAAAAGATTGCCGCCTATGTTATGCACCTTGCCGCCGTTCCAGGTTGTTACGGGGTAAGCATTGAGCAGCTCAAAGTTTTCATGTGTGCCGTCAACAAAGCATATATTGAACTTCTTTTTGCCGAGCTTTTTAAGGTTTCTGTGCTCATGCTTGCTGTTATCCCAGACAAAGCCGAAATCACCGCAAACAATAAGGGTATCCCCTTTTTTGAGCTTCCTGATTGCCGGCGAATCAAAACGGCCCATATCGCCGTGCATATCGCCTGTTATATAAACCATTTCCGATAATCCTCTCCATACTTTTGTCGATCCGATTCCATATCAGTTGTTCGACTGTCTATTCAGTATACTCCCCGAAAAGAAAAAAATCAAGGTAATTAAAAGATTTACGCATTAAATTTAAAAAACAGGTTTATTTTTTTGATTTTATATGATATAATTCTTTAAATGCCGCACAAAATCGGCAAATTTTATTCAGGTGTTACATAATGAAAAAATTAACCACTATATTGCTGTGCGCAGCGGTTATGCTTTCATCGTTTTTCTCATTTCCCGTTTTTGCCGCTTATGATGAAGCAATGAAAGAGCTTGAGCTCAATTCCGATTGTCTTCTGCTTATGAGCGCCGATAACGGCGAAATTATTTTTGAAAAAAACATCCGCAAGCAGACCGCCCCCGCAAGCATCACCAAAATCGTTACGGCGATTGTCGTTATTGAAAACTGCAACGATTTGACCAAAACCGTAACCGTAGCCGAGCCAAGCATAAAAGAGCTCAGCGGCACAGGCAGCTCCGTTGCAAACCTTAAAGCAGGTGAGCAGATTACAGTCTACGACCTGCTGTGCTACCTTATGATAATGAGCGCCAATGACGCTGCAACAGTTCTTGCAGACTACGTTACAAACGGCGACAGAGAAGCGTTCGTTGCCAAAATGAACGAGGTTGCCGAACGCCTCGGCTGCATAAACACGCATTTTGTTAACCCCCACGGTCTTGATGACGATGACCAATACACCACAGCGGAAGACCTTGCAAAAATTATGTCGCACGCAATGAAGCTTGTGGATTTTGAAGAAATAACAGGCAAACTCAGCCACACCGTGGCGGCAAACAACCTGCGTGATGAACGCAGAATAACCAACACCTGCTATTTGCTTAACAAAAATTTTCCGGAATATTACTATAAATATGCTAAAAGCGGCAAAACAGGCACAACGCAGGAAGCCGGCAAATGCCTTGTTTCGTTCGCTTCAAAAGACGGCTATAACTACATCGCAATTGCTCTGGGTGCAGAAGACAAGGATTTTGACGGCGACGGCAAAAACGAAAACGGCGCATTGCTTGACTGCAAAGCAATGTTCAGCTGGGCGTTTGAAAATCTTGAGCTTGTTGCCATCTGCGACCCCGACAAAGTTGTGGGTGAAGTCAAGGTGAATTACGCAAAGTCAACAGACTTCGTAAGCCTTGTTCCCGATAAAACAATCTACAGCCTTGTGCCTCTGGGCACAGACAAAGGAAGCGTGCTGATTGAACCCGTTCCCGATTCAATGCCCGATTCACTTGACGCCCCTGTTAAAGAGGGAGATTTTGTGTGCAGAGGCAGAGTGCTTTATGCGGGCGAAGTTCTCTGCGAGATTGACCTTGTTGCCTCAAGCAGCATCAAAAGAAGCATCACCTCGCTTCTGTTCACAAAAGCCAAAAACCTCGCCGCAAGCCCCGTTTTTATAGTGATTATCGTTATCGTAGCGGCGGCGATTGTGATTTTCTTCTATATCAGAAAGAAAAGAAAACGCAGGGCGCGCCCCATCAACGGCAGGGATTACCGCGTTCTCAGCTACAATGACTTTTTAAATATAAAAAAATAACATAAAGGAGATTAAATTATGGAACTTTATAAAGGCAGATGCCCCAAGGAATATACCGACCACCTTATCGAAACCCTCGACGACATCTTCTTTTTTGAAGACGACGAAGAAACAAAACGCAACTTCCGAGATCTGCTTCCCAAGCTTTATAAGGAGCAGTATAACCCCGCATATAACAACCTTGTTGTTATGGAGGATAACAAAGTCAAGGGCGCTGTAGGTCTTTATCCGTTTGAAGCAACGGCAGCAGGCAGAAAGCTGCGTGTGGGCGGCATCGGCAACGTCGGCGTAACAAGAGATTGCCGCGGCAAGGGTTATATGAAAGACTGTATGAATATGAGCCTTGACGAAATGATTAAGGATAACACCGACTATTCGCTCCTTGGCGGCCACAGACAGAGATATGCTTACTTCGGCTTTGAGCAGTGCGGCCCCGAATATGATTTCAGCATCGGTATGCGCAACATCCGCCACTGCATAGGCAAAGACGCAAAGACCACCCTCACTGCCCGTGAAATCAAACCCGAGGATACCGAAATCCTTGCAAAAACCATCGAGCTTTATAACCGTTCGCTTTATACCATTGACAGAAACGCAGATAACATCTACGATATGCTCTGCTCCTGGAGAAGCGTGCCCTATGCCGCTTTTGAGGGCGACGAATTCAAGGGCTATTTTGTTCTTCGTAAATTCGGCGGTATTCAGGAAATCTGCGCTGTTGAGCTTGACGATATGCTCAACCTCATTATGTGCGTTATGGAAACAATGGGCAAGGACCACATTTCGTTCAGCGTTCCCTTCTATGAGCCCGAGCTTTGCGCTTATATGACAAAATACTGTGACGGTTGGGACGTAAGCCATTCAGAAATGATAAACATTCTCAACTACGGCAGATTCATTGAAGCCTTCCTCGCAGTCAAAGCAAAAACAGTCAAGCTCTGCAGCGGCTCAATCGTTCTGCTCATCCATGGCTACAAGCAGGATGAGCGCATTGAAATCACCGTTGACGGTGGAGACGTCAAGGTTTGCGAAACAGAAAAAGATGCTGACCTTGAGGTTGAACATCTTGAAGCTGTCCGCCTTGTTTCATCACTTTTCTCTGAATCAAGACGTTCGCTGCCTGCATTCGCCCAGAACTGGTTCCCCGTTCACTTCTCAACCTACAGCCAGGATAACGTATAATAACAGCATAAAAAAATCACAGGCTTGCATCGGTAAACCACCTTTGCAAGCCTGCGTTGTTTTTATTAATAATAATATGGGTTTGCTTCAACGGAAGGTGCCTTTCTGCGGGAGCCGAAAATCATAGTCATAAGATCGTCAAGACCGAGATCTTCCTTGCGGTATGCCTTCTCTGCAGCGTCGTCATAGTCATCCTTTGCATCGTGCTTCTTGTTGATATCGCTGATCTCGATTTCAAGGTTTTCATATTCAACCGCTGCAATGTAACCGCCCTTGAGGCCGACGGTGAACTCAATCTCTTCATCCAGATATTCGGGATATTCTTCATCTTCGAGCACTTCAAGATGAGTTTCAAGCTGATCTTTGAGAGTGTAGCCGTTAATCTCAATTTCAAGAATTGCTTCAAGCTTTTTGCAATCAAGAGCATATTTAATCATACCCTTCATTAACTCGGCAGGAACAATTTCACACTCATAATACTTGACACCGCCGCTGCTGCTTGTGTCTTTAACCTTGAAAGCATCACCCTTGATACCCTTTGTGAATGCGCCCGAAATAATGCTCTTTGCATCTTTATAATTGGGAATATCCTTTTCATCAAGGTCAAATTCTTTTGCCGCCACAGGAATACCGACGGTGTTCCAGATTTCTTCGATAACGTCTTCATTTATCGTTTTGTTTTTGATAAGGGTTTCGGCCCACTCCGCAACCTGCTCGGGAGTTGTTGTAACGCCGAATCTGTTTTCAAGCATAGCAACAAGCTCTTCAGAGTTGCCGCCAACAAACTGAGTTATAATATCGTCAAGGCCTTCGGTGAGCTCTGAAAAAACTCCGGGCATATCAACGGCGTAATAGCCTTCTCTGCCAACGGGGAAAAGAAGCTGGCCGTCGTCACACACCACGTTCAGACCGTTATACAGATCAACCGCAAAATCCGACGTAAACGTTGTTTTGCCGAAAGCAACGTAGCCCGAAACAACCTCGGTATCACCCAGGGTAGCTTCAAAAGAAAAGCTCTTTGTGTTGAACAAAGTTTTTTCAATTGCCCTTGCAATTTTCACCTCAGGGTTAACAGCAAGGAATATGCCCCATCCGCTGAGTGCGATTACCGCCGCAAGAACAAGAGCCACAACGGGAATCAGAATCTTTTTGAACATTTTCTTTTTGGGCTTTTCTTCATAACCGACATCATTATTGCTCTCTGTCGGCGTTGCCGGCTGGGGATAAGAGGGCTTGTTTATGCTGTAATCGTCGCCCTGCTCCACACTCAGGTCTGCAACATTACTGTAGCTTGCAGGTGTGCCTGCAAACAAGCCTGTGTCCGCTCTGTCTTCTGCAGGCTGCTTGACGGGATAGCCGCAAACCTGGCAGAATTTTCTTGATCCGTCAACGGGATTTCCGCAATTTGAACAAATCATAAATTAACTCCTTATTTTTTATATAACGATGTAATGTTATCATATCTTTATTTATATTTCAACAATTATTACAAAATTTTAACAATTATTATTGTTTTATCAAATTCCAATATAATATTATTGATGAACAGCTTAACGTATGCTATAATAGAATAGTATAAAGATTATTCTGCGTGGTGTTTATATGAATATGGTGCTTCTCACTGCCCTGGGTGTTGGCGGTGCAACCGTTATCGGCTCGGTAATCGGTCTTATCTTCAAAAAAATATCTCACAAGTTCAGCGATATTGTGCTTTCCTTTGCGGCGGGCGTTATGCTTGCGGCAGCGGTGCTGGGCCTCATTCTGCCCTCACTTGAATATGGCGGCAAATTCGGCATAATCGTTACCGTTTGCGGAATTTTCACGGGTGCAATCTGCCTTAACCTGATTGACAGGCTCGTACCTCACCTGCACAAACTTGTGGGCGCAGACATCGAAGAACACAAGAAAAACTCAAACCTTGACAAGGTGCTTCTGTTTGTAACGGCTATTGCCATTCACAATCTGCCCGAGGGCATAGCC
Source organism: Acutalibacteraceae bacterium (assembly GCA_045536245.1). Taxonomy (GTDB): domain Bacteria; phylum Bacillota; class Clostridia; order Oscillospirales; family Acutalibacteraceae; genus CAG-177. The sequence goes on along the minus strand of JAZSNE010000012.1, from coordinate 61,562 downwards.
GCCGGCGTCGGCTTCGGCTCAGGCAACTCGACGGAAGCTTTGCTGATAGCGGGCGGAATCGCCCTGCAGAACATTCCCGAAGGTATGGTTATCATCGGGCCGATGCTTTCTGCCGGTGTAAGCCCCAAAAAGACGTTTCTCTGCGCGGCAGGAACAGGTCTTATTGAAGTTTTGGGAACTCTTATCGGCTATTTCGCAGTCAGCGTTGCTTCGGCAATTCTGCCGTTTGCCCTTGCCTTCGCAGGCGGCACGATGCTCTACGTCGTAAGCGATGAGATGATACCTGAAACCCACGCCCACGGCAACGAAAGAGGCGCAACGTATGCTCTGCTCGTCGGCTTCTGCGTTATGCTTGTGTCTGATATTCTTTTGGGAGGTTAAAATGAAAAAAACTTTAACAGCATTAATTATCGCTTCTGTTTTGATAACGTGCTTTGCCGGCTGCAGCCAAAACAGCGCCGCCGATAACGCAAACAACAACGTTCAGGGAGTTGAAACCGTGAGTTACACAAAAAACACAGACGGATATTACCGCATTTCAGCCGAAGCCGCACACGAAATGATGGTGCTCGAAAGCGGCTACGTTATCCTTGACGTTCGTGAGGAATGGGAATATAACGAGGCGCATATCCCCGGCGCGGTGCTTCTGCCCGTGACGCAGATAATCGAAAAAGCAAGCGAAGTTCTGCCGGATAAAAACCAAAAGATTTTTGTTTATTGCCGCAGCGGTAACCGCAGCCTCAACGCTTCTGCCGACCTTGCCGCATTGGGCTACACAAACGTGTGGGAATTCGGCGGAATAATCGACTGGCCGTATGACGTAACAACGCCAAACGAATGATTCCGATAAACAGCAAGACCTCCTGCTTCAACGCAGGAGGTCTTTTTTGTCAATCACGATTATCCTCTGATCAAAAATGGGTATAACTCGTTTTTGTAATATGCAGAGCAACTGAATTCTATTTCTTCACCGGGAAGAATTTTGAAACCGTCCACTCTGTATTTAACGCCGCCTTCTTCGTAGAGCAATTTAAAATCAGAAGCGATTTCTATAGGAATTTTAATTTCTGACTCAATGCCGCTCTTTGTGCTCAGTTTGAACGTTTCGTTATCTGCGTCATATGAGCCTAATCTGATTCTCTCCCAAAGGGTAGCTCTGAAAAATATGCTTGCCAGGCCGATTTTGAGGTTTGTTTTTACAACGTTTTCAGAATCCTTCTTCAGCCTTGAAACATAAATTGAATAACTGGTTTCTTTGTGACGTTCAAAATTATTCTCAAAATCTTTTTCAGCCTCTTCGCTGATGCGCTGTTTTCTTTGTTCATAATCAGCGGTTTTCTCAAACTCACCTTTTTCACCAAGATTTAATTTGATATAGCCTGATATGCTGCTTTCTCTGTGATCGAAAAAAATCTTCTGAAATTCAGGGGTGTTTTCGCATTCAGAGAGCAACGGAATATTAGGCTCCTCGCCTTCCTCCAAAGGTGCTTTGTTGAGATATTTTAAAATATCATCTGCAACTTTGTTTTTTCGTTTTGCGTAATCCTCTACTAATTCCACAAAAAATCTTTTGGCAATATCTGAGTTTGTAAACTCATCATCTTCATTTACATTTTCAGAAAAATAAAAGCCCGCATAATCTGACTCTAAAGGGTCGCAATCGCCCGTATAGTTACAAAAACGTTTGTTGAGATAACGAAATGACCGTTCTTCTGCTTCCTCAGGATATACTATAATTCCCAAGAATTCCCTCTTCGATTCACACTCTTTTCTGAATTCCTCATCATGAGCAAGGCGTAAATGAATCAATCCCGATTCAAAAGCCAATTTCATTGAAGCGATATCAACAATCGTATGCCCGAACACATTTATCTGCTTACATACTCCGTATTTTTGGGTAAGATAACTGTAAACGTCGTATTTTGAGAAAAGTACGGCATACATTACAGCGGTCATACCGTATTTGTCTACATTTTTACACATTTCAGGATTAGAACGGAAGAAATCAACGTCTTCTTCAAGCACTTTGTCAAGAATTACGTCGCCGATGTTTTCAAGATACTTCTCATATTTTTGCGTAAGTTCCTCAATGCGCTCCTGTTCTTTGTTTATAACCTCACTTTTTGCATCAGAACAATTATCAGCATGAGATTTGAAGCTTTCAAGAATGCCGTGGTTATACTTGTTGCTTTCATTTGCAGAATCGTAAAGAATATCAAAATAAAGCTGCCAATTTTCAACGGCAGGATATCTGTAAACCGAATCGCGAGCCGCCTTCAATGCATTTCCGTAATCTTTCTTGTCATATTTTTCTTTAGCTGTAAGATATAACTCTCCGCACTCAACGAGAGTGTAATCATTGCTCTTTTCTTCGATTAAAGCTTTGATGCCCTGTACATCGGATTTATTGGCAATTTGGGCCGCCTTTTCAAATTGAGTGTCAAGAGTTAATGCAACCGCATATATAGCAGCAGATAATGATCGAATTTCAGGCGTAGTGCCGTCAGTAAACTTATAAAAATATTCAGCTGCACCGAGAAACTCGTTGTTATTATTAGCTTCGTCTGCAATGATTTTTGAATATCCCGTCAACGCTTGATTAAAAAGGTTGTTATGATCAGCACTGTTTAATATCAGAATCTTGCGAATTTCCGAAAGCCTTTCAAGCATTACGTCTGTTGCGTCTATAACAGGCAGACCTTTAAAAGATGTTACATTAAATTTGTTTTCAGCAACAATAAAAGTGCCGTTGTTGACAATCGCCGACGTGCAGAGAGCAAAATAATCCGTAAACATCTCGCCCTTGCCCATAACGGGTTTTATTGCAATTCCGTTTTCGGAAAACAGCACGCCGCTTTTACCCTTTTTGAAAAGCACACCCGTATCAATGAAGGCAATTCTTCTGCCAAAATTCCCGTGGAATTCAAAGCCCGTATTGATGTTGTTGAGCGAAGCCATCGGAAGATTGTTCCAACGCTCACATCCGCTGATGCTGCAAACGTAAGCCTCAAGTTTATCAACGTAATCGCTTCCGGTCAGTTCAAAAGGTCTGGAGATTTTGTTGCATAAAGAATTCAACTCTTCAATGAGCGATTCCTTCCATTCGCTTTTGGTTATTACAAACATAAATCTTTCCTCAATTCAGTTAACAATCATTCATTGCGTCCGCTGCTTGCCTTGCTTTCGCAATAAATGCAGCGGTAAACCTTGTTTTCACGGTCTGTGAGGCGGAACTTATGGGGAAGCTCCTGTTCAACAGATGTGATGCAACGGGGATTCTTGCATTTGATAACACCTGTTACCTGCTCGGGGAGAGTAAGTTTTTTGCGCTTCACAAGCTCACCGTTCCTAATAATGTTAACAGTGATACCGGGGTCGATGTATCCGAGTACGTCAAGGTCAATTTCAATTGATTCGAAGATTTTGATGATATCTTTTTTGCCCATTTTGTTGCTGTCGGCATTCTTAATCATAGCAACGGTGCTGCTCATTTCGCCGAGTTTGAGGATATTATAAATATCCATGCAGCGGCCTGCCGTGATATGGTCAAGAACGATGCCGTCTTTGATTTGTCCGATAATCATTTTGCCGCCTCCTCAAGAAGTTTAAGAATAAGTGCCATTCGCATATATTTGCCGTAAAGCACCTGCTTGAAATAGCAGGCTCTGGGGTCGTCATCAACTCCGACGGAAATCTCGTTAACTCTGGGCAGCGGATGCATAATGCAAAGGTCAGCCTTAGCGTTGGCAAGCTTTTCCGTTGTAAGAATATAGGTATCCTTGAGTCTGATATAATCTGCTTCGTTAAAAAAGCGTTCTCTCTGAACACGGGTCATATAGAGAATATCAAGCTCGGGCATAACAGCCTCAAGGCTTGCGGATTCTCTATATTCAATGCCCTTGGGGTCAAGAATTTCCGATTTGATGTATTCGGGCACTTTGAGCTCTTCGGGGGAAATCAGAACAAACTTAACGCCGCTGTAGCGTGACATTGCGCCGATAAGCGAATGAACCGTTCTGCCGAATTTAAGGTCGCCGCAAACACCGATTGTAAGATTATCAAATCTGCCCTTTTCCTTGCGGATTGTAAGCAGATCGGCAAGGGTCTGCGTGGGATGGTTGTGACCGCCGTCGCCTGCATTGATAACGGGGATTGTTGCCTTCATTGATGCAACATAGGGTGCACCCTCTTTGGGGTGGCGCATTGCAATAATATCCGCATAGCAGCTTACTGTGCGTGCCGTGTCGGCAACGCTTTCGCCCTTTGCGGCAGAGCTGCTGTTTGCTTCCGAAAAGCCGATAACGTTGCCGCCGAGCTCATACATTGCGGCCTCAAAGCTGAGTCTTGTTCTTGTTGAAGGCTCAAAGAAAAGGCTTGCAAGCTTTTTGCCCTTGCACTTTTCGGAATATTTTGCAGGATTTTCGATTATATCAAGAGCGGTTTCGATGAGTTCATCTATTTCCGCCGTTGAAAGCTCCATAATATCTATAAGGCTTTTCATATTTTCTCCTTAGTATTTATTTGGGTTGCTTTGGTTTGCTGATTACTTATTAATCCAGCTTTCGTCTGAAGGATTGTTGCGGAAAGCGATAAGACGCTGAATGTCTTCGGGCTTGATGTAACCTTCCTCTGCCGCAACTTCTGCAATTGTGTCAAAGTTTGTGAGGCTGATGTTCTTGACGTTTGCAGCTGCAAGACGGTCAAGACCCTTCTGCATACCGTATGTGAAGATGCTTACGATGCCGAGCACGTCTGCACCTGCTTCACGAAGAACGTCAACAACCTCAATAACGCTGCCGCCTGTTGAGATAAGGTCCTCAACAACAACAACCTTCTGGCCGGGAAGAAGCTTGCCTTCAATCTGGTTGTTTCTGCCGTGGTCCTTTGCACCTGAACGAACGTAACCCATAGGCAGGCCGAGAAGGTGGCCCGTGATTGCTGCGTGAGCAATACCCGCTGTGCTTGTGCCCATAAGCACTTCAACTTCGGGATAATTTTCTTTGATAAGTGTTGCAAGACCGTTTTCAACGTCATTGCGAACCTTGATGTCGGAAAGAGTCAGACGGTTGTCACAGTAAACGGGGCTTTTGATACCGCTTGCCCATGTGAAGGGTTCTTCAGGGCGGAAAAATACCGCTTTGATTGAAAGCAAATCTTTTGCAATAAGCTGTTTCATTTTATATTCCTCCAAAAAGTTTAATTATTAACCAATTAAATTGTGTCTGTTGAGAAAGGATAGTGACTGTGTTCGCCGCCTTTATCAGTCACAAAACTCAGCAACGCATCTCTTGTAAGCTGCAACGGGGTCTGCTGCTGCGGTGATAGGTCTGCCGACTACGATATAGTCCGAGCCGATTTCCTTTGCCTTTGCAGGAGTTGTAACTCTTACCTGGTCGCCGATATCTCCGTCAGCAAATCTTACGCCGGGTGTAACGGTTACAAAGTCTGCACCGCACTTTTCGTGAACCTTGCCTGCTTCAAGGGGTGAGCAAACAACGCCGTCAAGACCTGCAACCTTTGCGTTTGACGCATAGTGCATAACAACCTCATCAAGAGGTTTCTCAATAAGAAGGTCAGCTTCCATTCTCTCCTGTGAGGTTGAGGTAAGCTGGGTTACAGCAATAAGAATGGGGCGTGTGCCGTCTTCTCTTGTAAGACCTTCGATAGCTGCTTCCATCATTGCAACGGTGCCGCTTGCGTGAAGGTTTGTCATATCAACGTCAAGTCTTGAAAGAACAGACATTGCTTTTTTAACGGTGTTGGGGATATCGTGAAGCTTGAGGTCAAGGAAAATCTTGTGTCCTCTTGCCTTGATTTCTCTTACGATTTCGGGGCCTTCAGCATAAAAAAGCTCCATACCGATTTTAACAAAAGGCTTAACATCGGTGAACTTGTCCAAAAAGTCAAATACCTCTTTTTTGCCCGCAAAGTCGCAGGCTACGATTACGTCTTTACCCATTGTGTGCACATCCTTTTATATCATTCAAATTTTTAATACCGTATTTAAGCATTACGTCGGGAAGGTTGTTAACGATTGCAAAGCTTGCATAGGGGTCAACAAGGTTTGCTGCGCCGACTTCAACAGCCGTTGCGCCTGCCATTATATACTCAATGACGTCCTCTGCGGTTTCAACGCCGCCCATACCGATAACGGGAATGTTGACCGCCTGACTTACCTGATAAACCATTCTTAAACCGACAGGCTTTATTGCAGGACCCGAGAAACCGCCCATTTTGTTTGCGATTACGGGTTTGCCTGTTTTGAGGTCTATTCTCATACCGAGAAGTGTGTTTATGAGGCTAATGCCGTCTGCGCCCGCTTCTTCGCAAGCCTTTGCGATAGAAACTATATCCGTAACGTTGGGTGAAAGCTTGATGATAACGGGCTTGGTTGTTACGGCTTTAACAGCCTTTGTAACCTCTGCCGCAGCTTCGGGCAAAGTGCCGAAGCTCATACCGCCGCCGTGAACGTTGGGGCAGCTTACGTTAACCTCAAGCCAGCCTACCTGCTCACACTTATCAAGCTTTTCGCAGGTGTATGCATAGTCATCAACCGCAAAGCCGCTGACATTCGCCATAACAGGCTTTGAGAAGCATTTTGCAAGCTTGGGAAGTTCTTCGCTGATAACCTTTTCAACACCGGGATTCTGCAGACCGACAGCGTTAATCATACCTCTGTCACACTCCGCAATTCTGGGGGTGGGGTTGCCGAAGCGTGGGTCTTTTGTTGTGCCCTTGAACGAAAAAGTTCCGAGGCAGTTGATATCGTAAAGCTCTGCGAATTCATAGCCGAATCCGAACGTACCCGAAGCAGGGATAACAGGATTATCAAGTTCTATACCGCAAAGATTAACCTTTGTGTTTACCATATTATCTCCTCCCTCTCAAGCACGGGGCCGTCCCTGCAGATTCTTTTGTTTCCGTATTTTGTTTTGCATGAGCAACCCATGCAGGCACCAAAGCCGCAGCCCATTCTTTCTTCAAAGCTGTACTGACCGCTTGTTTTTGCAATTTTTTCGATTGCTTTGAACATCGGCATAGGTCCGCAGGTGAAGAAATAATCATATTCAATATCCTTAAGCACGTCGGTTACAAATCCCTTTGTGCCGTAAGAACCGTCAACTGTTGAAACAAAAACCTCTGCACCGAGAGCTTTGAACTCATTCTCATAGAAAATCTCGTCCTTTGTGTTGAAGCCGAGAATAACGGTAACGTCTTTACCCTCTGCAAGAAGCTTTTTGCAGAGATTATACATCGGAGGCACGCCTACGCCGCCGCCGATAAGAACAGCTTTTCCGCTGCACTTTGACGTGTCAAATCCGTTGCCGAGTCCGCAAAGAACGTCAAGACGGTTGCTTTCTTCAAGCTTTGCCATATCGGCAGTACCCTGACCCACAACCTTGTATATGATTGTTATTGTTTCGTCATCATAATCACATATCGAAATAGGTCTGCGAAGATATAAGCCGTCAAGCTTGATGTTGATAAACTGACCGGGTGCAGTAATATGCGAGGTGTCGCCCTCAAGCTTCATTTCGTATATATCCTTGGTTAAGGGTTTATTATAGACAATGTCATAATACGCTCTGTTCATTGCTTATCCTCCTTCTTCCACGCAATTTTGCCGCCGCAGACGGTCATCAGGCAGCGTCCGTAAACCTCAAAGCCCTCAAACGGAGTGCTTCTGCCCATTGAAACAAAATCGTCGGGATTGATTGTATATTTTTCGTCAAGGTCAAACACCGTAAAATCGGCAGGAGCACCGATTTCAATTTCGCCGCCGAAGCCGAAGCGCTTGCAGGGCGCAGTGTGCATCAGCTCAACAAGCCTTGACATATCAATAATTCCTGTTTTGACGAAATATGTGTAAAGCAGAGGGAATGCAGTTTCTATTCCCACAACGCCCATCAGGCTCTTTTCAAGTCCTCTGCCCTTTTCCTCTGCGGAATGGGGTGCGTGGTCGGTTGCAATCATATCAATTGTTCCGTCGATTATACCCTCAATAAGAGCCTGTTTATCCGCTTTTGAGCGAAGCGGAGGATTCATCTTGAATCTGCCCTCTTCTTTAAGGTCCGAATCGTCAAGAATAAGATAGTGAGGGCCTGTTTCGCAGGTAACGTCAACGCCGTTTTTCTTTGCCTGACGGATAAGCTCCACGCTTTCTTTGGTTGAGATGTGACAAACGTGATATTTGCAGCCCGTTTTTGCAGCAAGCTCAAGGTCACGCTTGATGGGACCCCACTCCGATTCCGAGCAGATTCCTCTGTGACCGTGTGCTTTTGCATATTCGCCGTCGTGAATATATCCGCCGTTAAGCAGGCTGTTATCTTCGCAGTGTGCGGCAATAATCTTATCAAGCGACTTTGCTTTTTGCATTGCAGCAAGCATCATTTCTTCGCTCTGCACGCCCTTGCCGTCATCAGAAAAACCTGCCACAAACGGTGCAAGTGCTTCCATATCCGAAAGTTCAAGTCCGTTCTGCCCTTTCGTAATTGTTCCGTAAGGCAAAACGTTGATGCAGGCAGTGTTTCTGATTGCATCAAGCTGGGGAGCAAGAGTTTCGGGCGAATCGGGCGCAGGCGAAAGGTTCGGCATTGAGCAAACGGTTGTGTATCCGCCTGCCGCAGCCGCAAGAGAACCGCTTGCAACCGTTTCTTTATAAATAAAACCCGGCTCACGCAGATGAACGTGAACATCTGCAAAACCGGGTAAAATATATTTATTGCTGCAGTCGATAACAATACCTCTGCCGTCAGAAACAACAGGAGCAAACACTCCGCCACAAACACCTATATCTTCCGGTTCAAACTTGCCGTTACGGTAAACTTTGCAGTTTTTGAAGATATAATCCATACTGTCCTCCGTGTTAAACTCTAATCAATTTAATATAACATATCAATATATATAAAGTCAAGCAAAAGAGCAGCTTAATTTACAAATCAAAGCAACAATTTTTGCATATTTCTTTATTGACAACAACTCGAATCGCTGCTATGCTGATAGCATCACAAACAGGACAAGGAGACCCTATGATGAAAATAATGTTTGTATGCCACGGCAATATATGCCGCAGCCCCATGGCGGAATTTATCTTGAGGGATATGCTTAAAAGAAACGGGCTTTCGGGCGAGGTTTCGGTTGCATCGTGCGCCACAAGTTCAGAAGAAATATGGGGCGGCAAAGGCAACCCCGTTTATCCGCCCGCAAAAGCAGAACTTGCCAAGCACGGCATTGACTGCTCGGGCAAAACCGCCGTTCAGCTTCAGAAAAAAGACTACAAGCTCCACGACGTTTTCATTTGTATGGACACTCAGAATTACCGCAATATTCAGCGCATTTTCGGCTCTGACCCTGACGATAAAATCCGCAAGCTGATGGATTACACCGACAAGGGCGGCGACGTTGCCGACCCTTGGTATACAAGGCGTTTCGACGTTACTTACAGGGATATTTATGACGGATGCGAAGCGATAGTTGAAAAAATTTTAAACGGTAATAATTTATAAAAAACAGGCGCACCGCTTGGTGCGCCTGTTCGATTGATATTGGAAGCTTGCTCACTTTAAATAAACCGTCAGAATCGGTCTTGTGGGCCAGAATTCATAAAGGTGCAAAGACGTAACTTTTCCGTTAAAAGGCGAAAATTCATCCAGCACCAACGGCAGAGCTTCCCTGATGTTTTCGGGCTCATCAATGAGCATTGTTGTGTGCGGCTGCCATCCGTAAGCACCGCCGCCGAAAGTCTCTTTGAGTTTTATGAGCTTTTTATTCTTATCAGGCACAATGAACAGCACGTTTTCGCCGCCAAAAATGCCAACGTGAGTGAAGCACACGTCAAAAGAACGCGTTCTTGCCGCTACGCTGCGGAGCTTTCTCTTCAGCTTTTCTTCCTGTTCCACAGGGTAACTGCACAAGGTGATGTGCTGAGGGATATTTTTGGTGTGAGTACCCACAAATCCGGCATCATAGAGCTTGCGCTGTATGCCTGCAAGATGCTCTTCAGTGGCATCATCATACCCCGCCATTATATACAACGCTTTATCCTCCATTGTTATCCTCCTATTGCCTCTTTCAAAGCCTGTGCAAGCTGGTCGGGGCAAGATGTGCTTTTGAAACCGCATCTGATGCCGCTGCAGCGTGCAATAACGTCCTCCGCTTTCATACCTTTGACAAGCGAAGCAATGCCCTTGAGGTTGCCGTTACAGCCGCCCTCAAAATAAACGTCACCAATAACACCGTTTTCAAGTTCAAACTCAATCGTGCGTGAGCAAGTGCCTTTTGTTTTGTATTTATAAGTCATAAGTTTTCCCCTTTCTTTGAATAACCGCCAATTATTTTACATCATAAACCGCTCGTTTTCAAGGGTATTTATCACATAAGCATATATAACAGGCTGAAAATCAACGCTCTGTCGCCCGAATCAACGGCAAGCAGCAAAACAAGCGGCAATATCAGACCTATATCACCGCTGTCGTTACCGTATTCGGTTTTGGTTTTCAGTGCAGGTAAAATCAGCTGCAGAAGGTTGGTGTTCAATTCTTATCGCCGCCCATCAGTTGCCCCATCATCGGCAGGATTTCAAAAAGCTTCAGAATCTGTACCGCATCATCTGCCCGTTTTCTGCGTTTTTCGCTCAGCAGCGGCTTGAGTGCTTTTATCAGCTCCGACCTGCTGTCTTTTTTATTCATCATTCCCATTATTGATGAAATTTTTGCCATCATCTGTGCGTTGCCGAGAATTGACGATAAATCGGGCATACCCGGCGGCGGTTGACTCTGTTCTTCCTTTTTATTGTCTGTTTTACCTCCAAAAAAGCTTTCTGCCGCCGCTTTCAGGTTTTCAATGTCATCTGCACTAAGGCTCGAAATAATATCATTGATGCTGTCCATACCGCCACCCGTTATTTGCCGCCGAATTTTTTCATCAGCTTTTGCGCCTGCTCGCTGCTGAGCAAATCGTTAAGCGCCTTTTTATCGCTGAGAATTCTGAAAAGCTCGTTCTTTTTTTCTTCACTGAGCCTGCTCTGAACTGCGCCGAGCATTTCGTTGGGGCTTTTATCCTTGAGTTCAAACAGCTCTTTTGCCGAAATATTATCTTTTTCCATTGAATCACCGCCCTTTTTACAGTATAATTGATATGTTGAACCGCTTTTGATTAGAACGGAGGTTTTTCTTTGAGAATACTTGTTTTTTCCGATTCGCACGGCAGCAGCCGTTGCATAAGAGAAGCACTTTATATGCACAGCGATGCCGATGCCGTTATCCACCTCGGCGACGGCGAAAGAGATGTGAGCAAGCTTGACGAATTACTTGAAGGCAAACGTGTTATTCAGGTTTGCGGCAACTGTGATTTTGCATCAATGCTGCCTGCAAACGAGCTTGTGACGCTCGGCGGCGTTAAGATTTTCTGCTCTCACGGTCATACGGAGCTTGTCAAGCACGGCACTGGTGCATTTTGTGCAAAGGCACGCTCGCTCGGTGCCCGCATTGCATTATACGGCCACACTCACGAAAGCGTGACTGATTACAGCGACGGACTGTATGTGATGAATCCCGGCTCGGCAAGATACGGCGAATACGGCGCAATTGATATCACTCCGTCGGGAATAATGCTTCTCAAAATGAAACTGTAATAAAAAACGCCGCTTTGTCATATCTATTTGACAGGCGGTGATTTTTAATGTTTGTATATTCGGTTAAAACTTCAAAAAGCAAAATAGCAGCTCTCGTCATAGCACTGGTTGCAATTATTGTTGCAATCGCCGTGGTCATCGGCAAAACGGATACCCCAGCGGCAACAGATTCCCAAATCAACCATAAAGCGGAGAATGCAGAGCAGCGTGCAGCGTTTCTTTCGCAATTCGGGTGGAAATTCACGCCCGACCCCGTTGAGGTGACAGAGGTTATTGTGCCCTCTGATTTCAGCAAGGGTTACACGGAATATGCCGAAATGAACAAAGCGGCAGGCTTTGACCTTGAGCCGTATAAGGGTATGCGCGCCAAGCGGTGGACATATGATATTCTGAACTACCCGGGTTATGAAAACAAAACGGGTTATATTCAGGCGAATCTGCTGATTTATGACGGCAGGGTTATCGGCGGCGATATCTGCTCGCTTGAGCAAGGCGGATTTCTGCATTCGTTTGAATTTCCCGCACAAACGCAATAAAAAAGCTGACACCGCAAACGGTATTTGCCGTCTGCGGTGTTTGCTTTTGCCCGAAGATCAGAATTCTTCCTTCTTATCCTTCTTCTGCTGTGCCTTGTCGTTGTTCTTGTTCTGGCTGTTCTTGTTCTGGCTTGAAGGGCAATCCTTCTGGTTGCCGGGGAAGTTGTTCTGGTTGTTCTTGTTATCCATTTTTATTCACCTTTCGGAATAATAATTTGCCCGAAGCTTCTTCGGGTGCAAAAGTAGTATATCCCGTTTTGCGCCGCATAAACATATGTATTTTTATTGACAAAAATTTTTGCCGATGATAAAATAATATATGTATAAATATTTTTAAATAGGAGAAAAATTATGATAGTAAAAAATTCCTTTGGCACAACCGCAAAAGGCGAAGCCGTTGATATCTTCACAATCCGCAATTCCGCAGGCACAGCCGTTGATATTCTTACCTACGGCGCAACCGTTAACAGCATTTATGTTGCTGATAAAAACGGTGCTTTTGCAGACGTTCTATCGGGTTTTGATACGCTTGAAGGTCACGAAAAATACTCAGACTATCAGGGCATGACCGTCGGCAGATACGCCAACCGTCTTGCAGGCGGCAAATTCAGCATTGACGGCGTTGAATATAACGTTGAAAAGAACGAAAAGGGCATCACCTGCCTTCACGGCGGCGCAGAGCTTTCAACCGCAGTGTGGAAGGCTTTTGTTGTTGATGACAACGCAATCGAAATGAACTACACAAGCCCCGACGGCGCAATGGGCTTCCCCGGCAAGGTTGATTTCAAAGTTACCTTCACTCTTCACGAAGATAATGCCCTTAAAATAGAGTATTTTGCAGTAAGCGATAAAAAGACCGTTATCAATATGACAAACCACGCATATTTCAACCTTGCAGGCAAGGGAGATATTCTCGCTCACGAGCTGATGATTAACGCTGACGCTTACACTCCCATTGATGAAAACAGCATTCCCACGGGTGAAATCAGACCCGTTGAGGGCACACCCTTTGATTTCAGGGTTGCAAAGCCCATCGGCAGAGATATAAATGAAACTGACGATCAGCTTGCAATCGGCAAGGGCTACGACCATAACTTCTGCCTCAATGACGGCGAAGGCCCCATCGCAACCGCATATGACCCCGAAAGCGGCAGATTCCTTGAGGTTTTCACCGACCTTTGCGGCGTTCAGCTTTACACAGGCAACTTCCTTGACGGCACAAACATCGGCAAAAACGGCAATCCGCTTATCAAGAATGCCGGCTTCTGCCTTGAAACGCAGTTTTATCCCAACACACCCAATATGCCCGAGTTTCCGCAGTGCACGGTTGAAGCAGGCGAAAAATTCACAAGCTGCACCGTGTTCAGATTTTCGGTTAAATAAGATTTCATACTGTGTTGCGGCTGGTTGCCAAAGAGTGAGACCGTGCGGCATTTTTCGGCTGCTTTATGGCAATCAGTAATAGTTTGTTCATTATTGCGGCGATATGTTACAAATTATTTTTTGACAATTCACGAATTTTTAAAATTTTTACCTATAATTAGAATTGTAAGGTGCAATACCGTTAAAATTGATGTATAAAATACAGGAGGGGAAATATAATGGCAACAGAAAAAATCCTTGTTGTTGATGACGATACCAATATTTGCGAGCTTCTTCGCCTCTATCTTGAAAAAGACGGCTATGAGGTTTCAATTGCAAACAACGGCGGCGAAGCAGTCAAAATGTTTCAGGAGCTTTCTCCCGACCTTATGCTGCTTGACATAATGCTTCCCGTGCTTGACGGCTGGCAGGTCTGCCGTGAAATCAGAAAATTTTCGGACAAGCCCATAATTATGCTCACCGCCAAGGGCGAAACGTTCGATAAGGTGCTCGGCTTTGAGCTCGGCGCAGACGACTACGTTGTGAAACCCTTTGATGCAAAAGAAATCGTTGCCAGAGTCAAGGCGGTTCTTCGCAGAAGCGGCTCGTCAGAAAAAACAGACATCAAAGAGGTCCGTTTTGATAAGCTCACCATTAACCTGACAAACTATGAACTCAGAGTTGACGGCAAAAAGGTTGATACTCCGCCTAAAGAGCTTGAGCTTATCTACCACCTTGCCAACAACCCCAACAGGGTTTTCACAAGAGACCAGCTCCTTGACGAGGTGTGGGGCTTCGATTATTACGGCGACTCAAGAACGGTTGACGTTCACGTTAAACGTCTGCGCGAAAAGCTTGAAGGCGTTTCCGAAAAATGGGAGCTCAAAACCGTTTGGAGCGTAGGCTACAAGTTTGAAACCAAAGACTGATTCCGGAGTGAAATTCTGTGACAAAGCGCAAACTCAAAAGCTCGGGTCTTTTTCGTAAATACCTGCTTGCTACAATTTCAATCATTCTCGCAAGCTTCGTCTTTATAGGCGGAGCTCTGTTGATTTTGGTTTCAAAGCTCTGGATGGAAGAAAAGCTTGAGCTTCTGACAGAAAATGTTTCCAACGTTGCACGGAGTGCAAGCGAGGTTTATGAAAGAATCCCGCCCAACAACCGTCTTCCGGTTACGATTATATGCAACACCCTTGACCAGACCTCGGGTGCCATTGATGCTGACGTTTTCATCGTTAACCCTGACGGCGACGTTGTTTTTTGCAAAGATACGCTGCAATCCGACCTCTCTCTTTTTACGGAGGACTGCAAAATCCACGGCAGCTATAAGATAGCTCCCAAAACGCTGAAAAGCGCAGCAACAAAGGTTTCAGGTTCAATGAGTAATCTTGACGGAGCGCTTGATGCCGTTAACTTTGTTGCAAGCGCTCCGATAATAAGAGGCGACAGCGTGGTGGGTATCGTTTTTGCAACCCAGCCCGTTCTTGAAGGCCTTGCGCCCTATGTTTTCGGAATTTTCAGAATGTTCTTCTGGGCAGCTCTGCTTGCTTTTGTCATTGCTTTCATAATCGTTTACCTTGTTTCTTACAGAATGACACGCCCCCTGCGTGAAATGTCGCTTGCCGCCAAGCAATATGCTCTCGGCGATTTTTCAAAACGTATAACGATTCACAAAATTTCCGCAATCGGTAACGATGAGATTGAGGAGCTTGTTGAAGCCTTCAACTCGATGGCTCAGGCTCTTGCTTCGCTTGAAATGAGCCGCAGAAGCTTTGTTTCAAACGTTTCTCACGAGCTGAAAACACCGATGACCACCATCGGCGGCTTTGTTGACGGCATTCTTGACGGCACAATCGAACCGGAAAAACAAAATAAATATCTCAAAATTGTTTCTGATGAGGTCAAACGTCTTTCACGCCTTGTTACGGGTATGCTAAATATGAGCAAGCTTGAAGCAGGCGAGCTTGACATCAACCCCACCGATTTTGATATATCCGAAATGCTGTTCAGAACGCTTCTCGGCTTTGAGCAGCTCATTGATAAAAAGCATATTGAAATCATAGGTCTTGATGAGCTTGCAGTCAACCGTGTTACGGCTGATAAAGATATGATAAACCAGGTTGTATATAACCTTATAGATAACGCAGTTAAATTCACACCGGAGGGCGGATACATTGAAATCCGTTCAAAGGCTGATGCAGAAAAGGTAATAATAAAAATTCGTAACAGCGGCAAAGGCATTGCGCCTGACGAGCTTAACAGGATTTTTGAAAGATTTTACAAAATAGATAAGTCAAGAAGCTACGATGTGAAGGGTGCAGGTATGGGACTTTACCTGTGCAAAACCATTGTTGAGCTTCACGGCGGTCAGATTATTGCCAGAAGCAACCCCGACGAATTCACCGAATTCGTTTTTCAGCTTCCGCTTTAAAAACTTAAATCCAATTTATCCCCTGTAAGGAGGACACCCAATGAACGACGAAATGGGCAACATCTTTGAAAACGAAAACACCGCTTCACCTGCCACGCCACCCGTTAACAGTGAGCCTGCAGCTTCGCAGGATTCAACCGTTGTTCCGGAGCAGCCACCCGTTTATTCATCTGATGAAACCGTGGCTGAGGGGAATTTTGCAGATATCCCCAAGGTTGAAGCAGAGCAGGTTTGTGCAGAGCCTGCTGATTCCGCAGCAAAAAAAGCCTACACCCGTCCTTTTGAGACAAAGGATGCGGCTTATGCGGAATATAACCGCCAGGCAAACCAATACGGACCTTACGGCACCCGTGAATATAATCCCCGCCCCGAAACAGACTACAGCCGTTTCGGCGGTACGGGATATACGTCAATTCAGCCTGTGAGACCGTCCGCTGAGGCTGAAACTTCAAAGCCTGAAAGCGGCAACAAGGGTCTCAAGATTTTTGCAGGCATTGTTTCTGTTATTCTTGTTTTTGCGCTCGTTTTCGGCGGCGTTGTTACTGTGAAATATATGAAGGGCCTTAAGGCTCAGGATATTCAGGTGACTGATCCGCCCACAATAGAAGGAGCCAACGAAGCTCCCACCTTCAGCAGCAGCGAACACGTTACGCCTCCTCTGCCCGAAGACGCACTTTCCACCCCCGACATTGCAGCAAAGGTCAAGCCTTCAATCGTCGGCATTGTTGTTTATGCAAACAACTCGGGTAACACCGCAGGTGAAGGCACGGGCGTTATCTGGGAAGAAGACTCAACAGGCACTTACACCTATATCATTACCTGCGCCCACGTTATCAGCGACCCCGGCATCAAGGTAAGGGTTCAGACCGAAAAAGGCATTCTCTATGATGCAGAAATCGTCGGTCTTGATGAAAGAACCGACCTCGGCGTTGTTAAAATCAAGGCAACGGGTCTTACAAAAGCGGAGTTCGGCAATTCCGACGCTCTCAGAGTCGGCGACAGCGTTTTTGCCATCGGTAACCCCGGCGGTGTTGAATTCTTCGGTTCGTTCACAGGCGGCTACGTTTCGGCAATTGACCGCCCTGTTGACAGTGAAATCGGCTACACAATGAAGTGCATTCAGCACGATGCAGCAATTAACCCGGGTAACTCGGGCGGTGCTCTCGTTAACGTTTACGGTCAGGTTATCGGCATCAACTCGCAGAAAATTGCCGCAACCGACTATGAGGGTATGGGCTTTGCTATCCCGATGAGCAGCGCAATGCAGATTATTGAACAACTCACACAATACGGCTATATTCCCAACAGACCCAAGCTCGGCATCACTTATTATCCCGTCAGCGCAAGTGCACAATACAGCATAATCGCTCAGTATCAGGGTCTTCCCGCAGGTACACTCATCATTGATTCAATTGATGATGAAAGCGCACTTGCAGGCACAAAAGCAAGACGTTATGATATGATTATTGCCGTCAACGGCAAAGAGCTCACAACGGCTGACGTTCTTCTCAACCTGATTGAAAACAGCAAGGTTGGCACAAAGATGACTCTGACTCTTTGCAGAGTCAATAACGATTACACCGTTAATAAATTTGACGTTGAGGTGACTCTTGTTGAAGATAAGAGCGGTGCAAAGGTTGAGCAATCCGAACCCGATTACGTTGACCCGTTTGAACAGTTCAACCCCTTCGGCTATTAATATTAAGCAATAAAAAGAGCAGGTGCTTCAAAAGCACCTGCTTTAGTTTTTCAGTTAAGTCTACCTGTATGATTCAGTGACTTTATTGACAGGCAAAAGCATCAATTTCTGCCTTTATCTCTTTGACCAGGGCGTTGACTGCCTGCTGCCTTGTGCCGTTGAGCGTGCAGCCTGCAGCGCCCATATGGCCGCCGCCGCCGAGCCTGCCGCAAATTGCAGAAGCGTCAATATCTCCGTGTGTTCTGACAGAAGCTTTAAAGCTGCCGTCTTTAAGCTCACGCATTGTTACGCCCACAAGCACACCCTCAATCTGCCTGGGAATGTTTGCAAGGCGGTCAACCTCGCTCTCATCCGAGCCGCTTTTTGCATACATTTCCTGCGTAACACAGATGAACGCGCAGCGATCCTCGCAGTAAAAGCGCATACTCTCAATCGCAAGCTTTTCAAGTGCCGCAAAAGTCCTGCTTTTTGTTTCAAAGAAAACCTGAATGATGTTATAGGTGTCTGCGCCGAGAGCTGCAAGCTTTGCCGCAATTTCAAACGTTCTTACGCTTGTGTTTGAAAAGCGGAAGCAGCCCGTATCCGTTGCCACACCTGTAAAAAGGCAGGAGGCAACCTGCGGATTAATCTCTGTTCCGAGCTCGCAAAGAAGCAGATAAACCATTTCAGCCGTTGATGCGGATTCAGCTTCAAGCCAGATTTTGGGAGCATAAAGTATATTTGAGCCGTGGTGGTCAATACACAAATCTATTTTATTGCTGTAAATGCCCTCAAACTCTTTGCCGAGAAGCTTTGTGTCGGCAATATCAATTGCAACAATATAATCAGGCTCAAACTCCTCGTTTTCAAAGCCTGCAAACATAAAATCGTAGCAGGCAGGAATAGCGTCACCGCATCTGACAGCAACCCTTTTGCCCATCTGTTTAAGAGAATGAGCAAGAGCCGTTGCGCTGCCGAGAGTGTCGCCGTCGGGGTGGCTGTGGCTCAAGAGCAGAATATTATCCTTTTCTTTAAGAAGCCTTGCAACCTCTTTCAAATCAATAAACATCAACGTTTCTCCTTATTCTTCCTCTGTGTCGGTAATAACCATACCGCCAAGAGCCCTTGCTATATCCATTCCCTTTTCAATGGAATCGTCGGCAATGAATTTAAGCTCGGGAGTTTTGCGCAGGTGCAGGCGTTTGCCCACTTCTCTGCGGATAAAGCCCGTTGCACAGGTCAGACCCTTAACGGCAAGCTTCGCCGTTTCAATGCCGTCAATTGCACTCACGTAAACCTTGGCAAACGAAGCATCGGAGCTGACCTCAACGTTAACAACCGTCAGCATAACGTCTCTGACTCTGGGGTCTTTGAGCTCGCGGATAATAGCCGCAAGCTCTCTTTTTATATCTTCGGATACCCTGTCAATTCTGTACCCTGCCATAGTATATCATCCTTTTAAAGAATAATTTGTGCTTTCCTGCGTGTTGAATCAATCTCTGTATTCTTCGGTGATGAAGGCTTCAAAGATATCGCCTTCCTTGATATCGTTGAACTTATTCAGACCGATACCGCAGTCATAGCCCGAAGCAACTTCCTTAACGTCATCCTTGAAACGGCGGAGTGAAGCCATTTCGTCTTCAGTAACAACGATACCGTCTCTTACTACGCGGATTTTTGCACCTCTTGTGATTTTACCGCTGATAACGTGGCAGCCTGCGATGTTGCCGACTGACGAAATCTTAACAACCTGACGCACTTCAGCCTTACCGATATCAACGTCTCTGAACTTGGGAGCAAGCATACCCTTGATAGCTGCTTCAATTTCTTCAATGCAGTCATAGATAACTCTGTAGCATCTGATTTCAACGCCGTCACGCTCTGCGTTATCTGCAGCAACGCCGTCAGGTCTGACATTAAAGCCGACGATAATTGCATTTGATGCGTTAGCAAGCATAACGTCGCTTTCGCTGACTGCGCCAACGCCCGAGTGGATAACCTTAACACGGACTTCTTCGTTTGAGAGCTTTGCAAGACTCTGCTTAACAGCTTCTGCCGAGCCCTGAACGTCTGCCTTGATAATGATATTGAGGTCTTTGAGCTGACCTTCCTGAATTGAAGCAAAGAGATTATCAAGAGTAACCTTCTGGAACTCCTTGAAGTGTTCTTCCTTTGCCTTATTCTTTCTCTGCTCAACAAGCTCTCTTGCAAGGCGTTCGTCCTTAACTGCGTCAAAGCCGTCACCTGCCTGGGGAACTTCGTCAAGACCCATAATCTCAACGGGAACGGAGGGGCCTGCGGTTGTAACCTTTCTGCCCTTATCGTCTGTCATAACTCTTACACGGCCAACGGATGTGCCTGCAACGATAATGTCGCCTGCGTTAAGTGTGCCGTTCTGAACAAGAAGGGTTGAAACGGGGCCTCTGCCCTTATCAAGTCTTGCTTCAATAACAACACCCTTTGCCGAGCGGTTGGGGTTAGCCTTAAGCTCCTGAACCTCTGCAACGAGCAGAACGGATTCAAGAAGGCTGTCAATACCCATTCTTGTGTGAGCCGAAACGGGAACGCAGATTGTGTCGCCGCCCCATTCTTCGGGAATAAGCTCGTGCTCTGTGAGCTGCTGAAGAATTCTGTCGGGGTTGGCTGTGGGTTTATCCATCTTGTTGATGGCAACAATAATCTGAACACCTGCAGCCTTTGCGTGGTTGATAGCTTCAATTGTCTGGGGCATAATGCCGTCATCGGCAGCAACAACAAGGATAGCAATATCCGTTGCCATCGCACCTCTCAGACGCATTGACGTGAATGCGGCGTGGCCGGGAGTGTCAAGGAAAGTAATCTTCTGACCGTTGAGGTCAACTCTGTAAGCACCGATGTGCTGTGTGATACCGCCTGCCTCGGTTGAGGTAACAGATGTGTTTCTGATTGCGTCAAGAAGCGATGTCTTGCCGTGGTCAACGTGACCCATAACAACAACAACGGGGTCTCTGGGAAGAAGGTTTTCTTCTGTGTCTTCGCTGTCGTCAATAATTCTGTCTTCGATTGTAACAACAACCTGCTTTTCAACCTTTGCACCGAGTTCTTCTGCAAGAATTGCGGCGGTTTCATAGTCAAGCACTTCGTTGACGGTTGCCATCTGGCCGAGCATAAAGAGCTTTTTGATAACTTCAGCAGCGGTCATCTTGAGCATTGCAGCAAGCTCGCCAACGGTGATTTCTTCAGGCAGCTTGAGCTGAAGCTGGGGCTTCTTTGCTCTTTCAGCGGCAATTCTCTTGAGTCTTTCTGCCTCTGTTTCTCTTCTTGAGGAGCGCATACCCTGCTTTCTGTACTGCTGGCTCTTCTGCTTGATTTTCTGCTTGCTTACAGAATTATCGTGCTGCTGAGTTTTGTTTGTGGGAGCAATGTTTTCGTATCTCTCGTTATACTTATCAAGGTCAACGTTGCTTGCTCTGGTATCAATTGTGCGAGCCTCGCCCTTTGTTCTGGACTGCATGGGCTTATCTTCTTTTTTCTTTTCAGGCTGCTGCGCAGGCTTCTTCTGGGGCATGGGAGGCAGCTTGTTTGAGTTCGCCTTCTGCTGAACAGGCTTCTTTTCTGCAGGCTTTTCTTCCTTCTTTGCAGGTGCGGCAGGTTTCTCTTCTTTCTTTTCCGCAGGCTTCTCCGCCTTCTTTTCTTCTTTCTTCTCTGCGGCCTTTTCGGGTGCAGGCTCTGCCTTTGCTTCTTCTTTTTCTTCGGCAGGAGCAGCTTCTTCTGCCTTTTCAGCCTTTTTCTTTTCTGCCTTAACAAAATTGAAATATTCGTTAAGGTCTTCCGT
Source organism: Acutalibacteraceae bacterium (assembly GCA_045536245.1). GTDB lineage: Bacteria > Bacillota > Clostridia > Oscillospirales > Acutalibacteraceae > CAG-177. The sequence continues at coordinate 40,109 of JAZSNE010000012.1, read as the reverse complement.
CTGGTTTTCTTTTGTGAAGGTCTCAAAGATAACGTCAAGCTCATCTTCTTCAAGAGCTGTCATATGCTTTTTCTGACCGTCAAAATATTTGCCGAGCAAATCAACAACTATGTTGCTTTTGATATCGAAGTCCTTGGCGACCTCGTGCACTCTGTATTTATTAATCATTCGGTAACCTCCCCTGTTGTGTTCAGAAGCCCAAGCATAGATTTTGCAAAGCCTTCATCATTAACTGTGAGCACTGCGGATTTAAGACCCGTAGCGCGTCTGATATCTTCCATTGTTGAGTGCAGAACTCTTACGGGAATGTTTCTGCCCTCAAAGTTTGCTTCTCTCTCTGTTTCGAGCCTGAGCCTCGGCGAAGAATCGCTGCTGAGCAGGCATAAACAGGCGCTTTTGCTTCTGATTGAACCTATTGCTCCGTCATGCCCGCAGCTTAACTTGCCTGCCTTGCGGCTCATACCTAAAAGAGAAAGGAATTTCGGATTATCCGTCATTTCTGAGTTCTTCCTCCATTTTATCAAAAACTCCGTCCGGTATAGCGCAGGAGAACGCACGCTCAAACCTTTTGGCTTTTCTTGCTTTTGCAAGGCACTCGGGATTGCGGCACACGTAAGCACCTCTGCCGGGCTTTTTGCCTGTCAGGTCAAGCGAAACTTCGCCTTCAGGGCTTCTGACAACCCTTACAAGCTCTTTTTTGGGCATCATTTCATTGCAGCCCGTGCATTTTCTCATCGGGATACGGCGGGTAGGCATTGGTTCAACTCCTTGGTTTTTATGTGTAGTTAGTGTTTTTATTATTCGTCAAAATTGATAACGGGTTCCTCTGTTTCGGGGTTGATATCAATTTTCCAGCTTGTGAGCTTTGCTGCAAGACGGGCATTCTGACCCTTGTTACCGATAGCGAGTGAAAGCTGGTTATTGGGAACAACCACTCTGCAGGAGCGTTCTTCTTCGCTGAGGATTTCAACGGAGATAACGTCTGCGGGAGCAAGAGCAGCTGCAACAAACTCTGCGGGGTTTTCGCTGTAGCGAACGATATCAAGCTTTTCGCCGCCGAGCTGGTCAACAATCTTATTGACTCTTGCGCCTCTCTGGCCGATGCAAGCGCCTACGGGGTCAACGTTTTCGTCTGCGCTGTAAACGGCAATCTTGCTTCTTGAGCCTGCTTCACGGGAAACGGACTTGATTTCAACCGTGCCGTCAAAGATTTCGGGAACTTCGCTCTCAAGCAGTCTTCTTACGAGACCGGGATGAGTTCTTGAAATTGTGGCTCTGGGACCCTTTGTAGCATCTCTGACCTCTGCAATATAAACCTTAACAAGGTCGCCCTCTTTGAAGCTGTCTGTGGGCAGCTGCTCGGAGCGGAGAAGTCTTTCCGAAAGCTTGCCGATTTCAACGAAAGCGTCAAGTGTTTCGGGGTCAATCTTTGCAACTTTTGCCGTAACGATTTCCTGATTCTTATTCTGGAATTCTTCTCTTATCTGACCGTGTTCAGCTTCTCTGATTGCCTGGCGGAGAATGTGCTTGCCCTTTTCTGCAGCAATACGGCTGACCTCTTTTGTTTCAAGCTCAATCTCAATGATATCGCCTGCAAGAGCGTTCTTCTTGAATCTCTGAGCCTGCTCAACAAGCATATCTTCGTCAGGGTCAACGATTTCGGAAACAACGTTTTTACGGACAAAAACTCTCATATCGTTCTTATCCTTGTCGATTTCGCAGAAAACGATGTCTTTGTTATTATAATCTCTTTTAACTGCTGTTACGATAGCTCTCTGAATACCCTCAAGCAGAGCATCTTCCTGAATGTTCTTTTCTTTGCCGAGAAGTTTGACTGCCTCAAAAAATTCGCTGTTATTCATTTTGATAACCAATCCTTTCACTCTATAATCAATGTTAAATTAAAAACTGAAATCATCAAGTCTGATTTTGCTTGCTTCTTTTTTATCAATAACCATTGCGCTGCCGTCTTCAAGGCGGAGGGTTATTGCGTGGCCGTCAAAATCCTCAAGGATTCCGCCGAAATCCCTCTGACCGTCAACAGCTCTGATAAGCTTAACCTTGATTTTTTCACCCTTGCAGGCTTCAAAGTGAGCGTCACGCACAAGCTCACGCTCAACACCGGGTGACGAAACCTCAAGGCAATAGCTCTGCTCAATGGGGTCTGCCTCATCAAGAGGCTTATCAATCGCACGGCTCATATTTTCGCAGTCCTCAATGGAAATACCGCCGTCTTTATCAATAAAAATACGCAGGAACCAATCGGCACCCTCTTTGACAAATCTGATATCCCAGATATCCAGACCGAGCTGCTCGGCAATGGGTTCTGCAATTTCCCAAACAGCCGCAACGGTGTTGCCGCCTTTACCTTTTGCCATGGTAAAACTCTCCTTTTTTTCTTTTTGAGAAATTTGTTTTTAACACAAACAAAAGAGCGGGTCGCCCCACTCTCATACAAAACTAAATCCTACTGTTGTTATTTTACCACACAACTGTTAAAATATCAAGCATTATTTTTATTATTACATCATATTGCGTGATTTTCGTTAATTTTCGTGTAAAATACATATTGATACCGCACCGATTTAGGTATAAAATGATAGAAAACCACGCATAAACCAAGGTGAAAAATATGATTATTGATTTCCACACCCACTGTTTCCCCGATAAAATTGCATCAAAAGCAATGGAGATTCTCCGCCTGCGTTCAGGCATAACAAAGCCTTTTCACGGCGGCACCGTTGCATCTTTGCTTGAATTGCAGAAAAAAGACGGCGTTGATTATTCCGTTGTGCTTAACATCGCAACCAACGCAAAACAGCAGCGCAGCGTCAACGATTTTGCGATTTCGCTCAAAGAGGTTGAGGGGATAGTCCCCTTCGGCAGCGTCCACCACGAAAGCCCCGATGCTCTTGAGGAGCTTGAAAGGCTCAAAGAAAACGGTATAAAAGGTGTTAAGCTTCACCCCGACTATCAAAGCTTTTTTGTTGACGACGAAAAGATGATTCCGATTTATGAAAAAATCGGCAAGCTCGGTCTGATAACCGTTTTTCACTGCGGCTTTGATATCGGCTACCCCGAGCCGATACACTGTCCGCCCGAAAAGCTGGCAAAGGTTTTGCCCTGCTTCGGCGATGCACCCGTTGTTGCCGCCCATTTCGGCGGTCTGTGCGCACGCAGAGAAACGCTCGAGCATCTTTGCGGTAAAAACGTTTATCTTGATACAGCTTATTGTTACGGTATGCTCACGCCCAGAATGGCAAAAGAGCTTATTGACCTGCACGGCGCTGACAAAATACTTTTTGGCAGCGACGCTCCGTGGAACGCACCGTGGCAGGATATTGAGCTTGTAAAATGCTTCGGCCTTTCGGAAGAAGACGAAAAAGCAGTTCTCGGCGAAAACGCACGAAAACTGCTCGATTTGTGATTTTTCAACTTTTCACTGACAAAACGGGTAAGGGCGAAGCCCTTCCTTAACTCTTCACTGTTCACTCTTCATTATTCACTAACACAATCGGGTGTGGGCAACGCCCACCCATAACTCTTCACCGTTCACTTTCCGTTATTCATTTTGAACTATCTCAGTTCATCAAGAGTCAATTCGTAAGCAGGCAAAAATTCCTCAATAAAAACCTTTGCCTCGGGCAAATCGAGGTTTTCAACGCTTTTCTTGACGCCCTCGCCTGCTTTCACAAACTCCGTGTTGCCCGCCTTTTTTTCTTCAAGGCATTTTATCAGGGCGCTGATTTTATCTGCTGCCTTAACGAGCTTCCACAGCTCCTCATCCGCTTTGTCGGCAATCAGAAACGGTGCAAATTCATCTCTGAAATCCTCGGGCAGCATATCAATCAGGCTTCTGCAGGCGTTATCCTCAACGGTTTTATATGCCGCTCTGACCTCATCGCTGTAATACTTGACAGGCGTGGGCATATCGCCCGTAAGTGTTTCGGGCATATCGTGATAAAGTCCGAGCAGCGCCGCTCTCTCGCCGTTGTAGCTTTTGCCGAAACGCTTGTTGCCGATAACGGCAAGCGCATTCGCAATAACCGCAACCTCAAAGCTGTGCTCGCTCAGGTTTTCGCTGTGCTCGTTTCGCATAAGTGCCCAGCGGTTTATATATTTCATTCTTGATGCCATAGCAAAAAATCCGTTGTTCATACTTTTCCTCCGAAGCATTGACCGAGTTAATAAAAGTTTAACACAAAAGCCTTGTTTTTGCAATGCTTGATATTATATACTTTAGTTTGAAGAAAATTTTAACATAAGGAAAACGAAATGAAACTTTGTCTTGCCTGTTTTAAAAAATGTGAAGATTCCGCCATAAGCTGTCCGCACTGCGGTTACGGCACGCCTTACTTTGTCCAGCCTCAGGCTGCTCTGCCCGTAGGCACGCTTCTGAACGGCAGATATATGGCCGGCAAAGCGGAAATAACGGCTGACGGCATCGTCTATGCCGCCTATGACAGACAGACAAAATCGCCGCTTGAGATTATTGAATATTTCCCTGAAGGCAACGTAACAGGCAGAAACGGCACATCTTTGAACTATGCAAACATTAAACCGGCCGCCAAAGCCGTAAAAAAACTTGAGCACAAAAGCAAAAACGGTTTCGCAGAAAACAACACATTTTATTCGGTGTCGGCTGTTGCAGCGGCAGCTCCGCAAAAAAAATCTGCCAGGTCAAAAGCTAACAGAGTTTTCAGGTATATCGCCTATGTTTCCAGCTTAATATGTGTTGTTATCAGCACCGCTTATCTGCTGGATTATTTTGTGCTTGATAAAAACGATTTTCGCAAAAACGCCGATACGGTTCAAGATATGCTTAACAATGAGGTTACCGCCGCATCGGGCGCAGACCCTCTTGAAGAAATAAGGGAGCAATATCCCGGCGTTGATTTCCCCGACGGAATGAATCCGAATTTTGCAGAAATTTATTCCATAAACAACGAGTTTGCAGGTCAGCTTACCATTGACGGACTTTATTCGGAAGGCGTGCCCTTTGATTTTGCCGTTATGCAGACAACCAACAACGATAAATACCTCAACCACGACTTTTTCGGCAAACAAAACAGATACGGTCAGCCGTATTTTGATTACCGCAACGGTATGAAAACGCTTGACCGCAACACAATTATTCACGGCCACAATATGCGCTCTGACGATAACGTTTTCGGCGGACTTGAGCAATACCGTGACCCTGAAACCTTTAAAAAGCACCCTGTCATAAATCTGAAAACCCTTTATGCCGACTACACCTTCAAGATTTATGCCGTAATCATTGTCAACGGCAAATCGGAACAGGATAACGGCCAACGTTTCTATTATAATTTTGCTCAGGCAACAGACGTTGAGTTTGCCAAATACCTTGAAGAGCTTGATAAGCGCAAGCTCTACACAACAGGTGTTGAGATGACCAAATACGATAAAATCCTCACTCTTTCCACCTGCTGCTATGACTTCACGGAAGCACGCCTCGCCGTTATCGGCAAACTTGTTCGTGAAGACGAAGACCCGGCGGTTGACACCTCGCTCGTCACCGTTAACCCGAGCCCTAAATTCCCGCAGGCTTACTATGATGAAAAAGGTATCTCCAACCCCTATAAAAACGATGAGCACCTGTTTATGGTGGATTAGAATGTCACATAAAAATCGCTGTTTTACAGTTGATTATCCCTTTTTTCACCCGTTTGAAAAGCATCGTCAAAAGCAATAAGGATATTAAAGGAGTGAAAACAATGATTATCAGAAAAGCAACAAAAACTGACTATGAAGCGATTGCAAACTTTGCAAAAAGCGTTGCAATGCATCACGTTAAAAACCGCCCCGATATATTGAAGAACGCTCCCGACCTTTCTGAAAAAGAATTCAAAGAAACCGTTAAGGACAAAAATTGGCTTATCCTTGTTGCAGAAAAAGACGGAAAACCCGTCGGTTGCTGCAAAACGCTTATCCGGGAAATCGGTGATGAATACTGGACGTCAATGAAGCTTTTGTATATTTACGAAATGTATGTTGATCCAAGCTGCAGGCGCATGGGCATCGGAGCCGCTCTGCTTGACGAAACCAAAAGAATCGGCAAGGAAATCGGTGCAACGCAGATCGAGCTTGACGTTTGGTCATTCAACGAATCGGCAATAAGCCTCTATGAAAAAGCAGGTTTTGTGCCCCAGAGAGTCAAAATGGAGCTCAAAATACAGCCTGAACATAATTTGGAATAACCTCTGACATTTTTGTTTACAAAACCACCTTATTATGATAAACTTTATTTAAAATAATTGCAAAGCAGGTGCATTGAATGAAAGCTAAAATTACCCTTGCAAAAGAATTCCGCATTGGTGATATTGATAAAAGAATCTACGGCTCGTTTATTGAGCATCTGGGCAGAGCCGTTTACGGCGGCATATATGAGCCCGGCCACCCCACTGCAGACGAAAACGGTTTCCGTCAGGACGTTATTGACCTTGTCAAAAAGCTCAACGTTCCCGTTGTCCGTTATCCCGGCGGCAACTTTGTTTCAGGCTATAACTGGGAAGACGGCGTAGGCCCGGTTGAAAAAAGACCCCGCCGCCTTGACCTTGCTTGGGGCACAACCGAACCCAACACCTTCGGAACAAACGAATTTATGGAATGGTGCAAAAAGGCAAACACAGAGTGTATGATGGCGGTCAACCTCGGCACAAGAGGCGCCGAAGAAGCCAGAAACCTTGTTGAATACTGCAACCACAAATCAGGCTCATACTGGTCAGATTTAAGACGTTCGCACGGCGTTGAAGAACCCCATAACATCAAGCTCTGGTGCCTCGGCAATGAAATGGACGGTCCCTGGCAGATGGGCGGCAAAACCGCCGCCGAATACGGCAGAACGGCTCTCGAAGCATCAAAGCTTATGAAATGGACAAGCCCCGGAATCGAAACCGTTCTCTGCGGCTCCTCAAGCAGAAATATGAGCACCTTCGGCAAATGGGAAGCAGAAACACTCGAGATTGCCTATGACAGCATTGATTACGTTTCACTGCACCAGTATTACGGTAACCACGACGACGATATTCAGAGCTTCCTTGCACGCTCGCTTGAGGTTGATGATTTCATTTATTCAATCATCTGCACTTGCGACTACATCAAGGCCAGAAAACGCTCCAAGAAAAAAATCAATCTTTCATTCGACGAATGGAACGTCTGGTATCATTCCAACAACACACCCTTCGAAAAATGGAGCGAAGCTCCTGCACTTCTCGAAGATATTTATAACTTTGAAGATGCACTTCTCGTCGGCTCTCTTCTCATCACCTTCCTTCGCCACTGCGACAGAGTGAAGATTGCCTGCCTCGCTCAGCTCGTCAACGTTATCGCCCCCATCTTCACAAAAACGGGCGGCGGCGTTTTTGAGCAGACAACCTATTTCCCCTTTATGCATATGTCCAACTTCGGCAGAGGTTGTGCGCTTCTTCCGCTCGTTGACTGCCCCAAATATGACTGCAAGGCTTTCACTGACGTACCCTACATTGAAACAATCGCAACCTATGACGAAGAAAATGAAGAAATGGCAATTTTCTGCGTCAACAAGAGTCTTGACGAAAACGTTGTTCTTGACGTTAATCTTATGGATTTCGGCGGCTATAAGCCCTGCGAATTCATCTCAATGGACGGCTACCACAAGAAGGATGAAAACTTCTTTGATAACGTTAAGGTTAAACCCCATAACAACCCCGTTCCCGCTATCGACGGCACACAGATGGCCGTTGAACTCAAGCCCTTAAGCTGGAACGTTATCAGACTGAAGAAATAAACAACTTAAGCACGGTGCGCTTGATTTTAAAGTGCTCCGTGCTATAATTATTGTAATAAAATTTATGGGGAGTGATTCTATGTCACCGCTCAAAAACGAACAGATTGACTTTTCAGAAAAACCAATCAGGCGCAACAAGGTGAAATTTCTTCAGGCATATAAATGGAGAAAACAGGCAGCTTTTATGAAATTTTTCAAAAAAGAACGTGTTCTTTCAAAGAAAAATGCCTTCAAAGACTTTGAAGCTTTCCGTTTTGCCATTGATAATCTCTATTGCGGCAAACCTTTTCACGAAATCAACGGCACGGATTTTGATTCCGTTTATTCCGAAATCAGCGACTACATAAACAAAGCCGAAACAATAACCCGAGGCAGTTTATGCGAAGCATACTGTGCAGCCCTTAAAGGCAAGTTTATTGACAATCATTTTCAGTTTATTATTCCGCCTGACAAAACAAGAGTTGCGCCCTGTTCCGAATGCTTTTTGCCGTATTTCAGCGGCATAACCGTTGAAGAAAAGGACGGGGTTTACGTTGTTGTTTCAAGCGAATCCTGCACCGTTATGCAAGGTGATATCATAGAAGACACCGGATGCCTTTTTCAAACACTTTCGCCAAATGTTAACCGACGCTATCTCGTAGGAATCCGTTCCTGCTCTGAACAGAAATCTCTTGAAATTGTGTGTAACGGAGAAAGAAAAAGCGTCCCTCTTCACCTTTGCAGAGTCGGTAAAACTGAGGAAAATGACATTGTTTTCTCTCTTCAAAAATACAAAGGCTTTGACGTTGTGCGAAGCAATACGTTTGCTTCCTTCAAGGATAAAACTCCCACCTCTGCCACCAAGCCTATAGGTAAAATGTTAAAAAACAATGATCTTATCATCTATGATATACACGGTAACAACGGCGGAAACTCAGTTTATTCTTCAAATTTCTTTGAAGCTCTCAACGGATACTGTGCCGAGCCTTTTACCGTTCATATTCTTAAAACTCCTTATCATTCAAAATCCGCCAAAACCAGAAAATGGATTACAGAAAAAGATGAGATTGACCTCACAAAAGCGCAATTTGACGGCAAGGTTGTTCTTATAACCGATTATCGCTGTGCTTCATCAGCAGAAGAAACGGTTGGCTACACAAAATCACTCAAAAACCCCGTCATTATCGGTACGAACACAATGGGATGCCAATGCTTTACCAATCTTTGGGTTTGTGTTTTACCAAAGACACATATGGCAATGGCTCTGCCGAATGTTGCAATTACCGATATGTTTGAAGAAGGCAAAGGCTTTGAGCCGGATTATTGGCTCGACAGCGAAACACCTCTTGATGATGTTATAGAGTGGCTTAATAATTAAAGCGGCTTGTTTTCACAAGCCGCTTTTGGCACCCCCAGTAGGAATCGAACCTACAACAGACCCTTAGGAGGGGCCCGTTATATCCATTTAACTATGGGGGCATTTATTAAATTGTAACCTATCAAACCTATAATTGCCAACCCATAACTCTAACGGGACGTTATTACGAGCGTAGCGAGTAACAAGGTTCTGATGCGTCAGCATCAGGTTCTTATTACGAGCGAAGTGAGTAACAAGGTTCTCGAACGCCTTGCGTTCGAGGTTCTTATATCCATTTAACTATGGGGGCATATATTCTGTTGTCTGCAACGCAAATTATTCTATCAAAAATACTCCGCAAAGTCAAGATATTTATTCAACCATATTGAAACAGCCGAAGCAGAAATGCTTCGGCTGTCATCATTATTATTCGTCTTCTGCAAGAGCCTTTGCTTCTTCGATAACCTTTGCTGCAACCATTTCGGGAGCTGCTTCATAATGGTCAAACTCGAATGAGAAATAGCCTCTGCCGATTGTTACGGAACGGAGAACTGTTGCGAAATCGCCCATTTCAGCCATGGGAACTTCAGCTACGAGTTCCTGCATCTTGGGGTCATCTTCGCAGGGACCCATACCGAGAACACGGCCTCTTCTCTTTGTGATATCACCCATGATATCGCCGAGGTTGTCGCCGGGCATATAAGCCTTGAGTGAGCCGTAGGGTTCAAGAAGCTTGGGGTTAGCCTGAGGCATACCGTTCTTATAAGCAATCTTTGCAGCCATCTTGAATGCCATTTCGTTGGAGTCAACGGGGTGTGATGAACCGTCATAAAGAGTAGCTCTCAGACCAACAACGGGATAGCCTGCAAGGGGACCCTTGAGGATAGCTTCGCGCAGACCCTTTTCAACTGCGGGGAAGAAGTTCTTGGGAACAGAGCCGCCAACAACTCTTTCTGCAAATTCAAAGCTGTCGCCTTCGATATGTTCAAACTCAATCCAAACGTCACCGAACTGACCGCTGCCGCCTGACTGCTTCTTATGTCTGCCCTGAACAGCAACTTTCTTGCTGATGGTTTCTCTGTATGCAACTCTGGGAACGCTCAGGTCAACTTCAACGCCGAACTTATTCTTGAGCTTTGTAACAACTGAATCAAGATGCTGCTCGCCGAGACCTGTGATAATCTGTTCCTTGGTTTCAACGTTTGTTGTGTAAGCGATTGTAAGATCTTCTTCTGCGAGTCTGTTGAGGCCTGCAGCAATCTTATCTTCTTCACCCTTCTTCTTAGCCTTAACAGCCATGGGAAGGCAGGGGTTGGGGAAGCTTACGCCCTTAAGCTTAAAGGTCTTCTTGGGTGAGCAGAGTGTGTCGCCTGTTTTGAAGCCTGAAAGCTTTGTGATAACGCCGATGTCGCCTGCAACGATAGCGGGAGCTTCTTCCTGCTTGCCGCCCTTGGGGAAGAGGAGTTTGCCCATTCTTTCTGTTTCGCCTGTGCGCTCATTATAAGCAGGTGTGTCGGGAGTAATCTTACCGGAAATAACCTTAAAATATGACATCTTACCAACGAAGGGGTCAGCAACAGTCTTGAAGCAGATAGCTGCAAGGTCGCCGTTTTCGTCGCAGGTAAGGTCGCCCTCTGATGCAACTGAAGCTGCGTCGGGAGCGGACTGAACGATGCTGTTGTTGATAAGGTCAACAGCTTCAAGCTGATAACCGGAGCAAGCATAAACGGGGCAGATATCGCCGGCAAGAATACCGGTCTTGAGGCCTCTGTCGATTTCTTCGTCGGTAAGCTCTTCACCGTCAAAGAATTTCATCATAAGGTCTTCATCTGCGCTTGCAACAGCTTCAATGAAAGCTTCCTTCATTCTGTTTGTTCTTTCGTCATTTTCGGGCATGGGAGCGTCCGAACGCTTGCCGTCTTTATATGAGAAAGCTTCGTTACGTGAGAAGTCAACGTAGGAAACAACCTTGTCGCCTTCAACATAAGGAACAACAACGGGGCAAATCTTGCTGCCGTATTCTTCCTGAAGAGAGTCGAAAGTCTTATAGAAGTGTGCATTTTCACCGTCGCAGCGTGTGATTGCAAACATCTTGTTGATGCCTCTTTCGGTAGCTGCCTTGTAAGCCTTTTCAGCACCAACGTCAAGTGTGCTGCCTGAAGCAAGAACGATAAGAGCTGCACCTGCTGCACGCATACCTTCGCTCATACCGCCTGCGAAGTCAAAAAGGCCGGGAGTGTCAATAATATTGATTTTTGTATTTTTCCATTCAAACGAAGCAACAGCCGAAGCTATTGAAGTCTTACGTCTTTTTTCTTCTGCATCAAAGTCAAGAACTGTGTTGCCGTCAGCAACTCTGCCGAGTCTGTCTGTTGCACCGGAAATATAAAGCATAGCTTCCGCAAGAGTTGTTTTACCCCTGCCGCTGTGACCGGCAAGAACGATGTTTCTGATGTCTTTTGCACTGTAGGCTTTCAAAAGATTTTCCTCCTTAAATACGCACTGCAAAGCAAAAAGCTTTTTGCTCTGCGGCGAAACTGCCTTTAGCAGTAAAAATTTCAGTGTTTTAATTTCAACGAATTAAAGTGCCACATTAAATGTGATTATATCACAAAAGTTTTACCATTTCAATAATTTTTTTGTGATTTTTCATTAATTTTTAAATCTGATTTAGAAAATTTCATCTTTTCGGGGGCAAATCAGCCTTCAGACTGTGCCGCAACGGTCTCTTCGTTTGTCAAAACTTCGGCCTGAAGCTCAGCTTCTTCGGCTTTTGCTTCGCCCGAACCGTCTTTGTTTCTGCCCCAGAGGTGAATAATGCCCTCCTGGTTGAGTGCCTTGAGAAGCACAAGCGTGATGGGCACGGCAAAAAGACCGATAACGCCAAAAAGCTGTGCACCAATATACATACCCGAAAGCGTCAGTATAGGGTGAACACCAACGTTCATTGCAACGAGCCTGGGTTCCATAACCTGACGGATAACCGTGATAAGAACGTAGAGGACAACCAGACCTGCGGCAAAAGGCACGTCGCCCATAATGAACGAATAAATCGCCCAGGGAATAACAACGGTTCCCGTTCCCAGAACAGGAACAATATCAACAAGCGCCGTAATCACGGAAATAGCAATGATGTGTGAGCCCTTATAAATGCCGAAAAGCTGCATCAGATTAAGACCGATTGCAACCTCCGAAAAGGTGATAAAGATGATGGTTGCGTAAGATTTGACCATCTTGCCGATAACATTATTGAAAAGATTTTTGGCTTTTACAAGTGCATATTCATTCTTTTTGGAAACATTTCTCTTTATCATACCTACAATGTTATCGTAGTCTGTTGTGACAAAGAAGAAAGCGATAATGCTGATGAGTATTGCAGTGAGAACCCAAGGAATCCTTTTGGCAACTTCAAAAATGCCGCCGATAGGTCCTTGCAGCATTGACAAATCAATTTTGCCGGCAATGCCGCCGATGCCTTCTTCACCGCCAAGGCCGGCAATACCGTGCTCAGACGTGCTCTTGATAAGCTCAGACGAAATTCCGTTTATGGATTCAGCCAATGAAGCTTCTGCTTTTGCCGGCAGAAATTCTATCGTGTCAATCAGCCAGATGCGAACAGACTCAATGGTCTGCGGCAGATTGTTGAGCTTAAAACCGACAAATTCAACAAAATCCCTGAACTCAACAAAAAGCTTGTAACCCACAAAAGCCAGAACGCCCAGAACCGTGGCAAGCAGGAAAAACGATATGACGATTGCCGTTATCTTTGGCGGAACCTTTGTTTTTTGCGAGATTTTTCTGATTGGCGTCTGCAGCATTAGAGCAAGCAAAAACGCAAAAACAAACGGAGCAACAAGATCAAGCGCATATTTCATAAACAGATAGTAACCTACCGCAAGCACCACAAAATATGCAACGTTGATAAGCGTTGCCCTTCTTTTTTCAATTACATTCACTTATTTGCACCTCCGGCTGCACCCGAAAACTGATTTTTATGGGTGTTGAAATACAGTTTACACCATTTTGAATAAAAAGGCAATTAAACTTTATAAAAAATCATAAAAACTTAACAAACTTTCGTTTTTCTCTTTATTATTTTGAAAAAGTATGATAATATATATGCAATTATTATTTTTTAAGAAAGGAAGTGCGTTTGATGTACGTTGCCATTATGGGTTACGGAGTAGTCGGCTCCGGCGTAGCAAGCCTTCTTAAAAAGAACCATGAACATATCCTCAAAAAAAGCTTGCAGGACGTTATGGAGCTTAAATATATTCTTGACCGCCGTACCTTCCCCGGCGACCCTTATGAGCACCTTGTTGTTTCGGATTTCGCAAAAATAGTTGAAGATGACGAAGTCAAAATCGTTGTTGAAACAATGGGCGGCCTTCATCCCGCCTATGAATATGTTCTTGCAAGCCTCAAGGCCGGCAAGCACGTTGTAACCTCAAACAAAGAGCTTGTTGCCGCAAAAGGCTGTGAGCTTCTTAAGGTTGCAGAAGAAAATGATGTTAACTTCCTGTTTGAAGCAAGCGTCGGCGGCGGTATTCCGATTATCCGCCCCATCAGCCAGTGCCTTGCTGCAAACGATATTGATGAAATCGCAGGTATTCTCAACGGCACCACCAACTTCATTCTCACCAAAATGATAAGCGACGGTATGACCTTTGACGAAGCTCTGCTTCTTGCCCAGAAAAACGGTTATGCAGAGCGTGACCCCTCCGCAGACGTTGACGGCTTTGACGCCTGCAGAAAAATCTGCATTCTTGCCGCTCTCTGCTTCGGCAAACACGTTTATCCAGATTCCGTTTACACAGAGGGTATCCGCAAAATCACCCTTGCAGATGTAGAATATGCAAGAGTATGGGGCGGCGTTATAAAGCTCATCGCAAGAGCAAAGCTGCTTGATGATAACCGTGTTGCGGTTATGGTTTCTCCCGCATTTGTTCAGAACCACAGCCAGCTCGCAAGCGTTGACGATGTTTTCAATGCAATCCTCGTCAGAGGTGACGCTATCGGCGACGTTGTTTTCTACGGCAGAGGCGCAGGCTCAATGCCCACCGCAAGCGCCGTTGTTGCAGACGTTATCGACTGCGCCAGACATATGCAGGGCAAAAAGTTCTTCGGCTGGCAAGACAGCGAAGACGGCTATGTTGCAAGCTATCTTGAAACAAAATCAAGCTTCTATATCCGTATGACCTCTGAAGATGCGGCTGCTGCACTCGTTCAGGTTAACAAAGCATTCGGCGAAGTTTCAATGCTTGCAAGAGCAGACGCTCCCGACGGCGAGTTTGCTTTTGTAACCGCAGTGCTTAACGAAAAAGAGCTTGCAGATAAACTTGCCTCATTAACAGGCGCAACAGCCGAATCAATCATCAGAATCACAGATTATTAATCCCTAATGGAGGTTTCTTATGGCACTCATTGTTCAGAAATTCGGCGGCAGCTCTGTTGCTAACGCTGAAAGAGTTATGAATGTTGCCCGTATAGTCACAGACACTTACAAGGAGGGCAACGACGTTGTTGTTGTTGTTTCCGCTCAGGGTGACACAACCGACGACCTTATCGAGAAAGCAAAAGAGATTAACCCTGCCGCTTCCAAAAGAGAGATGGATATGCTCCTTGCATCGGGCGAGCAGATTTCAATCGCTCTGCTTGCAATGGCTATCGAAAAGCTCGGTTATCCCGTTTGCTCTCTTCTTGGCTGGCAGGCAGGCTTCTCAACCAACTCTGTTTACGGCAGCGCAAGAATCAAAAAGGTCAGCGCAGAGCGCATCAAGCTTGAAATCGGCAAAAAGAACATCGTTATTGTTGCAGGCTTCCAGGGCCTTAACAAATATGACGATATCACAACCCTCGGCAGAGGCGGTTCAGACACAAGCGCTGTTGCAATTGCCGCTTCAATGCACGCAGACCGCTGCCAGATCTTCACCGACGTTGAAGGCGTTTACACCGCAGACCCCAGAAAGGTCAAGGGCGCACAGAAGCTCAACGAAATCACATATGATGAAATGCTTGAGCTTGCAACCCTCGGCGCACAGGTTCTCAACAACCGTTCGGTTGAAATGGCAAAAAATTACAATGTAACGCTTGAGGTGCTTTCAAGCCTTGTTCGCGCACCCGGCACAATCGTTAAGGAGGTCACCACTATGGAAAAAATGCTCGTCAGAGGCGTAACCAAGGATACCGACGTTGCAAGAATCTCAATCATCGGCGTTCCCAACGTTCCCGGTATTGCTTATAAAATCTTCGGCAAACTTGCCGCAAAGAACATCAACGTTGATATCATTCTTCAGTCAGTCGGCAGAGGCGACACAAAGGATATCACCTTCACCGTTGCTAAATCACACGGCGAAGAAGCTGTTGAAATCCTCAAGAACCTTGACCTTGTTGCAGGCCTTGAAATTGTTTGCGACACTGACGTTGCCAAGGTATCCGTTGTCGGCGCAGGTATGGAAACTCACCCCGCAGTTGCATCCACAATGTTTGAAGCTCTCTTCGAGGCTGATATCAACATTCAGATGATCGCAACAAGCGAAATCAAAATCTCAGTTCTCATTGACGCAAAGGATGCAGACAAGGCCGTTGAATACGTTCATAACGCATTCATTCCCGTTCTCAACTGATTAAACAAAATAATAACAGGCTTACATCGGTAAATCACCTTTGTAAGCCTGTTTTATTTTGCCGTTTTTGCGTCTTACTGAACACCTGTCCGGGTTTTGATTCTGTAAAGCTTATCAAGCTTTTCAAAGTCCTCGTCATAATTGGTGCCCGCAAAGCCCGACGCAACTGAAAGATACAATGCATCGTCGTTATGCTCAATAACCGCATCACCGTATTGGCTGATTGCCGCGTCATAGGCATCTGCGCTGTGGTAGAGATAATGCTCCTGGCCTTTTCTGTAATTGCCTGCATCATCATACTCTATGATGATGTATCTTACAAAATCATCTTCACCCACATAGCCGACTATTCTTTTATTTTCAACTGAAACGCCGAAGTTTTCTGCAATTACATCGTTCTGCTTCTGTACAGTGGGATTCTGGGTCACTGCGTCAGGGTCATAAACTCCGCTCACCGTGCCGTTATTTTTTGAGCCGCAAGCTGCAAATGACAGCGCAAGAACCAACACCGATAATACAGCAAGAAATCTTTTCATATCTGTTTCTCCAATCCGGACTGTTGCCTTTATTAATCTTTATTCAATTATATATTATCTTTTGCAAAAGTCAACTGAAATTATTTTAAACCGTGACTGTTGGGAAAGGAAGCCGAGCAGCTGCCTCCCCTGCAAGGGAAGCGCTTTCTTTTCATTTATATTTCAGCGACTTTATCGGCAGTCAAAAAGCCGCACCCCGATTGGTGCGGCTCTGAATTTGTGTGATTACTGTGCTGCTGCAGGGTCGTTTCTGTCAATCTCATACTTAAGGAAGCTTTCATAGCAGAATGTGAGGGGAGTTTCCTTAAGGTTTGCCATTGTGCCTGCGCCAACAACCTTTGCCGTAACGTTTGCACGCTTGATGTATTCAATCGCAGTAATTTCATCTGTTTCAAGGTTGATTGTAATAACAAGCTGGCAGTTATCATATGTAACGCCGACGTTTTCAGGCTCAACAACCTTCATAAAATCATCAGCTGTTGCAAGTTCTGCAAGAACGGCAGCTTTGATATCACCCTGTGCAACACCCTGGTTATAGATGTTCTGAACCATTTCGGGCGGAAGAGCATCCTTGAGGGTAACGGTTACTGTTCTGAGAGAACCTTCATCAACGCATATTGCCTTCTCAACGTTTTCACGGGTGAGAGATTCAAGATGCTCAAAGGGAATTACCTCATTAAGAGCAGCTGCGCCGTAAGCAGACTCGCCGTTGAAAACAACGAGCTGACCGGTTTTATCCATACCTACATATCCCGCACTCTTGTTTTCTTCTGTGGGGCCTGTGATAAGCATATATTTTGAAAGAGTGTTGATTACTGCATTGAGAGTTTCGTTCTCACTGTAGGGCAGCTCTTCGTCCTTTTCGTTCTTTGCCTTTACGATACCCTTGGAAAGACCGATTTTAACGCCTGCCTCTGCTGATTTAAGTTCAGGAAGAACAGTCTGGATGTAAGCAAAAATATCAGTTGTGTTGATTTCTGCTTCTTCGGGTGTGTATGTGGGAAGTGTCTGAGCAGCGCCTGCATCGTCAATCACCGTGCGGTTTTCAATTGAAAGAGGGGTCTTGACCGCAATAGTTGTTTCTTCCTCACCTTCAGACTGACAGCCTGCAAAGCCAAAGAGCATTGAGAGCGTAAGAATAACGCTTATAACTGCAAGAATTTTCTTGTTCATTGTGATATTTCTCCTTTCGCAAGCAGCATATGCCATTGCTATTTTATAATTATAGCATATAACTTTACAATAAAACAGAAAAATTTTCAAAAACAAAAATTTTTGTTAAAAGGTTTGAAAAAGCGATTGGTTATTTGTTGAAAATGCCTAATCAATTACACGTTAAGACCTTTTTCGTCATAGAGGAACATCGTTTCAAGGCAGATATCAACACCTGCTTCGATTGTTTTGAGGTCAAGGTTTTCGTGTGTATCAAGCCTTGTGTGGTAGTAACGCGCAGGAGCAGGGTCCATAGCTGCAAAAGCAGCAGCCTTTATTCCGCATTTGCTCTTTGTTACCGCAGCAGCATCGGTTGCGCCGAGCGAAACAGGCTTGAAGGGCAGGTCATAGCCGGCGATTTTGCCGCCTTCTCTGATAAGATTGCAAACGTCTGCATCATTATTTACAGTGAAAGTCATATCCTTATTATAGATAGCCATAAAGTCGAAATCGCGGATAGTGTCAAGCGCAATAAAAACGGTTTCAACGTCAGCAAGGTCTTTGCCGTGCTTTTCGCAGAAAGCCTTTGAGCCTCTCAGGCCGATTTCTTCAGAGCCTGCGCAGAGAGCCCAGACTTCTGTGTTTTCAAAGCGGATATCGTGATCCTGGAGGTATTTGAGCATTGCGATTGAAGCAAAGCAGCCTGTAAGGTTATCGTTTGCACCTTCAACAATACGCTTCTTATCATAGAAGAGAGAAGCGCAAAGGAAAATAACCACGAAACCGAGAAGCACATAGCTGATAATGTCAACAGCCTTCGTTTCGATAAAAGCAGGGTTTGCAACGCACTTTGCAATAACAACGATATCGCAAACAAGAGTTGCGAGAATACCTACAAAGCTGCCGCCGATAATTGAAATAACAAGAGGAGGACCGCCGTAATAGGTGAAGCGCCATTCCATAGATGAATCGGCGTGACCGCAGAAGATGATACGGCGTTTTGTTTCGCCTGAAGCTTTTCTGTATCCGTAAGCATTATATGACGTCTTTTTCTTCATAAACGGGTCAAGGGTTTCTTTATAAAAAAGGAACTCTGTGACGATAAAGAAAAGGCAAACAGCAACAAGTGCTATTGAAACAAAAAGAAGCTGGTAAGGCAGAGCGAAAAGCTGAACCGCAAAGAAAAGCACCGAGGAAATTGTCATAAGAATAACCGAAAGCGGAATCCAGCCGAGAAACGCCATAGGGCTGACGGTGTATTCGTCCATACCAACCTCATCGCAGCAAGTTTTAAGGTCCTCAGCCATATACTCAACTGCTTTCTTTTCCTGCTCGGAGCCTGCAAAACGGGGGCCGATTTCTTTGCACACCTTTTTGATGCTTCTTGCCGTGTAGTTAGCGTACATCCTTCTTTCCGAAGGGTAATTTTTTACGCTTTCGTTTGCTTTCAAAACAAACATCTCCTTTCTTTTGCCGTTCAGGGCATATCAAAAACTGTTGCACAGTAAATTTTACAAAAATATTAAATTTTTTCAACCGTTTGACAACGGAGTTAAATAGTAATAAAATATATGAGGTAATTAAACGTTAACCGGAGGTTAAGCAATGAAAAAACACATTATCGCCGCCGTTGCCGGCGTGCTTGCCGTTTTGCTCGCAGGCTGCGGCACAGACAGCAAAAGCAAATCAGACAACAATGAAAATGACGGTAAATTTGATTTTTCATCTTTTATGGATGAAACCGATTTTCAGAAGTACGAACACACCGTGACAAACGAATATTATTCGGATCTTCCCGAAACCGAAAACAGTATGCAGGAAGAAGAAACCGAGGAGCCCACTGCAGTTAATCCTACTGTAAAGCCAACCGAAAAACCGGAGGAAAAACCAACCGAAAAACCTTCTGAAGAACCCGCAAAGCCCGAAAACAGTGATTCCGGTTTGATTGAGGATTATGAGTATGCCTATGCAGGTTTTGAGCCTGCCTATGCGGATATGAACGTTTCGGATTGGCGTATGATACTTGTCAACAGGGATTATATCCTGCCCGACGGCTATAAGCCTGAGCTTGAAAACGCAGTTGAAGGCGGCTATGATGACGTTTATCTCGATGAAAGAGTGGCGCCGTATTATAATGAAATGTATAAAGCGGCTTACGAGGACGGCATCCACCTTGTTCCGATTTCAGGCTATCGCTCGGTTACACGCCAGAAAAATAATTTTGAAAGAAAAATCAATTATTATATGGACCAGGGCTACGATAAGGTTGAGGCAACTCAAAAGGCAGCAACCGTAATTCTGCCGCCCGGCACAAGCGAGCATAACGCAGGCCTTGCAATGGATATCTGCAGCCTTGAACAGGACTTTGAAGACACCAAGGAATTTGAGTGGCTTTGCGAAAACGCCGCCGATTACGGCTTCATTCTGCGTTACCCCGAAGATAAGCAGGATATCACAAGAATCATCTATGAGCCGTGGCACTGGCGCTATGTAGGCGTTGAAGCTGCCCAAGAGATGAAAGCAAGCGGCGAATGCCTTGAGGAATACCTCGGCGTCGCTTAAACCTTGCGTGAGTTGTTGGCTTCGCTGCCTTCCGATATGTTTTCTCTTTTGAGCACCACCATAACGGTTTTAAACATAATTTTAATATCAAGTAAAATGCTCTGTTTTTCGACATATTCTTTGTCATACAGAGCTTTTTCTTTTGCGCCGAGCATATCTCTGCCATTAACCTGAGCAAGTCCTGTTATGCCGGGTCTGACGGAATAAACGCCAAGCTCTTTTCTTATCTGCCTGATTTCCTTTTCTTCGGGAATCAGCGGTCTCGGACCGACAAAACTCATCTCACCCGTAAGCACGTTGAAAAGCTGCGGCAGCTCGTCAAGGCTTGTTTTGCGCAAAAAACGTCCGCTTTTGGTGATAACGGAATCAGCTTCCTTGAGGTCCTCTGTTGAGGTGTTGCGTGTGTTGACCTTCATTGTACGGAATTTATAGATATAAAACAGCTTGTTATCCTTGCCCACACGGTATTGCTTGAAGATAACGGGCGCACCCGAATCAATAAGCACCACCAGCGCAATAATCAGAAACACGGGAAGCAATATTAAAATAAGGATAAGGCTCACCGTGAAATCAAAAAATCGTTTCATTTTACACCTCGTGTTGCAGATGTAATACTTTTATTAATAGCAACCCCATATGTCAAGCCGTTTTGAGTGAGAAGATTTTCGTCACGGCAAGGCGAAAATCCGCAGGAATACGAGGTTATTTCAAGGATTTTTAACGCAGACGTGGCGGAAATATTCCGCTCAAAACCATATTGGTTGCTGTTAATAAAAGTATATATTATTTTTTAGACCAGAAAATGTAATCTGAAATCAGAACGGCTCTGACCGGAGCTCCGTCAAGCCCGTCATAGGGTATGGGAGGCGCAAACAAAAAGTATTCGCCCGGCTCAACCCTTGTCAGGTCAAGTCCCTCCAGAATTGCAACCCCTTCGCCGAGAAAGGCTCTGTGAGGCCCCGTCTGGTTTCCCTTGCTGCCGACTGAGAGCGAATCCGTGCCGATAAGCAGCAGTCCGCTGTCTGCAACCTCCTGCGCAGAGGAGTCCATAAAGAACGCCCGTCCGCCGCCTTTAATAAGCAGGCGTGTGCAGTTTTTGGGGAAATGGCGGTCAACGTAGTCGCCCGTTATAACACCGCCCGGCACCTGAATAACAGTACAGGGGCCGATGTAAGCATCCAGCACCATTTCGTCAATCGGTGTTCCGCCCGGCAAAAAGTGCAGCGGCGCATCGGCGTGGGTGCCGTTATGCACACAGGCGTGAACAACAGAAAGATTGCACTCGGAGTCCTTGCCGATTTCGGCAATCTGCTCCGCCTCGGGCTTAGGGTCACCCGGATAAACCTCGGAGCTGAAAAACCTTCTGGTTATATCAATGAATTCCATTTTCCGCCTCCTTGCCTGCAAGCCTGCCAAAAAAATTATTTCTTCAGCGATTCCATCTTGAGATAGGCATTGATGAAGCCGTCAATATCGCCGTCCATAACGGCATTGATGTTGCCTGCTTCAAAGCCCGTGCGGTGGTCTTTTGCGAGTGTGTAGGGCATAAACACATATGAGCGAATCTGGCTGCCCCATGCAATCTCTCTCTGTTCGCCCTTAATATCGTCAATCTTATCAAGATGCTCGCGTTCCTTGATTTCAATAAGCTTGGATTTGAGCATCTTCATTGCAACTTCTCTGTTCTGATGCTGGCTTCTTTCAACCTGGCAGGCACAAACGATGCCCGTGGGAATGTGAGTAATACGAACGGCAGATGACGTTTTGTTAACCTTCTGGCCGCCTGCACCGCTGGAGCGGTAATAGTCTATCTTGAGGTCATCGGGATTGATTTCAACCTCAACGGTGTCATCAATTTCAGGCATAACTTCGAGCGAAGCAAACGACGTGTGGCGTCTGCCCGAAGCGTCAAAGGGAGAAACTCTTACGAGGCGGTGAACGCCCATTTCACCCTTGAGATAGCCGTAAGCATTTTCGCCCTCAACGAGCAAAACGGCTGATTTAAGGCCCGCTTCATCACCGTCAAGGAAGTCAATCATACTGACCTTGAAGCCGTGCTTTTCGCCCCAGTGCTGATACATTCTGACGAGCATCTGGTTCCAATCCTGAGCCTCCGTGCCGCCTGCACCTGCGTGGAAGGTAAGAATGCAGTTCTTTGCATCGTATTCACCCGAAAGCAGGGTGCTGAGAGTCATGGCATCAAGCTTTTCAATGAAGCCGTTAACCGCTTCCTTGCATTCGTCAAGCATATCAAGATCTTCTGCCTCATCAGCAAGCTCGATGAGTACAAGAGCGTCGTTATATTCACCCTCAAGCGAGTTGTAAGCACTGATTTTATTTTTGAGCTGGCTGATTCTCTGCTGAACCTTCTGGGAATTTGCAAGGTCGTTCCAGAAACCGTCCTGTGCGGTCTGCTCTTCAAGCTCTGCCGCCTCTTTGCTCATTGCATCAAGGCCAAGAGCTTCACGAAGCTGCTTAAGCTTTTCTTCGTATTCAAGAACCCCAAGCCTTAATTCTTCAAACTGAATCATAAAAAATCTCCTAAAGCATAATTTTTCAAGATGTATTATAACTAATAATTTGTCACTTGTAAAGCCAAAATTTATTTTATGCATATTTTATTTTTTAATAATCATAAATATTTTAAAAAAGTAATTGAAATTTTGCTTATGATTAGTTAAAATGAAAATGTATATACTTTTATGAAAGTGTGAAACCCGATGAAATATTACGGCTTGCCGTGTCCCGTATGCGGCATTGTTATGAATGAGAGTGATGACATTGTCGTCTGCCCCGAGTGTGCCACACCGCACCACCGTGAGTGCTGGTTCAAAAACGGCAGATGCATAAATTCAGAGCTCCATTCAGAAACCTTTGTGTGGTCGCCCGATTCTTCTCCGTCAGGCAGCGAAACTTCTGCCCCTGATAATAAAACCGAAGCAACGGCAGACACAGCCCGAGCCGAAAGCTCTCCTGATGACGGCAGTGTTATCTGCCACATCTGCGGCAGCGAAAACCCTGCTGATGCGCTCCACTGCGGCAGCTGCGGTGCACTTTTTGGTGAAGCAGAAGAACTGCCCGAAAAAGAGTGCCCGTTCTGCGGCGCAAAAAACCATCAAAATGCATTAAGATGCCAGTCTTGCGGCAACTTTCTTGCGCAGAGCGAAGGCAACCCGTTTATGAACGGGGTCGGCGCAGACGAAAATGAAAAAATCGGCGATTATACGGCTGGTGATTATTCTCTTTTCACCCAGCTCAACGCAAAACGCTATATCCCTAAATTCCGCAAAATCACAAACAAAAAAGTAACCTTCAACTGGGCAGCGTTTTTGTTTGGCCCTCAGTGGTTTCTTTTCAGAAAAATGTATAAAATCGGCATTCTTCTGATGATTTCATTCATTGCGGTTTCAATGATGTGCACGCCACTTGTCAACCACCTTGACGCCGCTTATGCAGAGCTGCTTGCAACAACGGGCATTGCTGCCGAAGACATCGTTTCGCCGATGCAGCTTCTTAGCATTGTTGATGAAGAAACTATGATGGAGTTCACACGAAAAGCTGCAGCACCATCGTTTATTATTTCAGGCATCTCCCTTGCCCAGATGCTGCTTTGCGGTTTTCTGGCAGACAAATTATATTTCAAAAAAGTGCAGACAGAGCTGAACCTTATAGGTGAAACTGTTGATAACGAAGGTTTAAGAAAAATGATGATTGTCCGCCGCGGCAGCGTTTCCTTCCTTGCTTATTTTGCAGGAAGCCTCGGTGAGCAGGTTATTATGAATCTGTTCATTCTGGCGGCAGACAAACTTTCTTCAATTATATAAAAATACGGAGGTAGCATTATGAAAGTAAGAAAAGCGATTATCCCCGCTGCAGGTCTTGGCACAAGAGTTCTTCCTGCATCAAAATCAGTTCCCAAAGAAATGCTCAATATTGTTGATAAACCTGCAATTCAGTATATCGTTGAAGAAGCGGTTGCAGCAGGCATCGAAGATATTCTTATTGTAACAAACAGAGGCAAGGGAGCAATTGAAGACCATTTTGACCATTCGTTTGAGCTTGAAGCCCAGCTCAAGGGCAACCCCTCAAAAGCAAAGCTCTATGAAGACGTCAAGGCTTGCGCAAACCTGGCAAACATCTGCTTTGTGCGTCAGAAAGAAACCAAAGGTCTTGCCCACGCCATTCTGTGCGGCAAATCCTTTGTAGGTGATGAACCCTTCGTTGTTCTTTACGGTGACGACGTTATTATTTCCGAAGACCCCGTAACAGCACAGCTTTGCCGCTGCTATGAAAAATACGGCAAAGGCGTTGTTGGCGTTAAAGAAGTTCCTGAAGAACTCATCAGACTTTATTGCACACTCGGCGTTTCACCCATTGAAGGTGAAGACAGAGCGATGAACTGCCGTGAGATTATTGAAAAGCCCACACCTGAGCAGATTCTTTCGCTCTATGCCATTCTCGGCAGAGTTGTTATGCCTCCCGAGGTTTTCGGTATGATTGAAAAAGGTCTTGCTGCCACACCCGAAGGCGAAGAATTCTATTTCACAGACGTTATGACCGAGCTCGGTATGCAGGATAAGCTCATTGCCTATGACTTTGACGGCAAGAGATATGATATGGGCAACAAGCTCGGCATTATGAAGGCAAACTGCGAAGTTGCGCTTGACCACCCCGAAATCGGCGACGAATTCAAGGAATACCTCAAGGAACTCGTAAAAACATTCTGACAGCAAAAGGCTTGCACGAAAAAGTGCAAGCCTTTTTTAGTGAATAATGAACAGTGAAAAGTGAATAGTTAAGGAAGGGCTTCGCCCTTACCCATTTTATTTCGTAGGGGCGGCGATTCAGCTCCCTCTTGAGGGAGCTGTCACGAAGTGACTGAGGGAGTTCAAAAGGGAGCTCATAGCGTCTGAGGGTTGCATAGGCAAATTATAACCGTATCATTTTCGGGCGGATAATATCCGCCCCTACACTGAGTTGCGATAAATAACTCCCAAGCACAACAACAAAAAAGCTCGCTCCGAAAGGAGCGAGCAATTTTTATGGCTTAAGTTTTAAATTAGTCCTTCTTTGACTTGATTGCAACTGTTACGCTGCCTGCAAGAGCAAGAAGAGCGATTGCGGGAACAACAACCTTGCTGCCTGTGTTGGGGATTTCGCTTTCAACCTTTGCAGGAGCCTTTGTTGTGCCTGTTGTTTCGCCGTCGTCGATTGAAGTTACGCCTGCGGGATTTGTCTTAACTTCGTCTGAAACTGTTGAGGAAGCTGCAGGAGCTGATGTAGCAGGAGCTGCTGTGGGTGCTTCTGTAGGAGCCTGTGTTGTGGGAGCCTGAGTTGCAGGAGCCTGAGTTGCAGGAGCAGCTGTTGTCTGTCTGGGGTCGTTCTGGTCAAGCTCTGTGGGAGCCTGGGTTGCAGCTTCCTGAGTTGCGGGAGCCTGGGTTGCAGCTTCCTGAGTTGCAGCTGTTGCATCTGTATCAGGAGCAGCTGTTTCTGCAAAAGCGCAAACTGTAAGTGTGCAGATTGAAAGAGTGGCAATGATGATTGCCGTGATAAGTGCGATTGTCTTTTTCATTTTAAAAACCATCCTTTTTTCATTTTTTGCTTGTGAGCAATACATACGAATATAATTTTACATTATATATGTATTTTTGTCAAGTGTAATATTACGGCTAACAGGGGTAAAAATATAAACATTCTGTAAATGAGAGGTGTTTATATGCAATTCAGCTTCAGCAACGAAAAGAAAAGCTGCCGCAGCTTCCCTGCCAAAAAGCCGCAGAATAACGAACCGTTTGAGGATATTCCCTCTGACGTTAACGGCAGCTACACGGGCGTGCCCTATGACGCCGACGACGTTGAGCCTGTTCAGGATGCCGACGACCTTTAACCGCTGAATGCGGCGGCGGAGCCGTTGTGCCTCCGGCTCCGCCAAACCACTCCATCTTTTGCCGCCCTTTTCGTATCCTTCCCCAAGGATACGGCGGTCACCGTGCCGAAACATTCCTTCTGCACGGAATATGAATAATCCACTCAATCGGAATTGTCCGATATCCCTCCATCCGTTCGGGTGTGGAAATTCAGCTGATAAATGTAATTTTAACCAAGCTCTACGCTGGCAAGTCTGCTCTCGTTGCTCATTGAAAAAGCAACAATCTTATCACCTGCGATACTGTAAAAAACATCACCTATGCAGGTGCCGCGCATGGCGGTTGCCGTGTCTGAAGCTGTTTCGTGGTTAAAATAACCGACGGGTTTAATTCCGCTCTGCGAATAATTGAACAGGGCGTATGCCAACGCCTTTTCTTTGGTTTCCGAATCTGTTCTGATTACCGGAATTCCGAGAATGTTTTCTTCTGCATTAATCATAATTCCGCTGATATCAAAAACCGAAAGAGTGTCTGAAATATCCGTAAGATTATATAAACCGAGATTGCCGGGGTTTGACGGGTCGCTCATATCGAGCAGAGAGATGCTGATGCCGTCATCAACAGGCTCGCTTTTTTCGCTTGAAGCATCAATCCGGATAAGCATTTCATTACCTGCGTTAAAAAGCCTGTCTGCGAGACCGTTTGTGGAAACCGTAACAACCTTGCGCGGATTCTGCAGGTCAGAAATATCAACCGTCATTGTTGTTTCTGCCGCAGAGCCTGAAATAATATAGCAATTTTTGCCGATAACCTTAACATCCCTGACCTTTTCGCCGGGGAAGATTCCTTCAATTCCGCTCACAAATTCCATTTTTTCGTTGAGAACATAAAGGCTTGTGAACTCTGAATCAGTTGCCGCCGCTATAAGCCAGCCCGTGCTTTCATCAACAACGGGTTTGCCAGGCAAAAAGCCGCTGAAAACATATGAGCCTGCAAGCTCTGCCGACGCTTCGCCGACGTTGAATCTGTATAATTCCGTCAGATTTCTGTGAATGCCGTTTTCATCTGCTTCAACGGAAACAAAGCTTCTCGAAATCATAACCGTGTTACCGCTTACATAGAGTCTGCCGCTGTTGCTGCCAAAAAACGCAAGGCAATCAACAGGCTGTGCAAAATCGTCTATATCGGTTACCGTAATAAACGTGAACGCCGCTTCGGGGTCATTGACCGCCATAAAAATTTTATCTGTTGCGGGCTTAACCTCAACTCCGTCTGCGGTGCAAACGGGAATAAGGCTCTGCTCACCGCCTGAAACGGCTTTTTCGGTGATAAGATAAAGAGCTCCGCCGTCTGTGATGCCGGAAACAAGATATTTGCCGTCCTGAACGTGCTCACGGACTTTGAGCGGCTGAGAAGGATCAGCAATATCATAATACATTGCAACGGTTGAAGTTTTTCCGTAGCCTGCGCTGTCATCCATAACGTAAGCATCTCTGCTGAGAATTGCAATCAGCTTATCGTCTTTAAGATAAATCTCGATGCAGTTATCGGTGCTTTTTGAGCTGCTGTTATCAGAAAGCTCTATGGTTGCCACAACCGCCATTTCTTCTGCCGGCAAAGCCTTGATAACCTTGACGCATTCTGCGGTTGCGCCGTTTGGTTTGCGGCCCGTTGTGGCCACAAAAAGATATTCGCCGTTGTTTTTGACAATGTCCGCTTCAAGGCCCGTCAACGATTCAACAATTTCGCCGCCCGAATTGTAAACGTTAACCGCCGTTTCAAGCATAACGGAATTATCAATAACAAAGCTGTTGCCCGACGGTGCGGATTCTTTCTCCTCCGTAACCGGCTCGGCGTTGCTGCTCTGCGTTGCAGCGGGCACACGGTTAACGTTATCCTTTTTGATAACGTTCTGAACAGCAACCTCAACTTCCTCATAGCTTTTCACGCCAACTATAAGGTTTTCTGCATTATAATTGGCAATTGACGGCTCTGTTCTGATAACCCTCACGCCTGTGTTCACCCTGGCAAACATCACGCTGACAAACACGATGATTGCCGCCGCTGCCGCTGCCGCAAGCCTGCGCACTGCAGGCGCAGCCGAACTCCGCTTTGATGCGCTGTCCCTGTGCGCATCCATTTCGATTATATTACCCGTTTCATAGGAAAAATCCTTCTGCTCTTTGAGCATTTGCACGATTTTCTCTTTCCTGAGTTTTTCCGGTACTTCAATGCCGTTCATATCCTGTCTGAACATTTCTTCAACGCTTTTATTCTTCATCTTTCACCCCCCTTTCGCCGTAGATTCTTCAAGCATATTTTTCATCTTTTTAAGTGCGCGGCTGAGCTTTGAACGCACTGTCGCCGCGTTGCAGCCGAGAATTTCCGCAATTTCACGGCTTCTGTAGCCGCTTACCGTGCTGAGCAAAACGATTTCACGCTCATCCTCGGCAAGCAGCGAGAGAGCACGCTTAAGGTCAAGCGAAATATCAAGGTCATCGCTCGCCGCCGGCTCATCGCTACACTGTTCATCACTGTCAAGATAAACAAATGCTTTTTTATGTTGGTTTTCGGTATAATACCTTTTGCAGGAAGCGCAGAGGATTTTAAAAAGCCAACCCTTGAACGCCTCCGGCTTTTTTAAAGAGCCGATTTGCCTGAACGCCGCAAGAACAGCTTCCGACACAGCGTCCTGCGCCAGCTCGCTGCTGCCCGTAACGCAGCAGGCATAATAATACATCTCTTTATAATAAAGCTCATACAGCTCGCCGAAAGCCTCGGCACTGCCGTTTTTTGCAAGAGTAACGAGTTCGTTTATCTGAGCGCTCAAAACCGACCCTCCTTATCACTCTCATAATATTAGTGTGACAAAAAATGATTTTTGTTGCACACGAGAGAAATTTTTGATAAAATTAATTTTGCAAGGAATACTATACAGGAACAATAAAAATAAAGCAAGGTGAAAAATATGAACAAAAAATTGGTTGCTCTTGTTTTTTCAGGCATTTTAATGCTTTCTGCCTGTTCAGCACAGAGCGGTTTTGTTAACGAACAGGAGGCTGACGTAAAAGCAAGCGTTGAAGATAACAGATTTTCAACGTTGACCGAAGCAACCGATGGGCTGACTGCTGCTGAAACCGCAACCGAAGAAGCCGAAAAAACCACCGTACCCTTTACCGACGCAGTAACCTCTGCTCCTGTCACAAGGCCTGCAAACTCATCTTCATCCGGTCTTTCAACAAAACGCAGAGAACACAGCTACGGCGTTGCTAAAAACGGCAAACCCCACAGCATTTCTGTTGATAACCAAAAATATTTTGATTCGGTTAACAAAGGTGCTTTTTGTCTTGACACCAAAACACAGGAAAAAGTGCTTTATCTGACCTTTGACTGCGGCTGGGAAAACGGATATACGTTTGATGTGCTTGACACGCTTAAAGAAAAAAACGTGCCCGCCGCCTTCTTCTGCACGCTCGACCATATCGACGCAGAGCCGGAACTCATCAGAAGAATGATTGACGAAGGTCACATTGTAGGCAACCACTCTGCAAACCATCCCGACTTTTCAAAAATCTCCCGTGAAAAAATGACGGCAGAAATCAAGGAGTGCGAAGACCGCCTTGTTAACGATTTCGGCTATACTCCTGTTTTCTTCCGCTACCCCGAAGGTGCTTACAGCGAAGACTCCCTCGACCTCGTCTATTCTCTGGGCTATAAAACCGCCTTCTGGTCCTGCGCCTATGCTGACTGGGACGTTAACAACCCCAAGGGTGCTGACTATGCTTTTGAAACGGTAACGGCACGTCTTCACCCCGGTGCGGTTATTCTGCTGCACTCCGTTTCGCCCGACAATGCAGAAGCACTGGGCAGAATAATCGACCACGCCCGTGCACAGGGCTATGAATTCAGAGCTCTCACAGAATTCCCCATATAACCTCAAAAGGCTGTCACGCCGAGTTCGGCATGACAGCTTTTATTGTTTAATCGGAAATTTATCTTCCTTCTGCAACACTGAAATCAACAGCGTTGATTTCTTCAATCTCAGCAGCCTCTTCGCCGTCATTGCCAAGCATATCGCCCATAATTTCAGCAATGTTGGCAACGGATTCGCAAGCATCAAACGTTGCTGAAAGACCGTTAACGATTTCCTGCGAAGTGCAATGTGACGTTCTGACAAAAACCATAGCAAGGCAGGCAACGATTGCGATTGTTGCAGCAACAATGCTTGTAACGACAACTGCGCTTATTCTGTTTTCGCCAAGCTTTTTCATTCGTTGCGCCTCCCTGTTTTTGTTTGGTATGTCCTTATTATAAGCGCCACGTTTTTTTCGCCGTAATCCCGTTTTTACCCGTCAAAAAACATATTGATTATTGAAACGCAAGCCATATTGTGATATAATTCCGATATATTAATCCGAAAGGATATTTCTATGACAGGTATAATTATTCTCGATAAGCCCAAAGGTATCACCTCTTTTGGTGCCGTTGCAAGAGCACGCCGTATCTGCGGCGAAAAAAAGTGCGGTCACAGCGGCACGCTTGACCCGATGGCAACAGGCGTTATGACCGTTATGCTTGGCGGCGCAACACGTTTTTGCGAGCTGCTGCCTAGCCACGATAAAGAATATCTTGCATCATTCCGTCTCGGCATCACAACGGATACTCTCGACATAACAGGCAAAATCCTCAGCGAATCTCCCGTAAGCGCAACAAAGGATGACGTTGTTGCCGCCCTTGAAAGCTTCACGGGCGAAATCAGCCAGCTTCCGCCGATGTATTCTGCTGTTTCGGTCAACGGTCAAAGACTTTATGACCTCGCAAGGCAGGGCATTGAGGTTGAAAGACAGGCAAGAAAGGTTATGATTTATTCCGCCGACTTGCTCGAATCCGACGAAAGCACACACGAATATAAAATATCGGTTTCCTGCTCGTCGGGTACGTACATCAGAACTTTAATTGACGATATCGGCAAAAAACTCGGCTGCGGCGCAGTGCTCACGGAGCTTCGCCGCACAAGGGCAAACGGATTTTGCGTTGAACAGGCAATAACGGTTGAACAGCTTGAAGAAGCGGCAAAAAACGGTAATCTTGACAGCATTGTTATCTCCGTTGAAAAAGCAATGGAGCTTTACCCCTCCGTTCAGGTTACAGAAGCTCAGGCAAAACGCTTTTTAAACGGCGGTGAGCTTGACCTGAACCGAATCAAGTGTCCCAGAATGCTCGGATATTACAGAGTTTATGACCCCGACGGCGTTTTTCTGGGTCTCGGCGAAGTACGTGACAGCGAAAATCTGCTTGTAAAAAGGGTTTACGTCAACAAATAATATCAAATTAAAAATATAATTTCGGAGTGCCGTAACAGCGCTCCGATTTTTGTTTATATTGCCCAAATTCTGACCCTAAAAATTTACACCTGCTAAAAAATATTAATCTTGAATTACCTTGCATATTAAGTATAATAAAGGTATAGGGGTGGTTTATCGCTTTAATGTGCTGTAGCTGCCTGAAAATGTCAAAACAAATCTGTTTAACGCAAAGGAGATTTTCTTATGAGCGAAAAAATCAAGATTGGTATTATCGGCTGCGGCGGCATCGCCAACGGCAAACACCTGCGTGCCATCTCTAATATTGATTTCCTTGAACCCGTTGCTTTCTGCGATATCATTGAAGAGAGAGCTGTTGAAACCGCAAAAAAATACGGCTCTGCCGATGCAAAAATTTATACCGACTACAAAGAGCTTCTCAAGGATGAGAGCATCGTTGCCGTTCACGTTTGTACCCCCAACCGCTCACACAGCTTCATCACAATTGACGCTCTTGAAGCAGGCAAGCACGTTCTTTGCGAAAAGCCCATGGCTAAAACATATGCTGAAGCAAAGGCTATGTACGAAGCTTCGGTAAGAACAGGCAAAAAGCTTTCAATCGGCTATCAGTCACGCTGGAGAGACGATTCGCTTTATCTCAAGCAGTGCTGCGAAAACGGCGACCTTGGTGAAATCTATTACGCAAGAGCTCTTGCCATCCGCAGAAGAGCCGTTCCCACCTGGGGCGTTTTCCTTAACGAATATGAACAGGGCGGCGGCCCGCTTATTGATATCGGCACACACGCTCTTGATCTCACACTCTGGATGATGGATAACTACAAACCCAAGATGGTAGTAGGTACAAAATACAAAAAGCTCGGCGACCAGAAAAACACCGCCAACGCCTGGGGTGACTGGGATCCCGAAAAATATACAGTTGAAGATTCCGCTTTCGGTTTTGTTGTTATGGAAAACGGCGCAACCATCAGCGTTGAATCCAGCTGGGCAATCAACATTGCAGACCCCATTGAAGCTTCAACCCTTCTTGCCGGCACAAAGGGCGGCGCAGATATGTTTGACGACCTTCGCATCAACTATGTAAAGAACGGCAGACAGGTTATCGAAAAGCCCAACTTTGACGCAGGCGGAGTTGCATTCTATGACGGCTGCAGCGATGACCCTGCAGAGCTTGAATGCCGCGCATTCTATGACGCCGTTATCAACGATAAAGAAGTCAGCACAAAGCCTGAGCAGGCTATGGTTGTTACAAGAATTCTTGAAGCTATCTATGAATCCGCTCAGACAGGCAAACCCGTATATTTTAACGATGAGGACTAATTGATTATGAAAATTGCAGTTCAGGTCTATTCCGTAAGAGACCATATAAACGATACGGAAACACTGTTAAAAGCTCTTGAAGAAATCAAAAAAATCGGCTATGACGGCGTTGAATTTGCAGGCTTCTTTAACACAGACGCCGCAACAATCAAGGCAAAGCTTGACGAGGTTGGTCTTGTTGCCGTCGGCGCTCATATGGGTCTTGACGATTTCAGAGCAGACAAAATGGAGCAGACAATTGAGTTCATCAACACCCTCGGCGCAAAGGCAGTCGGTGTTGGCGGCGCTCCCCATTCAACATACGATGAATCTGCCGAAACAGGCGACGTTCTTGGCGCAGCTGAAAAATATGCTATGGAAAAATACGGCATAAAGGTTTATTACCACAACCACTGCGAAGAATTTGTTGCTCTTGAAGACGGTCAGTATCCGATTGATATTATCGGCGACAGATGCTCGCTTGAAATTGATACATATTGGAGCTTCCACGCAGGCGAAGATAACCGTGCTCTGCTCAAAGCAAAGAAAGACAACATCGTTCTTGTTCACGTTAAAGACGGTATTGACGGCAAGCCCATGGCTCTTGGCGAAGGCAACTGCGATATTCCTGCTGTTATCGAAACAGCAAAGGAAATCGGTCTTGACTGGGTAATCGTTGAAAACGACGATCCCGTACCCACAGGTCTTGAAGATATCGCAAGAAGCTATAAATATCTTAAAAGCATTATTTAAGTGAATAATGAACAGTGAAAAGTGAACAGTTAAGGGCGGACTCCGTCCGCACCTGAATATAATTATTGACGTTCATGACAAGGAGATTATCAGATGAAACTCGGTGTATTTACAACTCTGCTTTCAAACCTCTCTCTTGAAGAGGCTCTCAAATATTTCAAATCTCTCGGCATCGAGATGGTTGAAATCGGCTGCGGCGGCTATCCCGGCAACGCTCACGCTAACCCCGAAGAGCTGCTTGCCGACGAAGCAAAGCTTGAGGAATTCAAGGCTCTGCTTAAAAAATATGACGTTGAAATCAGCGCACTTTCCTGCCACGGCAACCCTGTTCACCCCAACAAAGAAATCGCCGCAGATTACGATAAGACTATCAGAAACACCATTCTGCTTGCAGAAAAGCTCGGTCTGAGCCAGATCAACACCTTCTCGGGCTGCCCCGGCGACTGCGAAACCGCTAAATATCCCAACTGGGTAACCTGCCCCTGGCCCAACGATTTCGGCGAAATTCTTGACTGGCAGTGGAACGAGGTGCTTATCCCCTATTGGAAAGACCTTGTTGCTTTTGCAAAGGCTCACGGCGTTAACAAAATCGCTCTTGAGCTTCACCCCGGCTTCTGCGTTTATAACACAGAAAGCCTGCTTCGCCTGCGTGAGGCTGTAGGCCCCGAAATCGGCGCAAACTTTGACCCCAGCCATCTTATCTGGCAGGGTATGGATCCCGTTGCCTGCATCCGCAAGCTTGGTGACGCAATCTTCCACTTCCACGCAAAGGATACGAAGATTGATAAATACAACACTGCCGTAAACGGCGTGCTTGATAACAAACCCTATGGCGACGAAATCAACCGTTCGTGGATT
Source organism: Acutalibacteraceae bacterium (assembly GCA_045536245.1). GTDB lineage: Bacteria > Bacillota > Clostridia > Oscillospirales > Acutalibacteraceae > CAG-177. Next base: position 6,013 of record JAZSNE010000012.1, on the reverse strand, counting down.
TTCCGCACAATCGGCTACGGCAACGATAACGCTTATTGGAAAGAAATCATTTCCAATCTTCGTATGGTCGGCTATGATTACGCAATCAGCATTGAGCACGAGGATTCGCTTATGAGCCAAAACGAGGGTCTTTCAAAGGCTGTTTCGTTCCTGCAGAATATAATTCTTAAAGAATCCACAGGCGAAATGTGGTGGGTTTGACGCGGATTTTTGCCAATACGGCGTCAATCCGCCTCGAAATATCCGCAGTCAAACCGGATTCATTAAACAAAACAAGGACAGGGTTTTACCCGTACCAAAATTAAATTGACTTTTTTCTCTTTTAAGGAAGCGCATACTATGGTTAACAACAAATTCGGCTGCGCAGTTATCGGCTACGGCGGTATGGGCGGCTGGCACGCAAAAAAAATCAAGGAAGAACTCGGCGAGCACGCAGAGCTTCTCGGAATTTACGACATCAACCCCGAAAGAGGCAAGGTTGCGGAAGAAAAAGGCATTCACGCCTATTCTTCAAGAGAAGAGCTGCTTGCTGACGAGAGAATCGACCTTGTAACAATCGCAACACCCAACGATTATCACAAGGAGATTGCAATCGCCGCTCTTGAAGCAGGCAAAAACGTTATCAGCGAAAAGCCCGTTGCAATGAACATCGCAGAGCTTGAAGAAATGATCGCCTGCGCCAACCGCTGCGGCAAGCTTTTCACCGTTCACCAAAACAGACGCTGGGATCAGGATTATCTGACCGTTAAAAAGCTTATGGCAGATAACACTCTCGGCAAGGTTTTCAGAATTGAATCGAGAGTTCACGGCTCAAGAGGTATTCCCGGCGACTGGCGCAATCAGCCCGAGCACGGCGGCGGTATGCTGCTTGACTGGGGTATCCACCTGCTTGACCAGGCTCTGATGATGACTCTGCCCAGAAAGCTCAAGTCAGTTTATGCAGAGCTTACATACGTCACAAACGAAAAATGTGACGACGGCTTCAGAGCAAATCTTATTTTTGATGACGGACTTTCGTTCCTTGTTGAGGTTGCAACAAGCAACTTCATCGAGCTGCCTTTGTGGTATGTTCTGGGTGAAAACGGCTCTGCCGTTATCAACGACTGGGAGCAGAACGGCAAAATAGTCAAGGTCAGCGACTGGGAAAACCGTGACGCCGTTCCGATTGTTGCAGGTGCAGGCATAACAAAAACAATGGCGCCGAGAACCGATGACACCATTGAAACCTATCCCCTTGAAATCGAAGAAACCAACTGGATAGGATACTATAAAAACATCTTCGCTCACCTTGAGGGTAAAGAGGATATTATCGTTACCCACAATCAGCAGCGCAGACTTATGAAGCTTATCGAGGCAATCATTGAGTCCGGCACAAACAATAAGCTGGTTATGTTTGAGGAATAATTTATATTGAAAATAAAAAGAAGGAGCTGTTCGCAATGAGCAGCTCCCCTTTTTTATCAAAAAGCCGACGGGGTAAAAGAAAGGAATAATGAGTATAAATGAAAGTGAGTGAAAGTTTTGAATGCAGGTCGGCTCTTTTGCTGATTTTATGCGGCATCGCAGTCGGTGACAAGATGCAGAACGGGCGTTTCGGGGTCAGGGTCAAATGCAACGGGTTCCCCATCATCAAGCCCTTCAAAAGGAACATCAGTGTCATCACCGAGCAGAAATTTATAGATGCTGTTTAAAAGTTTCATAATGTTTTCTCCTTTGTTTTTCTTTCTGTCTTTATTATAGCGAGTCAGATGTACCATAAAACGGACTTTCAAAACAAAAAAAGAGTGCCGAAGCACTCTTTTTATAGTTAAAACATTATGAATACCGATGCAGCAAACGCAACAAGCGCGGCAACAATGGTTTTTGCCGAAGGCTTTTCTTTGCGTATAACGCTTAAAGCGGTTGAGAAAAACATTGTTCCGCCCGTAACAATCGGAAACTGCACCGAGGCAGGCAGAGCTGTAAGCGCAATCAGGCTCAAAAGGTTGCCCACGCCGTTGCAGACCGCATAGCCTGCAAGGCTGCCGAATTCTTTAGCCGTAACACGGGTGATTTTTTTGTTGACGATAAGCTGAAAAACCGAGCAAGCAACCACAACGCAGATATTGACAGTTGCCATAAAGCTGAAGCTGTCCACAGCAAGCTCGGGTCTGGTCTGATGAATGGTTGAAATAACGCCGACCATACCGTTGAGAACAAAAACCGCAAGATAATATTTCATTGCGCCCTTGTTCTTCTTACCTTTTTCAAAGCTCATCGCCGTTGCGATGCCGATAAGGATAACGCAGATTATTTTTGTGAGCGGAAAGCCCTCGTGGCGAAAAATTACGCCGTAAGCAAGCGGCAAAAGCATTCCGCCGAGCATTGCGAAAATTGAAAAAACGGAGAGGTTTGCCGTCGCAAACGATTTCAGACTTGCAAAGCTGTAGCCGAGCACAACTGCGGCGTAAAGCACCGCCATCAGAAGCGAAAACCACGTTACGTTCAGATGGAATTTGTTGAGCACCAGCATAATGAAAAACGATATGCCGTGCATATAGAGTGAAAGCGTAACGGCGGAATCCACTCCGTCGCCCCTGCTTTTTTGAAACATCTGGTTAAAGAAAAACTGCATTGCAAACAAAAACGCCGCAGATGCAAGCATACCGTAATACATAACCCAAACCTCCGGATAAAATCTGAAATACATTTTATCAGCATAGCCGCAGTTTTGCAACAATTATTTTACTTTTATCCGTAAATAAAGGACCGCTCCAAACGGAACAGTCCTTTTTGAATCAACCTATCAGGTCAAGCACAGACGAAAAAGCATCGCTGAGCATCTTGCTGACAGAGCTCATATCCATACCCGTAAGCTGTTCAACAAGATTGAAAACATAGAGTGGGATGTCGCTGAGCATTGCAAGAATTGCAAGCATTTGTAACACTCCTTTCTTAATTTTCACTTTCTATAACACAGCATTTGCCGATGTTATCTTATTTATAATCCTTCATATATTCGCCGTGAGCTTCAATCAGCTCGTCAACCATCGCCTTGATTTCGTCAATCGAAAGCTCGGCGGCGGTGTGAGGTTCAAGCATTGCAGCCATATAAATGTCCTCACGCTTCTTGGTGACTGCAGCGTTGATTGTGAGAAGCTGGGCGTTGATGTTTGTCATATTCATTGCAGCAAGCTGAACGGGCAGTTTGCCCACGTGGCAGGGGTTGCAGCCTCTTCCGTCAATAAGACAAGGCACTTCAACGCAGGCATCGGCAGGCAGGTTATCAATCAGACCCGTGTTGAGTACGTTTCCGCCGATTTTATAGGGGTTGCCTGTAACGATGGCTTCCATTATGTATGAAGCATATTCGCCCGAACGTTTATGAGTGATTTTACCGTCGGCAAGAATTCTTTCTTTTTCTTCTTTCCAGCCTTTAATCTGGTTTATGCAGCGGCGGGGATATTCGTCAAGCGGAATATTATATCTGTCAATCAGCTCGGGATATTTTGACTTGATATAGAAGCAGTTGTATTCGGAATTATGCTCGCTGGATTCCGTGCAGTAATAACCGAAATTCTTGATATAATCAAATCTGACCATATCGCTGTGTTTTTCGTTGGCATTCTTTTCTGCTGCTCTGCGGCGGATTTCGGGATAAAGGTCATTGCCGTCTTTATCCTGGATTTCAAGCAGCCAACCCATATGGTTAATGCCTGCGATAAGCTCTTTTCTGCCTTCAAGCTTATCCTCCATACCAAGGCTGTTAAGGAGATCTCTTGAGCAGCTCTGAACACTGTGGCAAAGACCGATTGTTTTAACCTTGGTGTATCTCTGCATATAGCCCGAAAGGATAGCCATAGGGTTTGTATAGTTGAGGAACCAAGCATCGGGGCAAACTTCTTCCATATCGTTTGCAAAATCCTGAAGAACAGGAATTGTGCGCAAGCCTCTCATAATGCCGCCGATGCCGAGTGTATCAGCAATTGTCTGGCGCAGACCGTATTTTTTCGGAACCTCAAAGTCAATAATTGTGCAGGGGTCATAAAGACCGACCTGAATTGCGTTGACAACAAAATCTGCCCCACGCAGAGCATCTTTTCTGTTTTCAACGCCGCAGTATTTTTCAATCTTTGCGCGACCCTCGTTGATGTTATTGTTGATTGCGCTGAGAATTATATAGCTGTCCTCAAGCCTTTCAGGGTCAATGTCATAAAGAGCAATTGTGCTTTCACAAAGAACAGGCGTGCACATACAGTCACCAAGAACGTTTCTTGCAAAAACGGTGCTGCCTGCACCCATAAAAGTAATTTTAGGCATAATATAACTCCTTTCGGATATTGTCTTAGCGTCTTTCGCTAAACTCAATATAACATACAGATTTGATTTTGACAATAGAAAAAACAAATTAACGGTTAGCAATACTTTACAAATAAAACGTCTTCTGCTAAAATTATTGTATATCAATAAGGAGGAAATGACTATGAAAAAACTGATTTCCGTTGCAGTGGCAATTATAATGCTTCTTCAGGTCAGCGTTTTTGCGGTTGCAGATTTCAACGCACCCAACCTCACAAAAGCTGAATGGGACGTGCTTTATAATTCGCTCAAAGACGATAACACCCTGCCCATGCTCTGCGTTGGCGCTGATGAAACACAGGTCGGCCTTTGCTGGCACGCTGACAAAGCAACTGCAAAAGCCGAGGTGCGAATTGCCGCCGCTGCGAATATGAGCAACCCCACCGTTTATACCGGTGAAACCACCCCTGCCGAGAATGACGAGCAAGTTGTTTGCCGCGTAACAATCACAGGCCTTAAAGAAAACTCAACCTATTATTATCAGTGGTATACCGATAACGGCTGGAGCGAAGTATGCAAATACGAAACAAAGTCGTTCGGCGACCACAAAGCGCTTGTTGTCGGCGATATTCAGATTGGCGGCCAGACAGAAGATACCGAGGTTCAGTCGCAAAACGGCTACACCTGGAACAGCGTTCTTGCCGAAGCTCTTTCAAAAAACCCCGATGCAAGCTATATGGTTTCGCCCGGTGACAACACCTCAACAGGTAAAACCTCTCCCGAATGGCAGACGCTTCTGATGCCCGCTGCGCTCCGTGAGCTGCCCCTTGCTCTTGCAATAGGCAACCTCGATAAAAAGGGTATGATGTATAATTACTACACCAATATGCCCAACGAGTATTACGGCAACTATTTTGAGGGTCTGGACAGAGATTTCTGGTTCCGTTACGGCGACGTTCTTTATCTTGTTTTTGATGCCTGTTCACCTGCCGCAGCCGACCATATGGCAATGGCAAAGGAAGCAGTCGAAGCAAACCCCGACGCAAAATGGCGCATCGGCGTTATGCATCAGGCGCTTTTCGGCCCCGGCTACAGCGCACTTGACCCCGAAACGATGCTTCTGCTCAACGCAGTTTTCAGCCCGATTTTTGATTCGTTTGACGTTGACCTTGTTCTCACCGGTCACAGCCACCTTCAGGGTCGCTCACATTTCATCTATGAAAGCTCCGTAGTCGGCAAAGCCGAAAGCGGCAAGACATATACAGACCCCAGAGGCACTGTTTACCTTAACACAAACGCTATCTGCGACCAGGGTGCATTCAGCGGCTCCGCACCCTATATGGCATACAGTTTCTACGATAACGATGTTACTACCTACACCACTCTTGATTTCTCAGGCGATACTCTTAAGATTGAAACAAGAAGAGGCGACAACAGCGAGCTGCTTGACAGCCTGACACTCAAAAAGACAAAGGATTTCAAGGATAACGGCATTCTGCAGAAGCTTCACCGCTTTGTTTATAAGTTTGTTGAGCTTCTTGCGATAGTTTACCAGAAAATTGACAACGTGGTTGTTGCCATCAGAGGCGGACATTTTTAAACCGACAAATAAAACTCGCTCCTCTTCGGCTGTGCCGAGGGGGAGTTTTGTTGCCTATAAACGCAAAAAGCCCCTGTTCCGAGGAACAGGGGTTCTTTATTTAAGGTAAAATTATTTAATTTCAACCTTTGCGCC
>JAZSNE010000003.1:0-36034 GCA_045536245.1 Acutalibacteraceae bacterium | reverse complement strand
CGGGAATCGCTGCAGAAATTTTATCTCATAGCGGCTCGACGCCCTAAAAACAGTCCACCGGACTGTTTTCTTGACGGGCTTTCGAATCCCACCGTAAAAGAAAAAAGCCATCACGGCGAGGCCGTAATGACTTTTTTGGTGGACCCGGTGGGTAAATGCAGGGTGGCTTTATCTTGGTGTTCGACTTTCGGGAATCGCTGCAGAAATTTTATCTCATAGCGGCTCGACGCCCTAAAAACAGTCCACCGGACTGTTTTCTTGACGGGCTTTCGAATCCCACCGTAAAAGAAAAAAGCCATCACGGCGATGCCGTAATGACTTTTTGGTGGACCCGGTGGGATTCGAACCCATGACCTTTCGGATGCGAACCGAACGCTCTCCCAACTGAGCTACGGGCCCATACCACATTGTGATTATAGACCTTTTAAAAGGTGTTGTCAATAACGGCAATTAAATTATATGGCGGAAACTATATTGTCATTTTTATAAAATATGCTATAATAGAAATAAACACAGGCTCGTTTGTGAAAAAGGGAGTTTTAAAAATGAAGATAGTTAAGAAATACAAGTGTGATTTTGAAAGCTACGGAGTGACCGAAGAAAACGGCTATGTTAAATGGTACTTTTGGGATAAAGTAAAAGTGCCTTCCAGGGTGATGGGTACAGTTCTTATTTTGTTACTGTTTGTTTTTACAAAGATATTCAGTGATAAGCTGTTTGCTTACGGAAAAGCTGTTACCTTGATTGCTTCGCTTGCGGCACTCGCTACGCTGATTATTGTTGTTGTTCCAATCCACGAATTTCTTCATCTGCTTGTTATGGCAAAAGGTAAGCTTGACGATAAATGTGTTCTTACCGCAGGTGGCGGAGCTGTTTCTGCGGTATATGAGGGGCACGTTTCAAGAAACCGTCAGCTCGTATGCTTTGCTGCGCCGTTCCTGTTTTTTGCCGTTATTATCAGCTTGGCGATAATAATCAGCAGCGGTGCAGTCAGGATTTATTTTGTATATCTGCTTATTATGTCTTGCATTTCTAGCTATACGGATATTTTTATGATTTTTTACACCTTAAAGAACGTTAAGAAAAACGAGCTCATTTTTGGGATTTATAAAAAAGAATTATTTTAAAATCAAACCGTGTGCAGCAATTCTGCTGCACACGGTCAACTTTTTATTTATGCTCTCTGACAAGCTGCTTGAAATGGTTGCCCTTATCCTCAAAGTCTTTATAAACGTTATAGCTTGAGGCGGCGGGTGACATCAGGCAGCTTCTGCCTTTTTCTGTGTACCTGAAGGCGGTGTCAACGGCCTCCTCAAGGTCCTGGGCAATGAAGATGTTTTTCGGGCATCCGCTTTCAATCAGGGCTCGGCAGATATCCGTTCCCGTGTCAGGTGTGCCGATGAGGTTACGCACACGGCATTTCTGCAGGTAGCGTTTAAAGCCCGAGTAATCAATGCCTCTGTCCATACCGCCGAAAATCAGCGTATCAACATCGCCAATGGCTTCAATTGCGCATTCAACCGCATGGGGTATGGTAGCGATTGAATCGTTATAGAACTTTATTCCGCCGTATTCGCCGACGGGCTCCATTCTGTTTTCAATGCCTGCAAAGCTTTCAACCGCCTTGAGAATATCGGCATCGCTCACGCCGAGGCAGCGTGCCGCTGTTGCTGCAACGCAAACGTTCTGCCTGTTGTGGCCGCCCTTAAGGCGTTCGTTTGCGGCGGCAGCGGCAATGATGGCTTCATCGCCCTTGCTGCCGTTAAGACCAACTTTGATAACAGAGGGCGCGGCTTTTGCAAAGTCAAAGTAGCGGTCAAAATCCTGCTCCGCATTGCAGATGAAATAGTCGCCGCCCGTCTGGTGGCGGATTATATTGAGCTTGGCGGCAACGTAGCCGCCGAAGCCGTTATAGTGGTCAAGATGCTCGGGATAAATGTTTGTCATAACCGCAACGTGGGGTGAGGCGGTTGTGAATTCAAGCTGATGCGACGACATTTCGATAACAGCAACGTCAACCTCTTCGCTTTCAAGGCTGTCAAGCACGGGCACGCCGATGTTGCCGATAAGGCAGACCTTTTTGCCCGACTGCTTAACCATACCGTGAATAAGCGTGGAGGTGGTGGTTTTGCCCTTTGTGCCTGTTACGCCCACGCACACGCAGTCCGAAAAACGCAGAAACAGGTCGGTCTGGCAAGTGACCTCAACGCCCTCGGGCACAACAACGTCTTTGAAAGACATACCCGGAGTTTTGATGATGGTGTCATATTCTTTTATCGCATCAAGATAATTTGCGCCGCAGTGCAGGGTTACGTTGGTGTCGTGCACTGTAACTTCACGCACGTCGGCAATGCCGATGTGCTTATCGGGCAGGTTATGGCGGATTATGTCATAGGTTGACCTGCCTTCTCTGCCGAAGCCGAGAACAAGCACTTTGCGGCTTTCAAAATATTCAATCAACTGCTGAAACATAGTCGAAAAATCCCCTTGGTTCTAAATTAAATCATTCCGAAAACAGACATAATTTTGCCGAAAAGCTCAAAGAAGAAGTTAAGCGGCTTCCAGAGAAGCTTGATGTTGAGCTTTGCAAGGAATGACGTGAGCAGATTATCAAAAGCGCCGCCAACCTTATCTGAGGGAGAAGAGGGGTCAGTGCTTTCAATCGCAAACGTATCAACGCAGACCGCCTCGCCGTCAACAACCTTATAGGCGTTATAATAGAGCCTGTTGCCGTCAACGGTGATTGCGCTGAACATTGAATGCTCGCTCTCAACGATAGCCTCTGCTCTGGGGAATGCACCGTCTGTTGCAGAAGCGTCAACGGTGTCATAAACCTTAACGCCCGAAGTGCCGCAGATGGAATAGATTGTTCCCTTGGGGTTAATCTTCATCTCATAATCCTGACCGTTATAGCTGACGGTTTCGGTTTTGGTGGGCACAACTGCGTTGGCGTTGAGAACGTCTGTGCGCAGGTAAACGTGGTCGTGACCCTGAAGAACAAGGTCAACGCCGAGATAGGGAAGGAGCGCACTGAGCTGGCTTCTGAAGCCCTCAACGTCGCTGTCCTCAACGTGTGAGCCGTTGGAATAGGGTGCTTTATGAAGAACAACAACGTTGAACTTTGCATCGCTGCTCTTTATATCGTTTGTGAGCCAATCAATCTGGGCGTCACTGAGCTTATCGTCTTCATCATCGTTTGTGTTGAGAACGGTGAAGTGAACGCCGTTATACTCATATGAATAGAAAACGCCTGTTTCGAGATCCTGCTCGGGAACGTTTGGCAGAGCGAATATATTGGTGATAACGGCTCCGTCTTTTTCGTGGTTGCCTGTGGTGGGCATAAAGGGCATCTTGAGGAACTCGTCGGTTGAATTGAGGAAGTAGTTCCAATGCTTATTATTGCCGCCCATATCAACCTGGTCGCCTGCCGAAACAACAAATCTTGCATCGGGGTAAAGGGCATGAGCGGTTTCGATTGTTTCGGCGTATCTGTCATAGTGGTCGGGGCGTTGCGCCTGCGGGTCGGTTACATAGATGAAGCTGAACGCTTCGTCCTTTCCGCCTGCGGTTTGAATAACGCCTGCATCGCTCCACCAGCCTCTTTCTGCATCGCCGATGCGGAAGCTGTATTTTGCGCCGGGTTCAAGACCTGTGAGCTTGACTGTGTGGTAAACGAATTCGGATTCATACGGAATAATCGGCATAAGCAGACCGATATCTGCACCGGGATAACTCCTGATTACGGTTTCGCTTGATGTGTTGATTCTTGAGTCAACGGTGGGTTCACCCGTGAAAACGGGATTTGCGCTGTAGGGAATCAGCTCAATATCCGTTGCCGTCAGGCTGTATTTTGTGAGCCAGGTGACGGTTGCTTCAGTTTCGGAATCATTGCCGAGAGTGATGTTGATTTGCGAGGGCAGACGGTAATTTTCTTTTGTTGCATCAACCTCAACGGGTCCGCTGTAATTGAAGGCTGCGTTGCTGTCTGCCTTTTCGTTCGGAGTTTCGTCATATAAGAATGAACCGAGCATCCACGAGATGGTGTAACCCCAGGATTCGAACTGGCTGAAGGTTAAATATTTGCCTGCAAGGTTATCAATGATGCTGTCAAGCGAAGAATATTCCTCGGGAACAACGGGCAGACCGAGCACAGACTCAACAAGGTTGAGCAGGCTGGTGTCGCCGCCGAGAAGGAGCTCCGTTACGCCCTGAAGCAGCTTGCCAAAAACGGCGAACAGAGTTTTTGGCGGGAAGAGTGCGCCGGGATTAAGGTCGATGTTTGCAAGAATTTCATTTTTAACAAGGTCATCAACAACAATCTCAAGAAGAAGGTTAAATAATTTTTCTGTGAGAACGCCGCTGTCAAAGCCCTCAAGAATATCGGCAACGTAAGGGTAGCTTGCTGTATCCTCATTGCCTGCGTAGTAAACAAGCATAATCGTGGTTGCAAGCTCACCTACTGTGCAGCCGTTCTCAACGTCGTAGCCGAGAGCGTCATAAAGGTAGGTTGCAGGCAAGTCTGACAGCTTGAAGTTGAGAGCCTTGTCAAGGATGGCATCAACTTTTTCAAGCGTAAGCTCGGGTTGGTTGATATAAACGCTGTCAATCTGATTGCCCACGTCGTTGATAAGACCCATAAGGTTTGTTTTGACGGTGAGAATGTCAACGTTGCCGATGGCAAGACCGTTTGTGCCCAGAGCGTCAATGATAATCTGCTCAAGGTCAAGACCCTTCACGGCAAGATAATCCACAAGGCCGCCTTCTGCAGCAATTTCTGCAAAGAGATCGCTGATAAACGGGTGGATAATACCTTCAAGCAAATCCTTGACGCTGCCCTTGCCGAAAGTGCGCTCAAAAGAATAGGTTAATTTGAAGGGCTTTTCATAGGGTGTGCCGTCGGGGGCAATAACATTCCTGTATTCGTCAATATCAAGTGTTTTCATATCACAGTTGACGGATGTTCCGTCGGTTGTGAAATCAACGATTTTGTAGTTATTGGGGTAGCCTGTAAGGGTTGGGGTGAGAATGTCATAAACAATCTCGCCGCTGTCGGAAACGTGAGATGAAACGTCGTTAACGTGAAGGTGACCGGTGAATACGTAGTGCATACCTGCGTCGGCATAAGCTTCCGCAATCTGAATCCACTCCTGAACAACGAAGGGCCAGAATGTGGCTTCTTCAATTGCCATGTGGGGAACAAGGTTGTGGTGCTGCATACCGATAACGGTCAGACCTCTTTCTTCTGCGTCTTCACATTCTGAAACAATCCATTCGAGCAGGTCGTCGCCGATTCTGCCGTCGGTCATATGCTCGTTATCCTCTGCGCCGTTATCTTCGCTGTACATACAGCTGTCAATGGCGATTAGCTTATAGTTGCCGAGAACCTCGGTGTAAGAGAGCATACCGCCCTTATTGCCGTCAGCCGGAACAAAAACGCTGTCTGCGTCGGCATAGCCGAAGTCTGCATAAATTTCACGAAAAGCTTCAGGTGAGGTTGTTTCTGCAGGCTCTTTATAACCGTTTTCAAATGTTATCGCTTTTGAGTTGTTGACATCGTGGTTACCGGGAATGACGAAAACCTGAATGCCTGTTTCGGCTTCAAAAGCGGCAAGTTTTGCGGCAAGAGCTTCGTGGCTTTTCTTTTCGCCGTCCTTGGTTAGGTCACCGGGGATAAGAACATAGGTTGAACCGTCCTCAACGGCGTTGCGAAGAACGCCGTCAAGTGCATTGTCAAGAAGTGCGTCGGTATCATCATATTCCTTATGTTTATCATAAAGCCATTCGTCATATACCTCGCCCTCACATTTGAGAGCATCGGCAAAATAATGGATATCGGAGATAATGCCGAATCTTATCGAGGAGCTTTCTGCGCTTGCGCTCAACGGAATGCTGACAAAAATTATTGCAAGAACAAGCGCAAAGCTTATTATTTTGCGGATAATCTTCCTGTTACTCATTTTTGTTTTCTCCTGTTATCAGATGTTCTTGAGAAGCGGACCGACGCCTGCGATTGCCTTGGGGATACCCTTAAGAATCATACGGATACCGCCCTTTTCGCCGCTGAGGAGCTTAACAAGACCCTCTGCCATCTGTTCACTGAACACACCGCCGCTCATACTGATGAAATCACGGAAGGGTGTCTGCAGAGCGATAGCCTGAGCAAAACCTGCGGGAACGAGCTTCTTGAGAAGGTTATACATTCTTCTGCCGTTCTTTGTGTGGCTGCAGCTTTCGAAGGTGTCAACAATGCCGAGCTTTCTGTTGGGGTCATAATCGCAGGGAGGAAGCTCTCTGCCGAGAACTGCAACAAACTGCTCTGTGGGAACATCCTGAACCTCGCCTGTGTAGTAGAGAGGAGCAACCTTTGAATAATCGGGAATATCAACTGCAGGAGCAGAAACGTTAACTGTTGCGCTGAGCTTGATGTCTGCGCTTGATGAACCGACAAGGATATCAAAATCGCCGCTTTCAACGCACCAGTCATTGATGTTTACGTTGTAGAAAGCAAAGGCTCTCTTTGAAAGCTGAATGCTGATTTCTTTGCATTCGCCGGGCTCAAGCCAGACTTTTTTGAAGCCCTTGAGCTCCTTAACAGGTCTGTAGATTGTGCTTACCTTGTCAGAAACGTAGAGCTGGGTTGTTTCATAACCTGCAACCTTGCCGGTGTTCTGAACCTTGAACGAAACGGTGAGAGTGTCATTTTCGTCCATAGCGGTTTTGTCAAGCTTGATATCGCTGTAATCAAAGGTTGTGTATGAAAGACCGAAACCGAAGGGATAACGAACCTGCTTTTCAATCTTATCATAGTATCTGTAGCCGATATAAACGCTTTCTCTGTATTCAACGGAAGCAGGGTTGCCGGGGAAGTTATTCTTTGCAGGTGTGCAGTTATAGCACATGGGATATGTTTCGGGGAGCTTACCGCTGGGGTTAACGTCGCCGCAGAGAATATCTGCAACTGCGCCTGCACCTGCCTGACCGCCGAGGTAGGAGTGAAGAACAGCACTTACCTTATCGTTCCAGGGCATTTCGACGGGTGAACCGCCTGCAAGAACAACGATAACGTTTTTGTTGACCTTGGTGATTTCCTCAACAAGCTTATCGTGAGCTTCGGGGAGAGTCATAATGCTTCTGTCAAAGCCTTCTGCTTCATATTCGTCAGTAAGACCGATGAAGAGAACAACTCTTTCGCTGTTCTTTGCAAGCTCAACAGCTTCTGCAAGGTGAGCAGCGTTCTTCTTTGCTTTTTTAGCCTTGAGCTCATAGCCCTGTGCAAACTGAACGTTGAAGCCGGAAGCTATCATCTCGTCAAGGGCGTTGTCAAGCTTTGTGGGGTTGATGTGTGAGGAGCCTGCACCCTGATATCTGGGCTGCCTTGCAAGCTCGCCGATAACGGCAACTTTGCTGCCTTTCTTGAGGGGAAGAATGCCGTTATTCTTGAGAAGAACCATTGACTGAGCAGCAATCTTTCTTGCAAGAGGCTGGTCATCTATATCGTTATATTCATAATTTTCTTTTGAGCCGTCAACTGCTTTTTTGATGAGGTTGAGCATATTGAGAGCTCTTTCGTTAAGAACGGCTTCATCAAGCTGGCCGTTTTTGACTGCTTCAACAATCTTCTTTGCGCCTGAGCCTGAAGATGAGGGCATTTCAAGGTCATTGCCGTTTTTGAAGCCGAGCACTCTGTCGTTGACTGCGCCCCAGTCGCTGACTACAACGCCGTCAAAGCCCCATTCCTTGCGGAGAATATCAATCTGGGTGTGCTTGTTTTCGGAGCCGTGTGCGCCGTTGATTTTGTTATAGGAGTTCATCACAGTCCAGGGCTTTGCCTTTTTGACTGCTATTTCAAATGCGGTCAGATAAATTTCACGCAGAGCTCTTTCATCAACAACGGAATCGCAGGTCATTCTGCGTGTTTCCTGGTTGTTTGCGCAAAAATGCTTGAGCGACGTGCCGACGCCCATTGACTGAACACCGTTGATGAAGCTTGCGGCAAGCTCGCCTGCAAGAACGGGGTCTTCGGAGAAATACTCAAAGTTTCTGCCGCAAAGGGGAGAACGCTTCATATTGATGCCGGGGCCGAGAAGCACGCCAACCTGCTCCTTGAGGCACTTTTTGCCAAGAGCAACGCCCATTTCATAGAGAAGGTCGGGGTCCCAGGAGCAAGCTGTTGTTGCTGCTGTGGGGTAACTGATTGCGGGCACGCTGTTGCTCAGGCTGTCACCCTTTTTGCTGTAGTCCTTTTTGCGCAGTCCGTGAGGGCCGTCGCAAACCATAATTGAGGGAATGCCGTACTTTTCCATTGCCTTGAGATTCCAGAAGTTTTCGCCGTCGCAGATGGCTGCCTTTTCTTCAATTGTCATCAAAGCGAGAATTTCCTTGGGGTCTTTCATTTTGAGTTCCTCCTTATATGTCTGAATTATTTTCTTCCAAACCTAATATTTCATCGGCGTTCATACCGTCGATTTCTTCAACCTTTTTGAGCTTCTTTCTGATAATTTCGTTGCGGTGGTCAGCTTCTTCGAGCGATTTGCCCGCTTCGTCGATTTTTTGCTTTGCCTTATGCAGAACAACGCCGAATTTATCATACTGAACCTTTGCTGCAGCTAAAAGCAGACGGACTTCGTTTGCTTTTTCGTTGATGGCAACGGCTCTGAAGCCGAGAGAAAGTGAGTTGAGCAGAGCGGTGATTGTTGAGGGGCCTGCTATCATAATGTTATATTCGCTGCGGATTTTTTCGCTTATTGCATTGCGAGAAGATGCGATTTCTGCATAAAGGCCCTCGGTTGCAAGGTAAAGAATTGCAAAGGGGGTGGTGGTGGGTACGTTGATATATTTTGAAACGGTTTTTGCTTCGCCCAAAACACGGGCTTCAAGAGCCTTTCTTGCGGCGGCAAGAGCTTCCGCATCGGCGGAATCGGCAGCGTCGCAAAGGCGGATATAGTCCTCCATCGGAAACTTTGAGTCGATGGGCAGGTAGGTTATTCTTTCGCTGTCATCGCCCGAAGGGATTCTGACGGCAAATTCAACCCTGTCTTTTGATGCTGGGTTGCAGGCGAAATTTGTTTCGTACATACCGGGTATTGTCTGGTCAAGAATTGCGCCGAGCTGAACCTCTGCCCAGGTGCCTCTTGCTTTAACGTTTGTGAGCACTCTGTTGAGCGAAGCAACGTTTGCCGTAACGCCGTTTGAAAGCTCCTTCATTTCGCCGAGCGACTTATAAACGTTTTCGAGCCTGTCGGAAACAGTTTTGAACGAGCTGTCAAGCCTTTGTGAAAGGGTAGAGGTCAGCTTTTCGTCAACCGTTAACCGCATCTGCTCAAGCTTGTTTTCGTTGCTTTCGCGCATTTTGTCAACCGCTTCGGTCAGAGCTTTGCTCTGTTTTTCATTCTGCTCAAGGTTATTGAGCCTGATGGTGTTGAGCGAATCGCCGAGGGCTTTTGAAAGCTCTGCGCTCTGCTTTGTGTTATCAACACGCAGATTTTCAAGCTTTTCGTTCATCTGATTGAGGTTTTGTGCGGTTTCAAGGCGTAAATCACGCTGGCCTGCCTGCGTTTCACGGCGGCTGCGCTCAAACTCAGCGCCGATGGAGCGTGAAAGCTCGTTAAGACCTGCGCCGAGAGCATCTATTTTGCTGTCTGAATTTGTGTTTTTTTGTTTTGACTGTTTTGCAAGCAGAACAACAAGCAAAACAATTGCAACGGCAAGCATAGCTATAATAATGATGTTTTCCACGTCAAATTACTCCATTATAATGTATATATATTTTATAATAACACAGTATTAAATAATTGGCAATAATTATTATAGAATTTTATAATAAAATACCGCCTGGTGTGTCAAACAAGATGCTTCTTGCCATTTCAATACAAATGTGATAAAATATTGGGTAAAGCTTCACGGAGGTGTTATTTATGACAGGTATTATCGGAGCGATGAGAATAGAGGTTGAAACAATCAGGTCACTTATGGAAAACAAGCGCAGTGAGGTTGTGGGCGGAGTTGAATACATCACAGGCACACTTCACGGTAAAGAGGTTGTTACCGCCGTTTGCGGCATCGGCAAGGTTGCGGCTGCAATGTGCGCCCAGGCAATGATTCTGAAGTTTGCGCCCGAAAGAATTATCAACACGGGTGTTGGCGGCAGCCTGAGCGAAAAGCTTGCCATCGGCGATATCGCCGTTGCCGAAAGCCTTGTGCAGCACGATATGGATACGTCACCTCTCGGCGACCCGTTAGGTTTTATTTCAGGCATCAACATTGTCAACATTCCCTGTGACAAAAAGGTCGTGGACACTCTTGCTGCCTGCGTTGAAAAGCTTGACGGTGTAAAGGCTCTCAAGGGAGTTATTGCTTCCGGAGACCAGTTTATTGCCGATGCAGCAAAGAAAGATTTTATTAAGAGCAATTTTGATGCGGTTGTTTGCGAAATGGAAGGCGCAAGCATTGCGCAGGTTTGCTACACAAACGGTGTACCCTTCGGCGTTGTGAGAGCGGTTTCCGACTGTGCTGACGGCAGCTCGCATATGGATTACGGCGAATTCCTGCCTATGGCGGCAGCGAGTGCGGCGAAGCTTATTGAAAGCTTTGTTATGAGCATCTGATTTTATCTTACCTGATGCCGGTTTATTGTTCAATACATACGAGTTAAATTATATAGGATTCAGAGAATTATCCAAGAACCGTGAAATAAAAAACGCTCTGCGAAACCCAAGCTTCGCAGAGCATTTTTTATTTTGTTCTGTACCAATGAAAAAGATATTGCTGGGCAATGCCTCGCACGCCGTTTGTGCATTCAGGCAAACCGTCGGGATAAAGCTCTGCCATAATGCGTTTGACCCAAACGTCAACAGGAAAGGCATCAACCTTGCCGAAGCCGTAGAGCAAGGCGCATTGAGCAACCTTTTCGCCCACGCCCTTTATTTTTATCAGCTCATCTCTGCCTTCATCGAGAGGTGAGTTATAAATTTTATTAAAATCAATCTCGCCCGAAGTAACTTTTTCGGCGGCATCAATGATATATTTTGCTCTGAAGCCTGCACGCAGAGGAGCAAGAGCGTCAATGCCTGCCGATGCAATTATTTCTGCAGAGGGAAAGGCGAAGTTACCGTTGCCCAAAGGCTCGCCGAGAGCTTCGCAAAGCCGCTCAACAATACCTTTGATGCGGGGAATATTGTTGTTTTGTGAAATAATAAAAGAGCAAAGAGCCTCCCACGGGTCTTGCTTAAGAATTCTTATTCCGCTGCATTCGTCAACGGCTTTTTTCAGGTGAGAATCGCTTCTGAACCGCTCACAGAGAGCACCGTAATCACGCTCAAGGTCAAAATACGGCACCCAGATTTTTTCAAAATCGTCATCCTCAACGCCGCAGAAGGTGACGGTTTCAGGCGTTTGGCGCAGAGTCAGCACCTTGCCGAAGGCTATGCCGCAGACCTCGTTTTCGCCGGTGCTTTTCCACCGGAAGGACTGGCCGCAGTCAACACTCAGCAGGGCATTGAAGCAGCTGCGTTCAACGGTAACGCAAGACGATTTTTTTATGTAATCAACGCTCATCGAAAATTCTCCAATTTGTAATATTGTTAAAACAATTTCCCTGTTTTAACCAAAAAATTATGACATTTTTCATCAATTTGTAAAGATTGTACAACCAAGTGTATATGCTCAAAAAGAAAAATAAAAGTTATCCACATTCGTTTTTGTTGATAAAACAGGCTTTTTCACTTTGGTTATCCACCTTTTCCACACGGTTTTCCACATTTTTGGTGAAAAACGTTAATTATACAAGATGTATAAAATGGTTTACAGGCTTTTGCGCAAAAAAAGCTGAAAAAGCGCATAAAACCGCCGAGTAAGCGTGGTATAAAACCCCTGTTCAAAGCCAAAAATAACAGGGTAAAACTGTTGCGTAAAGGGAGAGATATACAGTGATAAAAGGGGTAAACAGACAGGTTGTGGAAATAACGGAAACCCAGTGCGAATATTTTGAAAGAGTGTTGTTTTTTATCAAACCCGAGTTTTCCGCCGTCAGTGAAGGCGACCTCAAAGAGAGGGCAACGGCAATTGCGCAGAGCGCCGGTATGCCGCCTGCGGCAAGGCTGCGCAAAAGCAGACTGCGTCTTGCCCTGAATATGGGTGCTGCCGCTTTTGCCGGTGCCGCCATCAGCGGCGGTATTTTTCTGGTGTCAACCGTTTTTTGATTTGGCAAAAGAACAAAAACCGTTCATTTCGCATTCGCCGCACTTCGGTCTGCCTGAAATGCAGGTATCTCTGCCGTGAAGCACGCATCTGTGGCAGAAATCGTTGCTTTCTTCGGGCGGAAGAAGCTCACGCAGCTGCATTTCAACCTTGAGAGGGTCCTTTGTTGCAACAAGGCCAAGCAGGTTGGAAATTCTAATCAGATGGGTGTCTGCCACAACGGCAGGTTTGCCGTAAACGTCGCCCATAATCAGGTTTGCGGTTTTTCTGCCGACGCCGGGCAGAGATGTCAGCTCTTCAATCGTTGAAGGCACTTCGCCGCCGAAATCGCTTATCATTTTTTGGCACATACCCACAATGTCTTTTGCTTTTGCTCTGAAAAAGCCGCAGGAATGAACGATTTTTTCAATATCAGCAACGTCAGCATTTGCAAAATCCTCAACCGTTTTGTATTTTGCAAACAGCTCGGGCGTTACAAGGTTGACCCTTGCGTCGGTGCATTGAGCTGAAAGGCGAGTTGCGATAATTAGCTGAAGCGGATTTTCAGCATTGAGAGAGCAAAGAGAATCGGGATATTTTTCTTTAAGCGCCTGCACTGCAAGCAGGGCTTTTTCTTTTTTTGTCATAGTTTTTCTCCGTTCACCTAAACTACTTTGATTATATAACAAAACGGCGAAAAAATAAATATAAAGTTTTAATCAAATATGAATTTTTTAATATAAATATAAAAACGGTTGATTTTGACGCAGATTTATGGTAACATATAATCAATAATGGGTGTATGCCCGTATTTATCAAAGGAGGACTCCTAATGAAAAACAAAAGCAATGCGTTTTTGTGTATAATGATGTGCGTTGTTCTTATCGCGTCGGTTTTTGTTGCTTGTGACGTAAAAGACGACGAAAAAGAACCGCCCGCAGCAGCTCAGGAAGGCACAATAATTCACGAAGTTCCTGTTGAACCTTCATATTCAAAGCTCTTCATTGCAGATGTTGAGCTTGCAGAAATTCTTGAAGAAGTTCTGGACCAGGATCTCAAGGGCGAAAGCCCCGAGGTTCTTTATGAAAAGCTTGAGCAGCTTGATGAAACCCAGAAAGAAACCTTCAAGGATATTGCAACGGACAAAGGCTACATAGTAGAAGAAGAGGGCGGCAAACTCAACGTTTATGAGTCGCAGGAAGAGCAGGCTCCTTCAGCGCTTGTAACGGATATCTTTAATCAGGCAAGCATCAGTGACCCCAACAACGTCACACCCGAAGAATTCACAAGGCTTGAGCAGATTGCCGCAACAAACAACCTTCAGGTTGTTACCAAAAACAACGGTGCGGTTGCGCTTGTTACACGTGTTCCTGCAACAACAAAGGTAAATATTACAAAGGCTCCCGTTGTTGTTTCAAAGCCTCCCGTTATCACTCAGGCTCCCAACCATAATAAGGAAGATTATAAAACAACTATAAGAGTTGAAATTCCTTCCTATAACCCGCCCACTGCAGGTGCGGTTGCTCCTATGGGCACAACTCTGCCCAAAACACAGCTTGCAAAGGCTGATTGGCTTGAAACTTTCGGCAACGATTCCCACCATATTTTCACAAACAACGCAACCACCTCTGACGGTGGCACTGTTGCTGTCGGTGCAACTCTTTCCGTTGGTGGCGACGGCAAGTCAAAAGGTTTCGGAGCGATTGTTGTAAAGTATAACAAAGACGGTTCCGTAGCTTGGAAAGACACAATCAACGCAAACCAGATTTGCCAGTTCGAAAACGTGGCAGTTCTCAAGGACGGCAGCATTGTTGCAGTCGGCTACACAAGCGGCACCACGATTGACGGTGTTACAGATGCAGACTTCAAAACAAAAGGCTCGGTTGAAGGCTTTGTTGTTAAATATTCGGCAGACGGCTCAAAGAAATTCTCAAAGATGATCGGTGGCAGCGGTGCTGATATGGTTTACGGCATTGCTCCCACAGCAGACGGCGGCTTTGTTATCGGCGGTAAGGCAGGCTCACCTGACGGTGATTTTTCAGGTGTCGGTACACTCAAATATAAGGCGTTTGTTATGAAGCTTGATGCAAACGGCAATGTTGCATGGACAAACGCTATCTCATCATCACTTCATTCAGCGGTCAAGAACATTGCCGTTGCACCCAACGGTGATATCTATGCAACGGTTGAAACTGTTGCCGATGACGGCGAATTTGCTGATATTGCAGGCACAAAGAAGGGTCTTGAAACCACCGTTCTTATGAAGCTCAACAGCGCAGGCAACATTCAGTGGAAGAAGTGCTACCACGGTGCAGGCAGAACTCAGCTTTATGCGGTTATCGCAACAAATGACGGCTGTGTTATCGCCGGTCAGTATGCTTCGGGTCCTGACGGAACTAACTCAGGCACGTTTGCAGATATCTATAACGGCGGCAACCAGGGTACGTTTGACGGTATGATAATCAAGGTTGGCGCAGACGGCAGCCAGAAGTGGAAGAAACCTCTTATCGGATTCCAGAACGACTATGTAACAGACATTGCAGCTGTTCCCGGTGGTTTTGCTCTTTCGGGTTACACAAACTCAACCAACAGAGATTTTGCCCTCAAGAACAACGGCGAAACAGATTCATTTGTATATGTTATCACTGCTTACGGTGACCTTCAGACTGTTTCATCCTTCGGCGGCAGCTCAGCTGATAACGCAAGAGGCATTTGCTCAGACGGCAAAACAGTTTACATCTCAGGTTTCACAAATTCAGGTGACGGCAGCTTTGCCAATGCAAGCGTAAAGGGTTCTGACGGTAAGGGCGCAGCAATGGTTTACCGCTATAACCTTGAAACCAACTGATATAACAGTATCAAAATTTATGGGGCGTACCTCGGTATGCCCCTTTTAATTTAGGATAAAGCTATGGAAAATATCAAAAAATTCATCAAAAATGAGCCTGTGCTGATAATTTCTTTTTTTCTTGCAGTCGGCTCAGCGTTCATTATCAAGCCGAACGCTGAATATCTCGGTTATATTGATTTCAGGACTCTTGCGTTGCTTTTTTGCCTTATGGCGGTTACTGCAGGTCTGGGCAGGCTCGGCGCATTCCGCCTTTTTGCGGAAAAATTGCTTAAAGGTGTCAGCTCTGTCAGAACGCTGGCTCTTGTTTTCGGGCTGCTGTGCTTTTTTTCGGCAATGCTTATCACAAACGACGTTGCGCTGATAACTTTTGTGCCTCTTACGGTGGAAACGCTGAAGCTTTCAGATAAAAAAGAAAAACTTATTCCCATTGTGGTGCTTGAAACGGTGGCGGCAAACCTCGGCAGTATGCTAACGCCAATAGGCAATCCGCAAAACCTTTATCTGTTTTCCGCATTCAAAATGAAACCGTGGGATTTTGTTTCTGCGGTGCTGCCTTACACGGTTTTGTCGCTGGTGCTTGTTATTGTGTTTGCTCTGCTTATGGGCAAAGAGAAAACAAAAAACACGGCAACGGAACAAAGCAGAAAAATGCCTGTTGCAAAAACTGCAATTTACGGTGTTTTGTTTGCCGTTTCTCTGCTGACGGTGTTTGAGGTTATTCCATACCCCGTAACGCTGATTATAACGGTGGCGGCAGTGCTGGTTTTTGACGGCAGAACTCTGCTGAAAATTGATTACAGCCTTCTGCTGACATTCGTTTTTCTGTTTATATTCATCGGCAACCTCGGTAACATTCAGGCAATCAGCGATTTACTCAAAAAAATCGTTGTCGGCAACGAGGTTTTGGCAGGTGTTGCGGCAAGCCAGGTGTTTTCGAACGTACCTGCAGCGCTGCTGCTTTCAGGCTTCACCGATAACGCAAGGGCTCTGCTGGTGGGTGTTAATCTGGGCGGACTCGGAACGATAATTGCTTCGATGGCAAGCTTGATTTCGTTTAAGCTTGCAGTTAAGGAAAACATAAAAACAGGCAGATATATGCTTTTCTTCACGGCGGTTAACCTCATATTTTTAGCGGCAAACCTCGGTTTGTGGCTTATCATAAGATAAAAAAATTCAGGCTTGCAGGTTTTACACTTGCAAGCCTGTTGCTTTTATTTTTTTTCGCTTACTGCAGCGAGAACTTCTTTTTTGAAGTCGCCGTAAATCTTGTATTTCTTTGAGAAGATGATGAGCGAAACAATAATCATCACGGGCGGGACGATGAACATCAGGAACGAAATAGCGTTCTTTGCCGTTTCGGTGTGAACGTTTGCCAGACCGTCGTAACCCGTTACGCTGAACGTTGCATACATAATGATTGCCTGCATAGTGTAAGCCATCTTCTGCAGGAAGCCTTTCATCGAGAAGGTGAGCGCCTGATTGCGCTGACCGAGCTTATATTCGCCGTAGTCAACAACGTCGGCAAGCATAACCGTCTGGTTAACAAACATACTGCCTGTGCCGAGTGACGTGAGAATATAGAACAGACCGAGAGCGGTAACGTTACCCTTAACGCAGTAGCCCATAATCGCCATACCTATGTAGCCTGCTGCCGCCATTGAAAGCGAAAGCTTATAGATTGAGCGGTTGTTCATAAACTTTGAGCAAACGGGAACAACAAGAATTGCAAGCACCGAACCGATTGTGCCCATAAGGTTGAATTTTGACTGCAGAGTGATATCGCCGAGAACGGATTTGAAATAGTAGCCGCTGATGCCCGAGGTCATATAGAAGCCTGCGTTTGAAATCATTGCAAACAGCATAAACACAAGCAACTGGTCGTTTTGTTTAATAATGCTTAAAGCTGTTTTGAATGAAAACTTTTCACTGCTTGCCGTAACCGCTTTTTCTTTGGTTGAAGCAACGCACACAAGCGCAAAAAGAAGCAGACCCACGGCGGTTACGAGCGACCATTTGCCAAAGCCTGTGCGCAGTGCGTCAGGCGTCATTGCGTCAAGCTTGCTGCCTGCAACGCCGCCGAAATATGCAACGGCAATGGGGGTGAAGATTGAAATAATGCCCTGACCGATGCCCGAAAAAGCTCTTGCAATGGTCGAAACAAGGTTTCTGTCCTTTTCTTCTGTTGCAAAGGAAGGAACCATTGACCAGAACGGAATGTCGGCAAGGGTGTTTGTCATACCCCAGAAAACATAGAGCACACCTGCATAAACAAGAAGCTTTGCCGAATCCGAAGGCAGATTGGGTGCATTGAAAAGCATACAAAGAACAACTGCGTTGAGCAATGTGCCGATGAGAATCCACGGGCGGTATTTGCCCATTTTTGTCTTTGTTTTGTCAACAATCATACCCATCATCGGGTCGTTGATGCCGTCCCAGATACGTGCAAGGGGAGTGAGAATGAGCAGAAACAGCGGACTGATGCCGAGGGCGTCGGTGAGATAGATTGAGAGATAGGAATAGAACATTCCGTAGCTCAGGCCAAGACCGACGGCGCCAACGCCGTAGCCGAGCTTTCTGCCGAGAGAAACCTTGTTCATAAAAATCTCCTTTCGGGGGATATATACAGTAAATATCATACTGCATATTGCAGAATTAATCAAGCAAAAAATCCGCCGTATTAATTGGATGCATATAAACTATTAATTCAAAGCGGTGTTATCCGCATATTCACGAAAGTTTCCGATTGTGCAAAAGTTTTCACGATTATGCTTGACAAACGTTAACGATTGTGCTATTTTATACTTGCAACTACGGCGATGCCGTTAACAATCGTTAATGAAAGGGGTAATAATTATGTTTATCGAAGAAAGACATCAGGAAATTCTCAGAATCTTATCCGAAAAAGGCAGAATATCAAATTCTGAGATTCAGGAAACATTTCAAATCAGCTATGACTCGGCAAAAAGAGATTTAAGACTTCTTGAAGAACAGGGACTTTTGAAAAGAACTCACGGCGGTGCTATTCCTGCAAGACAGATTGGCGGAAATGCAATTAAAAATCTTTCCCCCGACGAGCGTGTTGTTGAGGTCAAGGAAAACTATCTTGCGATAGCAAAAGAAGCTGTAAAAACAATTGAAGAAAACGACGTTGTTTATATCACCAATGCAAGTGTCGGTTTCCTTATGGCACAAAACATCGGCGCAGTAAATTGTACTGTTGTTACTAATTCGATTTCAATTGCCGAAGAACTTCGTAAAAAGGAAAATATAACGGTTATTCTTGCAGGCGGCGAAATGCAGGCAAACGGTTGTTTCTACGATAGCTTTGCATTATCGTTAATCAACAGACTTCGTTTTGATAAGTGCTTCGTTACGTCTGCTTGTGTTTCGGCAAAGTTCGGTCTTTCAATCCAGAAATCAAGAAGCGTTGAACTGACAAATGCCATCATAAACAACTCAAAAACAGTATACGGTTTATATCCCGTTGAAAAAATCGGATTTGATTCTGTAATCAGCATTTGTCCTGCAAACAAGCTGAATTACATTATTACTGACTGTGATTCTTCGGAAGACGATTTAATGCAGTTTGAAGAACTCGGAGTTAAAATTAAAATAGCTGAATAAACTATCGTATAGAAAAAAGCCATATAAGTTGATTTTGTGTCAACCTACATGGCTTTTAATATTTATCTGTGCTTTTCCGAAACAAATCTTTCAATATATCCGATTTGGGTCGGCATTATGTTTTTCGGAAGATTATCTAAATCAAAGAATTTTAACTCTGTACTTTCACCGTCTGATTTTAATTCACCGAAAAATTCGTTGATTTCATAAACAACATCTGTGTAGTAAACTTCATCATTGTTAGGATAAACCATGTGAACATTGGCTTTGATATCAAAAAGTCTGGGATTGGAAATATCAAGATTTGTTTCTTCTTTGATTTCTCTTTTAAGCGCATCTTCCAATGATTCGCCAAGCTCAATGGCACCGCCGGGAGTGCACCACTCGCCTGTATCTGTTCTTTTTTCAAGGAGCAATCCTTTTTCTTCGTTATAGAGAATACCCATTGCTGCAACCGCCATAATCGGTGCGTGACCTACAAATTTTCTCATTTCGCTTATGTAACTCATACAATTTCTCCTTTCAGAATTTATATGGAAACATCATTATATTCTCTATTTATTAACTTTTCAAGATTTTACTTGTTTGAATATAATGATCAAGAGCTATTAAAAGGGTAAGGGTAGGGGCGGATATTATCCGCCCGCTTTTCACAT
Source organism: Acutalibacteraceae bacterium (assembly GCA_045536245.1). Lineage (GTDB taxonomy): Bacteria > Bacillota > Clostridia > Oscillospirales > Acutalibacteraceae > CAG-177. The sequence continues at coordinate 16,729 of JAZSNE010000003.1, read as the reverse complement.
ATAGTCTTAAGCAAAATCCTATTCTTCCATCTGCTTGCCGAGGAAGGATGCGGCAATCTGGGCGAGCTTGGTTTCGGTCTGGGTGGGGCAGGAGCCGTTTTCGTGCATCAGCATAACCAAAGCGCCCGAAACGTCGCCTCCGCCGATAATCGGAAAGGCAACGGCAGCTTCTTTTTCAAGACCTTCAACAGGTTTCATTCTTTCGCCGTCAATAACGCAAACGTAGTTTTCGCGCTTTTCCATAACAGACTCAAGACTGCGGCTGACTCTGCGGTCAAGCACCTCTTTTTTGCTCATGCCTGCGGCGGCAATAACGCTGTCACGGTCGGTTACTATTACGGGCAGACCCGTGCCTCTGAAAAGCACGTCGGCATACTGCGCCGTGATTGATGACAACTCGCCGATGGGTGAGTACTTTTTAAAAATAACCTCGCCGTCCGTATCCGTGTAAATCTCCAACGGGTCGCCGTTACTGATAACATTGACACTGTAAACCTTGTCCGAGTGATTCCTGCTCACCTGGACTATTTCAGTTGATGCGATATCTACAGTGCCTGAATTAAAATTTGCGGCTTCCTCCGTTTCGGAAAAGTCCGTACATTTTAAAATGCTGTCAATGTCAGCTTTCAATTCTACCACAACACGGTCTTCATATACATATATCTTATTAACAATAAGCTCCAAATCCTCTTTATCAAGACATTCCTTATCGAGTATACTGTCGAAAATCTCAATGGCAGATTTGGCAACCTTGCTGACTCTGACAACCGTTTTTTCTTTCTCTCTGACGAGCGTAATATGGTTTTGCAAACCTTTGATTTTGTTTTGAGCTTCATCTATAAGCTCGTTAAAAGATTCCTCAATAACTTCTTCATTATCTGGGTTACGCAAAAGCTCACGGGTTTTTTGCTTTATATAGGAGTTTAGCTCGTTTTTGGCGGCTTCCAACTGTATTTCAAGAGCGTCAACTGTCTGTCGGGAGCTTACAGCCGATTTCTTAAAGTCTTTGATGGATGACTCCAACTGCAATATCATCACCGCAGAGTTATCCCTAACCATTTGGAGATAACTTTTAATAATGGTATCAAGCAAATCCACTCTTATATGATGGCTTGTGCAAGCTTTGAGACCTCTTTTATGATATTCACCGCAACGGTATGCAGGTCTCGCATCGGTTTTGTTCATCGGAAACATTGGATTTCCGCAATCACCGCACAAAAGAAAGCCTGAATAAACGTTAGGGTTTTTCTTTACCCCTCTGTAATGATACCTCGTTCTTTTTTTCAAAGCTTCCTGAGTTAAGGCAAACGTGCGTTTATCGATTATCGCTTCGTGATGATTCTCAAAAACAAGTTGTTCACTTTCGTCAACTTTTTTAGCATCCCCGTTAATCTTGGTACGGGTAGATTTTCCCTGACGCAGAGTGCCGATATAAAAATCGTTCTGCAAAATTGTTTGAACGGTTGCAATGCTCCACACGGTTTTGTGTTTATATTTGCAATCTTCACCGTTTGCTTCTTTTCTTGCCTTTCTGCTTGCGTGAGGAGTTAACGTCTGCATCTCCGTCAGATGATTTGCAATTTTCTTATATCCCCATCCTTTGTTATAAAGTTCAAATATCAGTCGGACAATATCCGCTTCCGCCTGCTCGACCCTAATCTTTTTGTTTTTGGATGAATTCATCGAATAACCGTAGGGTACGGCAGTTAACCAATTACCCTCTTCCTGACGGCGTTTAACAACCGATTTAACCTTTTTGGAGGTTTCGGTAACGGGGATTTCGTTCATAAGAAAACGAAACTGAATTTGCAACCAATCCTCATTGGTAGGGTAGTCTACGTTATCACCGATTGAAATGATTCTGAGCCCTGCATCACGCAAATCTTCAAGTTCTGCAAGACCTCTGCTGTTTCGGCGAGAAAAACGCGAGAAATCCTTAACAATCAAGAGCTTATAGGTCCCGTTCAACAAAAGCCGTCGCATCTTCAAATAATTTTCGCGTTGCTCGAAAGTGTAACCGCTGCAGTCACGGTCAACAAAAAAATCAAGCTCGGCATCTTCAAAATATTTGCTTACGTAATCCTGTATGATCAGTTTCTGGTTTTCGATAGACGTATTATCTTTATCCAGCTCCACGTCAACAGAAATTCTGCAGTATCCTGCTATTTTCAAGTTTTTATCTCCTAACTGTTTTATTTATAACAACATTGTGACATAACAAAGGGGACGATACAACCGTTAATATATGGAAAACCGCACAAGCAATTACGCTTATGCGGTCAAGGTTGGAAAAAGATTTTATATTATCCTGCATTATCCATTGCCGTTTCTTCTTTTGCCGCCAATTCGCAACTGTGCCGAAGCAAGCCTTCTATACTTTCTTTTAAATCACTGCCTCCCGATTGAAAGATTACGGGATAATAGTTTTTCTTTTTCCATTCCTTGCATTGCAGAGTAACCGCGTCTTTAATCTCTTTGTCATTTTTTTCTTCATTTGTTAACCAAAACTCTACAATCTCCTTGTCCTCTTTGACAACTATTCTCAAATAACATCATCCCCCTGTTTTTTGGTTACATTTCCATTTTTTGTAATAAAAAATTTTTTATTCACATCAGTCAAATGTTGTTAATTCTAATTTCAGAAATGTTGTATAACGAAAAAAGCGAACGGATAGCTATCCGCTCGCTTTTTCTTCTTTAACCAATCGGTAAAACGTGTTAGGCTTTAAATTCAGTCTTCTCATTGCTTCTACTGCGGTTATATCACCGCGAACCCATTCAGAACACACTGTGTCCCATTCTGACGGCTTTTCTATACGGGGCCTACCGAACTTTACCCCGTTTTTCATCGCTATTGAAATCCCCTCTGTTTGCCTTTGTTTAATATTGTTGCGTTCATTCTCAGCAACGTAGGCAAGTATCTGCAAAACGATATCTGCGACAAACTGACTCGTCAGGTCAGGCTGTTTAGGACAAGCTGTGTTCAGAAGGGGCATATCGATAACGATAATCTGACATCCCAACTCTTTCGTTATTGACTGCCACTCTTTCAGTATTTCGGTGTAGTTTCTGCCGAGACGGTCAATGCTCTTCACAACCACGATATCACCTTTGCGAAGATTACTTTTCATTCTCTTGTATTCAGGGCGGTCAAAATCTTTGCCGCTTACTTTGTCGATATATAAGTCTCTGTCATCAATGTCATAATGAGACAACGCTTCAATCTGCCTCGCTTCATTCTGCTCTTTTGTCGATACCCTCACGTAACCGAATGTCTTGTAATTATCAGTCATTTACGTTCCTCCCTTTTAAAAAGTGACCCGATTGTACGGGCGATATTTGTAAAAGTCAAGACCGATTTTAAAATGTTTACAATCAGGCAACAGAAGTTATTGCAATATGAAAATCACCCCAAAATCATCACTTTTTGCGCCGTTTGTTTAACTACACTTTTTGAAATATAGGGATGATATAACCCACATCTTATTTTCCACACGCGTAATTTTTGAATCATCAGAAAAACTGTCTTGACTTTTTAGTTTGATTTTTTTACTTACATACCTAGCCTGAGATAATGACCATACCTCGCAACAATAGGCATACCCCAAGCAAAAAGCCACAAGCAACGCAAACCCTGTGGCTTTCTGCCAAAAGAAGTATTCGGGCTCTGAGCCCTATGGCTAATCTTGATTTGTCGTAATTTCTTACCAAGCTGAACGGAAATACCTCGCAGTTTGATTCAGCTGAAAAATAGGGCAGATACCCCTCCTCCTAAAAATTGTACTTTTTTTCAACCCCTGTTTTTCGGAAAGAATACCTTGACGCCATTCTAAATCGGAGAATTCTGAAAAGCTGTACTTTTTTCGAAAAAGAATATCTTTAATTTGCTTTAATTCACTCTGATTCCAACCATCAAAATGAACGTTAGGAATTTGTTGTTATCACCGTCTGCCAAGGAATCATTCTTAATCAAAGAATTCCTCGCTTGCAAGGCTATTTAATTTTGCTTTTTTTCTTGCAACATCTCGTGCGCATCTAAGTGCCAAGGCACGCTGAACCGTTCTTTCACTCACGTCATTCAGATAGGCTATCTGAGCCAGTGACATTTTCCGTTTGTTTCGGTCATATGTCCAATAGATTTCGTCATAGTCTTCTTTTCTGGGACGTCCTCCAAGAGCTCCGTTTTCACGGCATTTTTTATACCTGGCCTCAGATGAATCGATATTTTTTACAACGTTCATCATAATTGCAGTCACAATAGGGTTGGTTTTATCGTAGTCTCCTGTTGTACCGTAATCAATGATTGCATTCAGCAGTAGATCTCTGTCTTTTTTTGTTGGCAACGAATCAATGCATTTCTTATAAGCAGGATAAAACACAAACGCCTTGTAGGGGCTATCTCCCAAAGATTTTAATCGTTTTTTGGCTGATAAATCGATGCTTTCAGAAATGTTTATCATAACAGCATTTACAATAGGGTCGCTTCTGTTATAATTGCCTGTTATACCGTAATCAACGATTGCATTTAATAATAGGTTTTTTGTTTCTGTGGTTGTTATTAAATCAACGTTCTCCTTATATGAGGGAAGAAACAAAAAATTTTTACCAGGATTTGAATCCACGTACATCACTCCCTTAATTAATGAATCAATGTATTCATAAGCAAATCTTTCTCTCAAAGCGGTAAAGGTTTTTCGGCTTCGCCTCAAAACCTCGCTTGCGCTTTTTACCGCCTTGAGTTTAAGAATGTGCTTATGAACACAAAGAACAAAAAATAAATTTATTGCCTATTAGTTATTTCTTGTCTCATTTGGTTTTGACTACTTCCACTTCCTTTTCCACGTATAGTAAAGTAAGGTTCCCGTAGGGTCACGTCCCTTTAAAGGTTATGTCAGCCAAAACCTACAGATTTAATTTCTGGATTTCCTTCTTTCCTCTTCTTCTCTTTCCCTCCTTCTTTTTTCCTTCCATTCTAAATTCTGTTGATGACGGACGTGAGCGTTATCGATGTTAGGAATTATAGAAAATAAAATAGCCTTAATCATAGGATCATCAGTTTTAACTTCTCCTTCTGTTCCGTATATCATGACAGCCCTTAAAAGCTTATTTCCGTCTTCTTCACCTAAAGCCTCTACGCTTTCACGAATGCTGCCAAAAAACATAAAACTATCATATTCAGGTGTGCCTGTTTTAGGTGTGCCTATTTTAGGCATATCTGTTTCTTCGTTTGAGGCGACTCCATCTAAAAAATCATCCATTTTATAAACCTCCTGTAATTTTTGTTTTGCGAATTTAAGTACAGCAAAACACAAGTATTTGATTATTGGTGTTGGTTTACAAAAGGGACCATCCCTAATCCGTATCGAACAATAGGTTTCTTTCGACACAACTTCTCTTTCGATACCCTTTGTTATCTTTTCAAAACCACTGGTCTTCATTTATAACCACCTCCTTTCTCGGCTGGACAAGTTTCACTATATATACGGGAAAAATCAGAAACTTGTCCCAAATTGCATCGCGACACGGTCTCCACTATATATATACGGGAAAATTCACAAACTCACTTTGGTTTTTCTTAGTGGCGTGATTTTCACCATATATTACGGGAAGATTTCAAAGGCTGATTTGTCGCCCAAACAAACAGCTCTACTTATATATACGGGAAAAATTCAAAGTTCAAAGGGAAAAAGACCGCCTCAGCTTTTGCCGAGACGGTCTTTTCAACATTCTGAAGTAAAAAACATATTGTATTAAGCAGAAAAATACTGAGAACACAATATTTTTGCTGAAATCTATTGTGAAAATTATTTTTTTGTTATATACTTATTTTCGTAATACAAAATTAAGCTTTTGAATGAGGTGTATTATGGCTGCAAGTTATAAAAAATTATTCAAACTCCTGATTGACAGGGATATGAAGAAAAAAGAACTCGCCGAAAAAGCAGGCATCAGTATTGCTACCATTACCAAAATGGGCAAAGACGGAGCCGTCGTCTCAAGCGACGTCCTCGTAAAGATTTGCACAGCTCTTAACTGCACGATGGACGATATAGTAGAAATAATTCCCGCTAATAATTAACTGAGGAAGGATAAAATGTCTAATCAATTTTTGACTAATTATACTGAGCAAACTTTTCTTGATAAAATAAAAGATAATTTGCGTCGCTGTAAATCATTTTCTTTTTCGGTTAGCTTTATTAAAAAGGCTGGTCTTGTTTTGTTGTTCAAAGATATAGAAGCGGCTGTTGAACGAGGTGCACGTGGACGCATTATCACCTCTACATATCAAAACTTTACCGATATTGAATCATTAAAGAGCTTTTTTGCCTTACAGTGTAAGTACAGCAACTTCGAATGCCATCTTGATTATGAATGTTTTCATGACAACCATTATTCGACACTTGGTTATCACTCGAAAGGTTATCTTTTTGAAATCGACGATTATTATGAAGTGATTATTGGATCTTCCAATATTACTCGTTATGCCCTTCTTAAAAACATAGAGTGGGATGTGGTCGTTCAAGAAAACGTACCCAACGTATATAATCAGGCTATAGCTGAATTTGAAGATAAGTGGGAAGCTACTCATCTTTTAAATAATGATATTATTAACTTGTATTCTAATAAACTCAATTTTGCTATTGAGCGTTGGGATATGGACTATGACCTGGCGGTTAGTAATATAAAACCAAATTTTATGCAGAGAAAAGCCTTGAAAGAGTTGAACCGTTATCGTGCAGTAGGAACAAGCCGCGCGCTTGTTGTTGCGGCAGCTGGTAGCGGCAAGACTTATCTTGCCGCTTTTGATGCTCTTAATTTTAATCCTAAACGACTTTTATATATCGTTCATGAAGGTTCGATTTTGAAAAAGTCACTGGAAACCTTTGTTGATGTGTTTGGTAATAACGTAACTTACGGTATTTTTAGTGGCGAAAGCAAAGAAATGGATGCTGACTTTGTTTTTGCAACAAACATCACCATGTGCAAGTCACTTGAACTATTCTCAAAGAGTGAGTTTGATTACATCATAATAGATGAATGTCATCATGCAACCGCAAAAACATATCAAGATATTATTAATTATTTTGAACCAGAGTTTTTACTTGGTCTTACAGCAACCCCTGAACGTATGGATAATGAAGATGTTTTGGGTTTGTTTGACCAAAATGTTCCCTATGAGTTACGTTTGCGAGATGCAATTATAAATGAGCTTGTTGTTCCGTTTAAGTATTATGGTATTCGTGACCAGCTTGTAGATTATGGATTACCTAAAAGCGAAGAGAGAAAAATGCTTGCTCAGCTTGCAAACGAAGATCATGTTGAGTTTATCTCTGCACAAATTGAAGCGAACCGAGTTCAAGGTAAACTTAAAGCTCTTGCTTTTTGTCGTAACGTAACACATGCAAGAATGATGTGCGAGGCAATGGGTGAGCGATACAAAACCGCATATTTAACAGGTAGGAACGATATAGGTGAGCGTATTCGAGCATATAACGACTTGCAAAGTGATGAAGCTGATCTCGAAATACTTTTTACAGTTGATATACTCAATGAGGGCGTAGATATTCCTGGTGTAAATATGGTTTTATTCCTCCGTCCCACAGAATCATCAACTATTTTTATTCAACAGCTTGGACGAGGTCTACGTAAATATGATAATAAATCTTTTGTAACAGTTCTTGATTTTATCGGTAACAGTTATAAGAGAAGCGTACAGATCGCCTTTGCTCTTGGTAGTCTTTCAAAAAACTTGATTCTGGAAAAGAAGCTGATGCAACAGCTTGTTCGAGACGATTTTGAAGCGATTGGTTTGCGCGAATATGGCGTTGAAATTAATGTTGATGACCTCAGCAAAGAGGAAATTATCAATTACATTGAAAACGAAAACTTTAATAGCTTGTCTTATATGAAACAAGACTATTTCAATTTTAAGAAGTACATTAATTCTGAGTTTTATCCTAAACATATGGACTTTTTAAATAATGACTGTGCGCCAGATTTGCTTAGATTTATGAGCATAAAAATTCACGGTAAGAAAAACACATCTTATTACAATTTCCTCCGAGGAATTGAAGAAGAAAACTTGCCTACGTTTACAGATAGGCAAGTCTCATTTGCAAATTATCTTTCAGCAATGCTTCCTCTTGTAAGGAAACATGAATATTTGATTTTCGATTGTTTATCAAGAGGAATTACCAATACCACAGAAATCAAACAGTTTTTATATCAAAATATTAATGGTTGCTCACCCGAAGAAATAGAGCATGCACTCAAGTATATTTTTGATAATGGCTATGTACAGAAACAGGGTGAAAATCTTAACCTTGTTGTAGAAATGGATAATGATTTTAAAGAGTATGTTGATGATTTAATTTCCTATGGCTTGACCAGATATTTTATCGACTTTGGAGACGAAACTGATTTTAAATTATGGCATAGTTATCGTATGGACCAAGTTCAGATGAAATTTTTAAAGAACCCTCAGCATAATCAGGTTGGTACTTACTATTACGGTAACGAAGTTGTGATTTTTGCTTCCCTTAAAAAGGATTTGGCTGAAGAAGATAGGCTTAATTATAATGACAAATTCCTTGAACCTGCATTGTTTCAGTGGGAAAGTATGGCAGATGTTTCGGCGTCGGATGTTGAAAAACAGCAAAACAGTGAACACGCATACTTGTTTATACGTAAAGTAGCAGATGAAAATGGAATAGTTCTTCCTTTTATCTATGTAGGAAAAGGAAAAATGACTAATCCGCGTCGGCAGGTTAAATTTGACAAAGCGAAAGGCAAAGATGTTGTTACATATCTTTATGATATAGTTATGGAAAACGACTTGCCGGATTATCTTCAATATGATTTTGGGTTGACAAAATAAAAATTTTCAAGATGTTCTCTGTTTTTAAAGGAACAAGAAGAAAAAATATAGCTACAAACCACACAAATTATTTTACCTCAGTGTAAATTGTGGACAGATACTATGGAGGTATGACTTATGGATGACAAAATTATTTGGGGTATCCACACAATGGATGACCATATGTTCTTATCAAAAGATGTAATTGCTATTGGATGGAAAGCGATGGGTGATTTGTCGATACTTTCTCCTAACAGAGAAGCGTTTAAAAACAAATACCAATCAGTTTATCCGGATGCCAAGCCCCAAGCTGTGGCTAATAGTGCAGGTATGTTGTACAGGTTTGTACACGAAATGAAAGTTGGCGACTATGTTGTTTTTCCATCAAAATATAATCGTGAAATTAATATCGGCATAGTAGATAGTGATTACAAGTATTCTCCTACAGAAACAGAATATGTTCAAACTCGTAGTGTTAAATGGTTAAAACATTTTCCAAGAACAGCATTTTCTCAGGGTGCACTGTATGAAGTGGGTTCTGCGATGACTTTCTTTTCAATAAAAAATTATGCCGAAGAATATCTTAATGCATTAGAGAATTCGGCAAAGAAAATATCAATAGCCTCTGATGATGAAGAAACAGTAGCTAAGACGGCTGAGGATATTATCGAAGCTACAAAAGACTTTATCTTAAAGGAACTGAGTAAAAATCTTAAGGGATACGAATTAGAAGCTTTTATTTCAGATTTGCTTCGTGCAATGGGGTACCACACTACTTTATCACCTCACGGAGGAGATAGAGGCATTGACATAACTGCATATAAAGATGAATTGCCTCCTCGTATTTTAGTTCAAGTTAAAAGTAGCGATAGCGATATTAAAGAATCAACTATTCAATCGCTTAAAGGCGCAATGAGAGAAGGCGACTATGGATTATTTGTTACACTTGCTAACTACACTAAAAATGCACAGAAATATTTAAAAAACACACCTATCATTCGAGGTATCAACGGCTCTGAACTAGTAGATTTAATTTTGAAATATTACGATTTACTTAGCGAGGAATATAAAAATATCATTCCGTTGCAAAAGGTCTATATTCCGGTGGTTAAAGGTAAGTGATTAAATGGTAAAAGAACTCATACATGACCCGATTTTGCTTGCGAGGAAATCGGAGGCTGCAACAAAAGAAGATTTACAGGTGGCACAGGATTTGCTGGATACTCTCACCGCCCACAAAGACGGATGTGTCGGTATGGCGGCGAATATGATTGGCGTTTGCAAACGAATTATCGCATTTGACAATGACGGTACATATATGGTTATGTTCAATCCCAAGATAATAAAAAAATCGGGACCCTACGATGCAGAAGAAGGCTGTCTTTCTCTGTTCGGCGGACCACGAAAGTGTAAGCGTTATCAGACTGTAAAAGTGCAGTGGCAGACGGCTGATTTTCAGACCCGTATCAAAACTTTCACAGGTTTCCCTGCGCAGATAATCCAGCATGAAGTTGACCATTGTGATGGTGTTTTAATATGATTCTTACATTATAAGAGTTGTAAAATATAATAAAAATTTTAGGTATATATCAAAATGGATACAAAACTTAAGTCTTTGCTACTTGCCCAACAAGTGTGTTGTTTGTTGACTTTTGAAGATATGGTAGATTTTTACAGAAAAAATCTACCATATTTAAAAGATTACACTATTATTTCTGCAACAGATTACAGAAATTCAATTGATTTATATTCTGCTTTCGCTGATATTGAGGGTATAAAAAATCATTTACACACGCCTTTTATTGACGGCAAAGTTAATGTTGTTAATCATCAAATATTAAAAAGGCTACATTGGAAAAACAAAGTTTACACAGGAATGCAATATTGCGTTTCATTTGATACACAAACTGTCAGTTATTTTAATAGATATTATCGAAAAAAAGATATTAGTTTACCCACCGACATAAGTACATTTGTACAGCTTTTATACAATCAAAATATAAGCGTTGATTATATACCCTATTCAATGGAAAACCTATTGTTTTCAAACAAAGATAGTGACAGTATATATGATACGATATACACATTTGAACGGCTATATTATAAAGAAAACAAATCGAAAAGTTATTGTGATGAGAAAACGAAACAAATATTAACCTGGTATAAAAAAATGCGAGATAAAAACGGATCAAGATTTACAGATTTGTACAACTCGGTATATATAGCCCTTTTAAAAATGTGTTATATACAGCTTGCTCATCCCTCATTGTCCGTAGATAAAAAAATGGAAAACATTTGTGAATTTATGAATTCAACTGTTTCACAAATGTTATATCCGGAACTTATTTTGGCGCATAATTTCTTTCAAAAAGGACAGAGATATAATTTTTTTGGAAAAATCCAAAAAGGACGTTCTGATATTATTCAATCCATTAAAAATATGGCCTGGGATTTATTCCATTTGAGAATGTTGGAAGTGGACTGTGGTTTTAAAAATCACAATGAAGCAAACGCAGTCATTCCCTGCTTTTTCACATACGATGAGCGGCTTAAAAACATAAGAGATTGTTATGCTCTAAAAGGAATTGCTATTAATGAAAAAACTCATGAGAGCACTCCTGTCTATGCAAATATAACACAAATTATCCCCTACATCACAAAGTATAGCAATGAAATCAATGTTATACGGCGTGCTAACTATAGGTCACAAATAAATATTTATAACATTATAGAAACATTAGAAAAAGATATAATTGAAATCAAATAAACAAATACAAACAAGAAACTTCTTTATTGTCGCTTAGTGTCGAAGAAGTTTCTTGTTCTTTTGCTTTATGTGTCATTTAAATATTAGATTTTATCATAAAAGCTTTTCATGAGATAGTAAATCGACAAAAACAAACAATATAATTGCTTTGATTGAAAAAAAGAGTTATAATATGTTAAAGAATGAGCTTGGTGGTGATTGTTATGGTTACGAACGACAATATAGTAACTGATTCAAAAGTTATAAACAGCAAAGATAATATTACTTTTATAAATATGCCCATTTCATCTGCAAGTGAAGATAAAATAGGTATATCTCAATATGTATCCGAATTAAAAACTGTAATAAAAAAAGGTGCCCAATCAATTGCTGTAACATCTGATTTTGGTGGAGGAAAATCTAGCTTAATAAGATATTTAGAATCGGAGTATTCAGCGTTTAGCACTAAGTTTTGTTATGTGAACTTATGGAGCCAAATGGATAAATCTGATTCCAAAGATTTACATAAATCTTTTATTTATCAATTTGCAAGTCAAATTAATGTTCGTAGAGGGAATTATGTGAGCAGGAGATTAAGTAAAAACTACGGAATGTTTGGAGTAACATTTCCTTCGGTAGGTGCTACATTATTTGCCTTTGCCATATTCTTGTTTTCAGTTTTTGGGTTTATCTGTACTACTTTTTACGATGAAATATCAAAGTTGGTAGATATTCAATTTTACAATAATCATCACGAAAAAATTGGTGTCGCAAGTTTTGTGATAGCTATATTCCTTGCAATTTTTTTCATTTATAAAACTGACATTATCTTTTCTTCAAAGAGTTCTGAAAATAATAGAGAAATAGATGAACACGAATTAATGGATATTTACAAAACTCATATTTGCAAATTTCATTTTAAGCATTATATAGTTGTTATTGAAGATTTAGATCGCTCCGACAATAAAAAGGTAAATCAGTTTATAAAAGAGTTACGAAGATACTATATTCCATGTAAACGTAAACGCAGCAAATTTACCTTTATAAATTGTATCACTGATAATATCTTAAAAAATATAAATAGAACAACTTTTATCGTTAATATAAAATCGGAGAAAGAAATAGCAACAGAAGAAGATCAGGATTTGTTTTCGAAGGCTTTTGATTATGTATTAAATTTAAAAGAAATTAATGTAGACAACTACGATGTTATCTTGAAGAAACTTTTAGAAGATAATCGGAATCTTTTTGAAAAAAACAAAATTCCCGTCTTTGGAAAAGACGGCAAATTCATTCCTGATTTCGAATGGATTATTCGTGGCAAGAAAATTGGCTTGCGCGAAATAAAAACTAGATTAAGTTTAGCAATATCAACATATGTAAATTTATGTTCGAAATTCAACAGTGAATATATTTCTTTAGGCAAATGTATTGCGGCTGCGTACGTTTTAACTGCATTTGAAAAAGAGTATATAGAAATTAAGGACATAGGATTTGACAGTATTATTGATTTGTACGTTTCAAACCCAAACATGACAGAAGATGATGTTTCAAACTGTTTTGAAAAAACAGAAAAAAATGTTAAAATCAGTAAAGTTTTTGCAGAAGATATAAAAACTCTTATAAATAACGGATTAATAGCAATGGACTATCGCCAGTATTTTTTTAATTTTCCTTCCGATAGTTATTTGCATAGTGATAAGCAAAATAGATTAATTAATATTATTTTATATGACGAAGATGTATCAGAAAATGCAGATTTTCCGGGATTGGCAAAAGCTGTAATTGCGCTTGATAAGAGTATTGTTATAGAAACTTTTGATCGATTAATAAGACTTGGTAAATATTTTCCTGATTGTATATTTTATAGCAAAGAATTGTTCGATGTCGCATTGGATTATAACAAAGAAAGCCTTTGTGCAACTTTGGGCGAAAAGTTACAATATGATAGCGAATCAATTTCTGCAACTGCAAAAATTATAATTAATATTATTAAACACAATTTAATAAATATAAAAGAGCATACTCATATGATTTGCAGTATTATTTCAGAAAAGGCTCCAGCTCGTTCAATAGTTGTGTTTAGAAAATTTTTAGTTGAAAATTTTTATGAAAATATACTTCAGTTTAAATCATTATATTTCAACGATTGTCCGTTAATTACAAAATCTGAAGTGGATAGTTTGAAAGCAAATGAAGCTTTATTAGATTTAATCAATTTCAAATCATCCGAATTGACCATAGAATTAGTAGAAACTATTCACATTAGCATTTTGACTGGATTCAATTTATCAGACAAATCAACTCTAGAAAAAGTAGCAGACTTTTATGAAAAAATTTTTGAGGTATTAGGGGCTACAGAAAAAATTACTCTAACAAAGTTTTTATTTGAAATATGTTTTAAAAGCAAATGCATTAATTCTAAAATCGAAAAAATAATCATAAAAAACAATAAGATCAACGATATAATTGATTCATATGTTAAAATGATTAATTTGGCGGATAAGCATGGAACCATTTCTGAGAATACATTGAAATATATCTCTGATTTAAAGATTTGTCATGGCCTAAGTGCATCTGTTTGTTCAAAGCTCCAAATCGCTGGTCTTTATAGAGATTTTGTTATTAATGCTTATGCTACACAAATTGATATGATTGACTTTAATGATGAAAATATTTTAAATGCAATCAAAGATATTGACTTTTTGGATGAAGATGATAAAACAGTTTCGGTCCAAGTTCTTTTGGATATACGAAGTCATATTTTAAAACATTCTAAGGTATTGGATATTAAAAAGTATCAGTTCTTATTTATTGCTCCATATCCCCTGATCAGTGCATCAGAAATTAGAACAATAAGCAATAGGATTGAGTCCCTGCAATTTATTGATTCCTCGCAAATTAACAATGATGCAACTGCATATTTAGCAGAATATCTTTGCGCAAATACTTTAAGTTTAAATGATTCATATGAAATTTTATGTTTTGTTTGTTCTGTTGATAAAAAAGAAATTAAGCAAAAATTCTTTATGGAATTGAATTTTGACAAAATTCAGTATTATAGAATAGCTGCACATCGTAAAAACCACATTATAGACCTAATGAGTGACATTTTTAATTTTGAAGATATATCAGAACAAATAATGTATATGACTCAAACAAAATGTTCAAACAGTGCTTTTGAGAAAAACATCAAGAAAGCCATATCTGAAAAGAAGTTTGATAAACATGAAGAAAAATATGCAGATTATATGCGTGTTGCAAAACAAATTAATAATGAAATGGTAAACAATCTCTGTGCACTTAAATCAATATATAAAATGCCTGTAAATGTTTTGGAAAAATTGTATTTGTCCAAAAAGTATACATACTATGTTTCTTCAAAAACACAATATTATGGTCGATTCATTTTTGAGAGACATAGATTAGATTGTTTGGATAATGCATACGAACAAATATTTCTTTCAAAAGAGGGCAGTTATTCAAACACTAAAGAAAAAATGTCCGAAAATTCAGAGTTTGTATCATATATGCGTGATAAACAAGCATATGTAGGTACACCAGAACACAACAGACGGTTGTTCGCTAATTGCCAGCAAACAAAACATGCTCTTCAAGATTTGTTTGAAAACTATGATAATAAGTTTATTGTAGAATATTTAGCAATCAGTCAAGGCTTTTCTGATGAAGATGCAGCAAGTTATTTCGTTGAAAAAATCAAAGAGAATACTACTGTTGCTGCGGCTGAAAATGTCTATAATAATAATCATGAAAGACTTATTAATAGTGGACTGAAAAGTAATTTTACTAGATATCATAACAAGGCAAAGAAGGGTTAATATTATCAAAATAAAATCATAGGGCTTTTGTCCTATGATTTTATTTTTTACTCAATTCGACTACCATTTTATCTTGTTTTTCTGCCAAAATCATAAACTTTGTAGCTCCGTCGAAGGGGCGAGTGACATAGGTTACGACGATGTCAGATTTGGTGAGCATCCATTTATTGCGGTAGTTGATGGCAAAGCGGCGGGGAACGGTTTCTATTCCTTCGGGGAGGATTGAGTGCTCATCGAGTTTATCATTCTTGCCCGGCATATAGGCAAGGACCACGTAATATTTTATCGGGTAAGTCTTTGACAAATCCTCAAGCTGACGGCGTACCATAGCATCAAAATTGCCGTGATTGCCGACGTAAAACACAGTCGCATTTTTATTTTCAATAAGGTCTATCAGAGTCAGTCGCAAGACTGGCTCTGTTTCTTTTGGGGTATCTCTGTGACCGAAGAAGGTTACTGTTTGTTCTTTCATAATCTCACCATAATAAAAAATGCCCGACGGACTTTGATGTTCGTCGGGCTATCTTAATGACCTCGCTATCAAACCCATCTCCACTTAAGGAGCATCCGAGCGGGGCGTTAATTCAAACGCGCAGCCCATATAAACATATTGTATGTGTATAGCGGTCATTTAAGATTTGTGTTGGTTAATTTCCGTTGTTTTTGTTATTATATCATCTATAATCCGTTATTGCAATACTATTACAGCCTCACAACAAATATTTTTGCACATTGTATGGGTTAGAATATTATAAAAGGATGGTGACGGTGTAATGGAAGAAAAAGATTTTGCATTAAGGCTTGCACAGCTCAGAGAAAAGAAAGGTGTGTCTGCCCGAGATATGAGTTTATCAATGGGGCAAAATCCCGGATACATCAACAATATTGAATCTGGAAAATCACTTCCATCGTTGCCGGGCATATTCTATATCTGTGATTATTTAGGTGTAACTCCAAGCGAGTTTTTCGATTTGGAGTCAAAGAATCCCACAAAGCTCGATGCTATTATTAAGGATTTGAAATGCCTTGATGATAAACAACTTGATACAATTTCAACTCTTGTAAAAGACTTAATACGCAAATAAGCATTAAGAGCAGACCGTCGGTCTGCTCTTGTTATTTATCCTTACATATGCTATACTGAATTTACAGGCTGTGCCTGAATAAATTTTTTGGAGAATGCTGTTTGAAAATGAACAACACCTTGGAGATAGTAATGTAAACCGTGAGGTTTGCAAATACTTCTCCGCAAGCCTCCGGTGATTGAAAGTCAACAATTTTTGGAGG
>JAZSNE010000041.1:0-79948 GCA_045536245.1 Acutalibacteraceae bacterium | reverse complement strand
GATGAATGGATTTATTCGCTAAAGACCGAAAAGAGCCTGAAAGGTAGTGCGTTCATTGCGTCTACAATGCTTATGAGTCAGTACGAGCCTCTCGATATGCTTATGTACTACGATGCGCGTCCGTACGGAATGAACGGAATGTTCAAAACCGATATGGTATGCGAAAAGTTAAAGGGCTACTATCCCTTCTATATGTTCAATCAGCTCTACAAATTAGATCACGCCGTAAAAGTGGAGCGCGACGATATTAACGTATACGTTGCAGGAGCTGTGGGCGACGAGCAAAACGTTATGCTTTCTTATTTTAACGACGACGATAATCTTGGCGATAAGGAAGTAAAGGTGGAGTTTAAGAACGTAGCAAACGACGGCAAAGTCAAGCTTGAATATTATCTTCTCGACGAAAACCACGACTGCGAACTTGTTCGTGAAGAAATCTTCACGTCTACCGAGTTTAGCGCGTATATCAAACTTCCCATCTACACCACCATGTTACTTAAAATTGTAAAAATAAGCTAAACTAAAATAACTCTAACTTCGTTCACAAGCGACGTTAGAGTTTTATTATATAAGGGATAAATTGGAATTTGATCAAACCTTTTTGTATTCAAACAAGCGATACAGCTTTTTCGAGAAACCGCCTGCATAAAGCTTGGCAAAAATAAACCTTTCAAATCCTTTTAATTCGTCTATGTATTTCTGTGGTATCATTGTGTGTTCTTTTGCGAAAGCAAGCTTCTCGCTTTGATAAGATTGTGGGTTGTCTATACCGTAAACCTCGGTTACACCTACGTCATTTATTGGGTTTCTTCGCTTTGACATTTTAGCGGCAAAAGAAGTGTAAGCGTCCACCAAAAGCATAATGCTTTCAAAATGAGTGCAAAGGCAATCTGTTAAATTTCGCATTTCATCTGTGGTCAAATACATACTCACGCCTTCCATAACGACGATAGCAGATTTCTTCTCCGGAATAGTTGTCAGCCAACCGCAATCTCTTGCATCGCCTGTAATCATTTTATAGTCATCCGTTTCGGCATAGTAGCGTTTTCTTTCTCCAATAACTTCCGTAAAATCCACGTCATACCACTTGTGATCTTTATCTCCGACTCTTATGGCGCGGCTATCCATTCCGCAGCCGATATGAATGACCACGGCATCCGGCGCATTTGACATTTGCTGTTTTACCCATTCATCAAATACAGCAGAACGAACTCCCATATAATAAGCAAGCCATTTGGATTTAGATTTGCCCTTCAGCGAAAATCCTTCTGCCTCCCAAATTTCTTCGGCTTTTTTATCATCAAGGAACAAGCTCTTTTTGCTCACGTAGGACTTACCGTATAAGGGGATGTATAGTGTTTTATTTACGCTATTCATATATACTCCGTCAAATTCTTATTTGTCTAACTGTTCGATATATTGGAGTTTGTTGTTCTGTACAAAGCGGGAATCTTGCTTAACAAACGCTCAAAGAACTGCCGGCATTGCATACAGAGGTGTTGAAAATAAGATAAGACACGATGCCAAAACGCGGTAAGTGAGTCGCACATATCTTTTACGAAGCGCTCGAATTTTGTAAGTCTGTTGCTCTCGTCATAACCGTTTTTATCTTTATAGACACGGACATAATCAATCAGCCATTCTATTGGATAGTTATTTTCGGGTTCATCCCAACCGCTGAAATCAGAATTTATATACATAGACAAAATCATACACATTCTGTATTGCGGAGATTCTCTCGTCTGCGCCACTTCTTTACCGTCAACATAAAATGTTATTCCTTCGGGTCTCCAGTCCATAGCATAGGTGTGAAATTCATTAACATAGTCACTTGGGTCGCCATCTAACTCAACCTTGCTTGCCCATTCGTCAAGATTGGGATCATCCCAAGCATGAACCTTCGGTTCAAACACTCCCGGAGATTCGAAAAAGGTTTCCAAGACATCTATTTCGCCATTCTGAACAGAACCTGTTCCGTCAGGAGCAGCATCATCCTGAGTGCCTATAAGCCACCATGATGCGTATCCGCCGCCACCTGTGTCGGGCATTTTCATTCTTATCTCAAAGTAGCCGTACTGTGTAGCATATCCTTCATAAGGCTCAACTTGCATCTGCTGAGCACCGCCCGGATGCAGATTATTCTTTTCCCATGTCTGAATACCGTTGGCTATCCACAAAAGGTTGTCGGGGTCTGCCGAGCCTGGTTGACCGCCGAAATAATCAGGTGAATCTTTTGTGATATACATATTCAGATAACCGTTTTCAATTTTATACCTTGCAGTGGACCCCGCTGTGTTGGCAGTACAGTGAGGCAGATACTGCGGCAGCCAATACTCTGTATTTAATTTCCCATCGTTAAATTCGGTGCTGAAATCAAGCACATAGCCTTCCTTTTCGGGAATACATTCTTCGGCAGATGCTCTTGACGGCAAGCTTATCAACATAGTTAAAGTAAGAATCAAAGCTATATATTTTCTGTACATAGTTTGTAATCCTTTCGCACAAATTCTTATTTTGTCGAATTGATTATATCATATCACGGGGTGTTTTCAGTGTCAACTTTCACTTGTTTCAATCGTCTTTTATATAATCGCAAACCACCGGTTAAACCGATGGTTTGTGACAGCAACGGCAAAAATCTGCCGTTTGTTTATACGAGCATTCCGTATTTCAGTTTTATTCTTTCAAGCTTTTCAAGAAGCGGTTTGCCGAAAAGCAACATCATAATTGCGGTGCTGATTCCCTGGCTGATGTTAACGGGAAAGCCTGCCGCAAGAGAAGCAGCGAGTGAATTTAAACTGAACTCAGGCATCATAACAAAAATATGCGAAGTGTCAAGAATGGGGCCTATCCACAACACGGTTGCAAAGAATCCGAAAGCAGTCATAACCCACGGTTTTGGTTTTTTATGCCTGATAAACACAAAACCGGCAAGCATTCCTCCTGCACCGTAGGCTATCATCTGCCAGGGCATATAAGCACCCTGACCGTAGAAAAAGTTGCTTGCAAATGCGGTGACTGCTCCGACAATGAAGCCGGCTTCGGGCCCGAACGCAATACCCGTGAGCATTATTATTGCAAAAGCCGCTTTGAAATGCGGAACGGGAATTGCAACACGCCCTATAACTGCAAGAGCAATCATAACCGCCAAAACTACAAGCTCTCTTGCCTGCGGTTTTCTTTTTTCAAAAATCAAAAAAAACGGAAGTGCAAGCTCAGCTATAATCAGAACGCCCGTTATGTAATAGCCTTTGCCGGGGAGCTTATCGCCAAAAAACAAAGTCAGCGGAATTAACGCAAAAAACACAGCAAGCATTGCAACGTTTGATTTTTTCATAACGCTCCTCCCCTGTTTTTGCGGTAAAGCTCAACAACATTTTCAGCAGTAACGGCGTTTGTGAAAACGTGTTTGCTCATTCGTCTTGCCGCCGTTGTGTAAAAGCTGTTGCCGCCGAAAAACTTTTGCGGAGTGTCGGTTGTAAGCACCTGACCGTCAAAAAACATACTGACTCTGTCGGCATATTTTGCGCAGAATTCAACATCGTGAGAAACCATCAGAATTGTTACTCCTCGGTTTTTCAGCGTGTTGAGAATATCAGCGAACGCCGCTTTAAAAAAGCAGTCCATACCCTTTGTAGGTTCGTCAAGAAGAAGAATTTTCGGTTCTGTCAGAAGAACTTTTGCAAGCGCAACTCTCTGCTGTTCGCCGCCCGACAAATCATAGGGATGGCTGTTCATCAATTCTGCGATTTGGCAGATTTCTGCAATTTCGTTTATTTTATTTTTATCCTTTGTCATTTCTGCAAGGTCCTCACTTACCGTCTTTTTAACAAACAGACTCTTCGGATCCTGAGGAAGCATTGAAACACAGTTTTTGAACAGTTCGCCCGATTTGAAGTTGCCGACGGATTTGCCGAAAACTTTTATTTTGCCTCTGTAAGGTTTGCATACGCCGCAGATTGCTTTCAGCATTGTGGATTTGCCTGCACCGTTTCCGCCGACCATTGCAGATATACTGCCTGACGGAATATCCATACTGACACCTCTGAGAATATCGGGGGTGTCTTTTTCATATCTGAACCATAATTCTTTGAATGACAATGCGGGGTTTTCAGCATTTTCTTTGATGCTTTTGCAAGGAATTTCTTTAATTTCGGGTTCGGTTGTAAACTCTTTGTTAAGCCACGTTCTGCCTTCTCTGACAGTCAGAGGGCAGTCACCGTTGCCGCTGACATTATAAAAAACACGGACAGGCGTCGGCATTGCCGCAAACATAGGGTTGCTCTGCTCATAAAGAATCTTGCCGATGTTTCTCGGCGTATCGTCGGCAATGATTTTGCCCGAATCCATCACAATTGCCCTGTCTGCATAAGGAAAAATATCTTCAAGACGGTGTTCGGTTATAATAACGGTTGTGCCGAGCTCGGTGTTTATTTTTCTCACAGTGTTGAGAAAATCCGATGCCGCAATGGGGTCAAGCTGACTTGTGGGCTCGTCAAGAATAAGCGCTTCGGGCTGCATAGCCATAATCGAAGCGAGATTGAGGAGCTGCTTCTGACCGCCCGAAAGAACGGCAATATCTCTGTGAAACCAATCTTGAATACCGAAATAGCAAGCCATCTCTGCAACTCGGGAACGCATTGTTTTTTGGTCGCAGCCAAGGCTTTCAAGCCCGAACGCAAGCTCGTGCCATACCTTATCCGTCACAATCTGGTCATCGGGATTCTGCATAACGTAACCGATTTTTGCGGATTGCCTGCGGTTATCAACGCTTTTCAAAGAAACGCCGTTAAAATATATGTCACCGCTTCTTTCTCCGTGGGGAGTGAGAACGGTTTTAAGGTGGCGCAGAAGCGTTGTTTTGCCGCTTCCCGATTTGCCGCAAAGAACGATATATTCGCCTTTTTCTATCCTGAGCGATACATCGTTGAGCGATTTTTTATCTTTTGAGGTCGGATATGAAAAACTCAGATTTTCGATTTTGAAATGCTCCACTGTATCGCCTCCTTTGCGTTTATAATTGAGGGTATCATAAGATAAGTGAAATATGCGATAAACCCGATAACGTTTTTTCCGTTAATCGGTGCAATGTTTCTTTTCGGCAGAAATTCCGCACTCATTCCGCCGTTTAAAATATAACCGATGACAACGCCGAGCAAAGCAAGCATAAATGCCGCCACAGCCCAATCGGTTGCAGTCATTCTGTAAACCATAAAGCTTGTCCGTTTTGACGTGCCGTAGCCTCTTGAACGCATAGAATCGCTTGTTGTGATGCTGCCTTCAAGCGCCCACGAGGTGAGAACGCCGATAACCGTCATTCCCGAACTAAGTTTATTCTTTAACGATGAATTATCCGCCGTGCCTTTGCCGATTGAACTGCGCACGCCGATAATCTGTTTTGCTTTTTGCAGAAGGTTAGGTATCATACGGAATACCATAACAAGAAGCAGCGATAACGAAGGGGCAAGATTGCCGAAAAGGCAGGTGAATTTATCGCCCGTGAGCACTTTGCCGTAACATCCGAACCACAAAAGCATCAGCACAAACGTTGCCGCAACGGCTACTCCGTAAACAAGCGCTTCAAGAGTATACGGTCTGTCAAGATACGTGAAAAGAACCGTCACTCCCCTCGTGTTCACTATCGGATTGAAAAGCGTGACAAATATGAAAAGCGGTATCATCAGCAATATGTTTTTAACGCCTTTTCTTCTGTTGAGGAAAAGATAATATGCTCCGCTTGCTAATATGCCTGCAAGCAGATAAACAGGGTGCTGCAGAAGAACACCGAAAGCTATTGCTCCGATGAAAAACAGCAGATTCACCGCAGGATGAAGTTTTGAGAATGCGTCTTGCTTCATAAATTCACCGTTACTTTTTCTTTACTTTTTTCAGCTCCGCAGCCTCCAAAGCTCTTGGCCACGGACCGAGAAAAGCTTTTATGCGTGACATTGTTGCCACGTCAAAATCTGTTTTTTTAGGCAACCTTCCAAGTTCTTCACTTTTTTGGCGAAGAGCTGCGATTGCCCATTCCTTCTTTTTATTATTTATCATTTTAACACCAAATAAAATAACTCTTTCAACACGTTGGCTGAAAGAGTTAAAAACATAAATATACAGCAGATTGACCCGATAACTCGGGTACAAGCCGGCTTCACTCTTCCATCCAAAGATATTAAACCAAGTTGACGGCAGGTGTTCCGACTGATGCACCGAGGTGCAAACACGGTAATGGCGGTTGCTCGGGAATCCGACCCGATTTCCCTTTTAATCTACTCCGCAAAAGCGTTTCAAACCGTTCTTTGATTATATTATTTTTTTAAAACAATGTCAAGGTCTTTGCCTAAATCACAGGTATAATGCCATTCAATTTTATCGCCGTCTGTTAGTTTATAACTGTTGCAGCCGATTGACGGCACTTCACCGTTAACAAAATATATCCAGCCTGAAGATTTGCCGAAGTCGGTTTCAAAAATGTTGTTAATCCCTTCTATATATCCCATATTGGAAGAAAAAAGAATGTTTTTCTCCTTACAAATTTCGGAAAGAACATCATAAACCGTATCACCGTTTTCAATCTCAACCTCGGTTTCTTCAAGAATAATTCCGTTTTCGGGAATATGGCTTTTATATTTATCTTTTATCACTTCACAGCTTATACTTATAGTAACAGAGCCGATTGCTTCTTTGTTGTTATAACCCGAAAACTTTACGGTCAGAGCAACAGCAATAACAGCAGCAACCACAACAATCACTATAAATCTATGCTTTTTTACTATAACAAGCACAACGCATATCAGCAACGAGGTTGAACAGACAATAACAATTATAATAACGGCAGAACCGTTTTTGTTTTCTCGTGTTTTTGTTTGTTGCGTTATATTTTCAGCAGTGGATTCAGGTGTGGTTGAATATATGATTTGCGTTGTATTTTCAACCAGAATTGTCGTTTCGGGCGTTATTGTTGTTTCTGTCATGACCGATTGAACTGAAGTTGTTTCAGGTTCAGTTATATCAGGTTCTGTTTTTGGTGGAACAGTTTCATTTTTGTTGAAAATATAAAATGACGGTTTGCTGTTTTTCATATTTTCATAAGCAACCGAAGCACACAAAACCTGAGCCGTTGCCGTTGAATCGGAAGCTCCGCCTTCTCTGTGGCAAAAACTTCCGTCTGCCAGAAGGAATCTGCCCATTCCGTCAAAAACGGTTTTGCCGTTTTTGATGAATCTGTTATCTGCGCAGGCGTCGATATTCAAAGACGAAAGCGCAATTATCACCTGTGCCGCACTTTCGGGGTTTTCAACTCCGTATGCCGAATATCCGCCGCTTTCAAGTTGACGGACAGAAAGAAAATCAAGAGCATCGTCAACAGATGATGCAACGTCAGAGTTATCATTATAATGAGCAGCTAATGCCTGAACGGTCATTGCGGTAACGTCAACGTCGCCGTATTCACCTGTCACGGCAAAGCCGCCGTCGGCAAGCTGCAAAGAAAGGATTTCTGTTATAAGTTCATTCTTGGAATAAGCATCACTCTCATATCCGTTGTTGAACAGATGCAAACCGAAAACAAGGCTCATTATCCCCTGTTCCCCGATTGAATTGCCGAGAATTTTATTGATATACAGGTTTGTTTTATCACCGATTGCAATATAAGTGAGTGCATATTTCAGACGGGAAGATGCGGAGCCGATTTCGTTTGCAGAAAGATAATTGCTCAAAGCTTTGCCGTAATTTGAAAAATCATATTTGCCGTGATTACTCAATGCGATAATATACCACTCGGAGCCTGCTCCTGCATCACGGGTCAAATCGCCGTCAATCCATTCCTGAACAGTATCCGCATCTGATTTTCGCAGGTTAAATTCAATTGTTGAGTCACCGTATTGTTTTGCATCGTTGCCGTAGGCGACAGCAGGAATAAAACCTGCCGCCGCAATAATCAAAGCAAACACAAAAATCAATAAATTATAAATCTTTCTCATAGATTAAGCAAAAAGCGAAAGAATGAAGCTGATGATTGCAGAGAAAAACGAAGATATTGCAGAAATAACAGATGCAAATATTCCGCCGTTAATCTGCGCTGTGCAAACGGGCGGAACAAGTGTTTCGGTTGCGGAAACTGCACTTATAAT
Organism: Acutalibacteraceae bacterium; assembly: GCA_045536245.1. Lineage (GTDB taxonomy): Bacteria > Bacillota > Clostridia > Oscillospirales > Acutalibacteraceae > CAG-177. The sequence continues at coordinate 71,816 of JAZSNE010000041.1, read as the reverse complement.
ATGCTTGCCTGCTCTGTCTATCTGTATTGTTGCTTTACCGTTTGCATCGGTTTTAACGCCTGTTTTCACACCGTCAACGGTTATTTCCGCATCGGCAACGGGAAGCGTCACAGGATTCCAGTTTGCATCGTAGCCTGCGCTCTTGAGAGTCAGTTCAATGTTTGAATTTACATCTGCGGTTACTGCGTAGCTGTCAAAAAAGCTGTATTTATCCGAATAATTTTTACTGTCCGAATAAACAAATGCATTAAGATAGTCACCGTTTTTCACGGGGTCTGCAAGGCTCCAGCAAGACGAGTTATTGATATAGTAACCAAAGTTTCCGCTTGAGTCGCCCCAGAGCTTGCCGATTGAAAGGCCGTAATCCTTGTGGGTATAATAGCTGTAACCCTCTTTTGCTCCGCCCTTATACGTTGCTTCGTGCACAGCATAAAGAGCATCGTTAACGGTCAGAGCATTGTCACCGTCAATATCGGTAACAGTAACTTCGATTTGAGCTGCAACAAGCTGACCTTTGTTTGAAACCGAAACATAAACGGTTGCTGAATCACCTTGTGCAAAAGACGTTATGCCAACGCAACTCATAACAACGAGAAGCGCAAGCATAGCAGAGAATAGTTTTTTCATTGCGAAATCTCCTTTGAATTAATTTTATCAAAACAGTGGCCACTGATTTTGAACATAAAAAAAATACCCTTTCAACCCGAAAGTTAAAAGAGTACAACAGATAAACTACTCAACAAAGGTAAAAAATGCACACCCGACATACTGTTAAGCAGTTAATCGGCTGCACTCTTCTCACCAAAGTTGTGTTTAACCAAAAATAACACGGCAGGTGTTCCGACTGATGCACCGAGGTGCAAACACGGTAATGGCGGTTGCTCGGGAGTCTGACCCGATTTCCCTTTTGATTTACTCTGCAAAGCATTTCAAACCGTATCATTAATTAATATTCTATTGCCGTAATTATAACCGCATCTGCTGATAATGTCAAGACCCGATTGGCTGATAATTTTAACTGTTCCGCAAAAAAGAAGAAGCAACGAGAGCCTTAAAAGATAATCAATACTTCAGAAAAATTTATAGTTTCATAACAGCCGTTCCGTCTTTGGCAACAAAATTTTTTCTGACGCCGAGTTCAGATATCCATTTTCGTACTTCGGGCGTTTTAAGGTTACCCAGTCGGTTATCCCACACCCACGACGGTGTTGGCCACAGGCAAATTTCAGGTGAAACCGCCTTATAAAAATCCCTGTTGCAGCCGTTTTGGCCGTGGTGAGCCATTTTGCAGATATCGCTTTTAACAGCAGACAAATCCGCTTGACGTTCAAGCACCTTTTTGCCTGCCGCCTCTCCGCAGTCACCTGTAAACAACACCATTTTGCCGCCAAGAAGCATACGGAACATAAGCGACGAATCGTTGCAGTTTTTATATTCGGGGTCAAAAGAATTGAACACGGCAAAACTTGCATCGCCGACACTGAATTCATCGCCTGTTTTAACAAAGCATTCTTCTTTTACAAGTCGGTCTTTGAGCTGACTGTATTGCTCCAAAAGGCTGTTTGCGGATTTATCCGTATCGGCATAAAATCCTGACGGTGCAAAGCTTTGATAAACCTTATCAACACTTACTCTGTCGGCATAATTTTCTGCAACATCAAGAAACGCTTCAATATGGTCACGGTGAGGGTGAGAGATAATCCAGGCATCAATATGAGGCTTTTTCTGCCCTGTCAGTTTGCGCAAATACTCAAGAAAGTATCGGGTTTCGGTTTTATAGCCGCCGTCAACAACAATTACCTTGCCGCCTTGTGTTGTAATGATAAAGCTGTCACAAATCCTGTTTCTGACAGATTTGAGCATATGAACGGCGTTGGTATTCATCGTTTTTGCAATGCGGTTTGTTTTAAGCTTCAGATAATCTTTAACCCAGCTCACAATATCTTTGCCCGTCACACCGACGCCTCCTTTTTCATATTCTGACAGAATTATACAACCATTTTCAGAGATTTACAAGTATTAGCCAAAAATGATTTAACGCTGCGGCTGAAATATACATTAACCCCGAAGTGTTGCGTACACTTCGGGGTTTGTTATTGACCGTCTGATTAATTAATATCAGCTTTTGCGGAAGATGCTCTTCTTTTTGCCCCTTTTCTGATAATCTTCGTTGATGCTTTCGCTCCAGTCGGCAGAAAGCGGTGCGCAGGCTCTCATCTGACACACGGCAGATGAAACGGCATCATAAACCACACCCGTACCCTGCTTATCGGCGTTATAGTTAACCGCTCTGTCTGCACCTATACCGTATTTGGCGGCAGTTTCAACCGCATCAATGTTTGCGCCAATAAAAAGAAATTCCCAGCCGTATTTTTCTTTCTGTCGCTCAATCATCGCTTTCACCTCGTCACTTGTGAAGCGGCGGCTTGCGTTTTCCATTCCGTCAGTTGTGATAACAAACATTGTGTTTTCGGGCACGTCTTCGGGTCGGGCATATTTATGAATGTTGCCGATGTGCTTTATTGCTCCGCCCAGAGCGTCAATCAAAGCCGTGCAGCCTCTGACGGTGTAATCATTTTCTGTCATCGGCTTGATTTCGGAAAGCTTCACTCTGTCATGAAGCACTTCGCTTACATTGTCAAAAAGCACCGTTGAAACGTAGCATTCACCGTCCTGCTTTTTCTGTTTTTCAATCATTGCGTTGAATCCGCCGATTGTGTCTGCCTCAAGCCCTGCCATTGAGCCGCTTCTGTCAAGGATAAATACGAGTTCCGTTACGTTGTTTTTCATTTACAATTCCTCCAAAAATAAAATGCGGTTGTTTGGTTTCTCAACCTTACAACCACATTATAGCGAGTTTGTTTATTCAATTGGTCGCTCGACGGGCGACATTTTTACACTAAATCGGAATACTGATAAACCCTTACATAATCAACAATAAAATCTGTAAGCGGCTCTGTGTTTGTTTCAACCGATGCGCCAACCCAGCTTTCACCTGCAACGCCCGCTTCGCCGCCTATTTCAACGGAAAGAATCGGCCACTCGGGCGTTTTGGATACACCGCCGAAGGAACTTTTGCCAACTTTAATGCCGTTTATATAGAAAATATATTCCTCCTCGTTCCATTCAAGCCCGTAAGTGTTGAATTCTTCATAAGGGTTATTCAGGAAAATATACGGCGCACACACGTTTACGCTTCTGTGCTCTTCAAAATATCCGTCATAGTGAAGATTGCAGGTAACACGGTTTCTTTCAAAAGAATCCGCGGCGTAAAAAGCCGATTCAAAAATATCAATTTCAGTGCCGTCGGTTCCTTCGTTGCCAACCGTACCCACTCCGTCACACATCAGCCAGAATGCGCTCCATTGTCCAACCCCTTTGGGGAGAATACACCGCACCTCAAAATATCCGTATTTCTGCTCAAAGCTGCGGCTCGTATCAATTCCGCAGGTATACCAGCCGGGTTGATTGTTGCCGTTATATCCTTCAGGGCAAAATTCGGTTTTGATGTGAAGATTCCCGTTTTTAACCTGCGCAAAATCAAGATTCCAGAAGCCGCCCTTACGCATTGCCGTACCTTCATCAAAGCAATGCCCGCCCCACTTTGTATAATCAAGACCTTCGCCGTCAAACTCATCCGACCAAGTAAGAACAAAATCACTTTTGTGAGGAACATAGGGAAACGAAGGAGAAATTGACAGAATTATGCTGAGCAAAAAAGCAAAAACTGACGTTATAAAATCCATAATGTTACTCCTTGACGTTATTTCAGCAACCGAGAAGCTCCTGGTCAAATTCAAACAGAGCTTCGTTTATTTCAAAAATATCATAGACGCCCTTTTGCAGAAAATAGCGGATTATTTTATCAAAAGTGAAGCTTTTTGAAAGGGTCATACCTGCACAAGCAAGCAAATCCTGCGTTTCGTCAAGCGTCAGCTCGAGTGCAATTGCAAATGCTACCGCAGTGTGCTTTGACGGCTTATATTTATCGGGATTGCATTTGATTTTTGAAAACGTTTTTTTATCAACGTTGGCTTTCTTATAACACTCAACGTCCGTAAGACCCTTTTTATCAATCAAATCAAAAAGCTTGTACGCAAAGGGTTTATCCATTGATTTCATATATTCTTCAAGTGACTGATTCCGCACTCTGCCGCATTCCGTTTTTTGCGGTGCAGGCATTGATGCGCATGGCGCCGGCATAGCCTCATTAAATACAGACGATCTGTGCGATATTCGGAAATGAGCAGGGGTGTTCGGCTTAGGAGCAGTTCCTCTTTCGCAATAATCATATTCTATCTCGCAATGCCTTTGTATAGCTTCCGAACAGTCATCGTTGAGCATTTCGGTGATTTCAGCAAAAATCTCACGGCTGAATTCATAAGACGCGCGGTCATGAACACAGATAAATACCGTAAGCTCGTGTTCAAGCAAAAACTCAGAAATAACCTGAATTGCAAACTTGAGCACCTTATCTTTCGGGTAACCGTAAGCACCCGATGATATCAACGGAAACGCAACGGTTTCGCACCCGTGCTCAACGGCAAGTTTAAGCGATTCAACGTAGCACGATTTAAGAATTATGCTCTCGCCGGCAAAACCGCCTTGCCAGACAGGCCCTGAGGTGTGGATAACGTATTTTGCATCAAGATTATAGCCTTTGGTTATCTTTGCCGAGCCGAGGCCGAGAGGAGCGATTTTGGCGCAGGCTTTATCAAGCTTGGGTCCTGCGGCTGTATGCACTGCAAGGTCAACGCCGCTGTAGCCCACCATTTCTTCGTTGGTGGTGTTGACAATGGCATCAACCTTCATTTGAGTAATATCACGCCTGACAATTCTTAACGGCATTTAATTCACCTCTTTTTGGGGTGTTTATCGGTTTTCGTATTCAACGGTAAGCTCTTTGCCGTCCGATGATATGACAATGTTTCCGCACAGGTCGGTGCGGTAAGTTTCATTTGTGTAATTTTTGAGTCTTTTGGTGATTTCTTTATGGGGATGACCGTAGTCATTATCTTTGCCGCAAGGAATAACGCAGATTGAGGGCGTTACGGCATCAAGAAATTTTTTGCCCGACGAAGTACTTGAGCCGTGGTGACCGACCTTGAGCACGTCGCTGTCAAGCTGCCCGCCATTCTGAATGATTTCATATTCCTCATCTGTTTCGGCATCGCCGGTAAACAGGAATGAATTATCGCCGTAAACAAATCTCATAACAACGGACATACTGTTAAGATTTTCGGCATCATCGGTAACAGGGCCGAGGATTTCAACGCTGCCGCTGCCCAGAGCATAAGATTCACCCGGTTTTGCTTTGATAACCTTTGCGCCCGAAGCTGCAAGTGCTTTGGTGAAATCTCTGTAAGTGCTGTTAGTGGGAGTCTGCTCTGCAGTCAAGTGAGGCATAATCAGTTTTTCAACCTCAAACTCCTCAAGAACTTCGCTCATTCCGCCTATATGGTCGGAATGCTGGTGAGAAACAACCACATAGTCAAGTGTTTCGATTTTTAAAGACTTTAAGTAATTGATAACTTCGGTTTCGTGGCCGTTTTCGCCTGCATCAATAAGCATATATTGGCCGTCACATTCAATCAGCTCACAGTCACCCTGCCCAACGTCAATATAATGCACTCTGCTGACACCTTGGACAGCAGCCTGCTGCTCCTGCAGAGGATTTGACCACCAGCATGCTTTATAGCCAACAAGCAACACTGCCGCTGCGATTGCCACCAGCAAAACGGCATAAATAATTTTACCTTTTGTTGTTTTTATGCTTTTGCCTATTTTACCGACGATGCCTGCCGCCTTTTTTATTGTTTTCTCGTCTATTTTTTTCTCTTTCATAACCTTTTCCTTTACTGTTCACTGATGAACGGTTGTTTTTACTCTGCGCCGAAGCACCGTTAACAGGTGCTCTGACAAGGCACTTCTCGCCGCTGCCGATGAGGTCATGCCTTCCCGCTTTTCGCAAAGCTTCAATAACAAGATCTTTTTTTCTTGGGTCAAAATATTGCAGCAACGCTCTTTGCAGAGCTTTTTCGTGTGGGTCTTTTGCCACATACACCTCTTTCATTGTGTAGGGGTCAAGACCTGTGTAAAACATACAAGTTGAAACCGTACCCGGAGTGGGATAAAAATCCTGCACCTGCTCGGGTCTGATGCCGATTTTTTTGAGGAACAAAGCCAACTCAACAGCGTCTTTCAGCGTGCTGCCCGGGTGGGATGACATAAGATATGGAACAAGATATTGCTCCTTGCCTTCTTTTTTGCTGAAGCTGAAATATTTCTTTGAAAATTCAACGTAAGCTTCAATATGCGGTTTGCCCATTTTATCAAGCACTGCCGCCGAGCAATGCTCGGGAGCAACCTTAAGCTGACCGCTGACGTGATTTGCAACAAGCTCTCTGAAAAAGCTGTCGTCCTTATCGGCAAGCATATAATCATAGCGGATACCGGAGCGAATAAACACCTTTTTAATTTTCGGAAGCTTGCGCACCTCACGCAGAATATCAAGATATTCCGAATGGTCAGACTTAAGATTTGGGCACGGAGTCGGAGCAAGGCATTTTTTACCCTTGCAAAGCCCCCTCTTTTCCTGACCGTCACAGGCAGGGCGGCGGAAATTCGCCGTCGGGCCGCCTATATCGTGGATATAACCTTTGAAATCGGGAAGTTCGGTCAGAATTTTTGCTTCATTGATAATCGACTGTTTGCTTCGGGTTGTTATGTATCTGCCCTGATGAAAAGCGAGCGAGCAAAAATTGCACGCGCCGAAACAACCTCTGTTATGCGAAATTGAAAAACGCACTTCTTCAATACCGGGTACTCCTCCGTCTTTTTCATACATCGGGTGATACGTGCGCATAAAAGGCAAAGCGTAAACCTCATCAAGTTCTTCCTGCGAAAGCGGAATTGCAGGCGGATTCTGCACAAGCATTCTTCCGCCGTGACGCTGTTTGATTGCCTTACCTCTGAAAAAGTCCTGCTCATCCTGCTGAATTCGACAGGAAACAGCATATTCCTTTTTGGAGCTGCAGACGTTTTCAAACGACGGGCATTCCGCACCGATATAAGGCGTTTCACGCACGTCAACGCTGTAGCAAGTGCCTCTTACGTCGCGGATTTCCGAAACAGGCACACCGCTGTCAAGCAGCCTTGCAATTTCAACCATTGAGCGCTCGCCCATACCAAAAGAAAGCAAGTCTGCCTGCGAATCAAACAGAATGGAACGGCGGATTTTATCGTCCCAATAATCATAGTGAGCAAAGCGGCGCAGTGATGCTTCAAGACCGCCGATGATGATAGGGATATCGCCGTAAATCTCCCTTATTTTATTACAATAAACAATAACGGCTCTGTCAGGTCTGAAGCCTGCCTTGCCGCCGGGACTGTAGGCATCTTCGCTGCGTTTTTTCTTTGCCGCTGTGTAATGGGCAACCATTGAATCAATGTTGCCGCTGCTGACAAGAAAGCCGAGCCTGGGTCTGCCGAAACGCTTGAAATCGGCATCGGAACGCCAATCAGGCTGGGCAAGAAAAGCCACTCTGAAGCCTGCATTTTCAAGCACTCTTGTTATAATTGATGCACCGAACGAGGGGTGGTCAACATAAGCGTCGCCGCTGACATAAACAAAATCGGCGCAATCCCATCCCCTTGCGGTCATTTCTTCTTTTGTGACAGGTAAAAATCCGTTCATAATACCTCTTTACAAAATAAGGGGGTTAATTAAATCAACCCCCTGCGTTAAAGATAAAATTAAAATTCGTCTGTTCCTGCATAATCGTCGTCATCGCCGAAAACATCATCAATGTTCGGTGCTGCGCCCTGTGCAAGTGCCTGCATCTCATACCACTGCTGTTTTGAAATGAGAACCGCTCTGGGTTTTGCGCCCTCAGACGGACCGACAATTCCTTTTTCTTCAAGCTGGTCCATAACTCTTGACGCTCTTGCATAGCCGAGCTTGAGCTTCTTCTGGAGCATTGTTGTGGAAGCTCCGCCTGCGTTGACAACGACCTCAATCGCATCGTTGAGAGCAGGGTCCCAATCGTTGTCACCGTCATCATCAGCAGCCTTTTTCTTTGCGTTTTCTGCTTCGGCGGCTTTGCTTTCGATTTCTTTGATTGTTTCTTCATTATACGTTGTGGTTGCCTGTGATTTAATGAATGAAACTACGTTTTCGACCTCTTCTTCCGAAATATAGCAGCCCTGGACACGCAGTGATTTTGACGAGCCAATCGGGCAGAAAAGCATATCGCCGTTGCCCAGCAGCTTTTCTGCACCCATTGAATCAAGAATAATTCTTGAGTCTGTGGGCGATGAAACTGAAAGAGCAATTCGGCTGGGAATATTTGCTTTGATAAGACCCGTGATAACGTCAACAGAGGGTCTTTGAGTTGCAATAACAAGGTGAATGCCTGCAGCTCTTGCCTTCTGGGCAAGGCGGCAGATTGAGTCTTCAACTTCTTTGGGCGAAACCATCATAAGGTCTGCAAGTTCATCAATGAAAATAACGATTTGCGGAAGCTTTTTGAGGTCTGTTTGCGAATCACAAAGAGCGTTGAAGCCCTTGATATCTCTGATACCGTTTTCAGCAAACAGAGCATAGCGTTTTTCCATTTCACCGACTGCCCAGCCGAGCGCACCTGCGGCTTTTCTGGGGTTTGAAACAACAGGAACTTCAAGGTGAGCTATACCGTTATAGTTGGTGAATTCAACCATTTTGGGGTCGATCATAACGAGCTTTACCTCGTCGGGGCTGGCGTTATAGAGGATGCTGACAATCATTGCGTTAAGGCAGACGGACTTACCCGAGCCTGTTGTGCCTGCAACCAGAAGGTGAGGCATTTTTGCAAGGTCTGCGCAGATGATGTTGCCCGTGATATCCTTACCCAGAGCAACGTTAAGCTTGCTCTTTGAATCTCTGAACTGGGGCGTATCAATGGTTTCACGCATTGTTACCATTGATTTTGCACTGTTGGGAACTTCAATGCCGATAGCAGATTTGCCCGGAATCGGGGCTTCGATACGCACGCTTGTTGCCGCAAGGCGCAATGCAATATCGTCAGCAAGGTTTGTGATTTTGTTGATTCTTACGCCTGCATCGGGCACAAGCTCATAACGTGTAACAGAAGGGCCTCTGCAGATGTTTGTAACTTCAGCTTTAATCTTGAAGCTTTCAAGAGTAGCGATTAGTTTTTTGGCACCAATCTGCATTTCGGCTATGTTATCCGTTGCGCCGTCACGCTCAAGAACACGCAGACAATCAATGGGCGGAAAAACGTATTCGGGAGCCTCATCAACAATGGGGAATTCTCTCGGTTCGCCGTCATCTTCCTCATCAATCGGGTCGCCGTCAGGCAGAGCAGGAGCTTTGCGTCTGAGTTTGTTTTCTTCAACAGCTGATTCAACAACGCCGTCTATCACAGTGTTTTCACTTGATTCGGGCAGTTTCACAACGGGAATTTCGGGCACGAAATCGTTTATTTCTTCTGCCGTAAATTCAATTATCGGGTCAGTCATACAGGGAGGTGCTGTTTCTTCAAAGGTTGATTCGTCAGTAACAAATTTATCGCTGAAATCATCGTCTTCATCAACAGAAACAGTCGGCTTTGCAGGAGGAGAGAATTCTTTTTTTGCCTTTTCTGCCTCCGCTTTTTCCAAAGCAATCTGTTCTCGGCGTCTGGCGTTCTTTTCGAGCTTTTCATTTGTTATTTCGCCAACTTTTTTAACGGGTTTTTTAAGTGTGGAATAAACAGCCTCGAGCGAAATACCCGTAACAAGCAGAAAAACAACAACAAGAATAACAATAAGAGTAATAAAAGCAGGTGTTCTGCCGAGAAGCTTGGCAAGAACTCCGCCGAATAAGCAGCCGAAAACTCCGCCACCTTTGAGAGTGGGTGATTTATCCCACGCATCGGCTATCTGCGAAAATATGGTGTTATTGAGGAAATATTCTTCATCTTCAAATCCTATATGTAACACTGCACCAAGAAGCACGATAATTGCACCGGCTCCGATAAGGTTTGCAGCCTCTTTGCGCAAAGTCTTATCTCTTGCATAAACAAACGCAGCATAAATCATATAAAACGGCACAATCACCGCAAGAAAGCCGAAGCCTGCATAAAGAGCCCTGTGCAAAAAAGCCCAGACACTCTGGCCTTCAATAAACGCCACAAAAAGCATTATAACGGCAACGCCCATAACTATAATTGCGTTTCTCTGCGCATTGGCAGCAGAGATCGACTGGGTGTTCTTTTTTTGAGTTTGCTTACCTGCAGGCTTTTTCTTTGCTGCAGGTTTTTTGGAATTTTGAGGATTTGCCATTCTGTTTCATCCTTTCGGAGTATTTGAATCCGATTCATCGGAGTTATTCTTTTTTCTGTTTTCAATCATTTCATAAAGGCAGTCAAGCGCATCAGACAGGCTGCCGATTGAATCAATAAGCCCTTCTTCAACCGCCTTTTCGCCTTCAAGCACCGTGCCGACATCGAGCACAAGCTCGCCCGTTGCAAGCATAAGCTGCCTGAATCTGTCAGCCGAAATGCGTGAGTTGCCCGAAACAAAACGGACTATCCTCTCCTGCATTTGCTCAAAATATGAAAGCGTCTGTGACACGCCGAGAACAAGGCCATTCATTCTGACGGGGTGGACAGTCATAGTTGCCGAAGGAGTGATAAACGATTTATCTGCCGAAACGGCGAGCGGAATACCGATTGAGTGACCGCCGCCAAGCACAAGCGAAACCGTGGGAGTTTTCATTCCGCTGATAAGCTCCGCAATGGCAAGCCCGGCCTCAATATCACCGCCGACAGTGTTGAGAATAAGAATCAGACCGTCAATGCCGTCACTTTCCTCAATGGCAACAAGCTGAGGAATAACGTGCTCATATTTGGTTGTTTTATTCTGCGCAGGCAGAATATAATGCCCTTCAACCTGACCGATAACCGTCAGACAGTGGATAACGTTTTCACCCTTTTTGACGGTAACGGAGCCTGTTTCAATAATGTTATTTATCGCTTCGCTGCATCCGCCCTCTGAATTGCTTCCCGAGCAATCGGGCGACTGCCACGAAGGTGACGAAATAAAGAAATTATCCTTTTTGCCGTTTTTATTTTTGCTCACAGAATACACCCTTTCAAAACGGCACAATGCCGTTCTTTTACGGTGTTAGTATTAACCGAAAAAGCAAAAATAGACACACTCGGGCATTATTATTAATTATACCATTATAATATATTTTTTGCAACAGAAAAACGCAATATTTTGTGGCTTTTAAAAATGTTTTTTCTATGATTTGTGTTTTTGATTGAAGCTTCGGGCAGCTTGTGATATAATTACAACGAGGTGGAAAATATGACTCTTAACGAATTGCAGATGATTATTGATTCAAGCAAACAAGCGGTGTTTTTCGGCGGCGCAGGCGTATCAACAGAAAGCGGTTTGCCCGATTTCAGGTCACCTGACGGAATATATATGAGCAAGCAGAAATATCCGCCCGAAACGATGCTCAGCCACACGTTTTTTATGGAGCACACCGAAGAATTCTGGGATTTTTACAGAAATATGCTCTACTGCCCCGAAGCAAAGCCGAACGCTGCTCACACCAAACTTGCCGAGCTTGAAAAATCAGGCAAACTCACAGCAGTGATCACGCAGAATATTGACGGTCTGCACACTGCCGCAGGCAGCAAAAACGTTTTTGAGCTTCACGGCTCCGCACTTCGCAATTACTGTATGAAATGCGGCAAATTTTATTCGGGCGATGAGGTTATGGCTGTTAAGGGCATACCGAAATGCTCCTGCGGCGGCATAATTAAACCCGACGTTGTTCTTTATGAAGAAGCACTTGACGACGAAACCGTTTCGGGCGCAATAAATGCAATTGCAAACGCCGATACACTGATTGTTGCCGGCACGTCGCTGACGGTTTATCCTGCGGCAGGATTTATACGATACTTCAAAGGTAAAAATTTAATTCTCATCAACCGCGACAAAACCGCAATGGATTCAGCATTCAGCCATATTATCCACGGCAAGGTCGGAGAAATAATGGATAAAATCAAAGTGTAAAAAAACAAGCCTTCCCGAAACGGAAGGCTTGTTGCTTTATATTATTGATTTTATTAGAAAAGACCGCTGATTTTGCCGTTTTCGTCAACGTCAATTCTTTCTGCGGCAGGTACTTTGGGAAGGCCGGGCATAGTCATAATATCGCCTGTGAGAACAACGATGAAGCCTGCGCCTGCGGAAACCTTAACGTTCTTGATTGTAACGGTGAAGTTTTCAGGTGCGCCGAGTTTTGTGGGGTCATCGGAGAAACTGTACTGTGTTTTTGCAACGCAGATGGGAAGATTTGCATAGCCGTTTGCAACAAGAGTATCAATCTGTTTCTTTGCTGCAGGCAAAACGCTGATGCCGTCGCCGCCGTAAACCTTTTTAACAACAGCTTCAATCTTATCTTCGATTGTGCCGTCAAGCTCATAGGAGAAGGTAAAGTCATTGGGCTGTTCGCAAAGAGAAACAATTTCTTTTGCGAGCTCTTCGCCGCCCTTGCCGCCTTCAGCCCAAACGGTTGAAAGAACAACGTTTACGCCGAGTTCCTTGCACTTCTGAATGATAAGCTCAACTTCTGCGTCTGTATCGGTGGGGAAACGGTTAACAGCAACAACAGAGGGAAGTTTATAAACGTGTTTAATGTTTGAAACGTGGCGAAGAAGGTTGGGAATACCCTTTTCAAGAGCTTCAAGATTTTCTGAACCGAGCTCTGTTTTTGCAAGACCGCCGTGCATTTTGAGCGCTCTGATTGTTGCAACAATAACAACTGCGTCGGGTTTAAGACCTGCGTAACGGCACTTGATATCAAGGAACTTTTCTGCGCCGAGGTCAGCGCCGAAGCCTGCTTCGGTAACGGCATAATCAACAAGCTTCATAGCAAGCTTGGTTGCCATAACGGAGTTGCAACCGTGGGCAATATTTGCAAAAGGACCGCCGTGAACAAGAGCGGGTGTGCCTTCAAGCGTCTGGACAAGGTTGGGCTTGAGAGCGTCCTTGAGAAGAGCTGTCATTGCGCCCTCTGCCTTAAGCTGACCTGCGGTAACAGGCTTTTCGTCATAGGTATAGCCGACGATGATTCTTGCAAGTCTTTCTTTCAGGTCTGTAATTGAGGTTGCAAGGCAAAGGACAGCCATAATTTCGGATGCAACGGTGATATCGTAGCCGTCTTCTCTGGGAACACCGTTGACTCTGCCGCCAAGACCGTCAGTAACAAAGCGGAGCTGTCTGTCGTTCATATCAACGCAGCGCTTCCAGGTAATTCTTCTGGGGTCAATATTGAGCGAGTTGCCCTGATAAATATGGTTATCAAGCATAGCTGCAAGCAGGTTGTTTGCAGCGCCGATTGCGTGGAAGTCGCCTGTAAAATGGAGGTTGATATCCTCCATAGGAACAACCTGAGCATAGCCGCCGCCTGCTGCACCGCCCTTAACACCGAAAACGGGACCGAGGGAAGGTTCACGCAGAGCAACCATAACGTTTTTGCCGATTCTCTTAAGACCGTCGGCAAGACCGATTGTTGTGGTTGTTTTGCCCTCACCTGCAGGTGTGGGTGTGATAGCGGTAACAAGGATAAGCTTACCGTCTTTTTTATCGCTGTCTTTGAGGAGTGAAAGGTCTACCTTTGCTTTATAATTGCCGTACTGTTCAAGATATTTGCCGTCAATGCCTGCGGCTGTTGCAATTTCTGTTATCGGTTTCATCTGAACGGACTGAGCGATTTCAATATCGGTCATCATAGAGTTCAACTTCCTTTCGTTATTTCGGATTTAATGAGCAAACAAATCAAGGCAGTCCTGGCTGCTTAAAGACAGAACTGCCCAGACGGTCGGCACAAACAGATTTTTTGCTCCTTTGCAGTGCTCTGCTAAAAACCGTCAGTTGCAAAAAATCTTTAAATTTTACTTGTTAATTCTACCACAGACGCCTGTTTTTGTCAAGCAAAACACCTGTTCATAAATCATTTTTGGTTTTATGAAATATCATTAATCAATCACGCTCGCATTTCTAAAAAAATTGTTTAAAATTTGTTCAAAATCTGTTGTTTTAAACAGAGTTATATGATATAATTATTGATTGGAAAACAAACAAAACGGAGGTCTTACATATGAATTATGATGTTGCCGTTATCGGCGCAGGCGTAATCGGTTCTCTTATTGCCCGTGAGCTCAGCCGCTACGATATCAAAGTTGCTCTTGTTGAAAAGTGCAACGATATGGCGATGGCTACCTCAAAAGCTAACAGCGCAATCGTTCACGCAGGCTTTGATGCAAAGCCCGGCTCAATGAAGGCAAAAATGAACGTTGAGGGTACAGCGATTATGCCTGAGCTCTGCAAGACTCTGGGTGTTCCCTTTAAGCCTGTAGGCTCACTCGTTGTTGCTTTTTCAGACGAAGAAACCGAAACTCTTAAAGAGCTTCTTGAAAGAGGTGTTGAAAACGGAGTTCCCGACCTTGAGATTTATGATGCTGAGAAGCTCCGTGAAGCCGAGCCTTTCATCAGCGAAGAAGCCAAAGCTGCTCTCTGGGCTCCCAGCGCAGGCATAGTTTGCCCCTATGAATTGACAATTGCCGCAGTTGAAAACGCAGTTGTTAACGGTGCTGAATTCATCCGCAATTTTGAAGTTAAAAAGATTGATTTTGCAAACGGTATGTTCACTGTTTCAGACGGTGAAAGCGAAATCAACGCTAAATACGTTGTAAACGCCGCCGGCGTGTTCTGCGACGAAATTGCCGCCCTCATCGGTGACGATTCAATTCATACCACTCCCAGAAAAGGTGAATATATGCTTTGTGACAAATCAATCGGTCACCTTGCAAACCACACAATTTTCCAGTGCCCCTCAAAGATGGGTAAGGGTATTCTTGTAACCCCCACGGTTGACGGTAACCTGCTCATCGGCCCGAGCGCACTTGATATTGAAGATAAAACCGACGTTACAACCACGGCAGACACGCTTGCAAACGTTCTCACCGCCGCAAAGCGTTCAGTCCCCTGCCTCACAACAAGAGAAGTTATTACCTCTTTTGCAGGTCTCAGAGCGCACTGCTCCAGAAACGATTTTATTATTGAGCCCAGCGAAAAGAACGCTCAGTTCATTAACGTTGCAGGTATAGAATCACCTGGTCTTTCATCGGCTCCGGCTATCGGCGTTTACGTTAAGGATATGCTTATCAAGGAACTCGGCGCAGCAGAAAAGGCTGATTTTAAAGCAGAAAGAGAAGAGCCTGTCCGCTTCAGACATATGAGCAACGAAGAACGCAAGGCTCTTATTGAAAAGAACCCTGCTTACGGCAGAATCATCTGCCGCTGCGAAACAATAACAGAGGGTGAAATTCTTGACGCAATCCATGCTCCCGCAGGCGCAAGAGACGTTGACGGCGTTAAGCGCAGAACAAGAGCAGGTATGGGTCGCTGCCAGGGCGGCTTCTGCGGTTCAAAGGTTGTTGAGCTTCTTGCAAGAGAACTCGGCGTTGAAATCAACGAAATAACCAAATGCGGCGGAAATTCAAAAATACTCTATGAGAGAACAAAGTGAGGCGGAGATTATGCTTAATTATGATATAGTTGTTATCGGCGGCGGTCCCGCAGGCATGGCCGCTGCTCTCAAAGCAAAGGAATGCGGCGTTGACAGCATTCTTATTCTTGAAAGAGCCGAAACTCTCGGCGGTATTCTTGAACAGTGCATTCACACAGGTTTCGGTCTGCATTACTTCGGCGAAGAGCTTTCGGGTCCCGAATATGCCGACAGATTCATTGAGCTTGTTAACGAAAAAGAAATCGAATATAAAACCGACACAATGGCACTTGAAATCACAGAAAACAACGTGGTTTATGCCGTTAACAAAACCGACGGTCTGCTTGAAATCCAGGCAAAGGCTGTTATTCTTGCAATGGGTTGCCGAGAAAGACCCAGAGGCGCACTTAACATCGCAGGCTCAAGAGCTGCAGGCGTTATGAGCGCAGGCACAGCCCAGAAATACGTTAACATCGACGGCTATATGCCCGGCAAAAAGGTTGTTATCCTCGGCTCGGGCGACATCGGCCTTATTATGGCACGCCGTATGACACTTGAAGGCGCAGAAGTCAAGGTTGTTTGCGAGCTTATGCCCTATTCAAGCGGTCTTACAAGAAATATTGTTCAGTGCCTTGACGACTTCAACATTCCTCTGCGCCTGAGCTGCACGGTTATCGGCATCCACGGCAAGGACAGAGTTGAAGGCGTAACAATTGCCAACGTTGACGAAAACCGCAGACCCATTCCCGGAACTGAAGAATATATTGAATGCGACACGCTTCTTCTTTCGGTTGGTCTTATTCCGGAAAACGAGCTCACAAGAGCAGTCGGCATTGAGCTTGACCCCGTTACAAGCGGTGCTGTTGTTGACGAAAACAGAGAAACATCTCACAAGGGTGTTTTTGCCTGCGGCAACGTTCTTCACGTTCACGACCTTGTTGACTACGTTACACTCGAAAGTCAGACTGCAGGCGAAGGCGCTGCAAAGTTTGTTCTTGGCGGCAATGAAGAACCCGAATACATAACCACAAAGGGTGTAAGCGGTGTGCGTTACATCGTACCCCAGAAGGTTAACGTTAAAAACGAAGGCGACGTCAAGCTCTATTTCAGAGTCGGTCAGGTTTATAAAAACGCAAAAACAGTTGTTAAGTATAACGGCGAAGAAATCATCAGCAAAAAGAGACCCCGTCTTGCACCAGGCGAAATGGAAAGCGTTATCATCAAGAATGATATGCTTAAAAAGTTTGCCGAGGGCGGCGTGATTGAAATTTCGGTGGAGGAGTGATTGATATGCAGAAAAATATTATTTGCGTAGCCTGTCCCATGGGTTGCGGCGTTACTGTTGAAATCGACGATAACGGCGTTATCACTTCCGTTACCGGCAACACCTGCAAAAGAGGCGACGCTTATGCAAGAACAGAAGTTACAAACCCCGTAAGAAGCCTTGCAACAACCGTTAAGGTAGAAGGCGGCGTTTTCAACGTTGTTCCCTGCAAATCTGCAGGTGCACTCCCCAAGGATAAGATTTTTGATTGCATGGGCGTTATCAACAGCGCATCTGTCAAAGCACCCGTTAAGCTTGGTGACATTCTTGTTGCCGATATTCTCGGCACAGGAATTGACATTGTTGCAACTAACCATTGCCCCATAAAATAAATCAGACAGCGGAGCCATTCGGTTGGCTTCGCTGTTTTTTATTGATAAAAGTGATAAAAAAACACTGAAATTTCCGCATAATTTTTTTCAAAAAAGTTTACCATAGGTCTTTTATTATTGAAAATAATATGTTATAATGTATCGAATATAATCAGGTCAGTGTGGTCATATTTTATGCATTGTCAAATTCCACAAAATTTTTACGCAAAGATATTGCATATACATTCACTACGACATTGACTTATCACTAAATTAGTGTATAATTATTCATAGAATTGCATAATCCGGAGGCGCATATGAACAACAAGCATTTACTTAAGCTCATGGATTTGAGCACAGAAGAAATCAATGAGATTCTTAATCTCGCAGACCAGCTCAAATATGAAAAGAGAAACGGAATTGAACACCACCTTCTTAAAGGCAAAACTCTCGGTATGATTTTTGCGAAATCATCAACCAGAACAAGAGTTTCTTTTGAGGTTGGTATGTATGACCTCGGCGGTCAGGCTCTTTTCCTCAGCTCTCACGATATTCAGCTCGGCAGAGGTGAGCCTGTTAATGACACGGCAAGAGTTCTTTCCGGTTACCTTGACGGCATTATGATCAGAACCTTTGCACAGAGCGACGTTGAAACTCTTGCAGAGTTCGGCTCAATCCCCATCATCAACGGTCTTACAGACTATTGCCACCCCTGCCAGGTACTTGCTGACCTTATGACCATCCGTGAGTTCAAGGGTGCAATCAAAGGCAACAAGCTCTGCTACATCGGCGACGGTAACAATATGGCAAACTCGCTTATCGTCGGCGGTATCAAGATGGGTATGAGCGTAAGCATAGGCTGCCCTGACGGTTATAAACCCGATGCAGAAATTATGAAGTGGGCAAGTGAAAACGGCGACTTCACCTGCACAAGCGACGTACTTGAAGCTGCAAAGGATGCTGACGTCCTTTACACAGACGTTTGGGCATCAATGGGTCAGGAAGCCGAAGCTGAGGAACGCAAAAAGATTTTTGACGGCTATCAGATTAACGACAGCGTTATGGCTGTTGCAAAGAGCGATGCAATGGTTCTCCACTGCCTGCCTGCTCACCGTGAAGAAGAAATCACCGCAAAGGTGTTTGAGGCTCACGCAAAAGAGATTTTTGAGGAAGCAGAAAACAGACTTCACGCCCAGAAGGCTGTTCTTGTTAAGCTTCTTAAAGACTGATTCAGTTAATAATTTCAGGATTTTCAATATAGGGAGGATTTGCAATGCCAATCAGCAAAGACATTAAAAAAGTAATGGTCATCGGCTCAGGTCCCATTGTTATCGGTCAGGCTGCCGAGTTTGACTATGCAGGCACTCAGGCTTGCCGTGTTCTTAAAGACGCAGGTCTTGACGTTGTTCTTGTTAACTCAAACCCCGCAACCATTATGACGGACAAGGCTCTTGCAGATGAAATCTATCTTGAGCCCCTTACAGCCGAAACCGTTAAAAGAATTATCGAAAAGGAACGCCCTGACAGCCTGCTTGCAGGTCTCGGCGGCCAGACAGGTCTTACAATCGCAATGCAGCTGAGCAAAGACGGCTATCTTGACAGAATGGGCGTTAAGCTTCTCGGCACAAACGCAGAGGCTATTGACAAGGCTGAAGACCGCAAGATGTTCCGCGACACAATGACCTCCATCAACCAGCCCGTTATTCCTTCCGAAATTGCAAACGACGTTGAAACAGCCGTTGAAATTGCAAACAAAATCGGTTATCCCATCATCATCCGTCCTGCGTTCACACTCGGCGGCGGCGGTGGCGGCGTTGCAGATAACGAAGAAGAACTCAGAGTTATTGCCAAAACAGGTCTTGACCTCTCCCCCATCACTCAGGTACTTGTTGAAAAATATATTTTCGGCTGGAAAGAGATTGAATTTGAAACAATGCGTGACTCTGCAGGCAACTGCATCGCAGTTTGCAGCATGGAAAACTTTGACCCCGTTGGTATTCACACGGGCGACAGCATTGTTGCTGCTCCTGCACTGAGCCTCACAGACGAAGAATATGCAATGCTCCGCCAGGCTTCGCTTGACATCGTTGATGCTCTGGGCATCATCGGCGGCTGCAACTGCCAGTTTGCACTTGACCCCAACAGTATGGAATATGCTGTTATTGAGGTTAACCCCAGAGTTTCACGTTCATCTGCTCTTGCAAGTAAGGCAACAGGTTACCCCATTGCAAAGGTTACCGCAATGCTTGCACTCGGTATGACTCTTGATGAAATCAAGAATGACGAAACAGGTCTTAACTGCGCAAAGTTTGAGCCTGACGTTAAATACATTGTTGTTAAGCTTCCCAAGTGGCCCTTCGATAAGTTTGTTAATGCCAGCCGCAAGCTCGGCACACAGATGAAGGCAACGGGCGAAGTTATGTCAATCGGTCCCACATTTGAAATGGCTATTATGAAGGCTGTCAGAGGAGCGGAAATTTCGCTTGACACCCTCAACGCTGAACCCAAAACAAATGCTCCCCTTGAAGAGAGAATGAGAGAAACCGACGATATGCGTCTGTTCTCTGTTTTTGAAGCAATCAAGGGCGGTATGCCGATTGAGAAGGTTCACGAAATCACAAAGATTACCGAATGGTTCCTTGAGAAACTCAAGAACCTTGCTGATTTTGAAAAATCAATCGAAGGCGGCAACCTTACGGAAGAGAAATACTATCAGGGTAAAGATTACGGCTACACAGATGCTGCTCTCAAGCGTCTTTCAGGCGTTAAGGAGCTGCCTGCACACAGAGAAGCTGTTTATAAAATCGTTGATACCTGCACAAAGAACTTCAACACGGCTGCTCCCTATTTCTATTCAACCTACGGCATTGACTGCGAAGCAAGGCCTCTCATTGACGAAAAGAAAGAAAAGATTATCGTTCTCGGTTCAGGCCCCATCAGAATCGGCCAGGGTATCGAGTTTGACTATTCATCGGTTCATTGTGTATGGACTCTTAAAGAGCTCGGCTATGAGGTTGCCATTATCAACAACAACCCCGAAACCGTTTCAACAGACTACGACACCGCTGACAGACTCTATTTTGAACCCCTCACACCCGAAGACGTTATGAACATCATCAAGGTTGAAAAGCCAATCGGCGTTGTTGTTGCTTTCGGCGGTCAGACCGCTATCAAGCTCACAAAGTTCCTTGATGAAAACGGCATCAGAATTCTCGGCACATCGGCTGACGGTATTGACACCGCAGAGGACAGAGAAAGATTTGACGCTCTGCTTGAGCAGTTCAACATTCTCAGACCTAAGGGAATGGGCGTTATGACAAAGCAGGAGGCTCTTGACGCCGCTGCTGAACTCGGCTACCCCGTTCTTCTCAGACCCTCATACGTTATCGGCGGTCAGAATATGACCATTGCATACAGCGACGCTGACGTTGAGAGATATATGGACATCATCCTTTCGGGCGAAATTGAAAACCCCGTTCTGGTTGACAAATATATGATGGGCACAGAGATTGTGGTTGTCGTTATTTCAGACGGCACCGACGTTCTTATCCCCGGTATTATGGAACACGTTGAGCGTGCTGGCGTTCACAGCGGTGACTCAATTGCCGTTTATCCGCCCTATAACCTCAACGATAAGATGCGCAAAACCATAATCGAATGCTCCGAAAAGCTTGCTCTTTCGCTCGGCACAAAGGGTCTTGTTAACATCCAGTATCTTATTTATCATAACAAGCTTTACGTTATTGAAGTTAACCCCAGAGCTTCAAGAACCATCCCCTATATCAGCAAGGTTACAGGCGTTCCCATGGTTGACATTGCCGCAAAGGTAATGATCGGTATGCCTCTTAAAGAACTCGGCTACGGCACTGGACTTTATAAGACACCTCCCTATTTCACAGTTAAAGTTCCTGTTTTCTCATTTGAAAAGCTGAGCGACGTTAACTCAATCCTCGGCCCTGAAATGAAATCAACAGGCGAAGTTCTCGGCATCGGTAAAACTACTGCCGAAGCTCTCTTCAAGGGTCTTACCTCTGCAGGCTTCAAGATTCAGCTTCCTACAGCTGAAAATGAAATCGGTCTGCTTCTGAGCGTTGACAAGCACGATATTCTTGACGCAGTTTCACTTGCCAAGAAACTTGATGATCTCAAGATTAAGATTTATGCCACTCCCGAAACCGCAGAAGCTATTTCACACCTCGGCATTGACGTTGACGTTGTTAAGGGCTTCAGCGAGGGTGACGATATGTTCAAGCTCCTTGAAACGGGTAAGATTAACTACGTCGTTTACACGGGCGCTAACTACGGCTCCGCAATGAACGATTACATTGCACTTCACAGAAGAGCAATCCAGCTTTCAATTGCCTGCATTACATCGCTTGACACGGCAAACGCACTTGCAGACATCATTGCAAGCCACTTCAACCAGCAGAACACTGAACTTGTTGATATCAACAATATGCGTTCCGAAAGAAGCACTCTTAAGTTTGTTAAGATGGATGCTTCGGGCAACGACCATATTCTGCTTGAAAACTTCGATAACTCCATCACCTGCCCCGAAAGCCTCTGCGTAAGCCTTTGCGACCGCAACCACGGCATCGGCAGCGACGGTATTATCCTTGTTGAAAAATCAGATGTTGCTCAGGTTAAGATGAGAGTATTCAACCTTGACGGCAGCGAAGGCAGAATGGGCGGCAACGCAATGCGTTCCGTTGCAAAATATGTTTATGACAACGGCTTTGTTGACACCGAAACAGTAACAATCGAAACTGCAAGCGGCATCAAGAGCGTTGAGCTTTACGTTATGAACGGCAAGGTAAGCTCCGTTTGCGCAAATATGGGCAAGGCAGAGCTTAAGAATGCTGTTACAAGCACAAACGGCGTTGATAAGTTTGTTGATTACCCTGTTATCCTCGGCGGCGAAGATTATAACATCACCTGCGTTTCAATGGGTAACCCCCACTGCGTAGTATTCTGCCCCAGAGTTGATAACATTGACATTGAAAAGATTGGTCCCAGATTTGAAAAGGCATCAATCTTCGCCCACAGAGTAAACACTGAATTCGTAAGAGTTGTTAATGAAACCACTCTCAAGATGAGAGTATGGGAAAGAGGTAACGGAGAAACTCTTGCCTGCGGCACAGGTGCTTGCGCAGCAGTTGTGGCAGCGGTTGAAAACGGTTTCTGCAAAAAGAACACCGATATCACCGTTAAGGTCAAGGGCGGCGACCTTATTGTTAACTACACAGATGACGGCGTGTTCCTCACAGGCACAACAAAGCTTGTTTTTGAAGGTACTGTTGAGTATTAATCAAAGGCTTGCTTTAAGAGCAAAAAATAAAATATAAACAGCAACAGGCTTGCATTGGTTTCAAAACCTTTGCAAGCCTGTTTTTTTATGTTACATCTTTCTGCCGTTTAATTCCAAACATCAGCCCAAGAATACCCCGCAGGATTTTGGGACTGCGAATAACAACAACTTTCATCTGTCAGCTCCCTTTCCGTCAATATCTGCCAAGGCTCAACCCTGCAATAATAAGAACTGCGGCAATAACCACAACAGCTATTGTATATGGAAACAAAGCAGCAACAAGCATACCTGCGGCAAACGCTATGCAGGCAGAGCTTCTCGGGTCACAGCATCTCAAAAAAATCACCGCCGTTCACACTGTTTTGCGGCAACAAGCCTGAGCCTTTGCTCAATACAGTATAATCAGCGGCGAAGATTTTCGTTACTTTTATTCTTTAATTTTGCAAGCTCCCACTCTTTGATTTCTTTTGCTTGCTCCATCATAACGCAGTAGCTTTCGTGGCGGCTCTTGGGAATATCCCCGTTTTCAACCGCTTCAAGTATTCTGCAGCCCTTATCCTTAACGTGAAGGCAGGTTGTAAATTTACACTGACCGATGTATTGCTCAAATTCAGGGAAAGCATATGGCAAATCGTCTTTCAGTATAACCTCGGATTCTTCAAGCTCAAGGGAAGAAAAACCGGGTGTATCGGCAACATAGCCGCCCTCAACCTTGAAAAGCTCGCTTTGGCGGGTTGTGTGTCTGCCTCTGCCAAGCTTATCGCTTATCTCGGCAGTCTTGAGCGCAAGCGATGGGTCAATAGCATTGAGCAAGGTGGATTTGCCGACGCCGCTGTTACCGCAAAATGCGCTGATATGGTTTTTAAGTTCAGCTTTCACAGCTTCAACACCGTCACCGTTAACTGAGGAAACAGCAATTGTTCTGATGCCTGCGTTGCGGTAAATATCAACGTATTCGTCAACAGGGGCAAGGTCGCTCTTGGTAAAAACAATTATCGGCTCAATGCCCCTGCTGACTGCAATCGCAGTCAAGCGGTCAATAATCAGCATAACGGGATTCGGCTCTTTTGCCGAGGCAACGATAAACAGCCTGTCAATATTGGCAACGGGAGGGCGAAGCATAAGGCTCGTTCTCTCTTTTATTACGTCAATGGTGTTTTCTGCCTTATCATTGATGCTGATTTCAACTCTGTCACCCGCAAGAGGTTTTATGCCCGATTTTCTGAAAGCACCTCTTGCTTTGCACTCATACACCGCACCGGCGGCTTCAACGTAATAGAAGCCGCCAATGCCTTTAAGTATAATTCCGTCAAGTTTGTTCAAAATCATACTCCTTCAGTCATAGCTATTTCAAGGGTGATTTTCTGATCGTGCGAATAGCCGGGAACAATAATAAGAGATGAATTCGGAGCTTCGGGCTTCTGCGAAAGAATGGTGCCATCCTTACTCGGATCAAGAACAACCGTATAAGTGAACTCAATGTTCCAGAAGCCTGCACTGTTAAGCGTTCTGACTGCGGAATCCTTATCCATTCCGACTACGTTGGGAATTCTGCCCGAAGTGCCTGTGATAAGGTTTGCATAAGAACCGCTTGTTACCGTCGGCGGGTTGGAATTGAAGTTGACTATGCAGGAATAATAATCCTTGTTATCAAATCTTATCTTCACAAGCTTGCTTTCGCCGCTGCCTGAAATCTTGAGGTCATATGTGCTGCCGTCAAGAAGAAGAGTAGCTTCCTTAACAAGCTCGCTGCTTATGTATACTTCAAGAGTTCCCTTTGTTCCCTTTGAGGGAAGGTTAAATGTGATTGTTGCCTCTGCTGAAGGCGGAATTCCGTTACTTACGGTAAGCGTTATCTCCTGACCCTGAAGAACCTGCTCATTGCCTGCAGGTGACTGTCCGATAACCGTACCGAGTTTTTCATCACTGTTTTCTTCAATAACTTTGGGTTTAAGTCCCTGTGATTCAAGGAGCTCTTTTGCTGTTTCAACGTCCATATCAGTTACGTCAACAACCGGAACCTTGGTGGGTTCTTTTGCATAATAGAGCGTAACCTTTGAACCTTCTGCAACCTCGCTTCCGCCTGAAGGCTCCGTTTTGATAACGGTACCGTTTTCATAATGAAGGTTGATATCAGGCACAAGTGCAACAACGAAGCCCATATCCTCAAGAGTACGCTTCGCCTGCTCCCAGTTTTCTTCTTCCAGGTCGGGAACAATAAGCTTTTTGTTATTATTGGCTACGTAAAGAGTCACCTTCATAACCTCGTCAGTCTTGCGGGGTGTTTCAGCTTCGGGACTCTGGGCAAAGACCTTGCCGTTTTCATAATCAGACTTAGGCTGCTCAACAATAACAAACTCATAGTAGTTTGAGTATTTGCTGTCATTGATAACGCTTTCATAATTCTTATCAACAAAGTTTTCAACGGTTTTGTTTTGCGCCTTAAAAAACGTGTTAATAATCGGCAAGCCGTCAATAACGTGAGGTTTAAAAATCCAGAGAACAGCTATTGAAATAACAAGCGTAAGCACAAGACCGACAAGAACGCCGATTATTGCTGCGCCGACTCTTGAAGCCGTTGAATCTGAAGGCTCACCGTCAACGTCTTCTTCAAGGCCAAAATTCGGCTCAACCACGGGAGCAACAGGTGCAACGGGAGGAGCAACAACAACTGTCTGATGCACTTCAGGCTTTTTGTTGACATATTTTGTAGGGTCGTTATCTACAAAATAATCTTTCTGGAACCTGATTGTGGGGTTTCTCTTGAATTCTTCGATATCAAGGAGCATTTCTGCTGCCGACTGATATCTTTCCCTTGTGTTTTTGCGCATAGCGTGAATTACAATCTGTTCAAGACCCACGGGAATATTGTTATTAAGCTCTCTGGGCTTCTTTGGCTCATTCTGAAGCTGCATAAGAGCAACGGAAACCGAGTTATCCGACTGGAACGGAACCTGACCTGTGAGCATTTCATACATAACAACGCCAACCGAATAAATATCCGCTCTGTCATCCGTTGCGCCGCCTCTTGCCTGCTCAGGGCTTATGTAATGAACGGAGCCGATTGCACTGTCTGTCATTGTTTTTGTATCACTGTAACTGAAACGGGCAATGCCGAAATCCGTCACCTTGATATTACCGTTTGAAAGAAGCATAATGTTCTGCGGCTTGATATCCCTGTGAACAATGCCTTTATCGTGAGCGTGCTGCAGTGCACGGAGAATCTGCATTGTGAAATGCACGGTTTCTTTAACGCCGAGCTTGCCCTGCTGCTCAATGTATTCCTTAAGAGTGATACCCTCGACGTGCTCCATAACGATATACTGAAGCCTGTCACCGTAGCTGACGTTAAAAACCTTAACAATGTTGGGGTGAGAAAGCACGGCAATCGCCTTTGACTCATTTTTGAATCTGCGGCGGAATTCCTCATTGGCAAGATATTCGTCTTTTAAAATTTTAACAGCAACAATTCTGTCGTCAATATTATCATAAGCTTTATAAACAACAGCCATACCGCCAACGCCGATTACTTCTTGAATTTCATAGCGTCCGTCGAGTCTTTTACCGGTATAATTATCCATATAATCATTCCTTTCGAAGATATCCAAAATTACTCTGCAACTGCAACAACCGTAACGTTATCGCCGCCGCCGTTTTTAAGAGCAAGGCTGACAAGCTTATCAGCATATTCAAAATAGCTTTTACCGCTTGTCTGCTCAACAAGGTCGCTTGATGAAACATAGTTTGACAAGCCGTCGGAGCAAAGCAGAAGCACAGAGCCGCCGCCGAAGCTTTCCTGGCAGAAATCAACCTTTATTTCACTGTCAACGCCGATTGCACGGGTAATAATATGCTTTTTGGGGTGATTTGCAACCTCGTCGGGAGTGATTTCACCGTTTTCAAGCATTCGCTGGACAACAGAGTGGTCACGGGTCAGCTGGACTGCTTCGCCGTCGGCAATGAGATAAGCTCTGCTGTCGCCCACGTGAGCGATATAAGCATAAGAATCCGTTACCAACGCAACAACCGCCGTTGTTCCCATTCCGTAATATTTTTCATCAGTCAAAGAGAGCAGATATATATGTTTGTTTGCGTTTTCAAGAGCCGAAACAAGCAGCGCTTTTATTGAAATATCACTCATTCCGCTTTTATAACCGCTGCATATTTTTTCACGGATGATTTTGACTGCCTCGGAGCTTGCAAAAGCGCCCTCTGCCGCTCCGCCCATACCGTCGCAGACTATTGCATAAGCAACGCCGCCCGAAAGCTCACCGCCGGTATAAGAATCCTGATTGTTTTCACGGACACAGCCCTTATCTGTTCTTGCCACTATTTTCATACCGTGCCCTCCTTTTCTGAATTTTTTTCTTTTTCTTTGCGTCTTAGCTGACCGCAGGAAGCATCAATATCGGAGCCGAGCTTACGCCGCACCGTTGCGTTGATGCCGTGTTTTGAAAGAATTGAAACAAACCGTTCAACCCTTTCGGGGCTGCTTGGCTTAAACGGACTTTCTTTGACCTCGTTAACAGGTATAAGGTTAACGTGGCAAAGCATACCTTTAAGCTTTGAAGCCAGAATCAATGCGCATTCGTCTGAATCATTTATGCCTGCAAGCATAGCATATTCAAATGAAATCCGCCTTGAGGTTTCGCCCGCATACTTTCTGCACATTGAGAGAAGCTCCTCTACTTTGTATCTGTGGTTAACGGGCATTATTTTATCACGCAGCTCGTTGGTTGGAGCGTGCAGTGAAATTGATAAGGTAAGCTGAAGCTTTTTATTAAGTAAATCCTGAATCTTCGGAACGATACCGCAGGTTGAAAGCGAAATATTACGCATTGAGAGGTTGAGCCCTTTTTCGTTTGTGACAAGTGAAATGAAGCGCATAACGTTATCATAATTATCAAGCGGCTCGCCCATACCCATAAGAACTATGTGGGATATCCGCTCCCCCGTTTCTTTTTGCGCCGCATAAACCTGCGAAAGAATTTCACCTGCCGTCAGGCTCCGTTTAAAACCGCCGAGAGTTGAGGCACAGAATGCACAGCCCATTTTGCAGCCGATTTGCGAAGAAACGCATATCGTATAGCCGTATTTATATTTCATAACAACGCTTTCGATATAGTCGCCGTCCTGCATTTCAAAAAGGAGCTTGATTGTTCCGTCGGTTTTTGAAACCTGTTTTTTAACAACGGTACCTGCGATAATCGGGAATTTTTCTTTGAGCTCTTCACGCAATGCTTTGGGCAGATTTGTCATTTCATCATAACTCAAGGCAAGGTGGCGGTGAAGCCACTCATAAACCTGCTTTGAGCGAAAGCCTTGAATGCCCTCGCCGGCAAACGCCTGCGAAAGCTCTTCAAAGGTCATTGATAAAATATCTCTGCTCATTTATTTCCTCCGTTTTTTCGGAACACTGCAACAAAGAAGCCGTCTGTGCGGTGAATATGGGGCATCAATGAAAGATATTTGTCCTCATCGCTGTATCTGCGAAGCTCGGGCAAAAACTCAACCGACTCAAAATCGGGATGCTCCTCAAGAAATCTGTTGCAGACCTCGTCATTTTCTTTTGGGTTAAGCGTACAGGTTGAATAAACAAGCCTGCCGCCGTCTTTTAAATACCGTGTGGCATTGCAAAGAATATTATATTGAATCTGCGGTAAATTATCAATTTCAGCCGACTTTTTAAAACGGATTTCAGGCTTGCGTCTGATGATACCCAGACCCGAGCAGGGCACGTCGCAAAGCACTTTATCGGCCAGACCGTAATTTTCATTAAATATGGTTGCGTCGGAAAGATATGTATAAACATTGTCAAGGCCGAGCCTTTTTGCACCGCTTTTGATAAGGTCAACTCTTGACTGGTAAATATCAAACGCTCTCACGCAGCCGGTGTTTTGCATTGCCTGAGCAATGGTGAATGTTTTGCCGCCGGGAGCAGAGCAAAGGTCAAACACCGTTTCGCCCGGTTTTGCATCAACCGCCAAGCAGCAAATCTGCGAAGCAAAATCCTGCGCGTGAAAAAGACCAGCCTGATATGAAAGCAAATCTTCAACCGCACCCGTATTTTCAAGAATCAGAGAGTCGGGGAATTTTGCCGAGCGTTGAGCAATCACGCCCTCCTCAGCAAGCTTCCAGATAAGGTCGTCAACCGTTGTTTTGAGGGTATTGACCTTAACGATAACAGGCGCAGCTTCAAGAGCTTTTTCTGCAAGAGCAACGGCATTATCAAAGCCGTAAGCATCAATCCACATCGATATGAGCCACTTGGGGCAGGAATACTTAACTGCAAGGTAAGCAGGGTCGTTTTCGGCGCCTTCAGGCAGTTTAAGACCGTTATCAGCAACTCTGCGGAGCACCGCATTAACAAGCGACGCCGCAAAAGCGGATTTATTAACCTTTGCAAGCTTTACGCTTTCATTGACAGCGGCGCTTGAAGGCACTCTGTCAAGAAAAAGAATCTGATATGCGCCGAGCCTGAGAATGGTGTGAAGCTCGGGTTTGAGCTTGCTCACGGGCTGGGTAAGATAGAGGCTGAGGTTATAATCAATAAGAATCAGCCTGTCCAGAGTGCCGTAAACAAGGTTTGAGAAAAACGCTTTATCCCTCTCGTCAAAATGGTCGTTTTCTTTTAACGCCGCATCAACAACGAGGTTGGAATATGCACCCTCACGATGAATTTTAAGCAAAGCTTCAAAAGCAGCCTGCCTTGCATTCTTCATATTTTAAAACATCCTTTCGGAAACGTGTATTCATCTTAATCTCTGCGCCTGCCGCTTGCTGCAAGAATTCTGAGAGCAAAGCGCAAAACATTGGCAAGAGCAACAAGCATTGAGGCGACATAAGTCATTGCCGCTGCGGCAAGAACTCTCTTGGCTCCGCCGATTTCATCATCATAAAGAAGGTCTGTTTCGTCAATAACCGATATTGCTCTGCGGCTTGCGTTGAATTCAACAGGCAGAGTGACAAGGTGGAAGATGAAAATACCGGCATAAAGCAGAATACCGATATAAATCAGCGGCTCAAAACCCATAAAAAGGCCAACAAGCGCAAGGGGCACGCCAAGCGATGAGCCGATGTTGCACACGGGAAGAATTGTGTTTCTTATTCTTATGGGTGCATAGCCCTCTGCGTGCTGGGCGGCGTGACCAGCCTCATGGCAGGCAACGCCTATAGCAGCAACACTTGTGCTGCTGTAAACCTCATCAGAGAGCCTGATAACGTTTGTTCTCGGGTCAAAATGGTCGGTCAGTTTGCCGCTGACTCGTTCGATTCTGACGTTTGAGATTCCGTAATAAGATAAAACAGCCTGTGCCGCATAAGCACCCGTTATGCGTTTGTTATTGGGCACACCTGCATATTTATTAAAAGTTGATTTAACTTTGAACTGCGCCACCGCTGCAATAATCATTGCGGGCACAACAAGAATTATATACCAATAATCAATAAAAAAGTAAGGAAACATTCTGCGACTCCTTTCACACTATTCCATTAAAGTACCTGCCGCAACAGAGTTACCCCTCAAGTAATCAGCCGCATTCATTGATTTTTTGCCTTCTGCCTGAAGCTCAAGAATTTCAATGCAATTCATATCGCCGCAGGAAACAACAAGGCGTTTATCAGCAATAACGACCTCGCCGGGTTTTGTTCCTTTTTCGGGAGCAAGAACGGATTTGTGGATTTTAACCTTTTTGCCGCCGAGAATTGCGTTTGCCGAAGGCCAGGGTGAAAGACCCCTGATTTTATCGTGAACCGATTTTGCGCTTAAATTCCAGTCAATAGGTGACAATTCCTTTGAAAGCATCGGAGCATAAGTAAACAAATCGTGATTCTGTTTTTCGGGAGCAAGCTCACCTTTAAGCAAGGCGTCAATGGTCTGCTCCAGCACCTCGGCACCGAGAGCAGAAAGCTTATCGTGAAGCTCGCCTGCTGTTTCGTTTATGCCTATTTCAACCTCGGCTTTAATAAGCATATCACCTGTATCCAGACCTTCATCCATCTGCATTGAGGTAACGCCTGTTTTTTCACAGCCGTTTATAACAGACCACTGAATGGGAGCTGCGCCTCTCAATTCGGGAAGCAAGGATGCGTGGATGTTAATACAGCCGTATTGGGGATATTCAAGAATTTCTTTGGGAAGAATTTTGCCGTAAGCAACAACTACAACAAGATCGGGAGCTGCTTCTTTAAGCATTTCAAGAGCCGTGCCGTCACGCATTTTGATAGGCTGATAAACTTTGATACCGTTTTCAACCGCAAGCACCTTAACAGGCGGCGGAGTGAGCACCATTTTTCTGCCCTGCGGTTTATCAGGCTGGGTGAAAACACCCGTTACCTCGTGACCGCAGTCGATAAGCTTTTGAAGGCAAGGCACCGCAAACTCGGGTGTGCCCATAAAAACTACTCTCATTCGGCATTCTCCTTTTTAATAACACGCTGGGTGAAAACTATTCCGTCAAGATGGTCAATTTCGTGGCAGAAGCAGCGTGCTTTAAGCTCTTCGCCAGTGTAAACACACCATTTGCCGTTTCTGTCCTGCGCCTGAACTCTGACTGTTGCAGGTCTGCAGGTTGTGCCGACCTCGCCGGGGAGAGAAAGACAGCCCTCCTCGGCAAACTGCTCACCTTCCCTTTTAACGATTTCGGGGTTGATGAGTTCAATATATCCGTCGCCGCAGTCAATAACCACAACGCGCCTTAAAATGCCCACCTGCACCGCCGCAAGGCCGACTCCGTTTGCCGCATACATTGTTTCCTTCATATCGTCAAGCAAAGTCCACAGACGTGCATCAAATTTTTCTACTTTTCGTGATGTTTTTGTAAGAATCGGGTCACCGATTTTCACAATGTTCCTGATTGCCATAGCTGATAATTCACCTTTCAGAGTGATAATATATAATATGTTTTAAATTAAACGGTAGATTCGGGGTTGATATCGGCATAGGTTGTGACGCTTGCAAAGCGGCTGTCCTTACCCATTTCAACAAGCAGAGCTGATATCATCTGCCTGAATCTTTTTGAGTTGCGGCATTTGATTATCAACCTGTAACGGAATTTGCCGCTGATTTTTGCTACCCTTGCAGGCATCGGACCGAGAGTAATTATCTTTTCACCCGCATATTCGCCTGTTGTGTAGCTTCTGATTAATGCAAGAGCGTTGTTTGCCGCCGATTTAACTACGGATTCGTTGCTGCCTGTAAAACCGACAACACACAAATCACAATAAGGCGGATAAACAAGACCCTTACGCAGTCTTATTTCTGTTTTAAAAAACTCATCATAATCCTGCTTTGCGGCAAGGCGTATGATTTCATTTTCGGGAGTAAGTGTCTGGATAACCGCTGTGCCTGCAACGTCACCCCTGCCCGCTCTGCCAACAACCTGTGTGAGCAAAGAAAAGGTTTTTTCAAGGCTTCTGAAATCGTCGTTATAAAGCTGCTGGTCAACCGACACAACGCCAACGAGAGTTACGTTTGGAAAATTCAGACCCTTTGCAACCATCTGCGTGCCTATCATTATATCGTATTCACCTTTTGCGAAAATATCCAGAAGCTTCTCGTGTGAATTTTTGCCTGCCGTGGAGTCGGTATCCATTCTTACGATTTTTGCATCGGGCAACAAAGCGGCAAGCTCGTCTTCAATTTTTTGCGTGCCGAAGCCCGAATATCTGACGGCATCTTCACCGCATTCGGGGCAGACGCTTGAAAACGGAACGGAATGGCCGCAATAATGGCACATAAGGCGGTTATTTGCCGTGTGGTAAGTCATTGAAATGCTGCACTGCGGGCAGCAGATAACTTCACCGCAGGCTGTGCAGGCGGCAAAGGTATGAAAGCCGCGCCTGTTTATCAGCAGGATTGACTGTCTGCCGTTTTCGAGATTTTGTTTTAATGAATCATAAAGAGTTTTGCTGATTGCTCTGCTGCCGGGAGCTTTTTCTTCAGAGCGCATATCAACTGTCAGCACCTCGGGCAAAACAGCGTTGCCGTAACGCTTTGTGAGGGTGCAAAGCTCATATTTGCCGCTTTGCGCCGCCGCATAGCTCTCAACGCTCGGGGTTGCCGAGGCAAGAATCAACAGGCAGTTATGGTAAGCCGCTCTGTATTTGGCAACGTCGATTGCACTGTATCTGGGGGTCTGCTCGGATTTATACGTATGCTCCTGCTCCTCGTCAACAATGATAAGGCCAAGATTTTCAAGCGGAGCAAAAACCGCACTTCTTGTGCCGATAACGATTTGCGCCTCACCGTTTTTGACCCTTTTCCACTCTTCAAGACGTTCTCTGACGGAAAGCGCACTGTGAAAAACAGCAACCTTGCTGCCGTAACGCTTGCAGAAAAGCGAAAGTGTTTGCGGAGTAAGACCGATTTCGGGCACCATAACAATAACGGTTTTGCCGCTGTCAACAACTCCGTCAATAACACTCATATAAACAGAGGTTTTGCCGCTGCCTGTTACGCCGTAAAGAAGCGAAACCGCAGGCTTGCCGCTTTGAGCAAGATTTGAAAGCTTTGAGTGAGCTTCTTTTTGCTCATCGGTGAGTGAAATCACGGTGCGTTCACCTTTTTCTGCCGTGAAATCAGGCAGCTTCATAACGGGCTGCTCAAAAAACTCGGCAACTCCGTTTTTGACAAGTGCATTGGCAACCGCTGGGGTAAGACCCGTGAAATAACACAGCTCCTTAACGCTCGCAGTCCCAACATCGCAAAGCACGTCATAAATCTGCTTCTGCTTGGGAGTGAGTTTAACGGCTTCTTCAGTTTGCACAAGGCGCATCATACGCACTGTTAAATCGCCCAGATTGCGCACGGCATCGCTGCTCGTAAGAAGCAGACCCTTATGCACAAGTGACGACGGAATACTCATATCGGCTTTGACGGAAAGAGCATTGAACACCGTTTCCGCCTTAACGAACACGCCCTTTTGAGCAACGTATTCATAAAACTCTTTTTCAACGCCGTCAAGAGCGTTGATTTTTTTTGAATCTGCCTCAGGATTAACGGCATAGGAAAGCACCATACGGTGATTTATTCCTGTGGGTAACATGGCTTTTGCCGCTTCATAAAGGGTGCAAAAGGTTCTGTCTTTTATCCACTCTGCAAGAGAAAGCATCTCATCGTTCAGCAGAGGCTTCTCGTCAAGCACCTCTGTGATGTTTTTGGTTTTCGTGCTCTCTGTTGAATCCGTAACGTCAAAAACAAAGCCTATTGTTTTTTTGTTACCGTTGCCGAAAGGTACGGTAACTCTGACCCCTTTTTTGACAGACTCTTCGAGCCGCTTGGGAACAGCGTAATCAAAAGCTTTGTCAAAGGTGAAAACTGCGGATTCAACCGCAACCTTTGCATATTTCATCTGATTAACACTCCCCTCACGGTTTTAACTTGTGAAATCAGATGTTTCTGATTTCTTCGGGTTCAATGATTTTGTACTGACCTGCAAGAATTTCTTCAAGAGCAAGGCTGACAGGTTTTTCAGTTATAATTTCTTTGTTTGCTTCTGCTTCTTCAGAAATTTCTCTTGCTCTTTTTGCTGTTGCTGTTACAAGTGAGTAACGGCTGAGATGGTCTTTAAGTACGCCTCTGAGATCGGGATTAAACATTGTTGATTACCTCGCTTATAATGTTTTTGTTTCTTTCGATTTTATGTTTTTCGGCTGTGATTATTGCTTCAATGCAGTTAACTGCATTTTCAACCGTATCGTTGAAAACAACATAGTCATATTCATAGGCTCTGCGGATTTCTTCACGGGCAATAAACAGCCTGTGCTGAACCGTTTCTTCATCTTCACTTCCTCTGCCCCTGAGCCTTTGCTCAAGAACGTGCATTGAGGGCGGCATAAGGAAGATACTGATAACATTATCATAGCGGTTTCTGATTTTTTCCGCACCCTGAACTTCGATTTTAAGAATAACAGCTTTGCCCTGATTGAGCATTTCGTCAACAGGTTCTGCAGGCGTGCCGTAATAGTTTTTGGCATATTCGGCATATTCGAGCATTCTGTTTTCTGAAATCTTTTTTTCAAAATAGTCACGGCTGACAAAATAATAATGCACGCCGTCAATTTCACCCTCACGCTTTTCACGGGTGGTCATTGAAATTGAAACCTTGACGTTATCATCAACCTCAACAAGCCTGTTAAGAACGGTATCCTTGCCTGAGCCGGAGGGACCTGAAAGAATAATAAGTACGCCGTCGCTCATTCTTCATCCTCCTCATCTTCAAGCTCGTCCATATCGTCATTAAGCCTGTTAGCAACAGTTTCACTCTGGAGATATGTGAGGATAACGTGGTCACTGTCGGTAATGATAACGGCTCTTGTTCTTCTGCCGTGAGTTGCGTCAATAAGCGTGCCCTTTTCTTTGCATTCCTGAATGATACGCTTGATGGGCGCAGACTCGGGGCTGACGATAGCAACAAGTCGGCTTGCATTGACCATATTGCCGAAACCGATGTTAATCAGCTTCATTTTTTCGCCTCCGTATTATTCAATATTCTGTATCTGCTCACGAATCTTTTCAATTTCGGACTTGATTGCAACAACTCTGCGTGCAATTTCAACATCCTGCGCTTTTGAGCCGATTGTGTTTGCTTCTCTGTTGAATTCCTGAATAAGGAAATCCATCTTTTTGCCGACTGCTTCGTTTGCCTCAAGGAAGGAGCGCATCTGCGAAATATGGCTGCGAAGCCTAACCGTTTCTTCCGCAACTGCGATTTTATCAGCAAAAATTGCAGCTTCGGTAAGAATTCTCTGCTCCTCAATGTGAGCGTCGGCAAGCAGCTCACGCAATCTGCCGAGAAGCTTTTCGTTATATTCCTTAACTGTTTCGGGTGAACGCTCCTCAATATACGCAACGTTTTCAAGAATCAAATCAAGCCTTGAGAGAACGTCAGCCCTGAGCCTTTCGCCCTCACGCTCACGCATTACAACAAAGCCGTTGAGAGCTTCTTCGGCAACGGCCTGCACCGCTGCCCAGATTTTATCCTCATCAGCCGCCTGCTTGCGGATTGAGAAAATATCGCTGACCCTTGAAATATCCGAAACCTTGACGTTGTTTTCAAGACCGTAGGTTTCAGCAAGTTCTTTATATGCATCAAGATAGCCTTTAACAAGGGGGTGGTTGACACTGATAATTGTATCGGGTTCTTCAACCGTTTCTATCTGAACATAGCATTCCATTTTACCTCTTGTGAGTTTACCCATAAAAAAGCTTTTCAGCTTTTCATCAAGGAAGCCGTAGCTTCTGGGAAGCTTTGAGGAAAACTCAAAATATCTGTGGTTGACGCTTTTGATTTCAACCGTTATATTCATACCGTCGGCAAGCTGCTGGCTTCTGCCGTAACCGGTCATACTTTTTATCATTTAAAATACACTCCAATTTAGTTATGTGAGCAAGAGCAGCCACCTGCAAGAGCTTCTGGGATTTCAACAAACGAACCGTCTTTATCTTCAAAGCCGAGCCTTGCAAATGCAGGGCGATAAAGTTCCTTCGAAATAACTGCGAGATAAGCATTCTGATTGGCGGCACTGTTCATTGCAGCTCTTGCGAGCCCCTCTGCGGCTATATCGTCATCGCATTCCATTGAGAGAAAAGCCATACGGTAGCCTTCATTTTTATAAGTGCAAAATCCGAGCTCCTCACCGTTTTCATAAGCTCTGAAGCAGAAGAATTCCTGCTTATGGTCGGGAAGAAAGGTTATCATTTTGAGTTGCCGCCTTTCTTTTTAACGCCTGCCTGATTAAGAAGCTTTTCAACCTCTTCGGGGGTCAGGTCACGCCACTCGCCCGTCTGAAGCATACCAAGCTTCACCGAGCCGACGGCTATTCTGCGAAGCCTTGCAACCTCAAGTTCAAGAGCCTCGCACATACGGCGAATCTGCCTGTTTCTGCCCTCATAGAGAACAATTTCAACAACAGCTCTGCCGTCTTCTTTTGAAAGAACACGCACATCCGCAGGAGCAGTCATTCTGCCGTCAATTTCAACCCCTGTTGAGAGGATATCAACCTGCTCGGCTGTTATCTCGGGGCGAACTGTAACTCTGTAGGTTTTGGGAACGTGCCTTGACGGGTGCATCATTGCGTTTGCAAAGGCACCGTCATTAGTGAGAATCAGCGCACCTTCCGACACTCTGTCAAGCCTGCCGACAGGATAGATTCTTTCCTTGACATCGGAAACAAGCTCCAGAACGCATTTTCTGCCAAGCTCATCATCGGTTGTTGTGACGTAACCTCTTGGCTTATTGAGCAGAATATAGCGAAGGCTGGTTTCTTTTCTGATTTTTTTGCCGCCGACCATAACCGTGTCTTTTTTGGGGTCAACGCTGTCACCAATCTGCGCAACTGCGCCGTTGACCTTGACTCTGCCGGCTCTTATCATTTCTTCCGCTTTTCTTCTGGAGGCAACACCTGCCTCTGAAAGAAACTTCTGGAGTCTGACTTTATTATCGGGCAACCGATTTCACCTCTGAGTAAAAAATTCTTTTATTTTTTGCCAAAGCTTTTCAAAAAAGCCTTTTTCTTCTTTGGGAGCAACAGCAACAATATGAGCTTCAACGCTTTCTGCCGCTTCAACGGGTATCTGCGCAACAATCTTACCGCCGCTGACAAACACTGCCGTGCCGAGAATATCGCCCTCATTAACCGGCGCATATTCAAACGGCTTTAAAAGCAAAACGCATTGCGAACCGTAAAGACCTTCGGCTTCATACGCCTGACGGAGCTTAACCGCACTCTTTTTGCCGCCGCACACGGGAATTGCAGCATCTGCCACATTGCAAACGAGCAGACCGCTTTTGCAAACGTCAAAGCCGTAATCGAGCAATTCTTTATGGTCCGACCAATCGTCGGGCGCATTAAGCGTAACTGCAATGAGGGTTATGCCGCCTCTTTTTGCCGCACTGACCAGACACCTACCGCTCTTTTTGGTGAAGCCCGTTTTGACGCCGATTGAATCGGGATAGCTCCACAGCAGACGGTTATGGTTTGTGAGAGTTCTTGCATAGGGCGGATTGCCGTAAGTAAGTTTTGCTGTTTTCTTTGAGCAGATTGAAGCAAAAACAGGGTTTTTAATGCACTCTGCCGCAAGCAACGCCATATCACGGGCGGTTGAATAATGCTCCTCATCATCAAGACCCGATGCCGTTACAAAATTTGTGTTTTTCATTCCGATTTCATCAGCACGGGCATTCATCATTGCCGCAAATCCTTCGGGGCTGCCGCCGATAACATATGCCACGGTGTTTGCCGCATCGTTGCCCGATTGCAGAAGCATACCGTAAACAAGCTCTAAAAGCGAAACGCTGTCACCTGCCTGCAAACCCATTGAGGTGCCTTCAACCGAAACCATTTCTTCGGTAACAACAATCTCACGCTCGGGAGTTGCCGCTTCGATTGCAAGCAGAGCGGTCATAATTTTGGTTGTACTTGCCATTGAGAGGCGTTTATCGGCATTGCGTTCAAACAGGAATTCACCGCTTTCGGCACAGAAAAGAACAGCACTTTGCGCACTGACCGATAAATCTGCGCCGTATGAAACACAAACCGGAAAAAGCACAATTATAACTGCAATTACAGCTGATAAAATCTTTTTCAAAACTTTTCATCCTCACATATCGGTTTAGCCCTGCACCGGCAAAAGCCGATGCAGCACTGTTTCAATATATGATTAAAAGACGAAAATAATTATTTGTTTGCTTCTTCAGCGGGAGTATCCATAAAATCGTTGATAGCTTCTTCAACGGGGTCTTCACCCTTCTTGACAAGCTTTGTGATTACTTCAGATGCCTTATCAACAACGTCGGGAATCATACCGATTGCTCTTTCAACGGAGCCTTCTGCTGCGTTGAGGTATCTTACGGTTACGCTGCCGTTATTAACAACGAGGAAAGCAACGGGAGTGATTGTGATGCCTGCTCCGCCGCCGCCGCCGAAAAGTTCAGCATTGTTCTTTGAGGGGAAATCCGTGCCGCCTGAAGCAAAGCCGTATGTAACCTTTGAAACGGGGATAATCTGAAGTGTTTCGCTGATTTTAATGGGGTCACCGATAATTGTGCTAACGTCTACGAGATCTTTGATTTTTTCAATTGATGTGCCGAGGATTCCTGATGCTGACTGCTGTTTCATTTTGTTTCCGCCTTTCGTTTTGTTTTATAATAATTATTTCTTAATCTGCTTTTCCACCTTGGGCTCTTTAGGAGCCTTGCTGTGCTTAAGCAGTTTAAATACAACCTTAAAGAGAAGCTCAAAGACCATAATAAAGACTGCGTTGATGAGCTTTATGGGTCTTAACGAGATTTTTGTGTGAAGCTTTGCTTCGTTTTTGCCATAAATAAAATCGGGTGAAATATCAATGCTGTATTTCTTGATTTTCATTTTATTCACAAGCAACCCCATTGCAGGGAAAGCCGCAGAACAGGTTTTGCCGTATTGGATTGCAGTGTCTGCCGCTTCACCTGTGCCGACAGTCATTGCAATATAGAGTTCTTCTATTTTGAAAGCTCTGAAGAATCTGCCAAACATACCGCCGAGAGCTTTAAGCGCATCCTTGAGAAGCTGAATAACGCCGCTTACGCCGCGGTTTTTATAAAAGCGGACAAACATATTGTCGCCCTTTTTCTTTTTAGGCTCTTTGATGATTTCACTTTCTTGCTTGGGTTCTTCTTCTTTTTTCTTCTTTTTCTCTTTCTTGGGCTTTTTCTTATGTTCATCTTTATGCTTTGCGGGAAGAATTTTTATGTTAAGAAAAAGCCATTTAACGCTCAACGCAATGTCGTCTTCATAATGAACCGTTACCGCAATTTTGATTGAAAGAAGAATCACAAAAAACGCTATGATGCCGAGTATGATGTAAAGCGCTGTCACACCGCCGCCTCCTTCCGTTTATTAAGCATTATTCTTCCTGCTGGAAAAAACTTCTTATCTGTTCGCCCTGTTCATTATTGATTTCATCGTCCTGCATATCCTCAACTTCCGGCCTTTCGGGAAGCTCGGGAAGCTCCGAAAGTGAAGAGAGGCAGAAGCAACGCAAAAAGTCGGGTGTTGTGCCGTAAAGCAGGGGTCTGCCGGGTAAATCAAGCCTGCCTTTTTCTTCAAG
Organism: Acutalibacteraceae bacterium; assembly: GCA_045536245.1. GTDB lineage: Bacteria > Bacillota > Clostridia > Oscillospirales > Acutalibacteraceae > CAG-177. Next base: position 32,216 of record JAZSNE010000041.1, on the reverse strand, counting down.
CAAGCCTTTCTGGCAGAGGGTTGAAATAACACCGGAGCAATCAACACCTCTGATTTGCTCCACATAGGCTTTGGTTACGGGCTGGTTATAAGCCACAACCGCAAGCACCTCAAACGCCGCAGGTGAAAGCGGAGCATTCTTTTTGATATCCAGAACACTTCTGACCTGCATTGCGTATTCAACCCTTGAGCAAAGCTGATATTTGCTGCCAAGGCGCAGAAGGCAAATGCCGCTGCCCCTTTCGTCAAGTGAGCGTGCAAGCTCCCACAGAGCACCTGAAACTATATCCATATCAAGTTCAAGCGCTTCTGCTATTCTTGCGCATTCAAGCGGCTCGCCGGAAGCAAACAAAATTGCTTCGCACGCCGCACGAATTTGTTCATTCGTCAATTTCTATACTCTCCCCTCTGCCCTGAAGCAAAGTTACGTCAACACTGTCGCCGCTGCCGTCAAAATAAATCCTTTTTGCCTTTGCCATTGCAAGCAGAGCAAGAAAGGTTGCAACCATTTCGGAACGGGATTCCGAACCTTCAAAAAACGAAGCAAGCTTTTGCTTGTTGCTTTTTTTAAAACGGTCAATTATTACGCTGATTCTTGATGCAACCGAAACAATCTTATGGGCAACAATGCCCTTGAACGCTTCAATCGGCGGCGGCAAGCGGCGCATACCCTTGCCCACTGCTGCAAGATAGGCTTTATAAATCTCAACGGGTTCGTGGATTCTTGTGTAAGTCATATCGGGTTCAAATTCTTCAGGCTCTCTGCCGTAAAACTCAAAGCCCTTCGCCTGCTGCTGGAGCTTGCCTGCAACAAGCTTGCAATCCCTGTATTCCGTCAGCTCACCGCGAAGCTCTTCAACAAGCTTTTCGGCTTCCTCGTGAACGGGAAGAAGCGAAACGGTTTTGATGTAAAGAAGCCTTGCCGCCATTTCAAGGAATTCACTTGAAACGTCGAGGTTATCTTCCTGCATCTGGCGGACATACTCAAGATATTGCTCGATGATTTCCATAATCGGAACGTCGTTGATACTTAATTTCTTTTTACTGATCAGCTGAAGCAGAAGGTCCATCGGGCCTTCAAAAACTTCAAGCTTATACTGTATTTTATCCAAAGGTTTTTTCTCCCTTCAATCGGGGTCAGGTCAATTTAAAATAAAGTTTAAAAGGTAACCACGCTATTTTGCTTATGATGTCCATTATTCCGTCTGTGAAAAAAGCAAGCGGAGCATCGAGAACACCAATAAATATGAGTGCCAGCAGAGCATACATCACATAGCGTTCATACTGCATATACTTGAAATAATATTTGGGCGGAATTATGAGTGCAAGAATCTTTGAGCCGTCAAGCGGAGGAATCGGGAAAAAGTTAAACACGGCCAGACTGACGTTGATTATTGCCGCATAGTGAAAGAAAATACTTGAAACGTTGAACACAAGCGCACCGCTGCGTGAATAAAAAACAAGTGCAAAATTTGAGAGCAGGACAAATATCAGAGCCATAATCAGGTTTGAAACGGGGCCTGCAAGTGCTGTTACAGCCATACCCAATTTAGGATTTTTAAATCTTCTTGCGTTAACGGGAACAGGCTTTGCATAGCCGAAGCCGACAAGAATAATCATAAGAGTGCCGATTGGGTCGATGTGAGCAAGCGGATTAAGAGTTAATCTGCCTTGACGTTCGGGAGTGGTGTCACCAAGCTTTGTGGCAACAAAGGCGTGCGCAAATTCATGGATAGGTATTGTGCAGAAAACAACAAACACACTTGCCATAAGACCAATCAAAAGGGTCATTGTGTCGCCTCTGCCTGTAATCAGATCAAATAACATATTAAAACCTTTCCGTACCGATAAAGCCGCAAACTGTTCTTCCGATGCCGTTAAAATCTTTTTCGGAACGAACCTCGGCACATATTTTGCTGAATAATCTTTCTATTGTTTCCGTTTGATTTTCTCCGCATTCAACCGCAATTGCTCCGCAGCAAAACGGCAGCCAGCCATCTGCAATGGCTCTGTAAAAATCATATCCGTCCTCACCGCCGTCAAGCGCCATTGAAGGCTCACGCAAAACTTCTTTTTGAAGAAGCGGAACTTCTGCCGACTCAATATAAGGCGGATTGGAAAGAATCAGATCCGGTTTCGGCAAATCAAAACCTTCGAAGCCGCTGAACAAGTCACCGCTGAGAAGGCAGGCATTTTTGCAGCCAAGCTTTATTTGGTTTGCCTCAAGGTAAGCAAAAGCCTTTTCTGATTTTTCAAGCAGAAACACTTTTGCATCGGGTCTGTTTTTTGCAACGCTCAAGCCTATACAGCCCGAGCCTGCACACAAATCAAAAACCACGGGGGCTTGTTTATCTTTCAGATAATTGAGTGCAAAATCAACAATCATTTCGGTTTCGGGTCTGGGAATAAGAACGCCCTCGCCGACGCTGAAAACCTCACCGTAAAAATCCCATTCGCCGATAACATACTGAACGGGCACGCCGCTTTTGCGCAGATTTATCATTTCAAAGAAACGCTCTGCCTTATTGCTGTCCGCTTCATCTGCCGAATGAAAAACCGGATAATCTCTGCCGCACTCAAACGCTGCTTCAAAAAGCCAGTGAGCTTCGTTGCGGTTGTTTTCAACACCGCTCTCGCCGAGAATGCTTATGCCCTCGGCAAGCAATTGCTTCACCGTCATTGCTTATTCCTCCGGCGTTTCGGCGGTTTCTGCATCGCCGTCTGCCGCAGTTTCTTCTTCCGCTTTTTCTTCCTTAACGGGAACTTCACCCGTAAGAGCAGCCTTCATCGCTTCAATTGCAACCTCGATGATATCATCCGTCGGTTCAACTGTTGTTATTCTCTGCATTAACAGACCGGGAGCAGAAAGCAGCTTTGTGAACTTATTGGGATATTTGCCTGCAAGCTGGATAAACTCAAAGCCGACACCCATAATTGCAGGGAGCATAAGAACTTTTGTAACTATCCAGAGCCAACGTTTTGCCGTTAACGCAGGGAAAGCGATAGAAACGATTGATGAAATAAGAATACTGAGGATAATTGTTACAAAGATGAAGCTTGTGCCGCATCTGGGGTGGAAGCGTGTTTCTTCTTTGATGTTGGCAACGGTAAGCTCCTTGCCGTGCTCAAAGCAGAAAATCGTTTTATGCTCCGCACCGTGATACATATAAACTCGCCTTATCTCTTTCATACGGGCAACAAGCGCCATATAGACGATGAAAATGATTACTCTGATTACACCTTCAAACACCGCACGCCACATATCCATAGCACCTTTTGCAAGGTATTTGTTTGTGAGGTCAAAAAGAAGTGAGGGCAGATACATAAAAAGCAGGAACGAGATGCCCACGCCAAGAACTGCGGCAATGAAGCCGATGACCGCCATCATCTTGGGACCGAAATGGTCGCTGAGCCATTTATCAAGCTTTGATTCGTTTTCTGCCTCCATATCGTCAAGCGCAGTTTTTTCTGCCGATTCCATAAGAAGCTTATAGCCGCTTATCATTGATTCAACAAATGAAACAACGCCTCTGATAAGAGGAATGTTGAAGGGCTTGAACTTTTTTCTGATTGAAACAAAGTCCTTCATTTGTGTTTCAATAGTTCCGTCAGGCAAACGCAAAGACATTGCCATACCCTTGGGACCTCTCATCATTATGCCTTCCATCAGCGCCTGACCGCCGACGGCTACGTATTCATTCTTCTTTTTTTCCTTGCTCATTATCGGGTTTGTCTCCTTCCGGTTGGATAAGCTGTTCTGCCGGTGATTCGGCAGGTGTTAACGGCAGCGTGATTCTGACTGTTGTGCCTTCGCCGTGAACACTGGTGATTTCAATTTCACCGTTATGAAGCTTTATGATTTCATCAACAACCGCAAGGCCGATACCCGAACCTCTGATTGTTGAATCCACCTTATAAAATTTTTCTTTGACGTGCGGCAAGTCGTTTTCCGAAATACCGATGCCTGTGTCGCTGAACGTTACAATAAGAGTTGAAGGGTCAGGCATCTCGGCAACAACGGTTATCTTGTCACCGTGCTCCGAATATTTGACGGCGTTATCAAGAACGTTGATAAACACCTGCCTCATTCTTGAGGCGTCCGCAGTTGCAGGAGCAGGAATCTGCGGAACGTTATAAATAATATCAATACCGCTTCTGACGGCTCTGTCCCTGAAAGCAAACACAACCTCGTCAAGCTCGGCAAGAATATCAATTTTTTCAATGTTAAGTTTAAGTCTGCCACTGCTCATTCTTGAGAAGTCAAGCAATTCCTCAACCATTTCATTAAGCCTTGAAGCCTCACTGATAATAACGCTCATACCCCTTTTTGACATTGAAGGGTCTGAATCGCCAACCTGAAGAAGGGTTTCACCCCAACCTTTAATTGCCGTAAGCGGAGTGCGGAGCTCATGAGAAACGGTTGAGATGAAATCGTTTTTGAGCCTGTCTGTCACGGACAGCTTCTCTGCCATATCATTTATGGTGGCGCAGAGCTCACCGATTTCGTCATTATAGGGATAATGGTCAATTCTTGCTTCAAGGTCACCGCCTGCGATTTTTTTTGCAGTTTCGCCCACATCCTTAACAGGGTTAACAATTGAACGAATAAACACACTGCCCGAAATCATAAGCATCGCAAACAGCGCAACCGCCGCAAGAGCAATGGCAATTGTGAGCCTTACAATCTGGCTTTCTATCTGTTCAAGCGAAATCATAAACCTGACTGCACCTGCGTGAGTACCATCGGGATAATTATAAGTGCAGGTTTTGGCAAGAATGCTTTCGCCCGAGGGCAAATCGCCCTGCCATTTGGCGTTATTCTCTCCCTTGATTGCCGCTTCATAGTCCGGCATTTCAACCTTACCTTTGATTTCAAAACCGCTTGAGGAAAGAATAATTTCGCCCGAGCTGTCAATAATCCAGACCGCCATTATATCTTTATCCGGAAAATTTTCAACAAAATTTCTGCTGCCTGTTCTGAATCCGTCTGTTGCAGCATCGCCGTAAAGCCTGAAGTTTGCCGAAAGCTCCTCTGCTGAATAAGCATCAAGCGCCATATCGGCAACACTGTAATAATAATTTCTGAAAGAAAGAAGCAGAGCAACCGAAACAAAAACAAGAATCAGAACAACAACGGAAGCGACGCTGAGAAACCAGCGCTTCGTTATGCCCACAAATTTCATCTGCTCTTCCCCTTTCTTTTATTTTCTTTATCATCGCCTGCAAAGCGGAGCTTGGTTTGCGGCGTTTAAACTATCCATTTATAGCCAACGCCCCAGATGGTAGTTAAATGCTTGGGAGCGGAAGGCTCGGATTCAATCTTCATACGAAGGCGTCTTATATTAACGTCAACGATTTTTTCTTCGCCGAAATATTCGTTACCCCAGACCTTGTTGAGGATATCCGTTCTGCTCAGAGCTGCACCCGGATTTGTGAAGAAATACTCCATCATCTGGAACTCAACCTGCGTAAGCTCAATGTAAACGCCGTTTTTGGTGAGGGTTCTGCTTCTGAGGTTAAGGTCAAATTCACCGAGCTCAATGTGATCGGCAACAACAGGCTTCGAAGCAGTGCTCATTGCAACACGTCTGTATATTGCATCAACTCTTGCCACGAGCTCCGTGGGCGAAAACGGTTTTGTTACGTAGTCATCAGCGCCCATCATAAGACCTGTTATTTTATCCATCTCCTGAGTTTTGGCGGTGAGCATTATAATGCCGAGGTTATTGCTTCTGCTTCTGAGCTGTTTGCAAACCTCAAGGCCGTCAACATTCGGCATCATAACATCAAGCAGAGCAACGTCGATATCTCCGCCGCAGGAATCATAAAGCTCAAGTGCCTGCGCACCGTCACACGCTTCAACAACCTCATAGCCACCGCGACGCAGATTGATAACTATAAACTCTCTGATGGCTGCTTCGTCTTCAGCTATCAAAACTCTTTTCATTTTTGCACTTCCTTCTCTATTCCTTCTGCAGGGATATGATTTTTTCATCAAGAGTATCCGCTGTTATTCCTTGCTCAAGACCATAAGGGGTTATATGAACAACAACCATATATTCTTCTTTTTCAATAACAACGTGATAACCCTCGGGGTAATTGCCTTCAGCCTGTTCTGCTGAAACACGGGTTATTGAATAAAGCTCTGTTTCTTCAGCCGTTTCGGGGTTCTTCTCTTTAATAATCCAGCGGTTTTCACTTGCAACGTCTTCAATGCTCAACCCGAAGCGTTCACGGCTGTCAAGAGCGAGCATATAGCCGTTATCATAATTAACAACGGCGTTTATGACAGTTTCATTGCCGTCATCAAAGAAATTAAGCCAGCTTGTGATATAGAGGTGGTTAGGATCAATAGTCATCTCATTATCACCGCTTGAGAAAATTTCAACCTGTGACGGAACATCAAGAATACCGTCACCGTTGATATCCGCACTCAATATGGGGTCGTTGCGGTGAGTGAGCATTGTGGACATTGTTGACTCATCAAACAGCGGAGCTGTCAGTTTTCCTTTTGCCTTATCCCAGAGAATAAGCTCGGTTATCATCTGCCTTTCACCCTTAAGGGCATCAACAAAGATTCTGAAACTGCCGTTTTCGCTTTTTTCTGTTTTAACGGCAACATAGTTGCTGATGTTGGCGTCAACTCTTGCTTCGCCTTTAAGAACTGCAGAGCTGCCTGAAAAACTTATCAGTCTGGCGGACTTCTGAGGAATTGCAGAGTTGCTGTTTGGAGTTATGAGAAAAATATCGTCAAGCGAATCGCCGTCAATATCTTCAATCAGCGAAACCGAACAGGCTTCGTTTGAAATTTCTTTGAAACGAACGTTGTTACCCGGCGTGTGATAAACCGACAAGCTTTTGCCGACGCTGACGCCGGAAACACTCCACGAAACGATTATTTCTGAAATTCCGTCACCGTTCATATCTCTGACCGTTACACTCTGAACCTGGTTGCCGTGACCGTTGAAATCACCCGCCTGAGTCCATTCACCGTCAGAGCTTTCATAGCACCTTGCTTTTGCAACAGGGTCACCCGAAGCATCACGGTAAAGAATCATCGCCTCGTCTTCGTCATCACCGTCAAAATCCTCAACGATAATTGCTGAGCGATATTCGCCGTCATACGGTGCACAGAGAGAAACGTTTGTGCCTGTCTGCGAACGAAAAAGCTCAACAAGGCCTTCATATTCATCATAAAAAAGCGGAGGCGCAAGAAGCGAGTCAGCCGCTCTGAAAAGTTTGAAACCCGAGCATGACGACAAAGAAACAAGCATCACAACAACGGCAGTTATCAACGCAACCGTTCTTTTCATCTGCGGCAACCCCTTTCATCAAATTTCCGTTTTTGGATATACTTACAGCTTTTCAATGTATTATAGCACAGCTTATATCAATAAATCAATATATAATTATAAATAAAATATTAATAATTACTATATATGGGCAAAAAAATAACCCGTGACACAGGGCATCGCCCTGCTCACAGGTTATTTATAAAACTATTTATTCTTCCGGGGCTTTAATGACTACCGTTGCTGAAATTTTGTTTCCGTTTTCATCGCAGACCCAATAATCGGGATACAGGCTGTCCACAACCAACGGGATTGAAGAAACCTGACCCGTCGTTGTATCCGCAACGTTGCTGAAATTAAGCCTCAAGCAGCTTACGTCAAGCTCGTCAATTCCGTCAGCCGAGCCTCTTATGTAAGCTACGTCAACGTCTTCCGAGGTTTCTGTGTAGAAGCTCTTGATTTCATACACATAATTATCCGTGGGGTCTGAAGACTCGATATCAACATATGCACCGTTTTCACGCAAAGAAATTGCCTTCGGTTTTCCTTCTTTATCGGTTATTTCTATTATAACGTCAACGCTGCTTTTTTTGTTATCTTCGCCTTTAACGGCAAAATCGCCCACGCCCTTATATGTTTTTGTTTCTTTGTAGAAATTATCTTCATCAAATGCAAGGTCCGTCACTTCAAAATCATAATAAACCTTGCCGTCTTCAGGTTCAAGACCGTCTTTGAAGCCGAAAATCGTTTCATCCGGAATAATCAGATTGTAGTCATACAAATCCTGTCCTTCCGGCAGAGGGATTCCTTTACGGGTGAGTCTGAGCTCCGGCTTGATGTTTGTTTCTTTGTAGATATAGTATTTAACATCAATCTGTCCGCTGGCGATTTTTTCATCCATCGTTATGATTTTTGAATATTTAGGCTCGGCTTTGTTGGTCATTACCAGGCTGAGCGTGGCATCGGTACTGCCGCTGACAGTGAAACCGCCTTCAACAATGCCGACTGCACTCACGGAGTTGATAAGATCAACCTCCGTTTTGGGGCCAAGAACCGTAACCGTGGGATCACCGCTCGGTGCAAAATCGCTTGCAAAATAACCGTCTGCCGCAAGCTCGCCGTTTTCAATCGTTATCTCCGGCACAACGGGAACCGACTTGTTGATTTCAACGTCATACATAACCTCAATTTCATTGACGGAGCACGACACGATTTCGTACTGCGGGCGGGTGCTGACACTGCCCACGTCAACCGTTAAACGGTGAACACCGGGGCTGTTGACGTAACCGGTGTTTGCCACAACCTCAAGGTCATTGATAATCTTATCATCTTCAACAATATAACGCTTGCCGACGATTGTGATATCCGCCGTCAGATTTTCTGCGCCAAAGGGTTTAAGCTCGGATTCTTCGTCCAAGCCTGTTGCAACAACTCTGATGGGAACGTTTTTGATAGTGACTCTGGTTTCGGGGCTGAATTCAACGGCAACAATAACCCAGATTATTACCGCAACACAAACCGAAAACACAAGAAGAAAACGATTGTTATAGAATAAATCGCTTAAATTACGCTTTTTCTTAATCATTTTTTCCAACCCTTAAACAGTTTTTTGATTGAATCCTTATTTGCCGAAAGTTTATCGGGCGAGGAGTCAATAAGATAATCAAGCAAGACCTCACGAAGCTCCGCTTCAGTGAAGCCGCGTCTGAGCTCACCTTTATATGCAATGGAAATTGTGCCCGTTTCTTCGCTTGTAACAACAACCATTGCGTCGGTTGTTTCGCTCATGCCTATTGCCGCTCTGTGCCTTGTACCCAGGTCACTTGAAATGCTGTCATTTTTAGTAAGAGGCAGAACGCAGCCGGCGCAAAGAAGCCTGCCCTCTCTGACTATTGCCGCGCCGTCATGAAGCGGTGAATTCGGGAAGAAAACGTTTCCGATAAGTTCGTGAGTGACCTTTGCATCAACTGCAATGCCTGTGTTGATAACATCGCCGAGGTGCATTTCTTTTTCAAAAACTATGAGCGAGCCGGTTTTTTTATCACTCATACGCTGAACAGCCTTTGCGATTTCAATAACCGCTTCGTTAACAACGCTGTCACGCTGCGCATCATTGCCTCTTATAAACGAGCCGAGAGCAGAAAACTTGCTCTTGCCCACCCGTTCAATAACCTGGCGGATTTCCTGCTGAAAGAGAACGATGAGTACAATAAAAACGTTTTGGAAAACGAGCCTGAAAATATATGTACTTGACTGCATCTGGAACTGATAAACAACAAGGTATGCAACGCCGACAAAGAGAAGACCCTTAACGAGCTGCATTGCACGAGTTTCTCTTATCAGCTTTATACCGTGGTAAATTATGAACGTTACCAGACAAATATCAAGAAAGTCCGCTATCGAGAATTTTAACGACGGCAGCTTTGAAAAAAAGTCCGATATATTGTCAAAAAAGGTCATAAGCCGTAACCTGTCCTTTCAGATTCACGTTTTAAATTTCTGCACACAATATGATAACAAATACGAAGCAGGTTGTAAACAAATATTTTTTCTTTTAACAGAAAATTAATTTTTCGGTTATTTTTGAATAAGGCAAACAGCCTGAGCAGCTATGCCCTCACCTGCTCCCGTAAAACCGAGGCCTTCCTCCGTTGTTGCCTTGACGCTTATTCTGTCAAGCTCCACGCCGCAGGCTCCGGCAATGTTTTCACGCATTTTTTCAATATGAGGTTTCATTTTTGGCCTTTGAGCAATGATTGTTGCATCAACGTTAACCACGCTGTAACCCTTATCAGCAATAACCTTTACGACTTCTTCAAGAAGCACAAGGCTGTCTGCATCCTTGAATTTTGCATCATTATCGGGAAAAAGGCAGCCGATATCGCCCAGCGCAGCGGCACCGAGAAGCGCATCGCTTATAGCGTGCAAAAGCACGTCGGCATCGGAATGGCCGAGCAGACCTTTATCATAAGGGATATCTACGCCGCCCATAATAAGTTTTCTGTTTTCGACAAGTCTGTGAACATCATAGCCCTGACCTATTCTTAACATTTGCCCATCTCCTTTTCTATTTCCTCAACATCTTTTACGAAAGTCTCATAAGTTGTTATGCAATTCAGAACGGTAACAAGTGAATTTGTTGTTAGCCTTGACGGCAGAGCATATCTTTCAAGCAGACGTGCTCTTTTTTCCGAGCTGTTTTCGCCGCCCGTCAGACCGAATTCATATAAATCAAGCTTTGTAATAGGTCTTTCCGGCTCTTGTGAGCTTTCACACAGCACGCCTGCGTTGGCAAGCGCCTGCATAATGACATCCTCGGAAACACCCTCAACACCGAGTTTACCCTCTTTTGAAGGCTCGGTTTTGCGCCTTTCTTTGCCGAAAATATCGGGAATATAGGCGTTTTTTATGTATTTTTTATCAACGGTTGAGCCGATGAAGGAGCGAATTTTGAAGCCTGCAGAATCGCTGTCCGTAAGCACAAGAAGCCCTCTTTTTTCTGCCAGCATTCTGATAAGGCGTTGCAGCTCTTTATCCTTAAAAATGCCGAAACCGTCTGTCTGAATTATCGGCGCATCAATTATTCCGGAAAGCTTGATTTTATCATACTTTCCCTCAACGATGACAGCCTGATTAATTTTTATCATAATTATCTCCCGCCGACTCTTGCAAGCTTGACAACAGCTTTTTCAAGAATCAGCCTTTTATCCGTTGATGTGCTTTTCATTGCGGTATCTGCCTCAACAAGAATTTCAACACATTCGCCGATATCGTCAAAAGTCAGTGAGGAGCTGCTTCTTGCGGCATTGGTGAGCCTGAATTCCTTGCCCGAATAGTTATAAAACTGCGCAACGTTTTCTGCCCTTCCGCCTGATTTGACAGCAGCTTTTGCTCTGTAAATATCGGTGTAAGAAGCAATCAATGCACCCAGAATCTGAAACTCGTCCTCACGCTGCTCAAACAGGATTTCGAGCTTTTTAAAGGCGCTGTCAAACCTGCGTGCAGTGAGGTCCTTTATCATATCAAACACCTTTGCATCTAGACTTTTGATACAAACGGCATCAACGTCGCTCTTGGTGATTTCACCCTGTGCATAGGCACAAACCTTTTCAGTTTCATTAAGCAGCGTGTTCAGATCAGAGCCGGCACAGGAAACAAGATAGGCAGCAACGCCCTTACCGAAGGCTGTGCCCCTTTTCTTTGCGCCGCGCTCAAGCATAACAGCAAGCTCCTGAGCTGTTTTTTTGTCAAGCTTGACTGCATATGCATATTTTTCAAAAAGTTTTACAATCTTTGTCCACTTTGCACCCTTTGGTTCATAAGCAACAAAAGAAAAAACAAGTGCACAGTCTTCAGGGTTATCCTCTATGATTGTGCGAAGCTGTTCAACGCCGTCATCATCAAGCGTATCAAGAGGAAAATCCTTGGCAAGAACACATTTTGTTTCCGCCATCATAGGCACCGCCTGCGCACTTTCATACACCTCCGACAGCGTAGATTCCTTGCCGTCAAACGTGTGAAAGTTGAAATCGGCAAACGATTCATCAACTGTTTTTTTTATAATTTTATCAACGTAAGCTTTAACGGAATACTTTTCTTCACCATAAAACAGGTATACGCCGACAGGGTTTTCCTTCAGCTTTTCTTTTAATGCAGATTCATTTAAAGCAGGCATAACAGCCGTCCTTTCTTAAGGTGAATTTGTTATGTTTAATCTCTGCCGCTTCGCAGTTTACCCTTGTTTGCTTTGAGCACAACGTCACCGCAACCGCCCGTTGCAACAGCATTAACGCCTTGGTTCATAAGCTCATTCTGCGCCGCAACGCCCTTTTGGTTGTCAGCGCAAATCACAACGGAATCGAAGTGATAATCCGCCAAATCAGCAGGGTAACTGTTAAGGCAGACAAGCAAATCCGCCTGTTTAAAATCCTGCGGAAAGGCTGAAAAATCCTTGACCTTAGCCGTGCATATGAGCAGAGATATATTATCGGTTTCAACCAGCACGGCATTATCGTTATCAACTGCATAAAAGCGCACGTCAACACCGCCGGATGAATATGCACTGTCAAGCATATGCAGCTGATTTTTGCTGACAAACAATGAGGCATTATCAGGCAAAGAATCGCAATAAACACTCTTTGGGTTAATCTGTTTGATTACCTCAACAGCATAAGCCGTTGCCGATTTTTCGGGTGAAGGTAACACAAGGCAATCAATGCCGTTGGTTCGCTCCAGAGCGTTAATAACCCGGGATTCGCCCGTGTAGCTTGTGCCGCCGCAGCCGACAAGCACAGTTTCCTCCCCATGCGTAACAAGAACACTGACACCGTTGCCGGTGTCTATAATGCGTATTCCGGTTTCGTTTTTCTGCAATCCTGCAAAAACTGCCACGCAGCAAAAGAAAACCGCACACGTAGCAACCGACATTGCGAGAGGTTTAGGTTTGTAAACAGAAGCGAGCAAAAACATTGCGGCAACAACGAAAAACACTATATAAACAATTGCGTCGGCTGCCGATTCGTCAAGCGGTAAATTGAAGAATTCCTTGCTCGCAATAAACCCGGAAACTTCAATTATGTATTGAAGAAATATTTTGCCTGCAATGCCAAGAGCATTGAATTGAAGCGGCAGAAAAACGCCTGCTGCCGCGCCCAGAGCACTCACTGCCATGGCACTGCACGCAAAGGGTGTTACAATCAAATTTGAGATAATGCTTGCGAAATTAAACCCGCCCGACAGACTGAGCATAACAGGCTGAATAAACATTGTTGCACTCAAAGTTAAAATAATCGCGTTTGCAACAGATTTTATTACGGTTCTGAAGCCTTTACCGGCAATTTTATCATAAAACTTCTGTGCCTCGGGGAGCAAAAATTCGTTGGCACACAGAATACCCAGCGTTGCAAGAACAGAAAGCTGAAGTGACACCGTTGCCGGTGCATACGGTGAGCCCAACGCAATAACAGCAACGGAAAAACCGAGCGAATTGATGGGATCGGGGTCACGCAAAGCAAACCTTGAAGCAAGATAAACGAGCATCATAATGCCTGCACGGAGCACGGAATACGAGAACCCCATAAGCGCCATAAAGAACACTGTGCCCACCGCAGTCAGGATACACGCAAGTTTTTCTTTAACACCGATACTCCGTAAGACAGCAAAAACCAGCGATGTCCACAGAGTCAGATGCAGGCCAGACACACATATGAGGTGCGCTATCCCTGCCGAACGGAATGAGTCGTATGTTTCATCAGTAATTTCAGATTTATCGCCGAGAAGCATACCGACGGCAAGTGCACCGTTTTCATCGGGAAAAACATCGTAAACCGCCCGTTTTATTTTGTTTCTGACATTGATCATCTTAAAAGCAAACGGCTTTTCACCGTCAGGTATTTCGGTTATTTCATAATCGTCCGAAACCGGATATGCGCCCAGAAACAGGCCTTTGGAACGGTTTGCATTCAGATAATCCTCATTGCCGCTGCCCGGCTGATAAAAAGCAAAATTGCCCTCAACAAAATCATACGGTTTGATATCGGGCGCAGCAGAAAACACAAGGCGCAAATCTGTTTCAACCTTTTCGCCGTCAATACTCACGCTTTTTGCATCAAAATAATATTTGCCGTATCTGACGGATACCTCATCGGTTATCTGCGCTTTCAGGAGATATTCACCGCCTGCATATGACAGCGTCGGCTCAAGAATAAACGTGTTGGTTACTATCAGCAAAACGCAGGCAACCGCACCCGACATTGAGCAAAGGGGCAGAATTTTGTTTTCTCTTATCTTCTTTGAAAAAAGTGCAACAACCAGAGCAACGGTGAACGCTGCCAGCGCAGCCGCCGTTACTCCGGTTTCTTTATCAAATAAAAATGCAATGGTGAAAAACACCGTAAAGCCGATAACGGCAAACGGACGTTTCATCATCAATCACCTGACGTTATTTTTCTATCAGAGGAATTACACCGAGAAAAACGATATCCTCTCTATGTGCAGCATCGCCCTCCGCAAGCACTGCAGCTTTCGCAACAACGTTTGCATCAAACTTTGCGCAAAGAGCTTCAACCGCCTTGAGCGATTCGCCCGTGCTTATAACGTCGTCAAGAATCACAACCCTTTTGCCTCGCATCTGTTCGCCTTCAACACCGTCAACGATGAGAGTCTGCTCTGCATCGGTTGTGATTGAACGAACATTAACGGAAACGGGATTCTGCATATAGAGCTTGGCTCTTTTTCTTGCAACAAAATACTTTTTGCCGCTCTGTCTTGACATCTCGTAAGCAAGAGGGATACTCTTGGCTTCGGGAGTGAGAATATAATCAAACTCCGGCAGCTTTTCAAGAAGCTTTGTTGCGGAGTGAACGGTCACCTCAACGTCACCGAAAAGAATAAATGCTGCGATGTCCAGCTTTTCGTTAAGGGGGCAACGCATAAGGTCTCTTTTAAGACCCGCTATATCAACTGTATAATACTGCATATTATCTTCCTCAACCCTTCAAATATCAGCCTGCAGGCCAGCCGAAATCTCTGCCGCCCATCAGGTGGAAATGGATGTGTTTAACCGTCTGACCTGCGCTGTCGCCACAGTTATTGACAATTCTGAAGCCATCGTCAAGTCCCTTTTCCTTTGCAATAATCGCCGCAACCTCAAAGATATGAGCGATAACTGCGCTGTTTTCGGGTGTAATATCTGCAGCACAGGCAATATGTTCTTTGGGAATAATCAGAATATGAACGGGAGCCTGAGGCTCGAGGTCATAAAATGCAAGGACTTTATCGTCCTCATATGCTTTGTTTGACGGAATTTCTCCGTTGACTATTTTGCAAAAAATGCAGTCCATATTTAAAGCTCCTTTTGTTTCTGTGAATAATGAACAGCAAAAAGTGAAGAGTTAAGGACAAGCTCCGCCTGTGACCGATTTATAACATCGGGTGTGGGCAGAGCCCACCCGAAACTATTCACTATTCACTTTTACCTTTTAATTTATTTAAGCATTGCTTTAACGATATCTGCAACAGCTTCCATTGCGGCACCGATGTTTGAAACATCCTTTGTGCCTGCCATTGCACTGTCGGGTCTGCCGCCGCCTGAGCCGCCTGCAAGCTTTGAAACTTCTCTGACGATGTTGCCTGCGTGAGCGCCCTTTGCAATCGCTCCCTTGCCGCAAGCGCAAGCAAAGTTTGCGTTTGCACCGTTTACACCGCAGATAACTGCAACGGCATCGTCGTTTTCTTTAACCTTATCGCACATCGAGCGAAGGTCACCGGGGTTAACACCTTCAACGGTTGTGGCAACAAGAGTTACGCCGCCAAGATCAATTGCGCCACCCATAAGGTCGCCTGTTTTGAGCTGCGAAAGCTCTGCACGAAGCTGCTCGATTTCCTTTTCTTTTGCCTTGAGGTCTGCCATAAGAGCAGTTGCCTTTTTGTCAAGCTCCGAAACGTTGGCAAGCTTCATTGAAGCGGCTGTGCTGTTGATAAGAGCGTTGTTCTTTGCAATATAATCAAGAACGCCGAAGCCCGTTACGCCTTCAATACGGCGCACACCCGCGGCAACGGAGGACTCTGAAACAATCTTGAAAAGACCGAGTTTACCTGTGTTGTCTGCATGAGTACCGCCGCAAAGCTCTGTTGAGAAATCGCCCGCCTTAACAACTCTTACAACGTCACCGTATTTTTCGCCGAACAGAGCCATTGCGCCTGCTTTTTTAGCTTCTTCAATGGGCATTTCGGTGCTTGTGACGGGTGTTGCGGAAAGAATAATTTCGTTAATCTTATTTTCAACTGCAGCAAGTTCCTCAGCAGTAAGTGCAGAAAAATGTGTAAAGTCAAAACGCATTGCGTTTGCGTTGACAAGCTGACCTGCCTGCTCAACGTGTGTGCCGAGAATTTCACGCAATGCAGCCTGGAGAAGGTGCGCTGCAGTGTGGTTTCTCTTTGTTGCTTCTCTTATTTTCTCATTATAAACGGTAACAGCCTTGTCGCCAACCTTAATGCCGTCACCTGTAAGAGTACCGTGGTGAAGATATGCACCGTCGGGGTCTTTGGTTGTGTTTGTAACTTCAAAAATACTTTCGCCGATTCTGATAACGCCGACGTCGCCGACCTGACCGCCGCTTTCAGCATAGAAAGAGGTTTTATCAAGAACGATTACCGCATCGTCACCGTCGTTGATGAAATCTTTTCTTTCACCGTCTGCAACAAGCGCAAGAACTACCGCATCAGTATTGTTCTCCGTGTAGCCTGTAAATTCTGTTTTTGCAATATCCTTGAATGATACGCCGTTGTTTCTCCAGTCGGAGTCTGCTGCGTTTCTCTTTGCGTTCTTTGCTTTGAGTCTTGCTTCCTCAACAAGCTGGCGGAACTTTTCTTCATCAACCGTCATATTCTTTTCATTTGCAATTTCTTTTGTGAGGTCAATGGGGAAGCCGTAGGTATCCTGAAGCTTGAACGCATCTTCGCCCGAAAGAACACCGTTTGCACTCTTTTCCATCATCTCGTTGAGCAGACCAAGACCTGAATCTATTGTCTTATAGAAGCTTTCTTCTTCTGTTGAGATAACCTTTTTGATATAATCCTGCTTTTCAACAAGGTTGGGGTAAGCGTTTGCGTTTTCTGCAATAACAGTGTCGCAAACCTCTGCAAGGAAAGGTCTGTCAATGCCGATAAGTCTGCCGTGTCTTGCGGCTCTGCGGAGAAGTCTTCTCAAAACATAGCCTCTGCCGCTGTTTGAGGGCAGCACGCCGTCGCCAACCATAAATGTTGTGCTTCTGATATGGTCCGTGATAACACGCAGAGAAACGTCCTTCTTCTCATCATCGTGATAGTTGAGCTTTGCAATCTCCATAATGTGCTTCATAATGTTGCGAACGGTATCAACCTCAAAGAGGTTATCAACGTCCTGCATTACGCAGGCAAGTCTTTCCAGACCCATACCTGTGTCGATGTTGGGATTGGCAAGGCGTGTGTAGTTATTATTACCGTCATTTTCAAACTGTGTGAAAACGAGGTTCCATACTTCGATAAATCTGTCGCAGTCACAGCCGACCTTACAATCGGGGCTGCCGCAGCCTTTTGAAGGGCCTCTGTCAAAATAGATTTCGGAGCAAGGACCGCAGGGACCTGCACCGTGCTCCCAGAAGTTATCTTCTTTGCCGAAACGAACCATATGAGAGGGGTCAACGCCAACCTCTTTTGTCCAGATATCATATGCTTCGTCATCTTCAAGATAAACACTTACATAGAGAAGCTCTTCGGGGATTTCAAGAACCTTTGTGAAGAATTCCCATGCCCATGCTGTTGCTTCACGCTTGAAATAATCACCGAACGAGAAGTTGCCGAGCATTTCAAAATATGTGCCGTGGCGTGCGGTTTTGCCTACGTTTTCAATATCGGGTGTGCGGATGCACTTCTGGCAGGTTGTAACTCTCTTTCTGGGGGGAGTTACTTCGCCTGTAAAATATTTTTTCATGGGAGTCATACCTGCGTTGATAAGCAGGATGCTCTTATCGCCCTGGGGAACAAGTGAGAAGCTGGGCAATCTCAGATGCTCTTTGGACTCAAAAAATGCAAGGTATTTTTCTCTTAATTCGTTAAGACCTGTCCATTTCATAATTATATCCTCCTGTGGGAAAATCCCTTAAATTACTTGATTTGCAGCGTAAAAAACGAAAAAAAGGTGCAGTTTCACAACCAAATGGGACGGCCTGAGCCGCGGTACCACCCAAATTGTGCAAACTGCACCACTCAATCCTTTTAACGCAGGCAACGCCGCCGTTCATCACGGCGGAACTCGGAAGCGGCCTTTCCGTTAACGAAATGCCCGGCAATCATCTCAGCAAACAGACTGCCTCTCTGGGAGCTGTAACGGAATTCTTCTTCTTCACAGTTTCATTATTAAATTCAACTAATTATATTACTTAAATATTGGCTTGTCAAGTAAGTTCTCAGCTTATCTTATCAAGCTTTTTGCTTGAAACCCAAGCTTCCTGACCCTTATATTCAAACCTTACCCAGTCGGAGCCGTTGCTGCCCTTTTTAATCTCAAGGCCTGTGATTTCATAGCCTTCATCAAGAGCGGTGATAATGTTTGTGCCGGTGTTATTGGTGTTGGGTGAAGTTCTGATATTGGTTGCATCGGCATTGATTCTGTATCTGCCGATTGAGGGTTCCGTAGGCTCTGTGACGGGAGTGAGAGTTGTTGTTTCCGTTATCTCTTCCTGACCGATATCCTCTGTTGATGCGGAGCCTATAACGATATTACCCCATTCAGAGCCGTTATAAGCAAGGAATACGCCGCCTTTGCCCTGGCAAATCATATCATATTCATAATCAACAACAATTTCATAGGTTTCTTTTTCGATTTTGATAATGCCCATCTTGCCGTCTTTCTTGACTGCAACATAGCCGTTAACCGAACCGCGGCAATAGTCAAAAGCAGCAGCAGGATCATCTGAAGGAATGTCGTTTACGGCTTCAAATTCATAAGGAACAACGATTTTGCCGCCGCTTGAAACATAGCCCCATTTGCCGTCCTTGCGAACAGCCGCATAGCCTTCATAGTAACGGTCTCTTTCGTCGTAATCGGTGCCGTCCATAGTGGTATTGTTGCTTGTTGAATGGTCTGTGTGTTCAAGGTTACCGACAGATGCGGTTGAGCCGATCATAACAACCTCATACTCGCTGTCGCCCTTTTCTGCAACGATGTGATAATCGGAATCGGCAAGAACACCGTTGCCGTAATATTTACCGTTGCTGCAGCGTCTGAAGCCGTCATATTCAGCTTCAAGAACAACTTCGCCCTTATAATTAATCAGGCCGTATTTGCCTGTGTCGGGGTCTTTGAATGAATTGAAGTTTTCGTTGAGATATTCGATTTCTTCATAATCTGCAAGTTCGGGCAGAGCAACCCATCTGACTTCTTCATTTGAATGTGCAACGGTTGCAGATGCGGTTGTTTCAGGCTTATCGTCATTATTGTCCTTATTGCTCTTGACAATAAGCACAACGGCAACAACGATAACAGCAAGAATTGCAATTGCTGCAATTATGATTTTGGGATTGGCTTTGCGTGATTTCTTTGATTTTTTGTTTGCAGGCTTAACCTGCTGAACCTGGGGTTCGATTGCCGCAGGTTCTTCCTTCATAAACACTTCTGAACCTGCAAAATCCGCAAAAGCAACGGCGCCGTCATTCTGTGTTTCAGGTGCCTGCTCACCTTCCTGCATTTCTGCAAGACTGTCAATGCTGATTTTGATTTTTTCGAAAGTATCGTCTTCGATGGGAGTAACCTCATCGTTATTTGCAGCAGGCTGTGTGAATTTGATTTCGAAAGGATCTTCTGCTGCACCAGCTGCTTCAACAGGTTCGTCAGCTTTTATTTCTTCAACGCCGCTAAGCATTGAATTGATTTCGTTTTTGAGAGAAATAATGCCGTCTTCAATTTCTGCTTCTGCATTTTCGTTTGTCTGAACTTCAGCTTCATCAGCTGCTTCAACTGCTTCTTCGGGTTCATCATCAGCTTCAGCTGCTTCTTCGGGTTCTTCGGCAGCTTCAGCCTCTTCCGATTCTTCAGCTTCTTCAGCAGCTTCTTCTTCGGCTTCGGGTGCGTCTGCGCAAGGCGGTTCTTCTTTGGGGTCTGCTTCGTCTTTTATGGGCTCTTCAAGGGTTTTGGGAGTAACCTCAAGATAAGCTTCAATCGCAAACACAAAGATTTCTCTGACTGCAGAATTTTCAATGCCGAGTTTTTCAACAAGAATTTTAAAAAGTCTTGTGAGAACAGGCAGAGATGCAAGCTCAGGATAATCAGGAGCTTTGATACCCGATTTGCTGTTGATATCAGCCTTGGCATTGCTGAGAATTGCCGTTGCCGTGCTTACCGAAACGCCAAAATACTTGGCAAGGGCATCTTTAGGCATACCCAGATAGTAGTGAAGCACCACCGCTGTTCTTCTTTCGGGGGTAAGATTTGAGATAGCTTCCATAATCTTTGCGGCAGCCTTTTCATCTTCAAGAACGGATTCAGGAAGAAAATCATAAACAGATTCCTGGGCGCTGCCGTCAGCATCGCTGAAAACAAACTTTGCGCTGTCTTTATAAACAGATGAAACCATCTGCTTAAGCCAGATTTCAAAAGCTTCGGGCTTTTTGAGTTTATCAAATGAGCAAAAAACTCTTGCGTAAGCCTTCTTTGTTATCTCAATCGCTTCAGACTCGCTCTCGCTGAGTTTTGAAGCAAGAAAGAAGGCCGATTTGAGAGTTTTTGAATAAAGCTTTGCCATTGCGTCGGTGTCGCCTCTGCCGGCAGCCTCAACATATTGAACCAAATTCTCACTCACTAACATTCCACTCCAATCGGTTTTTATTAAAAAGTTCGATAAAGCACTTTTTAGTAATAAATTACACTTGTAATCAATTTTACACTATGTTGCGTTGGTTGTCAAGATGTGAAATGAGTTTAATCAATATGTTGTGCTTAAAAAAACAGAACGCTTCACACGGCAAAAGCCTTTTGCGAAGCATTCCGCCCGTTCATATATCTTTTTTGATTTTTTCGATAATTCTTTTTTCAAGCCTCGAAATGTAACTTTGAGAAATCCCGAGAGTATCGGCAACTTCCTTCTGCGTATATTCTCTGCCGCCGCCTATACCAAAGCGCATTGTCATTATCTGCCTTTCCCGTTTATTGAGAGCACCCACCGCCCTATAAAGCCTGCTCCGTTCATCCTCTGCTTCAATATCTCTGTATATTTCATCAGGTTCACTGCCGAGAATGTCAGAAAGCAGCAATTCGTTGCCGTCCCAGTCTACGTTGAGAGGCTCAAAATACGAGACCTCAGCTTTCATCGGGTTTGTTTTGCGCAGATACAT
The DNA here is from genome assembly GCA_045536245.1 of Acutalibacteraceae bacterium. GTDB lineage: Bacteria > Bacillota > Clostridia > Oscillospirales > Acutalibacteraceae > CAG-177. The sequence continues at coordinate 11,056 of JAZSNE010000041.1, read as the reverse complement.
CAGTATCTCGTTTTCAACGCATCTTGAAGCATAGGTTGCAAGCTTGATGTTTTTTGAAATTCTGAAAGTGTTGACAGCTTTTATAAGCCCGAGCGTGCCGATTGATATAAGGTCTTCAACGGAAACTCCCGTGTTTTCAAACTTGCGGGCAATGTAAACAACAAGACGCAGGTTATGCACAATCAGCTCCTCTCTTGCCTGCTTATCCCCCGCTTCAAGCCTTTCAAGGTAACTGTTTTCCTCATCCCTTGTAAGCGGCGGCGGCAAGGTATCCGGGCCGTTGATATAGTCTACCTCAACCTCAAAAAAGCACGCTTTTATTTTTGCTATCAGCAATTTGATTTTGTTCACCGTATCATCTCCTCACGGCAGTCACGCTGCCTTTTAAATCATTGTCAGCCGCATCAAAAACAGGCGTACCCAAAAGCGCACAAAAACCGCCGGAAATAAGCTTATGCTCAGGCACGGCAATATAAATATTCCTCACGCAGACCGTTCCGCCGGCTGTTGAAATATCAATAGAGTCAGCCATAAAAGCAGGCAATGCTCCGCCATTTTTTATTGTGCTGTAAGGAATTAATCTGAAATTTTTCTGCTCGGTTATATCGCCGCCGTCACCGATGATTTTTTGCGCAAATTCTCTGTCGGCAATAATGACGGGTCTGCCCGAAAAACTGTCACGCAGGCAGTTGCCGGTGTCGTAGAGAGCCTTTCCTTCTGTTTTTCTTTTCTTATATTCAACCGTGATTTCGCAGATGCTCTGCACAGGTGCTCTGCCTTTAACAAGGCGTGAAAGAAGTGAAAGAATTATGTAGCAACCGAGCGATACTGCAAGCAGAGTAATTATGTTGATATCAAAATATGCCACACCGTTGACATAAAGCGCACCGTGGGGTAAAACAAAAGTTGAAACCGCAAGCATAATACCCGCAAAGACAAAGTTAGCAATGAAGAATGCAGCGCAGTTTTTGGCAAAGGACTTAAACGATTTCACGCCGAACGCAACAGCAACCATAACTGCCAGAAACACCAGCTTTATCAAAACATTCAGCAACGGCGGTATGCCGTTGATAAAGATAATCATTGAAAACAAACCGCCCGCCGCCGCAGACAAAAACAGGCGCAGAGTTTTGCAATCTGCACCCGTCACGGCGCAACACGCCCGCAAGAGCAAATAATTGACCAACATATTGACCGCAACAAGAATATCGGCATATATAACCGTATTCATAAAATCACCTGCCTCATAAGAGATTATAACCGCCGCAGATAAAAATTTTTTGTCATATCGGGTAGATAAATTAACTTTTTCTATTGAATATCGTTGCGGTGAAGTATATAATTTATTTTGAAAACTTTAAAAGGAGAAACATATCATGAGCGGTTTTCTTTTTGACACACACATTCACACGGCGGAGTCAAGCTCCTGCGGACAAGTTATGGCGGCAGACGTTGTGGCTCGCTATAAATCCCTCGGCTACAGAGGAATTGTTATAACCGACCATATGCAGCATATCATTGACCGTTTCGGCGGCACATACGAAGAAAACGTTGACCGTTTTCTTGACGGTTACCACGCCGCAAAAGCTCTTGCAGACGAAAATTTTAAGGTAATCCTCGGTATGGAAATCCGTTTTCTTGAAAACGATAACGATTATCTTGTTTACGGCTTTGACGAAGAATTTCTTTATTCCCGCGATCTTGCGCACATTCCCACGCTCGAGGATTTTATGCCGATAGCAAAAGAGAACGGTCTTGCAATTTTCCAGGCGCATCCTTTCAGAACCGGTATGTTCATCAAAGATCCCGGAATTGTTGACGGAATTGAAGTTTATAACGGACACGGCAACCACGATTCACGCAACGACATCGCCCGTATGTGGGCAGAAAAATTCGGTTTCAGAATGCTTTCGGGCTCCGATTTTCACGGCGTTCTGACAATGGAACCGGGCGGCGTTTATTTTGAAGAAGACGTCAGCGATTCAAAGGAAGTTGCGCAGGCTCTTCTTGCCGGCAAATACACCCTTAAAGATAACAATTAGTCCGTTTCTCTTGTTTTTTCAAAATATTTATGCTATAATGTATTGAATATACCGAAAGGAAAGAGAATATGCGTTACAGAACATTGGGTAAAACGGGAGTTGAGGTTTCAACGCTCGGTTTCGGCTGTATGAGATTGCCGATGATTGAAGGCACAGATAACATCGACGAGCAGGAAGCTGTAAGAATTATCCGCCTTGGCATTGATAACGGTGTGAATTACCTTGACACTGCTTTCTTTTACCATAACGGCGAAAGCGAAAGACTTGTCGGCAAGGTATTAAAAGACGGCTACAGAGAAAAGGCATACGTTGCAACAAAGCTCCCTTTGGGTGAAGTTAAATGCGAAGAAGACGTTGAACGTATTTTCAACGAACAGCTTGAGAAGCTTGACGTTGATTACGTTGATTTTTATCTTCTTCACGCCGTCAACAACGATTCCTGGGAAAACAGAGTTCTTAAGTTTGACGTTCTGCCCAAAATCGAAAAACTTATTGCAGAAGGTAAAATTAAACACTTCGGCTTTTCTTTCCACGATGACCTTGAGGTTTTCAAAAAGATTATTGACGCTTACAACGGTTTTGAGTTCTGCCAGATTCAGTTCAATTACATTGACACAGACTATCAGGCAGGCGTTGAAGGCCTCGAATATGCCGTTTCAAAAGGGCTCGGCTTAATTGTTATGGAACCCCTCCTCGGCGGCAAACTTGCTGCACCCCACGAAATTGTTGCAGAAAAGCTTGACACTTCAAAAACTCCCGTTGAGTGGGCGCTTGATTTTGTGTGGAACTTTGACGGAGTTTCGATGCTTTTAAGCGGTATGGGCTCAGAAAAGATGGTTACCGAAAACATCGGCTATGCCGACAAAGCTTCGGCAGGTATGCTCAGCGAAGATGAACTCAAAATGCTCCGAGAAGCAAAGGCTGCTTTTGACGAGCTGACCGCCGTTAACTGCACGGGCTGCGAATACTGTATGCCCTGCCCCTTTGGGGTTGAAATACCGAAAGTGTTTGCGGCTTATAACAACATCACAACGGGCGGCAGAAGAGCCGTTAAAGAAATTATGCCCGATATCGAATACGTTGCAGAAAGATGCCAGAAGTGCGGTGCGTGCGTCAAGGCTTGCCCTCAGCACATTGACATTCCCGAAAAGCTTCACAAAATCAAAAATCAATTCTGAAAGGCGATATTATGAGAATACTTTTTCAAGGCGATTCAATAACGGATTGGGGCAGAGACAGAGACGATATACACAATCTCGGCAACGGTTATCCCAAATTTGCAGCAGAGCTTATCAAAAAAGCTCACCCCGAAACGGAGTTTGAATTCATCAACCTCGGCATAAGCGGCAACCAGACCAAAGACCTTGTTGAGCGTCTGCAGAGCGATTTTATTGACATTCAGCCCGATATTGTTTCAATTCACATCGGCATTAACGACACCTGGCACAGAGCCGGAGAGCGCAACTGGCTGGGCAACGACGTTTTTGAGGCTCAGTACAGAAAAGTTCTGACCGAAATCAAAGAAAAAACAAATGCAAAAATCCTTATCATTGAGCAATTTCTGCTTCCCGTTGAGGATAAACTCTTTTTCAGAGAAGACCTCAACGGCAAAATTGACATAACAAGAAAACTTGCAAGAGAGTTCGCCGATTTCTATATTCCGCTTGACGGTCTGATGGCTCAGGCTTGCGTTGAAAAAGATGCATACCATTGGTCCGGCGACGGCGTTCACCCCAACGATAACGGTGCAGAGTTTATTGCAGCGCTCTATGCCGATGCATTTGATAAAATAATCAAATAAAATTTGTCAAAAAATTCAAAGAAGGCGAAAAAATGAATAACGTAAAAAAAGTGCTGAACTATATTTTTATTGACGGACTTTCAGGTATGGCGCTCGGCCTTTTCGGAACGCTGATAATCGGTACGATTCTTGCACAGGCAGGCGGATTTATCCCCGGTGTTATCGGCACTTACGTTACCGCTGTTGCCGGAATAGCTAAATCCATAACCGGCGCAGGCATAGGCGTGGGTATGGCATTCAAATACAAATGCTCCCCCCTCGCCGGTGCATCAGCCGCCGTTGCCGGTATGGTGGGTGCATTTGCGCCGCAGATTGTTGCCGGCTCAGCCGTTGTTATTTCAGGTCCCGGCGACCCCTTATGTGCGTTTATTGCAGCATTCTTTGCAATTCAGGCAGGCAGGCTCATAAGCGGCAAAACAAAGCTTGATATTATCCTTACTCCCGCTCTGTCAATCTTCGCAGGCGGTGCAGCAGGACTGTTTGTCGGCCCTCCTGTTTCAAAAGTTACAACCTACATAGGCAACCTTATTGAGTGGGGTATGGAGCGTGAGCCCGTGCTGATGGGCATTATCGTTTCAGTTGTTATGGGTATATGCCTCACCCTGCCGATAAGCTCGGCAGCCCTGGGCATTATCCTTGGTCTGAGCGGCCTTGCAGGCGGTGCAGCTGCAGTCGGCTGCAGCGCACAGATGGTTGGCTTTGCGGTTGCAAGCTACAGGGAAAACAAGGTCGGCGGTCTTATTGCTCAGGGTGTCGGCACGTCGATGCTCCAGATGCCCAACATCGTCAAGCATCCGCAGATTTGGATACCGCCCATCATCACAAGCGCAATTCTCGGCCCGATTTCAACAGCAGTGCTCAAAATGAGCTGCGGACCCGCAGGTGCAGGTATGGGTACATCAGGCCTTGTCGGCCAATTTGTAACGTTTGAGTCAATGACTGCTGCAGGCGCAGACCCCGTTATTGCTCTGCTCGAAATATTGATTATGCACTTTATAGCCCCTGCCCTCATAACCCTGGCAATTTCAGAGTTTATGAGAAAGAAAAAGCTTATAAGCTTCGGTGATATGGAGCTTAAAAATATGAACTGATAATCTTAAAATAATTTATGGAGGTCAAAAAAATGACAAAAAGATTAACAGCAGCACTCCTCGCAGTTGCAATGCTCTTCACAGCTGCTTTCTGCGTACCCGCAACGGCAGCAACGGAAGTTACATCCCCCGTTGAAAGAGGTTTTTACCGTTTTGTTGACAAACTTCTTGACGGACTTGTAAGCGGCATTGCTTCTCTCATCGTTGAGCCCCGTCACTTTGTTGACAAAGACGAGTTCGTTTCGGAAAACTTCTATGAAGGTATGACCGCTGACGAATTTCTTACAACTGCTCCTGCTGATGCAAAATGGTCAATCGGCTATGCTAACGCAAGCATTCAGACAGGCAAAGAGCTTGAAGGCGGCCACAACGTAGGCGGCAGCCTTGCAATCGGCGACAAATTCGCTACAAACATTATGGATGACCAGAAGGTGAGAACAATTGCTGTTTCCGACGGCAGAGGCATCACAATCTTTGCCTGCATCGACTCCTACGGTCTTTCATCAACTGACGTAAGAGGAATCAGAGCTGCTTTTGCAAAAGAAGCTGCAAAGAAAAACCTCGACATCACCGCAGTTAATATCTCCACCCTCCACCAGCACAGCTGCGTTGACACCTTCGGTCTTAACGGCAACCTTATCACCGCTCTTTTCACAGCTTGCATCAGAAACCTTTTCGGCCTTGAACTTCCCAACGGCCAGAACAAAGACTTTATGGCAAACCTTTATGAGGTAACCGTTGATTCAATGCTCAAAGCTGTTGAAGATATGAAGGAAGGCGAGCTTTACTACGGCACAGCTGACGCTACAAAGTTTATGTATGATAAGCGTAAGCCCTACGTTTATGACACTGACCTTCACAGACTCCGCTTTGTTCCCAATGACGGCACAGCAGAAACCTGGCTTCTCAACGCCCCCATTCACTGCGTGGGCTACGGTGCAGGCGGCACTGAAATCACAGGTGACTACCCCTACTTTATGGAAAAATACATCAACGAAAACGCAAAAGCAAACGTTTTCTACATTCTTGGTGCAGAGCTTGCAATGACATCTGAGTATGACTACCTTCCCGAGGTTGACACCAACTCTGCTCCTTACAAAGAACAGGGCGAAGGCTACGCAAGACTTGCTCTCTTCGGCGAAGAACTCGCAAAGCTTGCTATGTCAATCAATAATGACAAGGCCGTTGCTCCCATTTTCAACATCAGACTCACAGAAGTTTATGTTCCCGTTGATAACAGCATCCTTAAGCTTGCTGCTAAGGGCGGCCTTCTTCTCAACCAGATAGTCAAGAACAAGGGCTCATATGAGGTTGTTACAGAGGTTGGTTACTGCGAATTCGGCACAGACCTTTCCGTTGCTCTTATTCCCGGTGAGCTTGCTCCCGAAATCGCTTACGGCGGCGTTGACTCATCCGCAGAAGCCTGGGACGGCGACGAATGGAATTATTCATCATTCGCTGATGCCGCAAAGAACAGAAAGCTCCTTGTTTTCGGTTTAGTAAATGACCAGGTAGGTTATTTGCTTCCCTCAAACGAATGGCATTCATACCTCACAGAGAATGAAGAAATCGTTTCAACAGGCCGTATGGCAGGCGCATATATTGCAGAAGCATATCTTACACTTTTCAACGAAGTAAGATAACCCGACAATAATGTGTGGCTGTTGAGAAAGAAAGCTGAATGGCGTTTTCTTTGACCGAAGGCGTACAAGAGTACGTCGATGGGAGAAAAAACGCCAAATAAACGAAATTTCTTTTTGCAACCCTCCGTCATTTTCTCGCGAAAAATGCCACCTCCCGTAAGAGGGAGGCAGATGAGGTTTTGTTTTTTCTTTTCGTTTATGCTTCAGCGACTTTATCAACAGCCGTCAAAGGGGTCGGTTTTAAGCTGACCCCTTTATTTGAATGATGAATGATTAATCCGCTTTTGATCGGGTTAATCATTGATTATTCAAAACAATCTGTTATACGGAGGTGATTATTTGGCAAAAAACAGCTCTCTCAAATATACGTTAAAAGAAACAGACTGGTTTCTCTACCTTGTTTGCATTCTTGCCTCTGCCTTTGGTGCGCTTATGGTTTACAGCGCAACAAGAAACAGCGCCCTCAACGCAGGCACTCTGCTCAGCCGTGAATGCCTGATTATGGTTATTGCCTCGGCTATAGGTATTGCACTTTGCTTTGTGATATCATTTCTTGATTATGACTCTATTATAAGATTATGGCCGTTTGTGGCAGGAGTTTGTCTGATACTGATACTTTTGCTTTTCCCCTTTGGTGACGGCCCGTCCGACAGACCCAATGCAAGATGCTGGCTGCCTATTCTGAAATTTGGCGACACCAAGGTAAACTTTCAGCCGTCTGAACTTGCAAAAATCGGCTTCATAATCACATTCACCGCACACATTGAAGCGGTCAAAGATAACGTAAACAGCTTAAAAAATGTTATTCTGCTCACGCTGCACGCACTAATCCCGATTGGACTTATCATCATAACCGATGACCTTGGTTCGGCAATCGTTTTTGCGTTTATGTTTATCGGTATGATGTTTGTTGCAGGCATAAAGCTCAGGTATTTTGCTGTTGCGATAGGTATGGGTCTTGCGTTCATCCCCCTGCTGTGGACAAAATTTCTTTCAACCTTCCACAGGCAGAGAATTCTTGCAATTTATTATCCCGAGGCATTGAGCGCATATGATTATGATAAAATCATTTATCAGCAGCAACGCTGCGTTAATGCTATCGGTTCCGGCAGAATGTGGGGCGACGGACTTTTTAAAGGCACCTACACCCAGACTCCCGGCGGCGTTCCCGTTAACGAGAGCGATATGGTGCTTTCCGTTATCGGCGAAGAACTCGGCTTTGCAGGCTGCATCGCCTTGATGATTGTGCTTTCGGTTATAATTATCCGCATTGCCGTTATTGCAAAGCGTTCAAGAAACATCACGGGAGCTCTTCTTTGCTACGGCACGGTGTTTATGATAGGCGCACAAACAATTATCAACATCGGTATGTGCCTTATGCTTCTGCCGAGCATCGGCATTACCCTGCCGTTCATCAGTGCAGGCGGCTCGTCAAACCTGTGCGTTTATTTTGGCATTGGTATGGCAATGAGCGTTTACCGTTTCAACCGTGACAGAGCCCCCGTCAATTTCAGGCTGACAGGTATCAGCACACCGTTTGCGGAAACTTGATTTTAATATGTAAACAGAAAAGCTTGCAGAGGTTTATTGAATGATGCTGCAAATAACGTAATAAGCGTAGGGCGGCTTGCCCACAAGCCGCCGTATGTTTATCATTATAATCTAAAACGGCGGGATGAGGGCATCCCGCCCTACGCCGCTAAAACAAAAAGGCTTGAACCGGTTTTTTACTGTTCAAGCCTTTTACATTTATCTTATTTCTTTTGTTCTTCGCTCCGTGAGCAGATGCGGTTGAGGGCTGGTTCACGGAGATGAAGAAGCCGTTTTCTTTCGATGGCAGGCGTATGTGATACGCCGAATCGAAAAAAACGGCTAAAAAGAAACTTAATTATTATTCAAATCAGCACTGCAACAAAGAAGCCTGCAAAGGATGTTAAACCCTTGCAAGCTTTATCTATTATTTTGTTTCTTTTGTTCTTCGCTCCGTGAGCAGACCTCAAAGATGCTTTTCGATTGCATCGGCAATAGCCTGTGCATATGCATCAAGATTTTTATCAAACAGCTCGTTATCTTTTTCGCTTGAAATAAACCCGAGTTCAACAAGGCAGCTTGTCATATTTGTGCCTTTATTGACGTGATAATCCTTATCCCTGCCGGTTATATATCCGACCTTTACGCCCCTGTTATCGGATATACCTGCATCTTCCAGACCGTTCAATATGGTCTTTGCAAGAGAACGGGCTCTGTACGAGTTGTCGCTTCCTATCCAGATTTCGGCACCGCTTGCTTCGGGTGAGGCACTGTTCCTGTGAAGCGAAACAAACAAATCAGCTGAGCGTGAATTTGCAAATTCGCATCTGTCCGCAAGGCTGATATTAATATCAACGGTTCGTGTCAAAACAACGTCAATCCCCTTTGCTTCAAGGCACTCTTTGACCTTCAGAGCAAGACGCAGATTATCGTCTTTTTCAAATCTGTTGCCATTGATTGCACCAGCGTCGTTACCGCCGTGACCCGGGTCAATAACCACGCAAACTTTATCCGGCTTCATAAAAGGCAACCTGCCTCTTTTTGCCCAATAGTCAAGACACAACCCCGAAACAATACCGCCAACCAAAAGAAAAATAAGCAGGATTGCCGTCATTTTTTTGTTTTCTTTAAAAAACTCAAATATTTTTATAAATATATTTTTCATAGTATTACAGTGAATCAATATAACGGCAAGCCGCAAGAGCCGCAACAGAGCCATCTGCCGTTGCCGTGGTAATCTGTCTTATCTGCTTTTTGCGGCAGTCGCCTGCAACAAAAACGCCTGCTGTTTTTGTAACACAGCTTTCGTCTGAATCAATATAGCCCCACTCGTCAAGACCTGCGATATCGGCAAAAGCTTTGTTATTCGGAATAAGACCTATGGCAACAAAAAGACCGTCTACCTCAAGTTCACTCTCGCTGCCGTCAGCTTCTTTTTTAAGCTTCAGACCGTTAAGGGCTGTGTCGCCTTTAAGCTCGGTGATAACGGTACCCATAATAAATTCAACGTTATCCTTTGCTTTAAGCTTTTCAACAAGCCTTGCTTCGCCTGTGAAGAAATCAAGATTCTGAATAACATAAACCTTTTTGCAGCCCTCTGAAAGAAGAACAGCTTCCTGCAAAGCGGAGTTACCGCCGCCGAGTACAGCTACGGTCTGACCCTTGAAGAATGCACCGTCACATACTGCACAGTAAGAAATACCTTCGCCAACGAGTTCATTTTCTTTTGCAAGACCCGTCTGCCTGTGCTTAACGCCCGTCGCAATAATAACAGCCTTTGCTTCGTGCTCGCCGTCTTCTGTTACAACGGTTTTTGTTGCGCCGTTATCACGGATTTCTGTTACGGTTTCCATTTCGATATCAGCGCCCTGTGAAAGCACCTGGTCAACAAGCTTATCGGCAAATTCGTTGCCGCTCATTGTTGCAAAACCGGGGTAATTTTCAATCTGGGGTGAATAAGTTATCTGACCGCCGAAGGTACCTTTTTCGAGCACAAGAACGGTTTTGTCCGCTCTGAGAGCATAGAGAGCTGCGGTTAAGCCTGCAGGGCCTGCACCGATTACAATTATATCATACATAACAATCAATCCTTTAAACAAGACAAGCCTGCTGTGTGCAGGCTGTCTTTTTTATTTAATCAAAATCAGATTGCGGCACTGCTTGCTGAATCAATGAACTTCTTGATATCGGCAACGCCTGCATATTTTTCAAATGCACCGTTTGAAACAACAACGAGTGTGGGAGCCTGCTTGATGCCAAGCTTAACGGCGAGGTCCTGATTCTCATATGCCATAACTTCGTTAACCGCGATGCCTGCCTTTGAAAGCTGAGCAAGAGCTATTTTGCAGTTGGGGCAAGTTGCTGTTTTGAAGAGATAAAGTCCGTCAGCAAGGGGGCAAGCTGTTTCTGCCTCTGCCGCTGCAGCTGCTTCTCTCTTAACTGTGCCGTGTTTTGTGATATCGGAGCTTGCGATATTATAAACCTTACGCTCCTTATATTCCTGTGACTTACCGTCGTTCCAGTTCTGAACAGGTCTGTAATAACCTGTGATACGGCTGTAAACCTCTGCTGCTTCACCGCATTCGGGGCAAGTGAAATGCTCGCCTGCGATGTAGCCGTGGTTCTTACATACGGAGTAAGTGGGAGAAATTGAATAGTAGGGAAGCTTGTAGTTTTCTGAAATCTTTCTTACAAGATTTGCGGCAGTCTTCCAGTCGGGAAGCTTTTCGCCAAGGAAGGCGTGGAAAACAGTACCTGATGTGTAGAGGGTATGAAGTTCATCCTGCATATCAAGAGCTTCGAAAACGTCCTCTGTGTAACCAACGGGAAGGTGTGAGCTGTTGGTGTAGTAAGGTGTGTTGCAATCGCTTGTGGCGGTGATGATATCGGGATACAGCTTCTTATCGTGCTTAGCAAGGCGGTAAGAGGTGCTTTCCGCAGGCGTTGCTT
>JAZSNE010000030.1:0-8134 GCA_045536245.1 Acutalibacteraceae bacterium | reverse complement strand
CATTGGCTTCGTTTATGATAGTCTGCGCTGCGTGACGGCACGCCATATCACCGATAACAGGACCTATAACCATAGGAAGAAGCACGGCAAAAATCATTCGAATACCCTGAAAAAGACCTGCCTTGCCTTCGTTTATGATAGTCTGCGCTGCGTGACGGCACGCCATATCACCGATAACAGGACCTATAACCATAGGAAGAAGCACGGCAAAAATCATTCGAATACCCTGAAAAAGACCTGCCTTGCCTTCGGGAATAAAATCCTTGATGGTTGCGCCGAACAGAATATTAACTATTGCATTTCCGAGAACGACGGGAAGTACGCTCAGAAGAATAACATATATACTTGTGCTTGTTGACAGCACCAAAAAGCCGAACGTCAGAACAACAACACCTGTTACAAGGCAAACGCCCTTTTTCTTTGTTGAATATTTGAGCATAAGCACAATGCAGGCAAGAAGAACAACGGCAACCGCAACGGCGGTTATTATAACCGGTGCTCTCAGAATATTTTCAACGCCGCCGTTATCGGGAATAACCACGTACTGGACATAGGTAAGAAGGTACGGATAGAAAACCTGGAAGGAAATAATTGCAAAGCAGAATGAAGCAAGGGAAAGATAGAGCCTTGCATTTTCTTTTATAACTGATGGTCTGAAGCCGTAGGTAAGGTCTGCCCAATAATTTGATGAGCTTTCACACCGGAGGGTGCGAGGCGGGTCTTTGATAAGAATTAAGCCAAGCACACCGCACAAGGTAACAACAAGACCAAGCACGCCGAAGAAAAGTTTATATGTAATTGTGCCTGCCTGTGCAAAGCTGCCGACGCCTGTTACGGCAAACGAAGATATTGTGCCGACAACGGATAAAACGGTTTCAACAATCGGACGCTGCTTCGGAACGGTAACGTCGGTCACCCAAGCCTGAAATGCCGCATCATTACTCGTTGAACCCATAAAAGTCATAACGATATCCATAAGGATAACAAACCACACCGTTGTGCCGAGAATCTTTGCCTCATCGGTAAGATTGAAAAGGTTAGCCACGTTATCCTTCGTGATAAAGCCAAACATAGCAGTGACTATACCCCAAAGAATATAGCCAACCGATATAAACATCTTGCGGTTTTTAAGTTTATCGCTCAATGCACCCATTATGAACGTTGTAAGCACTGCAGCAACGGCAGAGAGAGCAACCATACGGGCTACCGCTGTTGTTGCTTCCATTGAGCCGAGAATAGCCGCCTGTGATACGTCGGCATATATTTCGTTGGTTATGAACGTGTTGAAATACATATTTTCGGTGTTCCACGCAATGCCGCCCATAAAGCAAAACAGCGTGATTATAAACCAATTCTTTTTACTGAGTTTTTCCTTAACCACATTATCACCTTCCGAAATCGTGTTTTGAATTTATAACGATATTATATTTAGTAATAAGAACAATGTCAAATATATTCACTGACGTGCGGTCAGTTATTAAAAACACTTTAACTTAATTTCATACTGACCAAACACCGCAAACTGCAGGATACAGCTAACAACTCTGCCGGCAAACAAATAATATAACTTAAATCCTTCCGTCACGGTTGAACAAACCGGATTTTTATGATAGTATGTTCAGTGGTAAGATTCTCTAACAAGTATAAGAAACAATATATTGAGCCGAGCAACAGAGAACGGAGGACAAAAATGAAAAAAGAGTATTGCGGTTTACCAATGCGATTTGCACACACCGGAGTTACACAGTTCGCTCCCGAAAATTCGCTTGAGGCATTCAAAAAAACAGCGGAGCTCGGTTTTGAGGGCATTGAAATGGATATTCAGCTTAGCGGAGACGGCGAAATAATTGTAATCCACAACGGTGATTTGGGATATATGACATTTGAAAAGCACCGTGATGCTCTTAAAGAACTGACAACCGAACAGATAAAGGAATTCGATATCCCCTATCGAAATGCGCTCAAGCTTAAATATCCTCCATACCCCTGGACAGAGCATTACGGAGGCAGGCGTATGATCACACCTCCGGATTATGCAGAAGAAAGAGTAACACATCTGATAACCTTCCCTGAATTTGACGAGTGGCTCTCAACCGTCGAATACGACCTGACCGTTGAGGTTGAGTTCAAGTGCAAGGGTATGTGCCCTCGTATGGACGAAATTCTTGCAAGATCAGCAAACGTTTCAAGATATATATTCTTCTCGGGTGATTGGGAGGTGCTTGAAGAAATGCAGGAGCACTACCGCCAAAACGGCAAACCCGAAGGTCTGCGTTTAGGTGCTAATATCCGATTTATCAATGAACAGACGATGGATTTTGTCAAACGCTCCGACCTTTGGGAGGTTGGCCTGAACAACGAGGCGTTCACCAAAGATGACGTTGATATGTTTGAAGCTATGGGAATCAAAGTGTTTTCAAACCTCGGTGATTACCCTGAATGGTGGGGGCAGATATGCGAAATGGGCGTAACCGGTTTCAAAACCAACTATCCTGACGCTTTCACCGAATGGTGGTCTGCCAACCGCTAAAATCCGTATACTATAAGACTGTTAAAACGAGGGATAAAATGAATAAAGAAGCTGAATATTTGCTTGGCATTGACGGCGGTGGAACAAAAACCGAATTTCTTCTTGCCGATTCAAATAAGTCTGAAATCAAAAGACTGATTCTCGGAGCATCAAACCCTGCCAGCGCAGGCATTGAAAACACGTATAGCGTACTCGATAACGGAATTAAAGAGGTATGTCAAGGCTTAAACACTTCTGAAATATCAGTTTATGCAGGTATTGCAGGCGCAAAAAGCGGAGTTAACCGCCAACTTCTGAACGCCTTTTTATCAAAATTCGGCTTTAAGGCTTGCGGCTGCGGAAGCGACGTTGACCTTGCCCTTGAGGTGGCATTAAAGGGCGAAAACGGAACTGCCGTTATTATGGGAACAGGTATGGTAGCGTACTCCCGATCAGGTAAAAAGCTTCACCGAACAGGCGGTTGGGGTTATATGATAGACAAAGGCGGCAGCGGATTCTGTTTCGGCTCCGATGCTCTCAATGCGGCTTTTGAATTTTTTGACGGGAGAGGCGGAAGCGAAACGATTCTGAAGCTGATTGAAAATAAGCTCGGTAAAAGCCTTGAAGCCTGCGTTGCAGAAATATACGCCGGCGGTACTGCATATGTGGCATCATTTGCTCCGGTTATTTTTGAGGCATATAGGCTCGGAGATGCAGTGGCTTCGGATATTTTAGAGCGCAACGCTTTTGAGGCTGCAAAAGTTATAAACGCAGCAAAGAAAAATGCTGACGGTAAAATTGTTATCTGCGGCGGTCTTTGCAAGCAGAAAGAAATTTTATATCCTTTTTTGAAAAAATATATTGAAGGTGAGGCCTCAATCGTTTTCTCGGATGAACCAATGGTAAACGGAGCTGTTTCACTTGCAAAAAGGTTGTGTAAAAATGCTCAGAACTGAAATGAGAAACCCTGATACACACGGCATTGACAAGATGTCAACTCTTGAAATGCTTGAAATTATCAACAATGAAAACGCAAAGGTAACCGGTGCAATTGAATCCGCTTTGCCTCAGATATCCGCTGTTTGCGACGCAGTTGCCGCTGCCATAAAATCAGGCGGCAGGATTTATTATATCGGAAGCGGAACTTCGGGCAGGCTTGCCGTATGTGATGCGGCGGAATGTCCGCCGACTTTCGGCGTACCCTATGACCTTTTTAACGGAATTATCGCAGGCGGCGAAAAATGTATGTTCAAAGCCGCTGAAAACGCCGAAGATAACCCGGAAGCAGGCGTTGAAGATTTAAAAAGCCGCAACTTCTGCAATAAGGATATATTAATCGGGATATCCGCTTCAGGCTCGGCAGCTTACGTTATTTCCGCAGTCAATTATGCAAAAAGCGTTGGAGCAAAAGCTTTTTCAATAACAAACAACCCAAATTCCGAATTGGGTAAATTCGCTGATATTGATATCTGCGCCGATACAGGCCCCGAAGTTATCACAGGGTCAACACGAATGAAAGCGGGAACAGCACAAAAAGTCATTCTGAATATGATTTCAACAGCTTCTATGATAAAATGCGGCTGTGTTTATGAAAACCTGATGATAAACCTTAAACCGACAAATAAAAAGCTCCGCAGGAGAATGATCGGAATTGTTACCGATATCCTTGGCTGCACACCCGAAAAAGCGGAAATGCTGCTTGATGAAAACGGCTGGAATATCCGTTCTGCTGTGGAATAAAACAAAAACCGACAAACCTCTTTTTTGAGATTTGCCGGTATTTTTTATTTAAGTTTAAAACCGTAAACTGCGCAGTTTTTCATTTTGCTCAGCAAGCTGAAGCCGTATTTATCATAAAACCCTCTGCCTTTTTCGTTTCTAATCCAGGTTGTGAGCATAATTCCTTTAATCCCCTTTTTCTTAAGGTGCTCCAACAGCGCATCAGTCAGCTTGTGGCCAAGCCCCATTCGCTGGTATTCAGGCAGCACGTCAATGTGAAGATGAGCCGGATATTCTTCTTTATATTTTTCGTGAGGAATAATTGACCTCAATGCAGATTTTCTGCGGCGGTATTCCCATTTTTTAATTTTGGGATAGTAATTGCTGATAAATGCTTCTTTGAAACTGTCAAAATCCTCAGCGCAGATAACGTAACCTATTACACTGCCGTCATCAACGGCAGCAACGAAGCAGTTTTCGGGTTCATTTTCAATATAATAGTCACAGTAAACGGCAAGGGCAAAGTTTATTCCTCTTTTTGAGCTTTTGCACGGACCTTCACTGTTAAGGCACACAAAACGAACGTTTTCTTTGTCTTTTTCTTCATAGGGTCTGATAATCATTTTTATCACTTCCGATTTGAGTTTATCATTAAAACGCACAAAAATCAAGGTTCATATTATAACAATTTGTTAATTGAAATGCTCTGTTAAATATTGTATTATAAAATAATAATATAAGAAAAGGAGAAATTATATGGCAGTTATTATCAGATGGATTTCAGCGATTATGTCGGTCATTCTCGGCTTACCCACTCTTCTGGGTGCAGTTTTGCAGAGTGCAATTAAGGTTGGCTATGATGACAGGCCTGTTACTGTTATTTCAGAAGACTTTCTTGAAGGCAACAAAAAATTTATTGATGAAGCGGAAGCTGATTACTGGTCAGTCGGCTATGCACGCAGAGTTCTCACTCCCGACGACGTTGATAAAACACGTTATTTCCTCGGCGGATTTCTTAAATTCCCCGCACAGGAAGCAACAGGCGTTATTGACGATTTGTGCGTAAGAGCAGTTGTGCTTGACGATAACTCGGGCAGAGGTGCGGCTGCGTTTGCGTGGATAGACACCGTTGGCCTTATGAATGCCGATATCAAGGATATCCGTGAAAAACTCAGCGATATCACGGGCGACGGCAAGCTTATCAGCATCGACGTCGGCTCAACTCACGCTCACAGTGCAGTTGACACCCAGGGTTTGTGGGGCAACATTCCCAAAACGGGCAGAAACGAAAAATATATGGAAGCTCTTGTGCAGAAAACTGCAGACGCAATCAGAGAAGCATATAATAACCGCACCGAAGGCACTCTTTATTATTCTGCCGAATCATATCCCGATATGTTCTGGGACGGCAGAGCACCCCGTGTGATTGACGATAAAATTCACCTTTTCCGTTTTGTTCCCAATGACAGCGGCAAAAAGGAAGTTTATATAGCCAATTTCGGAGCCCACCCCATTCATCTTGAATGGAGCAACTCAGAGCTTTCCGCCGATTTCCCGTATTATATCGAGAAAGAGGTAACATCGGAAAAGAATGCTGATTTTATTTTCATTCAGGGTGCAATCGGCGGAGCAATCCACACAGATATGGGTCCCCAGAACGGTATTCCCGAAGATCTGCCGGCGTTTGAAAAAATGAAAGAATACAGCAATATTGTTGCGGATATTCTTTATGAGCTTGCCGAAAAAGGCGAGGTTGTTGAGCCTATTCTGAACGTAAGACACGCTCACGTTGATTTTGAAGTTAACAACTTCATTTTCCTGCTTGTTGCAAGCAGTGACCTTTGCAACGTTAACCCCTTCAAGGAAAACGGCAAGGTCTATATGTCAAGCGAAATCGGTTACGTTGAAATCGGCAAAAACATCAAGATTGTGGAAGCTCCCGGCGAAGTTATCCCCGAGATTGTTTACGGCGGCTTTATGTCAGCCGATGAGTCCTTCACAGGCACTGAATATCCTTACGAAGGCATTGCAACTCACTTTGGCGAGGATGATGAAGTTCTTGTTTTCGGTCTTTGCAACGATGCAGTGGGATATATCGTTCCCGATAACGATTACAGTTCATCAGGCCAAGAGGGTCACTACGAAGAAACCGTTTCAACCGGTTCAAAAAGTGCATCTGCATTTTCAAAAGCATGCTTTGAGCTTTTAAACGAATGGAGTAACTGACAATGGAATTTCTGCGTTTTCTTCATCTCCCCGAGCTGGTCAGAGGAATAATTTCGGGCTTGCTGTCTTTGATTATTCTTTTTGTTCCCAATTCAACTTACACAACCGTTGAAGAAACGTCAAAATATATGCTCACGGGGGATGAAACTTTTTCTTACAGCGGGCAAAAATGGACTGTCGGCTTTGCTAAAGAAGTGCTCACTCCGGAAGATATCACAGAAGAAACCTATTACATTGCGGGCTATAACACAAACAACCCTGCAAAATCGGTTCTTGACGATATGTATGCCAAAGCGGTTTACCTTGACGATAACAGCGGCAGAGGCGGAGTTGTTATTTGTGCGATAGACTGCGTGGGAATCAGCCGCAAAGATATTAACGATATCAGAAAACTGGTTATCGAAAGCGGCAGAATACCGAACGTTAAATCAATCAATATTTGCGCAACGCATACACATTCTGCAATTGACACGCAGGGTCTTTGGGGCAAGAATTTTTTATCTGACGGTAAAAACGAAGAGTTTATGAACCGCCTTAAAGAATTAACCGCTAAAGCCATTACAGAAGCGTATGAAGCAAGAAAAGACGGCAACCTCTATTTCGGCACTGCTGAATCCGACGGGTTGCTGATTGACACAAGAACACCCATTGACTACGATGCAACAATAACAAGAATCCGTTTTGACCCTGCTGACGGCAGTCAAGATACTTATATTGTTAATTTTGCGTGCCACGCCGAATGTCTCGGCG
Organism: Acutalibacteraceae bacterium; assembly: GCA_045536245.1. GTDB lineage: Bacteria > Bacillota > Clostridia > Oscillospirales > Acutalibacteraceae > CAG-177. The sequence continues at coordinate 930 of JAZSNE010000030.1, read as the reverse complement.
CAAGAACAACTGTTGTCAGCGCAGACTTTCCTGCATATATGGAAAAAGAAATGGTTGAGCAGACCGGCGGTGCAAACGTTGTTTTTGTAAACGGAGCTATCGGAGGCCTTATAACCTGCGAAAAGCTTGATGACGTTCTTCGCAACTTTGAGCTGGGTCTTGAATACGTCAAGGAATTCGGCAAAGATGTGGGCAAAGCAGTTATGAACATAAACAATGAAGTTGCTCTTGAGCCTGCGGTCAACGTTAAGACGCAGGCAACAGAGATAAAATGCAACAACACTGCGCTGTTGCTTGTTCGTTTTCTCGGCGTGCTCAATAATGACATTACAAAGGATAAAGACAGGAGCATTTCCATCATATCCGAAGTTTCTTATATGGAACTCGGCAACAAACAGATAGGTATTTATATGATTCCGGGTGAGCTTTCTCCCGAGCTTGAAAGCGGCAATTTTCTTTCTGCGGCAAACTCGGCAAACTCAACAGAGGCAAATTATAAATCTCTTTCGGAAATGTCGCGCTGCGAGCATAATTTTGTTATCGGCCTTTGTAACGACGAATTGGGATATATAATTCCCGAAAACGATTTTTACCTTCACGAATGGCTGCCTTATTTCAACAACGCTGATGACGAATCAGGCAGAAAGCATTATGAAGAAACCAACTCGCTCGGCCCCAACGCTGCAGGAGCAATTCTTGACGCAATGGATAAGCTTATAAGCTCGGTTAATTAACCAAACCTCATAAAGACAAATCCCTTATGAATCTCAAAAGATCCATAAGGGATTTTTTGGTGCCTTCAGGTGTGGAAATAAACCCCTGGTTTTACCAGGGGTTAAAGACGGCTTCAGCAAAGCCAAAACGGGCGAGCTCAAAGCAAGCCCGAAAGGTTGAAAGATAATCAAACCTCCAAGTATAATAGTAATGGTT
>JAZSNE010000039.1:0-12905 GCA_045536245.1 Acutalibacteraceae bacterium | reverse complement strand
AAAAATAAACAGCCGCTCGTGAGCGGCTGCCAGTGATTGTAATGCGCTGCTAAACCTTCAACGCCCCTTCCAGGGGCTAAGCCTGTATCAACCCCTTTTAGGGGTTAGTCAAACCACCGGTTCAACCGGTGGTTTGTGATTCATCAATATTCACTTTGCAGGTATACCTGTTCTGCCCGACGCTTTTGTTGCCGTATTCAATCGCTTCGACAGGGCATTTGCAGATGCACGCCATGCAGTGCGTGCAGTTCTTGCCCCAAACGGGTTTGCCGTCAGCCATAGTGATGTTTGCAAGCGGACAGACCTTTTCGCATTTGCCGCAAGATATACATTTTTCTGTTGTGCGGAATTTTTTTGCACTGACGCAGAGGGCGTAAAATGCAGTGTTCACAATGCCGCTTTTGAGTTTGCCCACAAGGTTAACTTTAACCGCATCAAGCTTTTTGCCTGATGCAATAACCTTTGCTGCAGTGTCGATTCTGCCCTCTGATTTAGCGATAATCCGTGCCGCCTGTTCGTCGTTCGGCGCAGTGAACATTGCAATGTAATTTTCGGGCATTCTGAAATAAGCGCAGCCCATATACTCTTTGCCGATTTTTGCACAGAGCTTTTTTAGGTGCTTTTCGGCGTTGCCGATATCGTCGCCGCAGGTCATAAGAAAATAAATCTTTTCGTTGCCCTCAAGCGGTGTTTTTTCAAGGTATTCACGCAGAATGTGCGGAATCTGCCACGAATATGTGGGCGCACAAACGATAAACGGCTCATCGGATTTTAAGGGTGAATAATCCCTGCTTCTGATGCGCTCAAACAAATCAAGAGCCTCATCGCCGATTAAGCTTGCAACCTTTTTTGCAACGTAGGCGCTGTTGCCCGTGCCGCTGAAATAAATGACCATCTTATCACCTCGTTGTTTTGTTTATAAAATTATAGGATTTCACAATGATTCTCACGGTGGAAGCGTAGGGGCGGATATTATCCGCCCGAAACGTGCGATTCGTGAATCGTCCCTACGGAAACAGGAGGTAAATATAGCAGTCAGCTTACTGTTGTAATGTCGCTTACCTATTGGGCTCCTTTGGCAAAGGAGCTGTCACGGAGTGACTGAGGATTGCAAAAGGTCAAGCTAAACTGCGTTCTCGACGGGCGGATAATATCCGCCCCTACACCGAAAGATTTGTTAATAAAACTATAACATTATTTATATTAACAATCAATATTTATTTTAATCGTTGACACTATTATGGTAAACTGATATACTTTGATAAGTGAATAATGAATAGTGAAGAGTGAATAGTTAAGGGTGGACTCCGTCCACACCTGATTTTAAATGAACAGCTAATAGTGAAAAGTATAGGAAGGTCGTAGCCCTTACTCAATTAATTTATATATTAAAACAATTTTATTTATAAATCGGAGGATTTACTATGTACGAAAACAATTGGGATTCACTTAATAAACGCCCTGTTCCCGAGTGGTTCGGCGATGCGAAGTTCGGCATTTTTATTCATTGGGGTCTTTACAGCGTGCCTGCCTATGCGCCCAAGGGCAAGTATGCCGAGTGGTACGGCTACCATTGCGACGAGATAGTCGAAAGAAGCGCCAATGACAGAGAATATTATGACTATCATCAGGCAAAATACGGCCCCGACTTTAAATATAACGACTTTGTGAAGGACTTCACCGCAGAGCTTTTTGACGCTGAAAAATGGGCGGATCTCTTTCAGAAAAGCGGCGCAAAATACATAAACTTTGTTTCAAAGCATCACGACGGCTATTGCCTTTATAAAACGGATTATGCGTGGAATTGGAACAGCGTTGACGTTGGCCCTCACCGTGATTTTCTTATGGAGCTCAAGGAAGCTCTTGCCAAAACTGACGTGCGCTTCGGCGTTTATCACTCCGTCTATGAATGGTTTAACCCCGTTTATCTTCGTGACCCCGAAGAATACGCCCTCACGCACCTTATCCCCATGCTCAAGGAGCTTGTTGAAAAATATCAGCCTGCAACACTTTTCACTGACGGCGAATGGGAGCACACCTCCGACGTTTGGCATTCAACCGAATTCCTGCAGTGGCTTTATAACGAATCAAGCGTCAAGGACTTCATCGTGCCAAATGACCGCTGGGGCAAAGAAACCAGAGGCAACGTCGGCGGCAACTTCACAACCGAATACGGCTTTATTGAAGAAGGCAAAAAGATTGAGGACGTTGAGCTTGACAGACCGTTTGAGGAGTGCAGAGGTATCGGCAGGTCATTCGGATTCAATAAAAATGAAGATCTTGCCGATTATCTGAGCGCAAAAGAGCTGCTTGAAATGCTCTGCGACCTTGTTTCAAAGGGCGGCAACTTCCTGCTCAACATCGGCCCTGCGGCTGACGGCACAATCCCCGTTATTATGGAAGAAAGACTGCTGCAGATGGGTGATTGGCTGCGTGTTAACGGCGATGCAATCTACGGCACAAGAATTTATTCAAAGAAAACTCAGAGCGGTGTTTATTACACCAAAAAGGGTGACGACGTTTATGCAATAATCAACCGTTATCCCTTCGGCTCACAGGTGCTTGAGCTTGTTGATTATGATGCTGACCTCAAGGCAAGCCTGCTCGGCTGCGATGCAGAGCTTGAAGTCAGAGATAACGGCGGCAAGGCGGAAATAGTTTTCCCTGCAATCAACCCCGAAACAATTGCCTGCGAGCATCTTTACACAATCAAGCTTTCAAGATAAACTAATCAGCCGTCTTTCGGGGCGGCTGAAATGTTTTTGTGTACGATAATTTATTAATGCAGTGTGCAGGATTGTGTTGTTTGCATTGCTGTTGCGGGCGGATAATATCCGCCCCTACACTGAGTTTGTGTAACGTTTCGAGCAATTTGCAATCAATCAAATAATTTTGATAATATCAACATATAATAATTCAGATTAAAAATTCGGAGGTTTGCTTATGTATAAGACCCTTGATTTGTATTCACCCGAGCATTCACTTGCAGGCGGTTGGCTTGCAGGCTTTGAATACCCGTGGGAAGCGCTTATAAGAATAAAATCACACATTCTGGAGCTTTGCAAAACTCTTGATAAATCGGAGTATAACGAGGTTTCTGAAAACGTTTTTATCCATAAAACCGCCGTTGTTGCGCCCACGGCTTTTATCGGTGCGCCCTGCATTATCGGCGCAAACACCGAGGTGCGCCATTGCGCATTTATCCGTGAAAGTGCGCTGATTGGCGAAAACTGCGTTGTGGGTAACTCCGTTGAAATCAAAAATGCAATCCTTTTTGATAGCGTTCAGGTGCCGCATTTCAACTACGTCGGCGACAGTATTCTCGGCTATAAATCGCATATGGGCGCAGGCTCAATAACTTCAAACGTCAAATCCGACCAGTCGCTCGTTGTTGTTAAAAACGGCGAAGAAAAATTTGAAACCGAGCTGAAAAAGTTCGGCGCTATGCTCGGCGATAACGTTGAGGTCGGCTGCAACAGCGTTCTCAACCCCGGCACAGTCATCGGCAAAAACAGCAATATTTATCCGCTTTCGTGCGTAAGAGGCACGGTGCCTGCATATTCTATTTATAAGACGGGCGGAATTATTGTCGAAAAGGTCTGACGTTATTCTGCCCGAAACACGGCGAAAGGGTGTTTTTGATTGGGCAGATATTTCGGCACAGACGGTTTCAGGGGCGAGGCAAACGTTAACCTCACCGCAGACCACGCTTACAAAACGGGCAGATTTTTAGGCTGGTATTACAGCGAAGAAAATAAAATAAAGTCAAACGGAAAAAGGGCAAAGATCGTTATCGGCAAAGACACACGCCGCTCAAGCTATATGTTTGAATATGCTCTTGCGGCAGGTATAACCGCTTCGGGCGCAGACGCATATCTGCTCCACGTTACCACAACGCCTTCCGTTGCTTACGTTACAAGGGTTGACGGCTTTGACTGCGGAATTATGATATCCGCAAGCCACAACCCTTATTTTGATAACGGAATCAAACTCATAAGCTCGGGAGGCGAGAAGTTTGACGACGCCGCAACCGATAAGATTGAAGCTTATCTTGACGGCAGCTTTGAGCATGAAATTCCCTTTGCCACGGGTGAAAACATCGGCAGAACCGTTGACTATATCGCCGGCAGAAACCGCTATATCGGCTATCTTATTTCGCTTGGTGTTTATTCATTCAGGGGTCTGCGTGTAGGTATTGACTGCGCAAACGGCTCTGCGTGGAACATTGCAAAGGCGGTTTTTGATGCGCTCGGTGCTCAAACCCACGTTATCAATGCAAAACCCGACGGTCTTAATATCAACAAGGGCTGCGGCTCAACGCATATTGATGCGCTGCGTGAGCTTGTGGTTGCTGATTCTCTCGATATCGGCTTTGCCTATGACGGCGACTGTGACCGCTGTCTTTGCGTTGACGAACAGGGCAACGTTGTGACGGGCGACCATATTCTCTATGTCTGCGGCAAATATCTGAAAGACAGAAACGAGCTTGATAACAACACCGTTGTTACTACCGTGATGTCAAATTTCGGGCTTTATAAAGCTTTTGATGCAATCGGAATTGATTACGCCAAAACTGCGGTGGGTGACAGGTTTGTTTATGAGCATATGCTGCAGCACGGCAACAGGCTCGGCGGCGAAGAATCGGGCCACATCATTTTTTCAAAATATGCCACAACAGGCGACGGCATTCTCACGAGCCTCAAGCTGATGGAGGTTATGATTGCAAGCAAAAAGCCGATGAGCGAGCTTTGCAGGGGAATGAAGCTCTATCCGCAAACGCTCATCAACGTTAAGGTTGCCAATAAAAAGGCGGTCAGAGAATGCCCCGAAGTTATGAATGCGGTTAAAGAAGCCGAAAAAGTATTGGGTAATTCGGGCAGAATTCTTGTGCGTGAATCGGGCACGGAACCCGTTATCAGAGTTATGGTCGAAGCCGAAACACCCGAAATCTGTGAGAAATGCGCACGCTCTGTTTCGGATATAATCTGGAAAAAAGGGTTGTAAGACAACCCGAATAACCGCCGTAAGATTTATAATATCACCGTAGTGACAGCCTTTGCGGCTGTTTGAATGCACACATATTCGGCAACCCTCCGTCTTTCAGCTGTAATGTAGCTGATTGTTTGGGCTCCCTTTCAAGGGAGCTGTCACGGAGTGACTGAGGGTTGCAAAAGGTTGAATAAAGCTCAATTTTTCGGGCGGATAATATCCGCCCCTACACTGAAATTGTTGGTGTGCTTGTTGTTTAACGGGCGACCACAGAGGGTCGCCCCTACGCTATAAAATCAGGTGCTGACGAAGTCCACCTTTAACAATTCACTCTTCGTTATTCACTAAAACGACCCCCACGGAAAAACCGTGAGGGTCTGTTTTATTATATAACTCTGAATGTCTTAACCTCAAAGGGTTTGATGCTGAATTCAAAGCCGCTTGCATCGCAGTCAATTTCAGCCTTATCTTCTTCAATCATATTGCACTCGATAACCTTGCTGAATTCAAAGCCGAGGTCAAGTCTGCACTTGCCTCTGTTCTGCTCCTCCTCAACAACACGGATAATATATCCGTTGCCATCCTGCGCCTTTTTGATTGCGTCGATGATAACGTTCTTCTTGCTTGTCTTTGCAATGCTCGTGCCGCTTGTGAGAATGCCGTCAACCGCCTTATCGTTATAAACCGCAACGGGGTCGATGTTGAACGCAAGCGATTTCTGAACGGTTTCGTGACGCCAATCGTTTTCGTGGGGATAGAAAGCGTAGCGGAAGGTGTTGATGCCGTGGTCGCCTGTTCTGTCGGGGCAGGTGGGCGCACGCATAAGTGTGATTCTCATATGGCTGCCGTGGATATCGTAGCCGTATTTGCAGTCATTGATGATGCTGCAGCCGTAGCCGCCCTCGGAGAGGTCTGCCCACTTGTGAGCCGCAACCTCATAACGGGTAAGGTCAAACAGCGTGTTCCAGTGAGTGGGTCTCTTTGCCGCACCGTGAGCAATATCGTAGGTTGCGTCGGTATCTTTGACCGCAACGTCAAAGCCTGCCTTGAGAACCTTGTCGCTCTCGTGCCAGTCAACGGTTGTGTCAAAAATAACGCTTTCGCCGTTCTGTGTGAGAATAATATCCTGTGTGATGAGCGACTTGTGGAAGCGGCGCTTGATTCTGATAACGGCTCTGACTGCGTTGCTCTCAACAACCTCAATGCTTTCTGCATCGGTCAGCTCCCACATCTTTTTCTGATAGTTCAGCTCGAGGTTCCATGCAGTTTCGTGAATGCACTTATCAAGCGAAACGGTAAGAATATTACCTCTGCCGTCAAGAGCCTCACGCTCGTTGATTTTGTCATAAATGCTTGTGATAACGCCGTTTTCATCAAGCTCAACACGAAGAATTGCGTTTTCAATATAGTTTGTTTCAGCCTCAACGGGTGCAAAGGTAGTTTCGCCCTCTTTGAGGTAAAATACCTTGCAGCTCAGGGGTTCAAGCACGTCGGGGAGGAAAACGAATTTGCCGTCAATATATGCGCAGGGGAGTGAAAGACCGTCAGCGGCGGTGATATACATACCCTCGGGCACACCTTCAACGGTAACAGGCTCATAGCTTTCGCAGCCTGCCATATTCCAGACGGTAACGGTGTTTGCATCGGCTGAAACGGCAGCGTTTACGCTCGCAAGAACGTCTGCCTTGACTGCATTGCCGATTTCGTTCATTATAGCGTAATCTCTGCGTGCGTCCTCAAAAACCTCGTGGATTGATGAACCCGGCAGAATATCGTGGAACTGGTTGGTCATAAGAATGCGCCAAGCCTTTTCGAGCTCTTCCTTGGGGTAAGGCTTGCCGAGATGCTTTTCGGCAAAAACGGAAAGCATTTCGTTTCGGGTGAGCAGATATTCGCCCTTGCGGTTGTTCTTTTTAACGAATGCCTGGCTCGTGAAAGTGCCTCTGTGGTTTTCATAAACAAGTTCGCCGTTCCATACGGGCAGCTCTTTTTCGTGCTCAACAAGGGTATCAAAGAAATCGTCAACGTGGCCGATTTCAGCCTTGGGCAGACCGGGGAAGTTCTGCAGACGTCTGCCTCTTTCGAGCATATTTCTTGTGGGACCGCCGCCGCCGTCGCCGTATCCGTACATACCCATTGCGGTGTTGAGCTCGTTTTTGTTGTTGCATTCCTCGTCAAAGGTCATCAGCTCGTCAACCCTGAAATGGCAGTTGTAAGCAGGGCGCATCAGGTGAGCAAACACCTTGTCGCCGTTGTTGCCCTCCCACATAAACATTGAATAGGGGAATTTGGTTGTGTCGTTATATGAAAGCTTGGACGTGATAAAGTTTGTCATACCGCAGCCCTTGATAATCTGGGGCAGAGCCCAGGTGAAGCCGAAGCAGTCGGGCAGCCAGTATGTTTTTGAAACCTTGCCGAATTCCTTTTTGAAGAACTCGGTGCCGTAAAGCACCTGTCTGATGAGCGCTTCGCCCGAAGCGATATTTGTATCAGCTTCAACCCATACGTTGCCGCAGATATCCCACTGACCGGCCTTGACCTTTTCTTTGATTTTCTCAAAGATTTCGGGGTAGTGGTCTTTCATCATCTGATAAAGAACGGCTTCGCTCTGACCGAAGGTCATTTCGGGGTATTCGTCCATAAGGGTTGTTACGTTTGTGAAAGTTCTTGCGCTCTTGCGGATACTTTCCTGAACTCTCCAGAGCCACGCAACGTCAATGTGGCTGTGACCCGTGAGGATAACACGGCTCTGTGCGCTCCATTCGATATCGCCGATTTTCTTAAGATAAAAAGCTCTTGCTTCCTTGACGGATTTGCGGACCTGTTCGGGTTCAAAATCGTAGTCAACAATATGCATACTGTCGTCAACTGCGGCGTAAACCTTTGCCTTGATATGCTCGTCCTTGATAAAATCAAGCGCATCAAAAGCAACCGTCAGGTCAAGAAAATAGCCCTCAACGTCCTCGTCGGCAACGGCAATATAAGTGCTGCCGAAAAGGCATTCCTGAAACTTTGCGCCGTCCATTGCGTCGTCGCAGAAGCTCATTGAGTCAACCGTTGCTTCAATTTCAAAGGTCAGCACTTCGCCTGCCTTGTGAACGCCGAGCTCAACGTCAGCTCTGTCGGGCAGAGTTTCTCTTGAGGTGCAGCCTGCAACGTATTTGCCGTTGCATTTAACAAGCGCTTCGCCGCCAACGGGCAGAACGGCACGGATTTTGCAGCCGTCCATTTCTTCGGGCACAGTAATACTTGCCTTGAAAAAGTGAGCCGAATCGTAAGCGGCATACCATCTGTCGCCGCATTTTATTTCACCCTTGAAATCTTCCATTTCATAGTGGGTTTCGCAGAACATACCACGGGTGTATTCCCAGACCGGAATATCCTTTTTGGCAGTGAAAAAGTACTTTTTAAGCTGTTTGTGCATATCCTTGAGGATACCGATTTTTAAAGTGCGCATAGGTAACACTCCTTTCAAAATAATATGATAACACAGTTTAACACATTAAATCAATAGAGAACGGAAAAATAATGTTTTTAAATTAATGATGAAAAGTTTCGAACGGCCCCACAGGGTCACCCCAACATTGTGCAGTGTCAATTAAAATGTTCTCACATTTCTAATTTCTGTGTAGGGGCGGATATTATCCGCCCGTTTTTGCAAGCCGTTTAACGGACGACCAATGGTCGCCCCTACGGTGTTGCGGTGAGATTTTTCGGTTATAACGGGCGACCACAGAGGGTCGCCCCTACGCAATACAATCGGGTGTGGGCAACGCCCACCCTCAATTCTTCACTATTCACTATTCACTCTTCATTTTTAAATGACCCGTCCCCTACGGTGTTGTCAAAACAAACTGCAAGGCAATAAAACTTGCCGAATTACAGTGATGTTTTCGTAGGGGCGATTCACGAATCGCCCGATTCGGCAAGCCGTTTAACGGACGACCAATGGTCGCCCCTACGGTGTTGCGGTGTAACTAAATTGGTCACTGACACCGAATTTCAGTGTAGGGGCGGATATTATCCGCCCGCCACTCAGATTTGCGATTATCCCACGGGCGACCACAGAGGGTCGCCCCTACGGTGTTATAATTTACAACCAATAATTGCGCATTGCGAATTGCGAATTAAAATTGGTAAGGGCGAAGCCCTTCCTCACTTATTACCTCTTCACTATTACTTATTACATTAAAATCGGGTGTGGGCAACGCCCACCTTCAACTATTCACTGTTCACTTTTCGTTATTCACTAAAAAAAGAACCGCAGACTCCGAAGAATCTGCGGCATCTTATGTAAAATTATTTTGTGGGCAGGCCTTCCTTGTCATACATACAAGCAGCTTCAAGCATAATCTCAATGCCTGCGCCGATTGCTTCTTCAACAAGCATATCAACGTCGTCAAGTCTTGTGTGATAGTAACGGGGAGGAGTGGGGTCCATAGCCGCAAAGCCTGTTGACTTGATGCCTCTCTGTGTGAATGCTGCTGCATCGGAAGCGCCGATATAAACCGATTCAAACTTAAGGTCATAGCCGCAGTTTTTGCCTGCGTTCTGAACAAGGTGCTTAACGCCCCAGTCGTGTCTGACTGTGCCGGTCATATCTCTGTCATAAACAGCCATTGTTTCAAGGTCACGGAAAGTGTCGCACGCAACGCAGACTGTTTCGATATCTTTGAGCTCCTTCTCGTGAGCCTTAACGTAAGCCTTTGCGCCTCTTAAACCTGCTTCTTCGGAGCCCGAGCAGATAACAACGAGGTCAGTGTTTTCAAATCTTACGTCGGTTTCAGCCATTGCCTTTGCAACGCTCATTGCAACGTAGCAGCCTGTGAGGTTATCGTTTGCGCCGGGAACGCTCTTGAAGGGATTCTGGAACAGAAGGAAGCCGAGCTGGAAGGGAACGAATACGCAGCCCACGATGAAGCCGATGAGGTTGAGTGTTGCAGCATCGGGGAAAGCGATTGCGAGAATTGCAACGATGAGGTCGGCAACAAGACCCACAACGGCAGGAATAAGCACAAGCTTCATACCTACGCCGCCGAGAAGATAGTTGAGAGTCCATTCATACTGGCTGTCTGCGTGGCCGACGATGATGAAACGCTTTTTTGTTTCGCCCGAAGCTTTTCTTGTGGCAATCATATTGTGGCTGGGGTGACCGATGAAAAGAGGGTCGATAAACTGCTTATACATAAGGAACTCAAGCAGCAGAGGAATCGCACCCAGAATAACAAGGATAAGCGCAGCAACGGGGCTTGCAAATCTGTTAACAAAAACGCTGGCAACTGCGCAGGCAACGGTGAACGGAATGAAGCCCATAAAAGCCTGGCGGTGAACCTTGAATTCTTCAAGCTTCACGTCGTCGCAATATTTCTTCATCTCTTTTGCCATCAGCTCCTGTGCCTTGAGTTCTTCGGGAGAACCGGGCTGACGGGGGCCGATTTCGTTGCAGATGCGTGTGATACCTTTGACGGAAAACTTTGAAAGCTTTTTGACGTCAAAGTTTTTGCTGTATTCGAGTGCGGTTTTCATTTATGTATTCCTCCTGTGGATTTATTTTTCTTAGTAATTTGCCCGCGTCGGGCAGAGTTTAATCCAGGCTGTAAACGCCTGACTGCAAAACTGCGTATTCTGTGTTTTTGCTTCTGAAATATTTATAAACAGGCTCGTTGAACAGGCAGTAATCCGCAACCTTATAGTTGGTCAAATCAATGGTTCTTATCTTGTAGGAATAAGCGTTGCAGATGAACAGCTTGTTATCATAAATCGCAACCGAAGTCGGGTGGGTGAAGGTTTTGTCCTTGGTGCTGCCCACTCTGAACTCAATGCGGTTATGCTTGACCGAATAATTGATTATTGCGTTTGAATCAGGCACAACAAGCCATAAGTCGCCGCCGTTAACGGCAGGTGAACAGGCAGGGTTATCAAGATATTGAACCTTGCTTTCGCTGACTGTTTCGCCGGCGCTGCCGATAACCTTAAGCGTTCCGTCGCCGTAGCAAACGGCTTTGGTGCTCGGCGTGAGGTTAACAACGTCGCAGGTAACAAAGTTGCCCAAAACACGGGGAACGTCATAAATACATTTGCCGTATTTATAATTTATGTATGCAGGAACCGATATCCTGTCAAATATATCGGCGGATTGGTCATAGTGATAAAATGCAACGGCTTCGTTGCCGTCAGCAAGCTTTTCTTTGCAGGCATAAACAAAGCCCTGCTCAACCGCAAATATATCAAGAAGGTCGGCGTTGAATAGTTTTTGCACGGTTATTGCCTCCGAGGATTTATAATGAATCCCCGCCAAGCCGGTTGCAGCCGATTGTAACCTGCTCTTCAGCAGGTGGGTGCCTCCCGGAGGTCTCTCGCTCCCTTCGTCCGCCAAAAGGCGGGAGGTCTGCAATCCTCGCACCGGAGAAAAGCTCCCTAATATTACGTGTTGGGTTACATATAGGCTGCAATTATCGCACAAGGCAGGGGGATATTTAAGTGAAGAGTGAATAGTGAAGAGTGAAGAAGTGAAGGAGTGAATAGTGAAGAGTTGAGGGTGGGCTGCGCCCATTTTAATTCGCAATGCGCAATTCGTAATGCGCAATTATTTTGTTGTAAATTGCAACACCGTAGGGACAGCTCTTGCGTCTGTCCGTAATAACAATCATATCAACAAATTGCGAAATGAATTATTCTTCTTCAAAATCAAACATCTCTGCGAGTCTTTCTTCAAAAGCAGAGCCGATTTCTTCAAATTCCTTATCGTCTTCAATGGGGCAGAGATAGATTTCGCCTTTTTCTTCCTGCACCTTGAGAATGATAAGCTCGTTATCTTCTTCCGTTATTTTATCGGGGCTTTCGGGCAGGGGGAGCAGAGCAACGTATTTGCCGCTGTCTGTTTCGATTCTGTCAAGCTCCTCAAAAACGTGTTCTTTGCCTTCTTCGTCAATTATGCTGACAATATCGGGTGTGTATTCTTCCATAGTATTTAACTTCCTTTCAATCTCATACGTTTCTATTTTAACCCGAATTTCATAGTTAGTCAATAGAAAAAATTAACTTGAACGCTATTTTTGTCATTTGTTTAATTTGTCTAAAAGTTATCAACAAATTTGCGAAAAACTATTGACAAAAGCGAAAAAATGTGATATTTTAAAGACGAGGAAAGGAAATGAAGCTCATTTTCACCATCAATCCGATGTCTGACAGGGCGTATTAAAAAGACAGTCAAAATCTTTTGTAATGCCGTTAAATTTAAAACATCGGCGGTGTTAGGCTTCATCGGCAATCCCTCTTGACCATATACATAAGCCAAAGGTCAAACAAATTGTCAAAGAGAAAAAGAAAGGCGGCGATACCGATGTACTCATCAGTTTCATCGCTCACAGCCGCAGAAACCGAATCCTGATTTGGCGGATTTAAAGGTTGCTCAGTAACGTCAACTGGTATGAGCCTTCTAAACCGCAACCTGACAGATTTACTGTTTTTGATTCGGCAATGCGGTTGTGAGCAAGGCACAATTGAATAGATTATAATTGACCGTGTTAACCAACACGGTCTTTTTGCGTTTTGAGGGGTGATTGCGGCTTCAGGTGAACTCGAAATATCTGTATATTCCTTCGTTCACCTTCATTGCACTCACCGCCTCAAAAACAGTAACCAGGGGTGGTTGCGGCTTCAGGCGAAATAAAAAATTCGTAGGGACGATTCACGAATCGCCCGTTTCGGGTGTTGGTCACTAATACCGAATTTCAGTGTAGGGGCGGATATTATCTGCCCGTTTTTGCAAGGCTTTAACGGACAGCCGCAAGGGCTGTCCCTACGGTGTTGCGGTGAGATTTTGCGGTTATAACGAGCGACCACAGAGGGTCGCCCCTACGGTGTTATAATTCACAGCCAACAATTGCGCATTGTCAATTTCGCATTGCGAATTG
>JAZSNE010000037.1:0-29982 GCA_045536245.1 Acutalibacteraceae bacterium | reverse complement strand
ACAGCCCTTGCGGCTGTCCGTCAAACGGCTTGCAAAAACGGGCGGATAATATCCGCCCCTACACTGAAATTCGGTGTCAGTGACCAATTTAGTTACACCGCAATACCGTAGGGGCGACCATTGGTCGTCCGTCAAACGGCTTGCCGTATCGGGCGATTCGTGAATCCCCCCTACGAAAACATCACTGTAATTCGGCAAGTTATATTGACTTGCAGTTTGTTTTGACAACACCGTAGGGGACGGGTCATTTAAAAATGAAGAGTGAATAGTGAAGAATTGAGGGTGGGCGTTGCCCACACCCGATTTTAATTCGCAATGCGCAATTCGAAATTCGCAATTGATTTGTGCGGTTAATAAAACTGTAGGGACAGCCCTTGCGGCTGTCCGCCCGAAAACTACCGATTGCATAATTTGTTGCAAGGAAATCAGTTTATGGATTTACCAAACCGAAAAAGAAACAGGCTAAAAGATTGGGATTATCAGAACGTCGGTTCGTATTATGTCACGGTTTGCACCTATGAAAAGCAAAACACACTGTCGTCAATTTGTAGGGACAACCCTTGCGGTTGTCCGCTAATCAAGTTGAGTTCTTTGGGCGAGATTGTTCAGAATACAATTTACCGTGTCGGCAATAAATACTCTGACTGCGTTGTTTTTGATAATTATGTTATTATGCCTAATCATATTCATCTGATTGTTTCAATATTCAATCCCTGTGTTAATCAGCGGACAGCCGCAAGGGCTGTCCCTACGTTGTCACAGGTTATCAGCGAAATTAAATCCTGTGCTGCAGTGGACTGGATAAAATACTGCAAAACCAACGCCATAGAGTATTCGCCTGTCTGGCAACGTTCGTTTTATGATCACGTAATCCGCTGTGAACAGGATTATGAAGAAATATGGCAGTATATTGATGAAAACCCTTTTAAATGGATTAAACAAATTTGAGGTGCTTTATGCGTGCAATAATTCAACGTGTTAAAAGCTCAACCGTAACGGTTGACGGCGAAATCAAAGGATCTGTCGGTAAGGGATATAACATTCTGCTGGGGGTTATGCAGGGTGACACCGAGCGGCAGGCTGAAACTCTTGCTCTCAAAATCGCAAAGCTGCGTGTTTTTGAGGATGAAGAAGGCAAGATGAACAAGAGCATTCTTGACGTCGGCGGCGAAGCTCTCGTTATTTCGCAGTTCACTCTCTGCGCCGATATCAAGAAAGGTAACCGCCCTTCGTTCACCGATTCCGCACCGCCCGACAAAGCTGAATGGCTCTATCGCTTCTTCAGCAGAACTCTTTATAACACGGGTGTCAGAAAGGTTGAAACAGGCGTTTTCGGCGCCGATATGCTTGTTGAAATAAATAACGACGGCCCCGTTACCATTGTTATGGACACCGACATCTGGGATAAGAAGGGATAATGAATGAAAATAACAAAGCTTGACCTCGGTCACGAGATTTTTGCCAATTGCTATGCGCTTGTTGATGAAAAATCGGGCGAGAGCGCAATTGTTGACCCTGCATATTTCAACGGGAATATTATGCAGATGTTTAATGACGCAGGTGCAAAAAACTTAAAATATATATTGCTCACCCACGGGCATTTTGACCATATCTTCGGCGTTGCAGGCTTAAAGGAAGCAAGCGGCGCAAAGGTTGTTATACACAAAAACGATGCAGGTCATCTGCTCGATTCAAAAAAGAGCCTCTGCCGCGGCAATTTCCCCGAGGAGCAGATACCCGTTGAGGCGGATATCACCGTTGATGAGGGTGACGTGCTTTATCTCGGCGAGAGCAGGATTGAAGTTATGCACACTCCGGGTCATACGAAGGGCGGCGTTTGCTACGTTTTGCCCGATGAAAGAGTTATTATCTCTGGCGACACACTCTTTTGTATGACTGCAGGCAGAACGGATTTCTTTGACGGCGACGAGCAGAAGCTTATCCAATCGCTCAAAAGGCTTGTCGCTCTTGAGGGTGATTACAGGGTTCTGCCGGGCCATAACAGAGAAACAACCCTTGAAAGAGAAAGAACACGCAATTGGTTTATCAGAAGGATGGTAAAATAAGTGATATTAAGAATTTTCGGGCACGATTTCCATTATGAATGCGAAAATCTTTGCAGGGTATATTTCCCCAACGAAAAAATTAATATAGTCTATGACGGCAGCGGTGAGGATTCAAAAGAGGTTATCACACGCTGCGAGCCGATTGACGGCGGCAACAGACTCTCTGTTACAGTCAAGCTTGACGGCGCAGAAAAATCGCTTGAAGCAACGGTGTCTGCTCCCGAAGAAGAACTCCGTGACAAAAGCGAGCTGAAAACGGCGCAGCTTATTTATGCGCTGATGAGCGAGCTGACAGGCTACACTCCGCCCTGGGGTGTGCTCACGGGCGTGCGCCCGTCAAAGCTGATGCTGCGCCTTATAGCCGATATGGGCGAAGAAAATGCAACGGAATATTTCAGAAACGGTCTGCTTGTCAGCGAAGAAAAAACCGCCCTTGCCAAGACGGTTGCCAAGGCGGAAGAGAAGATAGTCAATCTCTCTGACGAAAAATCCTTCAGCCTTTACGTTTCAATTCCGTTTTGCCCCACACGCTGCAGCTATTGCTCGTTTGTTTCGCATTCAATTGCCAATTCCAACGCCAAAAAGCTTGTGCCGGATTATCTTGACAAGCTCAACGAAGAAATTGCAATAACGGGCGGGATTGCCTCAAAGCTCGGCTTAAGGCTTGAGAGCGTTTATTTCGGCGGCGGTACGCCCGGTGTGCTCGAAGCTCCGCAGATGGACAGGCTTCTCAGCTCAATCGAGCAAAGCTATGACCTTTCAAACGTGCGTGAATACACCGTTGAAGCAGGCAGACCGGACACAATAACGCCCGAAAAGCTTCGGGTTTTAAAGCTGCATAACGTTGGGCGAATCAGCATCAATCCGCAAACCTTTAATCAGCGCACGCTTGACCTCATCGGCAGAAATCACAGCGTTGAGCAGGCTTTGAAAGCATACCGCCTTGCAAAAACCTACGGCTTCAGAAGCATCAATATGGATTTGATAGCCGGTCTGCCCGATGAAAGCTTTGATGATTTTGCCGCAAGCCTTGACACGGCTCTTGCCCTTGCCCCCGAAAACATAACCGTTCACACCCTCGCACTCAAGCGTTCGTCGGATTTGAACGCATCGGGCGCAGGCGTTGCAGGCGGCAACACGGCTAAAAAGATGCTTGAATATGCTTCGTCTGCTCTGACGGGCAGGGGATATGCGCCGTATTATATGTATCGCCAGAGCAAATGCGTCGGCAACCTTGAAAACGTCGGCTGGTGTCTTGAGGGTCACGAGTGCCTTTATAACGTTTTTATGATGGAGGAATGCCACACGGTGCTTGCCGTGGGAGCAGGCGCAGTCACAAAGCTGCGTGAGCCGAACGGCACAAACATCGAGCGCATTTTTAATTATAAATATCCTTATGAATATATTTCGGGCTTTGATAAAATTACCGAGCGCAAGAACGGAATATTGACCTTTTATTCGGCATATTAATAGTGAATAGCTAATAGTGAATAGTGAAGAGTTAAGGGTGGGCGTTGCCCTTGCTCGATTTTAATGTAATAAGTAATAGTGAAGAGGTAATAAGTAAGGGTGGGCGTTGCCCACACCCAATTTTAATGTAATAAGTAATAGTGAATAGTGAAGAGTTGAGGGTGGGCTTCGCCCTTACCCATTTTAATTCGCAATGCGCAATTATTGGTTGTTAATTTTAACACCGTAGGGGCGACCATTGGTCGTCCGTTATAACTGAAAAATCTCACTGCAACACCGTAGGGACAGCCCTTGCGGCTGTCCGTCAAACAGCTTGCAAAAACGGGCGGATAATATCCGCCCCTACACTGAAATTCGGTGTCAGTGACCAATTCAGTTACACCGCAACACCGTAGGGGCGACCATTGGTCGTCCGTCAAAATACCGCAAATATTTCGGCTGTTCGTAAACACGGCAATTGATATTACAACGCAGATTATTTCAAATAAAGGAGAGTGAGCCTTGTGGCTACAGAAAAAAAACAATCGGTGCTTAACGGCGCAATGGTGCTTATGGTAGGCGTTTTGCTTGTTAAGCTCATCGGCGTTTTGTTTAAAATACCGCTGACGGATATCATCGGCTCCGTCGGCAGAGGTTATTTCAGCTCCGCTTATGAGGTTTATACCCCCATTTTTGCAATTTCTATGGCAGGTTTGCCTGTTGCGGTTTCAAGAATGGTTGCCGAAAACGTGGCTCTGGGCAAATTCAGGGAGGCAAGGCAGGTCTTTAAAGTTTCGCAGCGCATCTTTCTGATAGTCGGCCTTGCAGGTACGGCTGTGCTTCTTGCCGCTTCATATCCTTATACTCACCTTGTTCCCGGCGTCAGCTCAAAGAGCCTGCCCGCCGTTCTCTGCGTTGCTCCGTCAATTTTCTTCTGCTGCTATATGTCGGCTTACAGAGGCTATTACGAGGGTCTGCGCAATATGACCCCCACCGCAATTTCGCAGGTTATCGAGGCTCTGGGCAAGCTGCTTATCGGCCTTGCGCTTGCAAAGGTTATCTTTTCAACAGGTATGAGCCAGTATGAGGCAAATTCCGTTGTGTTCGGCTCAAAGGTTGCCAGCGAACAGGACGCAGTGAGCATCATCAGCCCTCTTGCTGCGGCAGGTGCGGTTCTCGGCGTTACCTGCGGCTCAATCCTGAGCAACGTTTTCCTTATGGTTTTCTATAAAATCAAAGGCGACGGCTTCACAAGGGTTCAGCTTGCAAATTCGCCCAAGTCTGCAGACGGCAGCGTGCTTGCAAAAAATATGATTAAGCTTGCAATTCCTCTGGTTATCAGCGCACTTATCCTTAACATAACCAACCTCATTGACACAATAACCATTCAGGCAAGGCTTGCCGCTGCAATTGACGGCGACTTTGAAACGGTTTTCAAAATGCACGAGGTTGCTATGACAAAGGCTGTTAACCGCTCGAGGCTTGATATTTCAAACCACACCGAGGTTGTCAAATACCTCTGGGGTGCTTACGGTGCGGCTCTCGATTTCAGAAACCTTGTGCCGCAGATTACCGTTCAGCTCGGCGTCAGCGCTCTGCCTGCTCTTGCTGCCGCCTGGGCAGTCAAAGATAAAAAGAGCATCAACTCCACCATTGAAACGGTTATCCGCATCGGTATGCTCATCGCTCTGCCTGCAGGCATCGGTATGGCGTCGCTTGCCGAGCCGATTCTTAACGTTATCTACGGCAGAGGCAATTTCTCTGACAGCATTT
This sequence comes from Acutalibacteraceae bacterium, assembly GCA_045536245.1. Taxonomy (GTDB): domain Bacteria; phylum Bacillota; class Clostridia; order Oscillospirales; family Acutalibacteraceae; genus CAG-177. Next base: position 24,694 of record JAZSNE010000037.1, on the reverse strand, counting down.
CGGTTGTAGTTCCCATTATGACGGCTTACGGACTTGCAACCTGCATTATGGCGGTTTCAACACCCATCACCAATATGCTGCAGGCTATCGGCAGACCCGATATCCCCGTTAAATCGGTTATCGTGGGTGCAATCTGCAAGCTTGTTTGCAACTATATCCTCGTCGGCATTCCGAGCATAAACGTTTACGGCGCAGTTGCCGGCACAATCCTTTTCTACGTGGTGATTGTTTCAATCAACCTCATCTCGCTCATCAGGGTTGCAAAGGTCAGAATTAACTGGGTTTCGGTTTTCTTCAAACCTTTCCTTTGTGCGGCTCTTTGCGGCATAACCGCTTTCACGGCAAATGCTCTTATCAACAAGATTTTCCCCTCTGCACCCTCTGACGGTCTTTTGAGTATGAGCACCGTTGCAATGGTTGTTGCTGTTGGCCTTGCGGTTATTGTTTATGCGGCTTCGCTGCTCGTTTTCAAAGCGCTTGCAAAAGAGGACGTTGTTAACCTGCCCAAGGGTGAAAAAATAGCCAAAATACTTGAAAAATATAAACTTTTGGGTTAAAAATAAAAAAAGTTTTTTCGGAGAAGAAATAATGGTTGATTTTAAGCAAAAAGAGTGCTATAATATTGAAGATTTAGTTGAAATCATTCGCCTTTTGCGTGCTCCGGGCGGTTGCCCGTGGGACGCAGAGCAGACGCACGAAAGCATAAAGAAAAACCTTATTGAAGAAACCTACGAGGTTATCGAAGCAATCAATAAGGATGATAAGGCTGCTTTATGCGAGGAGCTCGGCGATCTGATGATGCAGATAGCTCTCCACTCGCAGATGGAAGCTGAAGCAGGCGTTTTTGATATGAACGACGTTGCTGACGGCGTTTGCAAAAAGCTTGTTGAGCGCCATCCTCACGTTTTCGGTGAGGTAACAATCGGCGGTGTTGACGACGTGCTGACCAATTGGGACGCAATCAAGCGCAAAACAAAGGGACAGAAAAACACAACTGAATCAATGCTCTCCGTTCCCCGTGAGCTGCCTGCGCTTATGCGTGCAACGAAGCTCCAGAAAAAGGCGGCTGACGTCGGCTTTGATTGGCCTGACGTTGGCGGTGCGCTCGATAAACTGAGCGAAGAAATCGCAGAGCTGCGTGCGGCGATTGCGGCAAACGATAAGCAGAATATCAGCGAAGAACTCGGCGACATTCTCTTTTCGGCAGTCAACGTTTCACGCTTCATAAAGGTTGATGCCGAAGAAGCTCTCACCGATGCGAGCGATAAATTCCTTGCCCGCTTCACTCAGGTTGAGGCTCTTGCAAGTGAAAGAGGCATTGATATGAAAAACTCATCCCTTGAGGAGCTTGATGCTCTCTGGGACGAGGTTAAGGCAAGGTCACGCAATAATTAAAGCATATGAATACTTGGTATATAAATACTGTGGTATTTGTAATATAAAAAAATCAAAAGGAGTCACAAAAAATGAATAAGACAGAACTCGTAAACGCAATCGCAGCTAAAGAAGGTATTGAAAAGAAGTCCGCTGAAAAGGCAGTTAACGCTGTTGTAGCAGCTATCACTGACGCTCTTGCAGCAGGCGATAAGGTTCAGCTTGTCGGCTTTGGTACATTTGAAGTTCGTGAGCGCGCTGAAAAGGCTGCCCGTAACCCCAGAACAGGCGAAACAATCACAGTTGCAGCAACAAAGGTTCCCGCTTTCAAGGCAGGTTCAGCTCTCAAAGAGAAGGTTGCTAAATAATTAAAGCATATTTGTTTATCGGCTTGTACGGGGCAACCTGTGCAAGCCGCCTTTTTGTTGTTATAGTGAATAGCGAAGAATGAATAGTGAATAGTTAAGGAAGGGCTTCGCCCTTACCCATTTCAATTCGCAATTCGAAATTCGCAATGCGCAATTATTGGTTGTTAATTGTAACACCGTAGGGGCGACCATTGGTCGTCCGTCAAACGACTTGCCGAATCGGGCGATTCGTGAATCGCCCCTACGAAAAATCTCACTGCAACACCGTAGGGACAGCCCTTGCGGCTATCCGTTAAACGGCTTGCAAAAACGGGCGGATAATATCCGCCCCTACACTGAAATTCGGTATGATAGTTACACCGCAACACCGTAGGGGACGGGTCATTTATAAGTGAAGAGTGAATAGTGAATAGTGAAGAGTTAAGGGTGGGCGTTGCCCACACCCGATTGTATTGCGTAGGGGCGACCATTGGTCGTCCGTCAAACGGCTTGCCGAATCGGGCGATTCGTGAATCGCCCCTACGAAAATATCACTTTATTTGGGCAAGTAATATTGTTGCGCAGTTAACTTTGGCAACATCGTAGGGGACGGGTCACCCGTCCCGAAAAAATGCACAAACGCACTGCAACACCGTCCGAAACTAACGCACATATACACTGCAACACCGTAGGGGCGACCATTGGTCGTCCGTTAAACGACTTGCAAAAACGGGCGGATAATATCCGCCCCTACACTGAAATTCGATATGATAGTTACACCGCAACACCGTAGGGGACGGGTCACCTGTTTTAATGCGCAATTCGCAATGCGCAATGCGCAATTGTTGGATGTGAATTTAACACCGTAGGGGACGGGTCACCCGTCCCGAAAAAATGCACAAACGCACTGCAACACCGTAGGGGCGACCATTGGTCGTCCGTTAACGTCATTGAAATTGAATAAATCACACAAGAGGTCATTATGAGATTAGACAAATATCTTAAAGTATCCAGAATTATCAAAAGAAGAACCGTTGCCAATGAAGCGTGCGACGCAAAGCACGTTACCGTTAACGGCAAGGTTGCCAGAGCGTCATATGACGTTAAGGTCGGTGATATAATCGAAATCACCTTCGGCGCAAACACCAGCCGTTTTGAGGTGCTCAACGTTTCCGAACACGCAACAAAGGAATCGGCTGCAATGATGTTTAAGCAGTTATAATTTGAAATGCGCAATGCGCAATTATTGGGTGTGAATTTAACACCGTATAACCGAAAAATCTCACTGCAGCACCGTAGGGACAGCCCTTGCGGCTGTCCGCAAACGCACGATAATTAATCATTGCTCGTGTATGAAACGGGCGATTCGTGAATCGCCCCTACGAAAACATCACTTTATTTGGGCAAGTAATATTGCTGCGCAGTTAACTTTGGCAACACCGTAGGGGCGACCAATGGTCGTCCGTTAAACGGCTTGCAAAAACGGGCGGATAATATCCGCCCCTACATTGAAATCCGGTATGATAGTTACACCGCAACACCGTAGGGGACGGGTCATTTAAAAGTGAAGAGTGAATAGTGAAAAGTTAAGAGTTAAGGGTGGGCGTTGCCCACACCCGATTTTAATGCGCAATTCGAAATTCGCAATGCGCAATTATCGGTTGTAAATTTCAACACCATATCACCGTAAAAAAATAAATAATAAAAAACAAGGCTTGCAAGAGTAAAAATCCTGCAAGCCTTTTGCTTTTGTCTGATGATTAATATGATTCAACCTTAAAGGTGTAGGTTGAGCCGTTTTTGAGCTCGATTGAATCAATGCTTGTGTCAACCTTTTTGCCGTCAACGTAGGTAATCCAGGCGTAGCCGTCGGTTTCATAATTATAGGTTTCACCGTTGACTGTTTTGAGAACAAAGCCGTTTGCGTCCTTATCGCCGTCAATCAGACCTTTTGCAAGCAGTGCGGAGCCAAGGCTTGTCTGCTCAGCATAAACGGTGAAGATTTTGTCTTCGCCGGCCTTGTTGATAACGTTAACGTAAAATGCGATTTCACCGGGGTCATATGAGCCGATGATTGCGCCCTTGGGCTCAATTAAATCCGTTGAACCCTCTGCGGGAGCATCGGTTGCAGCGTCTGAACCTGCGCCGTCAGCTACGCTTGAGGCTGTTGTTGCAGGAACGTCGTTTTTGTTGCCGCAGGCTGCAAGTGCGAAAACAAGAGTAAGAATTGCCAAAACAGAAATAAGCTTTTTCATAGTTATTTTTCCTTTCTTAATCGGGCAGACGGTGTTTCTTCTGATAGCTGCTGAAGGATTTTGTGAATTGTTCGCCGCCCTCATTTTTATAATTATTAAGGTATTCGTGGGTGTCAAAAACGTTATCCTGAATTCTTAAAACGCAAACCGCAATGTTGGAGCAGTGGTCACTCACTCTTTCAAAATCCGTAAGCAAATCCGAAAGAATGAAGCCAAGCTCAATCGTGCAGTTGCCGGCCGTGAGTCTGTCAATATGGCGGTGTTTGATTTCGTCAACCATATCGTCAATAACCTGCTCAAGCGGCTCAACCTCAAGAGCGAGCGAAATGTTATTGAAGCAGAATGCGTCTGCGGTAAGACCCATAATTTCAAAAATGGCGTTAGCCGCAACCTTGAGCTCTTTTTTTGCATCGTCAGAGAAAGAAATCTCTTTGGTGTGCATTTCAACGGCGGCGTTGACTATGTTTGCAGCGTGGTCGCCGATACGCTCAAAATCGCCGATGGTGTGAAGCAGGGTTGAAACTGTGTTGCTGTCCTCATCTGAAAGCTGATTACCTGAAAGCTTGACAAGGAAGGTGCCGAGTTTATCCTCATAATCGTCAAGCTTCTGCTCATCGTCAATCAGCTTGTCAGCCGTTTTCTGGCTGAAATTATCAAGCAGACCGATAGCGTCACGCAGCATCTGCGCCGAGATGCGAGCCATCTCGCTGGTGTATTCGCGGCACTGAGCAACGGCAAGAGCAGGTGTGGCAAGAAGTCTGTCATCAAGGAAGGTTGTGCCCTTTATCTTTTGAGCCTTATCCTTAACAAGCTTGATTGCAAGCTTTTCAAGCTTCTTTGAGAAGGGGAAAAGCAGAAGCGTTGTTGCAACGTTGAAAATCGAATGGACAACCGCAACAAGGAACGGCGTAACGGCTTGCTCGGAAAAAGCAAAGTTGAATATTGCATCAAGAACAAGATAAAGCGCAAGCCACACGGTTGTACCGATTATATTGAACAAAATGTGAACTGCAGTAACTCGCTTTGCGTGCTTGTTAACGCCGAAGCTTGAGATAAGAGCAGTCACGCAGGTGCCGATGTTCTGACCCATAATAATCGGGATTGCCATACCGATTGAAATACCGCCCGTCATCGAAAGAGCCTGAAGAATACCGACTGTTGCCGAGGAGCTCTGGATAATGGCAGTCAAAACAACGCCGACAAGCAGACCGAGCAGCGGATTTTGGAACATAACCATAAAGCTCTTGAACTTTTCGCTTTCTGCAAGAGGGTCCATAGCTCCGCTCATCAGCTCCATACCGTACATAAGCACGGCAAAGCCAATCATAATTGCGCCGATATCCTTGCTTTTATTCTTTTTGGCAAGCATAGTCAGCAGAATGCCGCCGAACGCTATCAACGGCGAAAATGACGAAGGCTTGAGAAGCTTGACGAAGGTGTTATCGCTGCTGATGCCCGTGAGCGAGAGCATCCAGGCAGTTATGGTTGTGCCGATATTCGAGCCCATAATGACCGTGATGCTTTGGCCGAGCTTCATTATGCCCGAGTTAACAAGACCGACGAGCATAACCGTAACGGCGGAGGAGGACTGAATAACAGCCGTTATGCCTGCGCCGAGCACAAGTCCTTTTATCGGTTTATCGGTCATCTTGCCCAGAATGCGTTCAAGCTTACCGCCTGCAACACGCTCCAGACCGTTTGACATTGTTGACATACCGAACAGGAAAAATGCAAGACCGCCCAAAAGGGTAAAAATGTTAAATACAGTCATTGTATTACCTCTAATCCGAATTTTGTCAATTATATAATAAATCGTAAGAGTTGAAAAATCAACAGTGAATTTGAAAAATAATTATTTTTGTATCAATCACAATTATTTATCCCCCTTGTGAATGAAATAAGGAAATTTTGACTAATATATAATGTAAGTGAAGAGTGAATAGTGAATAGTGAAGAGTTAAGGGTGGGCGTTGCCCACACCCGATTGAAATGTAATAAGTAATAGTGAAGAGGTAATAAGTGAGGAAGGGCTTCGCCCTTACCCATTTTAATGCGCAATGCGTAATTCGCAATGCGCAATTATTGGATGTGAATTTAACACCGTAGGGGCGACCCTTGCCTATTTTAATTCGCAATTCGTAATTCGCAATGCGCAATTATTGGATGTGAATTTAACACCGTAGGGGCGACCATTTAAAAGTGAAGAGTGAAGAGTGAATAGTGAATAGTTAAGGAAAGGCTCCGCCTTTAACCGTTTTAATTTGAAATTATTGCTTGTAAATTGCAACACCGTAGGGGCGACCATTGGTCGTCCGTCAAACGGCTTGCAAAAACGGGCGGATAATATCCGCCCCTACACTGAAATTCTGTGTCAGTGACCGATTTAGTTACACTGCAACACTGTAGGGGACGGGTTACCCGTTTTAATGCGCAATTGTTGGTTGTAAATTGTAACCTCGTAGGGGCGACCATTGGTCGTCCGTTATAACCGAAAAATTTAACCGCAACACCGTAGGGACAGCCCTTGCGGCTGTCCGCAAACAGCTTGCAAAATACGGGCGATTCGTGAATCGCCCGTATGAAAGTTAATAATCCTATACTTTTATTAATTTGACTTGTAGTCGCCTGCCATCTGTGCCTTCGCTATTCTCTCCATCTCCTCGTCATCCTTTGCAAGAACAACCGCATTGCGAACGGCTTCTCTTCTTGCGAAAAGCTCGCGATACATTCTGTCGCGTGTTTCGCCGTTGAGGTTATGGAAGAATTTGGGAACGATGCCGAGTGCACCCGTGATAACGGGAATGCCCGTGCCCATTGCAAAAATCCACCACTTTGTGGAGTCCGCCTGTGTGCCGATGGCTTTGCCCTGAATATAGCCTATGCGCTTCATCATAAAATTCTGGATTGACGTCATCGCTATGCCCTGCAGCTTTGTTACAAGGCCTCTTGCAACGCCCGTCATTGCCTCTGCACGGTAGCCGTTTTTCCATTCGCAATAGTCCATGGATTCGTTCAGAATTTCATCGGGGATAACCTTTCGCAGACCGTAAACGCACATTTCAAAGACTTCTTCAACCGCCAGCAGCGGCAGCATTACCCATTTATTCTTATAAAGTCCCTTCTTTGCGCCGCCGATTGAACCCACGCCGAAAACAACGAGCCAGCACATATCCGTCCATATATCCTCAAGAATCCAGATAGCTTTGGTTGATAACCGCTTGCGCAGCGGAGCAATGAACGCATAGCTGATTGTTGTTACGGGCGATGCAGGTATGCCGACGATGGTCTGATAGGTTGCCGAGCCGAGAACGTCAATGAAATAGTTGACTCTGCTCTTTTTGACTGCAAAGCCTGCAAGGAATTCCGAAAGAGTGTAAAGCAAAATCGGTCTGTTTGTAACAATTGCTTTAAGACCCTGCACAATGCTCGGTTTTTCAATGGTTTGCGTTACTCTTTCCTGCGTTATGCAGATAAAGAAAAATGACATTGCGCAGCTTATGACAGCCGTTCCCACGCCGAAGCCGATAAAAAGGTTCTGGCTTTTCCACGCAACCACGTTGTTATTGACAAGGTCAATCAGAACGCCGAACAAAAGCTCAGGAATCTGAGCGCCGAAATAGCCTGCAAGAAGCTTTGCCGAGGTTATCAGACCCGTTCTTTCCAGCGGGTCAGGCGTTATGGTTGACATAAAGCCTGCGCTTGCGATTGAGGTGAAAGTGCCTGCCGTTTCGCAGATTATTGAAAAAACGGCATAAAAGGTCAGCTTTGCAACGTTGGTTGTGCTTGTGCCGCTGAACAAAACAGGCAAAAACCAATACCACAGGCCGAGAATCGTGAGCGGAATCTTGCCCAGAAGTATGTAGGGCTTGAACTTGCCCCAGCGGGTTCTTGTTCTGTCAACAAGAACGCCGATGAACGTGTCGTTGATTGTGTCCCATATGCCCGAAAACAAACCGAACAGCGCAAGGAAGTCAAAATCAATCTTAACAACGTCATAGATAAATCGTTCCTTGAAGTTATCAATGTTAAAGGTTACCGAGGCTTCGTTCAGAATATAGCCAATGCGCTCCTTATTGCCTATATATCGCCTGTTGCGCATAAGCGGATTTTTGACGCCTTTTTCGTAGTCAATCATCAATGCCGCACCCTGCTGTTCTTCAGCGGTGAGAGTTGTTTTTTCTTCCACGAGGCACCTCCTCTGCATTTTATTTTTCAATTATACCATATTAATTCAATATATTCAATATATTTTAGTAAAAGTATACAAAATAAACAAGCGCAAACAGCGTAACAAAATCCACGGCAACGCCCTTACTCGTTTAATTCGCAATTCGTAATTCGCAATGCGCAATTGTTGGTTGTGAATTTAACACCGTAGGGACAGCCCTTGCGGCTGTCCGCAAACCAACGGGACTGATTGTTAAGTAATAAGTAATAGTGAAGAGGTAATAAGTAAGGGTGGGCGTTGCCCACACCCGTTTTTATAACGTAGGGGCGACCCTTGTTCGTTTTAATTCGCAATTCGTAATTCGCAATTATTGGTTGTGAATTGTAGCCTCGTAGGGGACGGGTCACCCGTTTTAATGCGCAATGCGCAATTCGTAATTCGCAATGCGCAATTGTTGGTTGTGAATTTACAATGTAGGGGCGACGATTCGTCGCCCGTGGATTCAGGCAAATATCGCAGCTATCCGTGATGTTGAATAATACCAACAATTCCGTGTAGGGGCGATTCACGAATCATCCGTTGAAAACAGGTTTGATTATACGCAAAAAAGGGGCTGTTTTTTTACAGCCCCCTCTGTTTTTTATTTATATCGTTGCCCAGAAGCTTTCAATCTCTGCTTTTGACGCCGCAACCGAGCCCTGAATCATATTCGGCTTGCCGCCGCCTCTGCCCGAAAGAGCAGCGTTAAGAGCCTTGCCGATTTCACGCACGTCGCTTTCACGGCTTACAACGGCATATTTATAGCCCGACTCATCGCTGCCCGAAAAAACTGCGGCTATGCCGACTTTATCGGCGAGCATATCGGCAAAAATCCTTGCGTCGTCTGCCGATGCGCTATCGTCAAACATACAGCATTTTTCGCCCGAAACATTTTTGCTTTTTTCTGCAAAAAGCTCTTTTTTGAGCTGACCGTATCTGAAATCAGCTTCTTTCATTCGTGCCTGAAGCTTTTCAACCGCATCGGCAACCTCATCTGTTTTTGCGCAAAGAAGGTTTGAAATTGCATAAACGCTTGCGTTCTTTTCGCAATAATCCTCAAAGGCTTTTCTGCCGATCTGCAGCGAAACACGAACGCCCGATTTATAGTTCATAACCGACAGCACCTTGATAACGCCGATTTCGCCCGTTGTTGCCACGTGAGTGCCGCAGCAGGCGCAAAGGTCAACGCCCTCAATTTTTGTGAGCCTTACCTGACCCTTGATTTCTTTTTTGCTTCTGTAATCATAGTTTTCAAGCTCTTCGTCGGTGGGATAAAGCGTTTCAACAGGTATGTTTTTGTAAATCGCCTCGTTTGAAAGTCTTTCGATTTCGGCAAGCTCCTCTGCGGAAACAACGCCGTTAAAATCAACGGTTATGCAGCTTTCGCCCATATGGAAACCCACGTTGTCAAAGCCGCAGATTGAATGCTGAATGCCCGAAAAAACGTGTTCACCCGTGTGCTGCTGCATATTTGAAAATCTCAAATCAAAATCAAGCGCACACTTAACAACGCCCTCAACCGCACTGTCGCAGACGTGGATAACTTCTTCGCCCTTTTCAACGGTATCAAGCACGTTCGCTACGCCGATAACGCCTCTGTCGCCCGGCTGACCGCCGCCCTCAGGGAAGAATGCCGTTTTATCAAGAATAACCTCAAAGCCGTTTTTGCCCTGCTCGCAGGATAAAACCTCGGCTTCAAACTCTTTGATATATTGGTCTTTATAATACAAACGCTCTGTCATAAACAGTCTCCTTTTTGCTTTGTTTTTTTATAATAACACAACGCAAACATAAAATCAAACAAAAAGTAACATCTTTTATATATTGTAAATCCGACAAGAGTATAGTATAATTGATAAAGCACTGCAAAATTATCAGTTTAAAGGACAGAAAGAAAATGAAAGAGTACATAAAAAGAATTAAAGAGGGCACGTCAACAGGCCAGCTTATTTTTTGGTGGATAATCAGAGCAAGTATGATTTATGCATTCATCAAAGGCTTTTTCCCCGATGCGGGCGAAAAATTTGATATCACCGACCCCCTTCAGGTCGGCGCAAACCTGCTCGCCACCTTTGTGTGGGAAATTTTTATGCTTTTCCCTCCCAAAAGCATTTTTCGCAACTTATGCTCATCATTCCAGAATTTTCTGATTGTTATGATTTGGTGCGCATCCTTCGGCGGTAAATTTCTTAACCTCTATTACGATTTCAGATGGTGGGACGTTATGCTGCATTTCGTCGGCGGTGCGGCGTGCGTATTCTTCGGCTATGAAATCGTCTGCGCTATTCTCAAAAGAGATACAGCCAAGGCTCCCCTTTCGCTGGTTCTGCTTGCATCGTTCGGCTTTTCGTTCTTTGCCGCAACAGCGTGGGAAGTTTTTGAGTTCGTCTTTGACCAGGTTGCCTGTATGGGCGGCGGAATCGGCGATGCGCAGCACTGGAGCATTGAGATGGCAAAGGGCACACCCAAAGAGCTGACTCTTTTTGACCCCGTTTATGCTGACCGCTGGGCAATTATGGACACAATGGCGGATATTGTTCTCAACACCGTCGGCGCATTCTGCTCATACGTTATCATCAGATTTTATCCTTACAGACACAAAGGCAAATATGCATTTGAGTTTTTGAAAGCTGAAGAAAAAGAAAAAGTGAAAGTTACAAAATAACGTTGTGGCAGCCCTTGCGGCTGTCAGTCAAAAAAGTGAAGAATGAAGAATGAATAGTGAATAGTTAAGGAAAGGCTCCGCCTTTAACCGTTTTAATTTGGAATTATTACTTGTAAATTGTAACACCGTTGGGGACGGGGCGCCCGTTTTAATTCGCAATTCGTAATTCGCAATGCGCAATTGTTGGTTGTGAATTTACAATGTAGGGGCGACGATTCGTCGCCCGTGGATTCAGGCAAATATCGCAGCTATCCGTGATGTTGAATAATACCAACAATTCCGTGTAGGGGCGGATATTATCCGCCCGAAACGGGCGATTCGTGAATCGCCCCTACAAAAACATCACTGTAATTCGGCAAGTTTTATTGCTGTCGCAGTTTATTTTTCACCACCGTAGGGGACGGGTCACCCGTCCCGAATGTGCCGAAGGCGCATAAAAAAGCAGACCTTGCGGTCTGACGGGTTGTCGGGGTCGCCAACCCCTACAATGTTTTTCGGACAATGTAAATTCAACGGCAATACCGTAGGGACAGCCCTTGCGGCTGTCCGTCAAACGCACGGTAATTAATCATTGCTCGTGTAGGGGCGGATATTATCCGCCCGAAACGGGCGATTCGTGAATCGCCCCTACAAAATTCGGCAAGTTTTATTGCTGTCGCAGTTTGTTTTGCAACACCGTAGGAGACGGGTCGCCCGTCCCGTGATAACAGTATAAACCAACGGTAATACCGTAGGGACAGCCCTTGCGGCTGTCAGTCAAAAAAGTGAAGAGTGAAGAATGAATAGTGAATAGTTAAGGAAAGGCTCCGCCTTTAACCGTTTTTATTTGGAATTATTGCTTGTAAATTGTAACACCGTTGGGGCGACCCTCTGTGGTCCCCCACAAAAAAACTGAAAGGTGTGGCTTGTAAAAAGTCACACCTTAATTTTTATTCAAAATCTTTAATCGCTCTGACAGTTGCGGCAACAGGCAAGCCGACTATGTTGAAATAATCGCCCTCGATGCTTTCAACAAGCACGCATCCCCTGCCCTGGATGCCGTATGCCCCTGCCTTATCCATAGGCTCTTTTGTGGCAACGTAGGCGGCAATTTCTTCGTCGGTAAGGTCATAAAACCTGACCTTGCTGACCTGCGCAAACTTCTTGGCTTTTTCTCCGTCTGTCAGGCAAACGCCCGTTATAACCTCGTGCTCTCTGCCTGAAAGGAAACGGAGCATCGCCCTTGCATCCGCTTCATCCTTGGGTTTGCCGAGTATTCTGCCGTCAAGCACAACTATTGTATCAGCGCCGATAACAACGGCATCGCCGCATTTTTCCGCAACGGCAAGCGCCTTTTTTTCTGCGGTCAGCATTGCGGCGTCAACAGGCAAAGTGCCCTCGGGGACTGTTTCGTCCGCATCGCTCACAAGCACCTCAAACTCAACGCCTGCAGTGGTGAGCAGCTCTTTTCTTCTCGGCGACGCCGAAGCAAGAATTATTTTTTTCATTATTTTCCTCCGCCTATTATTCCTCTGCGCTTCATTTCCGCAACGCGCATAATAAGCGTCTGAGTTTTGCCGTCGGGAATTTCGCCGTTCATAACCATATCAACCGCCTCTTCAAGCGGAATTCTTTCAACCTCAAGGAATTCGCCCTCATCGGGGTTCATCTGTGTTTCGGTCAGATTCCACGCTGCATAGAGGTGAATAACCTCGCCGCAATAACCGGGTGTGGGGTAAAAAACGCCGAGCTTGTGATATTCGCCCGCAACGTGGCCCGTTTCTTCCTCAAGCTCACGCTTGCCTGCGTCATAATCGGGCTCACCTTTTTCAAGCTTGCCTGCAGGCAATTCAAGAACGACCTCGCCGTAAGGATATCTGAACTGACGCACAAAAATAAGCTCCCCGTTATCCGTCAGCGGCGCAACGCAAACTCCGCCGTTATGCTCAACAACCTCACGCACGCATTCCGTGCCGTCGGGGTAAGCCGCTTTATCCTTGCGAACGTTTATGATTTTGCCCTCATAGACGTAATTTTTTTCAAGCGTTTTTTCAAAAAGCTCCATAAAACCACTCCTAAAAAACGGGAGGGCGCACAGACCCTCCCTGATTTGCTGTTGTAACTGAAAATTTGCTGTTATTGCGGCTGTCAACCGCCCGTTTTTGCAAACTGTTTTTCGGACAGCCGCAAGGGCTGTCCCTACGGTGTTGCAAAACAAACTGCAATAGCAATATAGCTTGCCGAATTACAGTGATGTTATCGTAGGGGCGATTCACGAATCGCCCGTTTCTGGCGGATGATATCCGCCCCTACCCCGAATTTGTTGGTATTATTCAACATCACGGATAGCTGCGATATTTGCCTGAATCCACGGGCGACGATCGTCGCCCCTACATTGTAAATTCACAACCAATAATTGCGCATTGCGAATTACGAATTGCGCATTAAAACGGGTGACCCGTCCCCTACGGTGTTGCAAAACAAACTGCGTAGCAATATAACTTGCCGCGAGGCAAATATACCTCTGACATTTTCGGGAGGGCGCACAGACCCTCCCTTTTTTATTGTTTACCAATTATACATCTGCTCGGGATTCTTAAAGATATCCTCAAGTCTTTCGATAAAGGGTACAAGGTCGCCAAAGTCAACGGCTCTGTGGTCAAACACAAGGTCGATGGGCATTTCGTTACCAACCACGATAATATCATTGCCGTTTTCGTCCTGCTTAACAACGGGCTTCTTCATAATTGAGCCGATGCAGGCAACAAAAATCTGAGGCGGAATAATTGAAAGCAGCGCAACTCTGCCGGGAATACCTCTTGTTACGGAGCCGATGTTTGAAACCGTAACAGTGCCCTGCTTGATATCGTAAGCAGTAAGTCTGTCTGTTTCGGGGATTGCATAATAATCCTTCTTAGCCTGACCCGAAAGAGTCTTTATCTTGTGCTTGCCCGTCTTTGCGCCGAAAAGGCGGAGAATTGCCTGCAGAACATGGCCTCTCTTGAGCTTTTCGATTGTATCATTGAACGAAACGGAAAACATAACCTCTGTAAGGTCGGTGTTGCCGATTTTTCTTGCAACGTCTGCTATGTATTCGGTGAGCTCAACAAGGCTCTTGTTGCCGATATCGTGAAGGTTAATCGTCATCATTTCGCCGTTGGGCAGAATCCAGGTCATACCTGCGTGGATTTCGTCCCACTCGGTAACCTCGCCTCTTACGAGCTTGCGGTTGAACTTGATGTGAGCATTAAGCTGGGGAGCAGCCTTGAACGCCTCTGCAAGAGCCTTGAGCACGATTGTGTTAACCGTGATTTTAACAGGGAATTTGCCCGAAGCGTTAAGCTCCTTAACAACATTGAGGAAATCCGAAACCTCGGGTTCATAGATATAGGAAATGTGAGGAATTGTTTCCCAGCTTTCTGCCGTCATATTAGCAACGATTTTTCTTGCAATACCGAAATGTGTAACTTTTGTAGCTTTCATTTAATTCGCCTCCGTTTTTTACTTGAATTTTGCGGTTATACAGTAATTTTATCATATAGTTTTTTGTATATTTTTCCAATTAAGAATAATGTGATTATTTAATAAAATCTTTAAAAAAGTTGTAATGCGTTGATTGGTTTTACAGGCTGTGTTATCTGCGCACGGCGAATCGTCGACCCGCCGTTGGTTTTGGATTAGCCGAAAAATCATTGTAGGGGTTGGCGACCCCGACAACCCGTCAGACCGTAAGGTCTGCTTTTTATGCGCCTTTGGCACATTCTGGACGTCGAGTCGCCGTCCCCTACGGTATTACGTTGGTTGGGTTATTTCAATTAACATATGCCCGTTAACAACAAAAAGCGGCTGTCCGCAGACAACCGCTTCAATCATCATTTTAATTTTGTTTTTCTGCTTCTTTTTCAACAAAAACGGGGTTATCCGTTATACCGTGGGCAACAATATCCATCAGCTTATTGTTTGTTTCTTCAAGGTCTTCACCAACGGTTACAGGCTCAAAAAACTGAATTTTGATGCTCTTTCTGAAGAATTTATATTTACCCGTGATTGAAAACGGCACGATTTTTGTGTTTGTGTCGTAAGCCATTCTGACTGCGCCGAATTTGAACGGTGTTATTGTGTATTGCGCCTCTGTTTTAAGCTTTACCTTACCTTCCGGGAAGATGCCGATAACCTTATCGTCCTCCAGCACCTCAATTGCAGATGAGAGCGCAGCTTTATCCTTTGAGCCTCTGTGCACCGGAATAATTCCGAACGGCTCAAAATAACGCTTATAAGGCGGCTCAAGCAGCTCGCTTTTGGCAAGAAAATGAACAACTCTCTTTGTTGAAGCGGCAACGGTTATGCAGTCCATAAAATGGGTGTGGTTACCTGCGAGAATTATTCTGCCCTCTTGGGGGATGTTTTCTGCGCCGATTATCGTCGGTCTGAACAAAAGCCTGAACGTTCTGTCAAGCTTGTTTCTGTGTTTAAGGTATGCCTTGGGTTCGTTCATATCAATGCCTCCGAGCAATTGAATTTACAGTATTAGGATACACCATTTGTGCAAAAAGGTCAATCGGTTTTTAGCGCAAAAAGCATTCTTCCGATAATTGCGCCAACCATATTCAATATAAAATCGTCAATATCGCAACAGCCTAAGAGCGTAAAAAGCTGAGTCAGCTCAATCAGAACAATGCACAGAGCCGAAAAAGCCGTGCTTTTGAAAAATCCCCGTAGCTTCGGAAAAACCCACGGCAACAGGAAACCGAGCGGAACGAACATAACAACGTTGCCCACGAGGTTGACCGCAGCCTTTCTGATAGAATAGCCGTCTGTTGACTGTGTAAGCGAGCGATAAAAATAATCAATCGTCTGAAAAGGAGTAAGGCTGATGTTTGATTGCACGTTTTCCGCATATGAGCCCGCAAACGGCCCGCCGATACGCTGCCCGAAAAGCAGCCACGCCATAATCAAAGCATAACAAATCAGCGCAGCTTTAGGAACGTTTATTCTTTTGACCGAAGCAAACACCGCTTCTCCCCTCCTTTAAATCAAATTATATACATTATATATTTCTGTTGCACCGTTGTCAAATCCAAACGTGACTTTTGTTAACAACAGCTCCATATGTCACGAACGGTTTTTGCAAGGACAGCCCTTGTTCGTTTTAATTCGCAATTCGTAATTCGCAATGCGCAATTGTTGGTTGTGAATTGTAACCTCGTAGGGGACGGGTCACCCGTTTTAATGCGCAATTCGTAATTCGCAATGCGCAATTGTTTGTTGTGAATTTACAATGTAGGGGCGACGATTCGTCGCCCGTGGATTCAGGCAAATATCGCAGCTATCCGTGATGTTGAATAATACCAACAATTCCGTGTGTGGGCGGATATTATCCGCCCGAAACGGGCGATTCACGAATCGCCCCTACGAAACAGGTTTTGTTAACAAAAGTATTCTTTCATTCAAAAATAAAAAACGCCGCCGGAACCCTGTGTTTCCAACGGTTGCAACCAAACGTATTAAATGAAAACTTATTATAAAAAGAGAAATAGCCCTTGACTGACGTTTCTTTACACGATCAATCAAGGGCTATTTCTGACAACTCTTAATATCTAACATCTTTGGATAACCTCTCTTTCTTGATATTGTCCAATCTTAAATTATCCGATTTGTGATTTTCGTTTCATTTAAGATTGTGCTTAAGACCTTTTTGCTTCATTTGGTATTTTTGTTTTTATTTTATTTTTGTTTTTTATTATTGAAGCTTTCAGGTCTTTAGGTTTTTACCTTCTCATCGGTATCACCCTTTCCTTGACTATAATATAGCACAGATTTTTGCACTTTTCAAGATGGGATTTTGTACAAAGTTGATATAATTTTATTGTTTAATCTGCAGATTTTAGCTAATTTGCTATAATTTTTTCCACATTTTTATTGACATTGAAATCCTGCTGTGTTATCATTAAACTGTTGGGGTCTATAAAAGACCCCATTTTTTACGGCTACACACCTTCTCCTCAGGGAGAAGGCTTTTTTATTTATGGGTATGAAAAAAAACGATCCCACACATGGTGAGGCTGCGAAAGAACCGTTCCGCCCGAGGTTCTTATTGCTCTTGCAAAATTTCACAAAACATCGGTTGACTACATTCTTGGACTTACGGATAAAAAATAAACCTGCATTCCAATCGGAGTGCAGGTTTTCTTAACGCTCGTTCGAATCCCTGACCTTTTGGTTCGTAGGGACACTCAGATAGTGGAATTGCATTCCATTTGGTGGAACCTTGCAGAATTATCTGACAAAAGTTCAGTTCAAGAAACCAAAAGGCCAATTTCTGCAAGTGTTGATATGCTTGGATTCACGCAAAAACTCGTTTTTCGTCCATTTGTTAGAAATTTGTTAGAACAAACAACGCTGTCCTTTTGGCGCAGGATTTTCTATAAAGCAAAGAAGTAATTCCGGTTAAATGAAACAATCAGATTGAAAGAAAGTTTGGAAAATAATAGACCATTCCGCATTCTAAACTGTATTATATATATAAAGTATTTGTGTTGAAAGATACATCTGCATTTGATATAATGAAATCAGATAAATATATCTGACGGTGAGTATATGGATATTGAAAAAGAAATAATCGGCAAACTCATAGAACAAATTCAAAGCGGCAGCAATGAAGCTTTTGAAGATCTTTACAGGCTGACAAGTCCGAAAGCTTATTTTGTTGCACTGCAAATTTTAAAAAACGAGCAGGATGCCGAAGATATATTGCAGGAAACTTACATAAAAGTTCTCGAAAAAATCGGTGAAATCGATCCGTCCCAAAGCTTTATGGGATGGCTGTATCGCGTTGTTTCCAACAAAAGCAAAAATCTTCTCAAAAAGAGAAACGTATTGGCTTTTGAGTCCTATGAAGATGAAACGTTTGAAGAAATACCCGATGATGGAACTGAGTTCAGCCCCGAAGAAAACCTTGATCAGGGCGAAACCTGCCGTGAGGTAATGGCGGCGATAGATGAGCTTTCTGATGAAAAGCGTGTTTGCATTATTATGAAGTATTTCGGTGAGATGACCGTCAGCGAAATTGCAGAAAGCCTTGAAGTGCCTGAAAGCACTGTTAAAAACCGATTGTATTCCGCAAGAAAAGACCTTAAAACTAAATTTGAGAAAAACGGAAACGTTCTTTATGGTGCGGCACTCGGCGGAGTTCTCATCTGGGCACTCGGCAAAACGTCAACAACCGCTTCGGCAGTTTTCCTTGCAAGTGCGGCTTCTGCAGAAATTGTTGCAGGAGCAACGGCAGCATATGCGGCAGCAACAACCGCAACCGCTTCGGGCGTAACTACGGCAGCGGCAACAGGAACGGGAATTGCCGCAAAGGCAGCGGCACTTTCAGTTGCCCAGAAAGTTGCAATAGGTATAGCTGCAACGGCGGTTGTGGGCGGCAGCACGGCAGGTGTTGTGACGGTGGTCAGACATATAGATTCCAAAGATGAACCAACAACAATTAAAGAAGAAGTGACAACATCACCTTTCACAACAAGCATAGATGTATTTAACGAAATGATTTTAACAACCGAACCGACCACTCAAGAAACAATTGTAACCGATACTTCTTCAACACTTACAGACACAAAAGCGACGTTGACAGAAAAAAGCACAAAACCGTCAACATCAGCCAAGCTAACAACCACCAATCCTCACACAACGAAAAGGATCACAACAACAGCAAATCAAACAACAAGAACAGAAACCGCAACGCAAAAAATAACCACTCATGCATCTACTACAACTCAGGCTACAACAACGCAAAGAGAAACAACAACTCAACAAAAAACAACCCGACCTGTAACCGAACCCGCAACAACTCAACCGACCACCGTTTTGACAACGCTTGCACAGGCAATCCTTATAATTGATGTTACCGATTTTGATGATAACGTTGTGGATACACTTCATCTGAGCGTTGAGGCAGGCACAGAGATGACGTGGGATTACCTGATAACTCTCGTCAGCAAGAATGGATATGAGGCAATGGCAGGTATTTACGGCGACGGCGTCGGTGCCGTTGCGCAGGCAGGCGAAACCTACACCTTTACGGCAGAACTTTAACATTTTGAGGAGGAGATTTTTATGAAAAGAAGAATTTTAAAAGCCGCTGCACTGATTTTAATTATGGCAACCGTTTTTTCATTCACCTCACCTGGTTTTGCTGCCTCAGCGGAGGAAGCCGATTTCCCCTGCGGAGGAGTTATCGAGGAAGTTGATGTTAAAATTCTCTATGCACCGCTGACAAGCAGAGTTATAATCGGAGGAGTTGGTCCGATATTAACCGGAACTGTACTCAAAATAACTTATCCCGATGGAGAAAGTGAAATTCTTACCGTAAAACAAAACGGCAATGAATACTATGCAGGTGATTTTTCGGTATATATGCCTTATTTTAGTCTTGAATCAATTCAGATTGTTAATTACGGAGTTGTAAGTAAAACCATTCGCATAAGCAATGAGGGCAACCAACACGGAGGTTACAGCGGATATGCCGATTTTGTATATCTCAACCTGCCGTCTGTTGCCGAGGTGTTTTATCTTATATCCGCATATTTCAAAATGATATTCTGAAATATGCATAACAATTGAAAGGAGATGCTTAAAATGAAAAAAACATTCTTAAAAACCGTTGCACTTGTTTTGGTTTTAGCGCTTGCTTTCTCAGTAAATGTATTTTCATTTTCCGCCTTTGCAGAAGAGATATCGCAGACGGACGCAATCCCTGAAGGGTATATTGAAATCGCTTCTGCCTATGCCCTTAACAAAATCAGAGATAACCTGAGCGGTAAGTATATTATCACACAGGATATTGATATGGATGGGTATAACTGGACACCCATCGGCACTTCCGAAGAACCTTTCACGGGTGTTCTTGACGGCAACAAAAAGATATTAACCAATTTTAAAATTAACAACGAAAACGTTACCACCGCAACAAACATAGGTTTGTTTGGCTGCACAAGCAACGCCACAATTTCAAACCTGTTTATTAAAGAAGCAAACATCACTGTCAAGCAGCCGTACACTTCTGTTATAAAGGTCAACGTCGGGGTTCTGGCAGGCACGGCAACCCAGACTGTTTTCAAGGACTGCATCGTTACGGGAAACGTTATTGTCGAAAGCATCCGAAGCGGTTCTGTCGGCGGTGTTGTCGGCAAAAACATCTCTTGTTCATTAAATAACATTACCAACGCTGCGGATGTCAGCATAAAAACCGATGCTAAACTCACAACAATATCAATCGGCGGCATTGCAGGCAGTGCCAGAAGCGGAATGATAAATCAGTGCAGCAATTACGGCGATATTTTCGCTTCGGGTACTGATAGCCTGAGCGATACAAGGTTTGTTCTGGCAGGCGGTATTGCAGGCGGCACCGAAGACTACACCAATCAGATTTTAAACAGCTACAATCAGGGAACAATAGGCGTTGATTTCACAACGCCTTCAACCTGTGTGGGCGGTATAATCGGCGATTGCTGGTATGTTAAAAACTGCTACAGCACGGGTGGAATAACTGTTCCCGAAAATTTCAGCGGTTGTGTCGGTGCAATAGCAGGCGAATTTTGGACATCGGTTCTCGATACCAACCCTGCGCCGAGAATTGAAAACGTATATTACAGCAACGACGGTCTATATACGTCTTACGTATGCTCAAACCCACCTGCTGATGACAGTGCGTTTATCAACGCAAAGAAGCTTACTGAAGAAGAATTCAAAGATAAGAATTCGTTTACAGGCTTTGATTTCAACAATATGTGGGATATGGATGAAAACGGTTTACCCGTTTTAAAGCAGCAGGTTTCTTTCTATAAAGAGCTTGATGAGGAGCATATCATCAACGGCGAAACTTCCGGTAAATGCGGCAAAAATCTCAGCTACACTTTCAACACATATACAGGCGATCTACATATCTACGGAACGGGAGATATGGATAATTTTGATTCCCTCTCTTCATTCGGTCCTTATTTCCCTGCACCTTGGTACTACGATGCAGAACTTGTTAAAACCGTTATTATCGACGAGGGTGTAACCTCAATAGGCTCCGGCGCCTTTGTTTACTGCGAAAACGTAACAAACTTTAACCTTCCGCAAAGCATAAATAAAATCGGTTGGGGCGCCTTTGCATATTGTGATGGTATTGAAAGCTTTTCGATTCCCGACGGAGTTGAAGCCGTTGAACATTCAACTTTTCATTCTTGCTCTAATCTTAAATCGGTTAATATTCCGAAAAGCGTTACAAAAATTGATTCTGAAGCATTTTATTATAACCCTGCTCTTGAAACAATAAACGTTGACAGCGAAAATCCGAACTATTCAAGCGATGAAAACGGCATTCTTTTCAATAAGGACAAAACCGTTCTTGTGCGCTATCCCGACGGCAAAAAAGACGCAAGCTATACCGTGCCCTACGGAGTAACGGAGCTTGAAACCTATGCTTTTCATTATGGTAAATTTACTGAAATCAATCTGCCTGAAAGTCTTAAAGAAATCGGCTGGAATGCGTTTGAATCCTGTCCGAATCTTAAAGAAATCATTATTCCCGACGGTGTTGAAGAAATCGGAGGACAGGCTTTCGCTTTCTGCACCAAGCTTGAAAAGGTCAAACTTCCAAACAGCCTTAAGGGTCTGGATTATTTGGTTTTTTACCACTGTGAATCACTCAAAAGCATTGAAATTCCCGATTCGGTTACCTATATTACTTATAAGGTTTTTTGGTTCTGCAAAGCGCTTGAAACGGTTATTCTTCCCGATAGCCTGGCTGAGCTCGACGGCGGTTCTTTTGCAGAGACCGCATACTTCAAAAACGCTGAAAACCGTGAAGGCTACGCTCTTTATTGCGGCAAATATCTGCTTGACGTTTTGCCCGAAGCAACAGGAAAATTTGAGATAAAAGACGGAACCGAACTGATTGCGGGTGACGCTTTTTCGGGTTGCGATGAGCTTACCGAAATAATCATTCCCGACTCCGTAAAATATATCGGAGATTCGGCTTTCAGCAATTGCTCGGGTATTAAAAGCATTGTTATTCCCAAAAGCGTAACAAAAACAGGAAGTTCTGTATTTTACTTCTGCGATAACCTTGAAAGCGTTGAAATTCTCGGAAACATAACGGTTGTTGATAATCTTTCATTCTATCAATGCAAAAAACTGACCCATGTCATTCTTCCCGATACCGTAAAAACAATCGGAGAATCCGCTTTCAACGGCTGTGCAAGCCTCGAAGAAATTCAACTGCCTGAGGGTCTTGAGGTTATTGCGAAAAAAGCTTTCAACTATTCACCAAAGCTCACAAGCATTAACTTCCCCGAAAGCCTGACAGAAATCGGCGATTACGCTTTTGAAAAAACCAATATTTCAAGTGTGCATATTTCTTCCGATGTTTCTGCTATAGGTGAGTGTGCATTTTATAATACGCCTAATCTTTCGACTATTACTGTTGACAAAAATAATCCTCATTTTGTTTTTGACGGCAAAGCACTTTACAGCAAAGATAAATCAAAACTGTTTTGCTATCCTTCAGGAACCGAACAGTCGCTGTATGTGATTGACAGCGAAACCAAAACAATCGATAGATCAGCTTTTTCAGGCAATCCGTATCTTGAGGCGATAACAATTCCCGACGATGTAAAATATATCGAGTCATCATTTGCTGACTGCACAAATCTCAAAAGCGTTGCTTTCGGTAACGGAATAACACAAATCTTCGCGCACGGTTTCAGAAATTGCACGTTGCTTGAAAAAGTTTATATACCTGATTCTGTCACTGATATAATGTCCCGATCTTTTAATGACAGTAAAAATCTGACGGATATTTATTATGAAGGTAACGCTGAAGCCTGGTCAAGAATTTCAGCAAATTCCGGACTGAGCAGCAGTGTCACGATTCATTATAATCACGTTCATTCCCACTCTTATTCGGGTTATGCCGAAGCAACCGAATACCAAAACGGATACGAGCTTTACACCTGCGAATGCGGTCATTATTATGCGGTGTTTGACGTGGTTTCAAAGTCCGATAAATATGACGTTACCGCAACCTATTCGCCCGACTGCTTCAACGAAGAGATAACCCTTGACGTTGAAGAGGTAACGGGCAACAGAGACCCCGGCGGAATATATATGGTTGACGGCAAAACATATGTACAGGTTGGCGTGTTCAATCTTAAAGCCGTAAACGAAAACGGCGAAGTTGTTCAGCCGAATGAGGGTCAGACCGTAAAAATAAAAATCGCCATTCCCGACGGATACAAAGACAAAACGGATATGGTTATTTATCACCGCTATGTTGACGGCGGCAGAGAAAAGCTTTCAACCGCAGACGGCACCCTTGTTATCGAAAACGGCTATATGATTTTTGAAGTCAGCAAGTTCAGCGAGTTTGAAATTCTTGCAGGAACAGTAACCGTGACCGTTTCAAAGCTTCCCGACAAGCTGACTGTCAACTACAAAGGTACTCTTGACCTGAGCGGAATTCAGCTTAAAATCACAGACATTGACGGTTCTGTTGAATACGTTACCGACACCTCAAAGATGACCGTTGAGGGCTTTGACTCAACCAAGCTCGGCGTTCAGACTGTTACCGTCAGATATGAAGAATATTCCTGCACGTTTGACGTTGAGGTGAGATACACCTGGTGGCAGTGGATAATAAGAATGCTGCTGCTCGGATTCCTTTGGTATTAAACTGAAAGTATAAAATTAATCTGATTTGTTTTTTAGAAAGGATTGATACCGTGAAAAAATTAAGCCTTGTTTTTGCAATGATTCTGGTGTTTACTTCTGTTTTTTCAATCTGCGCCAATGCAGCGAGCGAAACAAAAACAGAAAAGTTTTTTGCAGATATTGAAAAAACCGGAGCTATCACTCTCTATGAGCCGATGAAAAGCGAGAACACAAACAGGTTTTCTGAAAACAAAGTATCTATGCGACAGATTGAAGACGAAAACGGAAAAGTAATGACAGAATATTTTTCTTCTTCAAAAGTATTCTTTTTGGATTTGGAAATGTATGTAACACAAAAAGGTCTGTTTGTATATTTTCCGCAGTTCAACCGCCATATGGATTTTTCCTTGATCTTTGATAGTCAGACCAAAGATGTTTTTGAGGAATTATTATATGAAGAAACCGTATTGATGCCTCTGCCCTCATATCCCGAATATATGAGCTTGAAATCATCGGTAAAAGAAACCGATGTTGCTGGATACGGTGATATATACATAGAAACATTCACCTATGATACGGAAGCTGTGGTTAACGACCTTGTAGCCAAGAAAATTATCCCTAACCCCGCTCTCTACGGTATTTCGCTTGACGATAACGAGGCATTAGGTGATTTTTACTGGAATTATGCAGACGACTATTCAGGTTTTGCGGCATCTCTTCTTTACAAAAATGAAGCAACCTTTATGTTCGATGAAAACGGTATGCTTATTGCTGCGGATTACTTTACGGGTGAAGGCAGAGATGTTGATAGCGTTAATTACGAATTGGGTGAAATCGGAGGCTTTTCTGCAGGTGCATCGGCAGAAGATTTTGAAATGCCCGTGTCATCAGCAAGCCTTAAAATATTTATGATGTTCGTCAAATTTATGTATAAGTTTATGGTTCATTAATATATAAAGGTACAGATATAAAGACAGTTTTGTAAATAACCAAAAAGACAGCAGAAGGGATTCCCCGTCTGCTGTCTTTTTTATTGGTGCCTTCAGGTGTGGAAATAAACCCCTGGTTTTACCAGGGGTTAAAGACGGCTTCAGCAAAGCCAAAACGGGCGAGCTCAAAGCAAGCCCGAAAGGTTGAAAGATAATCAAACCTCCAAGTATAATAGTAATGG
>JAZSNE010000020.1:0-35257 GCA_045536245.1 Acutalibacteraceae bacterium | reverse complement strand
AATGTAGCTGAGAACAACGCCTGTTGCCTTAAGCTTTGCCGCATAAGGAGTTTTGTTGAACTCTTCGATAACTGCAGGTGCTGCTGTAAATACGGTGGGAATTGAAACCTTCTTGAGACCGTTCTTCTTAAGACCTGCAACAACGTTATCTGTCCATTCAATAAGCTGTGCATGTGAAAGATGGGGGCAGCCTACGAAGCAAAGCTTGGGAGTTGCATTCTTGTCTTTCCACATAACGGGATAGTTTGCCTGAACTCTTGCAAGTTCAGCATCGTCAACAACATAAACCTGTGCGCCTTCTGCGATAAGAGATTCGCCCTGTTCAACTGCTTCGGGAGTAAGGTTTGCAACGTGATAAAGACCGACAGCACCGTTTGAAGCTGTTGCTGCACCAAAATCCTTGAGGTAAGCCTTGGTATCGCCGTCAAGCTCTGTTCCGATCCACTGGTCAAGACCCTTGATATAAGGAACATCTTCCATAACCTTCATGCCGATAGCCGAACCGAGAATCTGAGCTTCGGGCTTCTTTGTTGTTTTAACTTCAACAATCCATGTTGCCTTTCTGCCTTCATCTGTAACAAGTCCGAAATAGGGAACTCTGCCAACGATTGAACCGAAAAGCTCAATGATACCGGAGTTTCTGTTGCAGCGTGCGCCGAGAACGGAGTTAGCATAAACAACGGCTGAGGATTCTGCCCAGGAGAGAATATCGCCCTTTTTGGGAACGTTGCCTACTTCGTCCATATAGCAGGTGCAGGTGTAGGATTTGTTATCAATAAGACCGAGCTTTGAAAGCTGGTTATCATACATATCCTGCATGCTGTACATAAATTTGTTGAAAATAAGCTTCTGAAGGAAGTTTGCGGGAACTTTGGGGTCAAGAGGCTTGGGGTCAACGGAGAACTTCTGAGCTGAAAGTGCGCCGCCTTCAATAAGCTGAGCCATAAGGTCATAAACAGGCTTCATAACTTTAAGGCCGAAGCTTGTTACGAGGTGACCCTTATCGCTTGTAACGGGAACCATTTTTGTTGCGTCAAAGGCATCGCCGTAAAGAACGAGAGTCTTCATAACCTTTGCCATTGTTTCACCCTTGGAGCCGTTAAGGATATCAAGCTCTTCCTGGGTGAGATTCATTTTGTAATCCATAGTTGGAGACCTTCCTTTCTGAATTAAATTAACATTTTAATTGTATCACCTTGAAAAGCTGAAATCAACAGATAATAACAATTTTTTATACTTTTTTTATATATCCTTATATTATTTTATATATTCGTTTGCGTTGATATATTAAAATTTATCTGATATAATTGAAATATAAAAGGGGTGAAATGTTTGAAGCGTGAAAATTTTAAATCCCGTCTTGGATTTTTGCTTGTGAGCGCAGGCTGCGCAATCGGAATCGGTAATGTGTGGAAGTTTCCGTATATTGCAGGGCAGAACGGCGGCGGAGTTTTTGTTGCTTTTTATCTTTTGTTCCTGGCGATTATGGGTATACCTGTTTTGACAATGGAATTTGCCGTAGGCAGAGCAAGCCGCAAAAGTACTGTTCCGGCTTACAAGATGCTTGAAAAGAAAGGTCATTTCTGGCACATTCACGGCTGGGTAGGCGTTATCGGTTGCTTTATGCTGATGATGTATTACACGGTTGTTGCGGGATGGATGGTCGGTTATTTTTATAAATTTGCAAGCGGAAGGTTCAACACGGTGTCACCGGGTCAAAGCGGTGAAGTTTTTTCTCAGATGCTTGCCGACCCGTTTGAAATGCTTATCTGGCTGGCGATAACGGTTATAATCGGATTTGCGGTCTGCGGCTTCGGGTTGCAAAAGGGAATTGAACGGATAACAAAGTATATGATGCTCGGAATGTTTGGGCTGATTATGGTTTTGGTTATTCACAGCCTTACACTTGACGGCGCTGCAGAGGGTCTGGAATTCTATCTTAAACCCGATTTCAGCAAAGCACTTGAAATCGGGCTCGGAAATGTTATGACAGCCGCAATGAATCAGGCTTTTTTCACTCTCGGAATCGGTCTTGCATCTATGGAAATTTTTGGCAGCTATATGTCAAAGGATAACACGTTAATCAGCGAATCCGTTCGTATATGTTCGCTTGACACTTTTGTTGCTATTGCGTCGGGTCTTATTATTTTCCCTGCCTGTTTCAGCTTTGGAATAGAGCCCGATGCAGGTCCGCCGCTTATATTTGTTACGTTGCCTGAAGTGTTTCTTAATATGACGGGCGGAAGATTCTGGGGTTCGGTTTTCTTTTTGTTTATGACTTTTGCAAGTATTTCAACGGTTATTGCTGTTTTTGAAAATCTGGTTGCAAGCTTTATGGAAAATTTCAGCATCAAAAGAAAAGCAGCAGTTGCAATTCTTGGCATTATAATGTTTGCTGCAAGTGTACCTTGTCTGCTCGGTTACAACATCTGGAAGGATGTTACGCCCATCGGCTCAAAAGATATTCTGGACAGTGAAGATTTTGTTGTGAGTAATCTTCTTTTGCCCACGGGAGCGCTTGTTTATCTTTTCTTCTGCGTGTCAAAATGGGGCTGGGGATTTGATAAATACATCGAAGAGGTCAATACCGGCAGGGGAATTAAGCTTTCGCCAAAACTCAAACCCTATTTCCGGTTTGTGTTACCCGTTCTGATACTCGTAATATTCATTTCCGGACTTTTATAAAAATACGGACTGCCTCGCTATTATTGAAATGCGGGACAGTCCGTTTATTGTTATACTCTTATTTACCGGAAACAATTTCCTTTGCGCTTGCTGCAAGACCTGCAATGCCCTGAATATCGCTGGGGATAATCAGCTTTGTTGCCTGGCCGTCAGCTGCGGCTTCAAATGCTTCAAGGCTCTTGATGGTGAGATAACCTTCGCCGGGAGCAGCCTGGTTGATAAGCTCAATCGCTTTTGCTCTTGCCTGCTCAACCTTGAGGATAGCCTCGGCTTCACCTTCTGCTTCTCTGATTTTGGATTCTCTGATAGCTTCCGCTGCAAGGATTGCACTCTGCTTATCAGCTTCTGCGGCAAGAATCTTGCTCTCTTTGTTACCTTCGGCAACAAGGATTTTTGATGCCTTTTCACCCTCGGCGGTGAGGATTGCTTCACGGCGCTGACGTTCAGCCTTCATCTGCTTTTCCATTGCGTCCTGAATTTCTCTGGGAGGCAGAATGTTTTTAAGCTCAACTCTGTTAACCTTGATGCCCCAGGGGTCTGTTGCTTCGTCAAGGATTCCTCTGATTTTTGCGTTGATGATATCACGGGAAGTGAGCGTGTGGTCAAGCTCCATTTCGCCGATGATGTTACGCAGAGTGGTTGCCGTGAGGTTTTCGATAGCAGCAAGAGGTCTTTCAACGCCGTAAGCATAAAGCTTGGGGTCGGTTATCTGGAAAAACACAACGGTGTCAATCTGCATCGTTACGTTATCTTTGGTGATAACCGGCTGGGGCGGGAAGTCAACGATTTGCTCTTTGAGAGAAACCTGACGGGCGATTTTTTCAATAAACGGAATCTTAACGTGAAGACCTGTCTGCCAGGTTGCGCTGTATGTTCCGAGTCTTTCAATAACGTAAGCCTTGGACTGCGGAACGATTTTGATGTTTAAAATAACTATTGCGATAATGAAAATTGCGAGTGCAAGAAGTACGAAAATCATAAAATAATCCTCCTCAATTTATCTGACGATGAGTTTAACACCGTCGATTTTAATAACCGTAACCTTTTCGTTTTCTTTGATGTTTTCGCCTGATTCTGCTCTGGCAGACCAGAGAGAGCCGCCGACCTTGACAGTTCCTTTGCCTGCAACGTTATCAATCTCTTCTGTTACAACGGCTGTTTGACCGATGTATCTGTCTGCATTGGTGGGCTGGATTTTAGGCTTGGCGAATTTTTTAACGAGCGGCCTTGTTGCTGCAAGCACAACGGCTGAAACCGCAACAAATATCACCCACTGCAGCCATACCTGTGCGCCGAGCATCTCTGAAACAAGCGCCGCAAGAGCACCGACGGCAAACCAGATGGTCAAAAGCTGCGCCGTGACGGCTTCAATAACAACAAATGCAACGAGCGCAACTGCCCAAAAAATGAGCATATAATGTTCCATTTTACCGCCTCCTTTTCAGTATGATACATAAAAATCTTATGCTCAAATAAATTATATCATTCGAAATCAGCAATTTCAACAAGTTTTGATAAATTTATATTTTGTTCAAAATTAAAAAATATTTTCGGCGGTTATCTTTTCATCGTCAGAAAAAACGCTGAGCATAGCGCAGATTTCACGGCATTTTTCATAAAGCTGCTCTCTGTTGCCGTTCGCCGAAATATCACTGAGCGAGAGTATATTCTGATTGATGGCGTTGAGGCTTTCGTGAACTGATATAACTTTCAGAAATTTCTGCGTTTTGTTCCAATCTGAAATAATGCTGTCGGCCTCGCTGCATATTTCTTCGTGCGTTGCTGTTTGAGCCACAGAGCTCAGGTGTAGGATATCGGCTGAAATCGCGGTGATGTTTTGGGTGAGCACAAAAGTGAAAACAAAAGCTGCGGTTACTGCAAATGCAAGCATTGAAACGGCTATGATTACTCTTTTCATTTTTTCTTTTTCTCCTTTTTCTGGTTTTTTAGTTTAACGCTCAATTTGCCGTTGGTTTCAAATATTGCGTATGACACCTCTTTGATATCAAACACGTCTTTCTGGCGCAACGCACCGTTAAGGTCATCAAGCGTCATTCTGAGCGTTCGGAGCGCTTGCATATCAACTTTGCCGTTTTTTATTACAGTGACTTCGTGCCCCTGCATAAGGTTGCGCAGCTTGCGGCTTTTGAGGCTCAGAGCTGATTGGATTATTTCAAAAGAAACAAAAACAAACAGCGGCACAAGAGCGTACAGCACGGGTATTCCCTTATCCTGCAGCGGAAGTGAAGCAACCTCCGAAATCAGGATTGTTATAACAAGCTCTGAGGGCTGCATTTCGCCTATTTGCCGTTTACCCATCAGCCTGATTACAAAAATAACCGTCACATAGAGGATAACAGCTCTGATGAACAGCACCGCCATTGGATTCACCTTTCTTTTTTGTTGCTTTAGTTGTTGACTGCAGTAAAATATATGTGTATAATCTATTTTAAGTGAACATTCACCTTAATAAACGGAGGGAAAGAATGAAATATTATCTCGGCTTTGATGTTGGCGGCACAAAATGCGCCGTTGTTATTGCTGAAAATAACTCAACCGCCGTGCTTGATAAAATACGTTTTGCAACAAACGTCAGCCGAGGCTGGCGTGCGGTTGTTGACGAGCTTATTGAAAGCGCTCAAACTCTGCTTAAAAGAAATTCCCTGACCGTTGCTGATGTTATTGCCTGCGGTGTAAGCTGCGGCGGTCCGCTTGACGGCAAAAAGGGCATAATTATGTGTCCGCCCAATCTGCCCGATTGGGATAACGTGCCGCTTGCGGATATCATAACCGAAAAATTCGGCGCACCCTGCAAGGTCTGCAACGATGCCGATGCCTGTGCGCTTGCCGAGTGGCAGTTCGGCGCAGGTAAAGGCTGCAGCAATATGATTTTTCTCACCTTCGGCACGGGAATGGGAGCAGGCTTGATTCTTGACGGCAAACTCTATACCGGTGCCTGCGGTTTGGCAGGTGAGGTGGGGCATATCAGGCTTGCGGCTGACGGCCCTGTGGGTTACGGCAAAGCAGGTTCATTTGAAGGCTTTTGTTCAGGCGGCGGTATTG
The DNA here is from genome assembly GCA_045536245.1 of Acutalibacteraceae bacterium. Classification (GTDB taxonomy): domain Bacteria; phylum Bacillota; class Clostridia; order Oscillospirales; family Acutalibacteraceae; genus CAG-177. Next base: position 29,509 of record JAZSNE010000020.1, on the reverse strand, counting down.
CCGATATGGCAAAGAAAATGCTTTCGGTTTATAACGGTGTTACAACCATACCGAGAGAAAACGTTACTGCCAAAACAATTGCCGAAGCCGCATTCAAAGGTGATAAGCTGGCAAACGCCATTTACCGCAAATGCGGCGAAAAGCTCGGCTGTGCGCTGGCTTTGCTTATTGATATTCTCAACCCCGAAAGAATAGTTATCGGCAGCATTTATGAACGCTCGGGCGAATTGCTGAAAGAAGCAATGTATGAAGCCATACGCAGAGAGGCAATTGCCTGTTCTGCAGATGCCTGCGAAATCGTTGCCGCTTCGCTCGGAGATGAAATCGGCGATTATGCCGCACTCGGCGTTGCTAAAATCTGCGCACAGGAGGTCTTGAAATGAGCAGAATTTTTGATGATTTGTTTATAAGATATCCGGTGCTCGGTGTTTGTAAAAACGATATCGAAAACGCATATAACGCAATGGCTGAATGCTATGATAACGGCGGCAAGCTTCTTTGCTGCGGCAACGGCGGCAGCACCGCTGATTGCGACCACCTTGTTGGCGAGTTGATGAAAGGTTTTCTTAAAAAGCGACCTTTGAGCGATAATGAAAAGCAATGCTTTGCAAATTCTTTTGTTGCCGACAGTCTGCAAAAGGGTCTGCCTGCAATATCGCTTTGTGCTCATTCTGCGCTGATGACGGCTTTTTCCAATGACGAAATACCGTCGCTTGTTTTTGCTCAGCAGGTTTATGCTTATGCACAAATAAACGATATTCTTGTTGCTTTCAGCACTTCGGGCAACTCCGAAAACGTTGTTTATGCCGCTGAAGCCGCAAAGGCTGCAGGCATTAAAACAATCGCAATTACGGGTCGAAATGGGAGCAAGCTCAGCGATATCTGCGACGTTTGCATCCGTCTGCCCGAAACGGAAACGTTTAAAATTCAGGAGCTGACGCTGCCTGTTTATCACTGCCTTGCGGCTATGATTGAAGAAAAATATTTTGAGATATAACGGAGGTTTATTATGAATATTCCCAGACCTGAACATCCCAATCCGCAGTGTGAAAGAAAAAACTGGCTCAACCTTAACGGCGAGTGGGATTTTGAATTTGACTTTGGCAACAGCAAGCTTGCAGCAGGCATTCTCGAAAAAGCCGAGTGGGAAAAGAAAATTCTTGTTCCTTTCTGCCCCGAAAGTAAGCTTTCAGGCATTGAACATACAGATTTCATTCCTGCCGTTTGGTACAGAAAAACCGTTGATATCACCGCCGAAAACCTTGAAGGCAGGGTGTTCATAAACTTCGGTGCGGTTGACTATGAAGCAACTCTTTACGTTAACGGCAAAAAGGCAGGCTGCCACAAGGGCGGTTATGCTTCGTTTAAATTTGAAATCACCGAATACCTTGTTGAAGGTGAAAACACGCTCGTTCTGAATGCTGTTGACGACGTGAGAAATCCGCTTGTGCCCAGAGGCAAGCAGTGTGAAGAGCTTAAATCACGCGGCTGTGACTATACAAGAACTACGGGTATCTGGCAGACGGTATGGCTTGAATTCACACCCAAGGCATACGTTAAGAATTTCAAATTCTATCCCGATGCTGAAAACGGTGCGCTCACAATAACCGCAAACGTTGAGGGTGAGGGCGTGTTTACAGCAGAAGCTTTTTATGAGGGTAAACCTGTCGGCAGCTTCTCAAAGAAAGCAACAAACTCTGTCAGCGGCGAAATCGCTCTTTCTGAAACACATCTTTGGGAGCCCGGCTGCGGCAGACTTTATGACCTTAAAATCACCTTTGGCTGCGATGAAGTAGCAAGCTATTTCGGTCTGCGTTCAATCAGACTTGACGATTATAAATTCCTTATCAACGGAAAATCCGTTTTCCAGCGCCTTGTGCTTGACCAAGGATTCTACCGTGACGGCATTTACACCGCACCCACGGAAGATGACCTTATCAATGATATCAATATTTCTTTTGCTGTTGGCTTCAACGGCGCAAGACTTCATCAGAAAGTGTTTGAACCCAGATTTATCTATCACTGCGACAGACTCGGTTATCTTGTTTGGGGTGAATACGGCAACTGGGGTCTTGACTGGTCAAATCCCTTTGCTCTTGAAGCAATGCTTCCCGAGTGGTGCGAATGCGTTGAAAGAGATTTCAACCACCCCTCAATTATCGGCTGGTGTCCGTTTAACGAAACCTGGGATATCAACGGCAGAAAGCAGTTTGACGGTGTTCTCAGTACGATTTACCGTGTTACAAAGCATATGGATTCCACAAGACCCTGCATTGACACAAGCGGCAATTTCCACGTTGAAACCGATATTTATGACGTTCACGATTATGAGCAGAACGTTGACGTTTTCAAAGCAAACTACGATAAGCTTATGACCGAAAACGTTCTTTATGAGAAATTCCCCGAACGTCAGATGTACAGCGGCAAGGGCTGCGCTTGGGTCAGCGAATACGGCGGACTTCAGTGGTCAGAGGGCGACAGAGAAGACGCTTGGGGTTACGGCAACGCACCCAAATCGTTCGAAGAATTCGTTGAACGCTACAAAGGTCTTACAGATGCTCTGCTTGATAACTATAAGATGTTCGGCTTCTGCTACACACAGCTTTATGATATCGAACAGGAACAGAACGGTCTTTATTATTATGACCGTACACCCAAGTTTGACACAGAAATTTTCAAGGCAATTAATTCCCGCAAAGCTGCAATTGAAGATTGATTATAATTATACGGCGGTCTGTTACAGGCCGCTGTTAATTTTTTTATATGGTTATCATATAATTAAATGGTGATTTGATGAGATACGGCAGATACGGTTTTCGCAGATTCAACGGTATAACCATTAAATTGATTTGTGTTTTTCTGATAATTTCTGTTGCGTTTTTGCTGACTGATGCAAAACTGCGGCCTGCCGTTTATGATATTGCGGCGGTTGAAGCAAAGTCCGTGGCAGAAAAGAAGGTTAACACTGCGGTTGAAAAAGCTATCTGCGGCAGCAAAATTAATTATTCGGATATCGTAACGGTCAACTATTCAAGCGATAATCAGATAACGGGCATTACAACGGATATAGTTAAGATGAATCTGTTTAAATCCGAGATTTCAAAGGCGGTTGACAAAGCCTTCGGCAAAAGCGAATATACAAGTGTCAGCGTGCCGCTCGGCTCTGCAACAGGAGTTACGCTTTTGTCGGGTACGGGTCCGTATATTAACGTTAAGGTTGGTATGTCAGGCGCATCAAAAACAGAGTTTGAAAACGTTTTTGAAGCGGCAGGAGTCAATCAGACCCAGCACAGCGTTATGCTGAATCTTGACACAACGGTAATACTCACACTCTCGGGCAAACGGATAACTTATAACGTCAAAACCTCATTCTGCGTAGCGCAGACGGTGATAGTCGGTTCTGTGCCGAACGTTACGGTGAATAAATAATTTTCTGTGATTGATTTTGTCGGCGGATGTGTTATAATAAATCTATATTTGTTTAAGGAAGTATTGATATGCAGTTTGACGTTGCAGAAAAAAGAGCAAAAGAGCTTCGTGAGCAGCTCAATTATCACAGCCATAAATATTACGTTGAGGATAACCCTGAAATAGGGGATTATGAATACGATATGCTCCAGAGGGAGCTTGCCGCAATCGAAAAGGAATACCCCGAGCTTATAACGCCCGATTCACCCACGCAGAGGGTCGGCGGCAGTGCGGCAGGTATGTTTGAGCCTGTTGTGCACACCGTTCCGCTTGAAAGTTTGCAGGACGCTTTCAGCTTTGATGAGGTGCGTGCGTTTGATGCAAGGGTGAAAGAGATTTTCCCCGATGCGCAATACGTTGTTGAGCCGAAGATTGACGGTCTTTCGGTTGCGCTTGAATATGAAAACGGCGTGTTTGTCAGAGGTTCAACAAGGGGCGACGGCGTAACGGGCGAGGATGTTACAGCCAATTTGCGAACAGTTAACTCCATTCCTCTGCGCCTTAAAGATGACATTGAGCGCATTGAGGTCAGGGGCGAGGTTTATATGCCCAAAAAGGTTTTTGCCGCCCTTGTTGAGGAACAGGAGCTTAACGGCGAAAAGACATTTAAGAACCCCAGAAATGCCGCCGCAGGCTCACTCCGTCAGAAAAATCCCGTTATCACCGCTTCAAGAAAGCTTGATATTTTTGTTTTTAACATTCAGCAGTACAGCGGCAATGGAATTGCGGCTCACAAGCAGTCGATTGATTTTCTCAAAACTCTCGGCTTCAAGACCGTGCCGTTTTATAATAAGTTTGACACAATCGACGAGGTTATCACAGAGCTTAACAGAATCGGTGAAATCCGTTCGTCACTTCCGTTTGACATTGACGGCGCGGTAATCAAAACCGATTCGTTTGCACAGCGTGCGGAAATCGGCAGCACAGCCAAATTTCCCAGATGGGCGCTTGCTTTTAAATATCCGCCCGAAGAAAAAGAAACAACCCTTATTGACGTTGAGGTTGCCGTCGGCAGAACGGGTGTGCTGACCCCCACGGCGGTTTTTGAACCTGTTCTTGTTGCAGGCTCAACCGTTTCAAGGGCAACGCTCCACAATCAGGATTTCATTGATGAAAAAGATATACGCTTGGGTGACAGAGTTGTTATCCGCAAAGCAGGCGATATCATTCCCGAGGTTATCAGAGTTGTGAGCCATAAAGAGGGCAGCGAAAGATTTGTTCTGCCCGAAGCCTGTCCTTCCTGCGGCGCAAGAGTTATCCGTGAAGAGGACGAAGCGGCGGTCAGATGCGTTAACCCTGAATGTCCTGCGCAGCTTCTGCGTAATCTGATTCATTTCTGCTCAAGAGATGCTATGGATATTGAGGGTATGGGCGACGCCGTTCTTGAAAAGCTTGTTGCAAGCGGAATGCTCACAAAGGCAAGCGAGATATACACCCTCAAAAAAGAGGACTTTATGACCCTTGAAGGCTTCAAGGATAAATCATCGCAGAACCTTGTTGATGCGGTTGAAAAATCAAAGGCCAACGACCTTTCAAAGCTTGTTTTTGCGCTTGGTATCCGTCACGTCGGTCAGAAAGCCGGCAAGATTCTTGCTGATCACTTCGGCAGTATGGAAGCTCTGATGAATGCAACCGTTGAAGAATTGACGGCAATTGAAGGCTTCGGCGGCATTATGGCGCAGAGCGTTGCCGATTTCTTTGCGCTTGAGCAGTCAAAGCGTGAGATTGAAGCGCTTGCGGCGCTGGGTGTTAATATGCTTTCTCAAAAAGAGAAAATTGATAACCGTTTTGAGGGTAAAACCTTTGTGCTCACGGGTACTCTGCCCACTCTTTCACGCAATGAGGCGAGCGAACTGATTGAAAAATACGGCGGTAAAACTGCTTCATCGGTATCAAAAAAGACAAGCTACGTGCTTGCAGGTGAAGAAGCAGGCAGTAAGCTTGTCAAGGCGCAGACGCTCGGCATAACGATTATCACAGAAGAAGAATTCAGAGAGATGATTGAATGAGTTTAAGATATTCAAAAGAGCATATCTGGATAAAGAAAACAGAAAACGGCGTGTTTGCGGGCTTAAGCGATTATGCCTGTAAGCAGCTTTGCAAAAGCTTTGTGGTTAACCTGCCCGACGAAGGCGAAGAATTCAGGGCAGGGGAAATAATCTGCGACATTGAAAGCTGCAGATATTTTGATGTTGTTTCGCCCGTCAAGGGCAAGGTGCTGAGGGTGAACGAAGCTTTGCTTGACGATGCTTCGCCGCTTCTTGATGACCCATATGAATGCTGGCTCTTTGAGCTTTGTGACGTGGCATACACCGCACCGCTGATGAGCGCAAAAGAATATGCGGAATTCCTTAATTCGGAATGCGGTAGCGATAAAGATTTTGAAGAAATTTAACATAACAACTGTTTCTCGGTGTAGGGGCAGATAGTATCTGCCCATCAACTTTGCAAAATGTAAAATCGGGCGGATAATATCCGCCCCTACTCTGAAACCGATGCGTTTCTTTGTGTTCTTCGGGCGACGAAACGTCACCCCTACGTTGTTGCGGTTTGTTGTGGCTATGATGAAAGCATAACGAATTTTCAACGGGCGACCACGGAGGGTCGCCCCTACGATTTGGCGGAGATATTAACGTGAGCTGAAATTAACATTGTCGGGGACGGGTCACCCGTCCCGATATTTTAGTTAACGTTTAAAAAACAAGATATAAAGGATATCATTATTTTGTAGGGACAGCCCTTGCGGCTGTCCGAAAAAAACCGCTGCTCTCTTAACACGAGAACGGCGGTTAATCTTTTGTATATTTGATTATATCATTTATATCGCATTCAAGTATATTGCAAAGGTCATTGATTGTTACGGTGCTCAATGGTTTGTTGTGCTTTAATCTGTCAAGCAAACTGCGGCTGACGTTAAATTCTTTTATTAATTTATAAGTTGTTATGCCTTTGCTTTTTAACGTTTCATAAAAAGGCTCATAAGAAATCATTTTTATCACCTGTTTTTCGTTCTGTTTACAATGGTAATTGTCTATAAATAGAGTATATCATATAGGGTGTTCATCTGCAATAATATTTTCGAAGAATTTTGAGAAAAGTATTTAAATATGTATTTCTTAAAATAACCCTTGCATTTTTAATATCCTTATGATAAAATACTATGGATATCTCAAACGCAGTGATCGGGAGAGTAAGCTTAAAGGCTCATTCCAGAGAAAATCCGCCGTCGGCTGTAAGCGGATTATGAGTTGATTTGTCTGAAGTTCACCCGTTAGCGGCAGGGCTGAAAATCGCAGTAGGCTCTGACGGTGCGCCGCCGTTAAAGGCTTCAAAGTGTCCGATGTTTTAATCGGAAATGCAGGGTGGTACCGCGGAATTTTTCGTCCCTCGTTGTCTTTCGGCAACGGGGGCGTTGTTTTTTTACGGCGTTTCTGTAGGGGACGGTTCACCCGTCCCGAAATAACGTTGCCACCGCAAGATTGATTAATTTTTGTAAACAGATCTGAAAGGATTGATTAAAAATGTTTGAAAAACCCGCAGAATTGAAAAAGCTGTTTGAAGAAAAGCTTGCAGGCGTAACCGCAACCGCCGAAATTGAACAGCTCCGCATCGAGTTCCTCGGCAAAAAAGGCTCCGTTGCCGCTCTTATGCAGGAACTGCGCAACATTCCCAACGAACAGAAAAAAGAAGCAGGTCAGGCTATCAATGACACAAAGCAGTTCATTGAAAACGCTATTGCCGAAAAGCTTGAAGAACTCAAAAAGCTTGAGGAGCAGAAGCTCATCGACGCTTGCGAGAGCTATGATGAATCAATGCCCACAGATAACGATATCGGTTCTTATCATCCCATCACCCTTGTTCGCAGAGAGGTTGAAAACATCTTTTTGAGCATGGGCTTCTCAATTGAGGATTATTCCGAAATCACTGACGACTATAACTGCTTTGAGGCTCTCAACATCCCCAAGCATCACCCTGCAAGAGATATGCAGGATACCTATTATCTGAGCAGCGGTCAGCTTCTTAAGACCCACACATCCGCCGCACAGAACACCATTCTCAGAAAATATAAGGATTCGCTTGAAAGCGGCAACCCCATCAGAGCAATCTTCCCCGGCAGATGCTTCAGAAATGAAAAAATCGACGCTTGCCATGAAAACACCTTCTTCCAGATGGAAGGCATTATGGTTGATAAGGATATTTCCATTTCCAACCTTATTTACTTTATGAAAACAATGCTCTCCGAGGTATTCCAGAGAGATATCACAGTCAGACTCCGTCCCGGTTTCTTCCCCTTTGTTGAACCCGGCTTTGAGCTTGATATTCAGTGCTCAATCTGCGGCGGTAAGGGCTGCCCCTCCTGCAAGGATTCGGGTTGGCTTGAGCTTTGCCCCTGCGGTATGATTCACCCCAACGTTCTCACAGCTGCAGGCATTGACCCCGAAAAATATATCGGCTTTGCTTTCGGTCTTGGTATGACAAGACTTGCTATGATGAGATACGGCGTTAAGGATATCCGTGTATTCAACAGCGGCAATCTCAAGGCTCTTTCACAGTTTACCGAAAAATCCTTCACAAAGCCTGAAGAAAGCAAGGAGGCATAATCAATGTTTGTATCAATTAACTGGATTAAAGATTACGTTGACCTGAGCGGTCTTGACGTTAAAAAGCTTATCAACAGCTTCACACTTGCAACCGCAGAGGTTGAAGATATCATCGTAAAGGGCGAAGACGTTCAGAACGTTGTAGTCGGCGAAATTCTCTCTGTTGAGGATCATCCCAACTCAAAAAAGCTTCACCTTCTTAAGGTTGACGCTGGTTCAAAAGTATGCAACATCGTTTGCGGCGCACCCAACGTTGCTGTTGGTCAGAAGGTTGCCCTTGCTCTTGCAGGCGGCAGAGTCTGCGGCGGCGAAATCACCGTTGCAACCGTTGCCGGCTATGAATCCGAGGGTATGTGCTGCTCTGAAAAAGAGCTTGGTATAAGCGATGACCACTCGGGCATTATGGAGCTTGATAAAGACCTTGTCAACGGCACAAATATCAAAGATATTTTCCCCATTGACGATATCATTTTTGAGGTTGATAACAAGTCACTTACAAACCGTCCCGACCTCTGGGGTCATTACGGTATTGCCCGTGAGTTTGCGGCTCTTGCAGGCAGAGAACTCAAGCCTCTCAAGCTTGGCGACCTTTCTTATGACGGCGACGAAGAAATCAGCGTAACCGTTGGCAGAGAAGACCTAGTTTACAGATATTCCTGCATCAAGATGGATAACATCACAAAAAACAAGAGTCCTCTTGATATGCGTATCCGCCTTTATTACTGCGGTATGAGAGGCATCAACCTCCTTGCTGACGTTACAAACTATATTATGCTTGAAATCGGTCAGCCGACCCACGCATTCGACGCTTCAACAATGCAGAATATCGTTGTAACAACTCCTAAGGAAAAAATGAAGTTCAAGACTCTTGACGGTGTTGAAAGAGATATTGACGAAGATACCCTTATGATCTGGAACGGCGAAACACCCACAGGCATTGCAGGCATTATGGGCGGCCTTGATTCTGAAATCGTTGATAACACAAGCGCAGTTGTTCTTGAAAGCGCAAACTTTGACGGCGTTTCAATCCGCAAGTCATCATCACGTCTTGGTCACAGAACCGACGCAAGCGCAAGATACGAAAAGATGCTTGACCCCGAACTCACACTTGCCGCAGTGGGCAGATTTGTTGAGCTTGTCAAGAGCATTGACCCCGAAGCAAAGGTTGCTTCAAAGCTTACTGACGCATATGTAAGAAAGTATCCCGAAATTTCACTTTCATTCGATAAGAAGTACGTTGACCGCTACACAGGCATTGATATCAGCGACGAGCAGATTATGAGAACTCTCACACTTCTCGGCTTCGGCGTTGACTATGCTGACGGCAACTATACCGTAAAGGTTCCTTCATGGAGAGCTACAAAGGATGTTACAATCAAGGCTGATATCATTGAAGAAATCACAAGAATTTACGGCTACGATAACTTTGAAATTACAACAACACGCAGCCCCTTGAAGCCTGTTCCCAATGATTACGGCAAGCTTGAAGAAACAGCCGTTCAGGATCTTCTTGTCAAGAGATATCAGATGCACGAGGTTCATTCCTACGTTTGGTGTGACGGCAGAAAATATAAGAAGCTCGGCATCGAGGTTCAGGATAACGTTAAGGTTCTTAACATCGAAAACTCCGATAACGGCGTGCTTCGCAACTCAATGCTTCCCACACTGCTTGTTATGGCAAGCGAAAACAAGGATTTTGCCGATAAATACGGCATTTTTGAAATCGGCAGAGTTGTTGCAGGCACAAAGGAAGACGGCACCTGCAACGAGAGAAAGCATCTCGGCGTTGTTCTTTATGATAAGAGCGGCAACGAAAAGGCTCTTTATTTCAAGGCTGTTGAAATGGTCAACACCATTGTTGATATTATTAAGAAGAAAAAAGCGGTATATAATAAAATTGCACCCGAGCAGAACTGGCAGCATCCCAAGAACACAGCAGAAATCGTTATTGACGGCACAAAGGTCGGCGTTCTTTGCGCAATGCATCCCTCAAACAGAGTGAAGCTTGATAAAACAGCTGCAGCCGTTTGCATTGAAATTGATATGGATGCATTCAACACCGTTGATGCAAACGGAATTGCTTTCCGTGAACCCAGCACACAGCAGTCAACCTATTATGATATTTCGCTTGTTCTTGCCGACGGCATCAAGTATTCCGATATCGCCGCCTGCTGGGAAAAGCTTGCTCTTGATGAGCTTCAGAGCGCAAGAGTTATTGATACTTATGAAAAAGACGGTGTCAAGAGCATGACAGTCCGCCTTGTCTTTGCCGCTATGGACAGAACGCTTGAAATGGAGCAGGTTCAGGGCTGGATTGACGCTGTTCTTGCAAATCTCGGCGAAATCGGCGTAACTCTCAGAGCGTAAGTTTCAGACGGGCGGATAATATCCGCCCCTACACTTAAATACTTATTTTTAAACATCTTTTAAATTTTTTCAAAAAAGCATTGTTTTATTCTGAAAGGTGTTATATAATAAACGGGTACGGAGGTGACCGAAATGACTGATAAAACAATAAGATTTTCAATCAAAGACGAAAACGAAGCCGAGATGAAGAAAAATCTTCTTGCGGTTTATGAAGCTTTGAATGAAAAAGGATATAATTCCATCAGCCAGATTGTCGGCTACATTCTTTCAGAGGACCCGACATATATTACCACGCATAACAACGCACGCAGCCTTGTCAGAAGGCTTGACAGAGATGAGCTTCTGCAGGCAATGGTTAAGTGCTATCTCGGAATAGAATAATTTAAAGGAGCGTTATAATGGCTAAAAAACACAGCTTCCTTATGTATAAGGGCAAGCCTCTCGTCAGAAGCGGCAAAACCCTTTACTACGGCTATATGAGTGACCCCTATGTTGTTATTATGCAGATAACAAGCACAAGAGAGGTCAAGGGTCTTGAGGTTGCTGACAGAGTTGTTGTTCAGCTTGTCAACACTGACCCGAATGTCAGAATGAAAGATAAAATCGTTAAAAAAGCCGAGCGCAAGGGTCTTTACAGCGCAATGGATATCGGCTGCATCTGGCTTGAAAGAGAGCTCAAAGAAACTGCATAAAAAATTACACCGTTGGGTAAAACCAACGGTGTTTTTATGTTTAGTGAATAGTTAAGAGTGAATAGTGAATAGTTCAGGAAGAGCTTTGCCCTTACCCGATTTTTGATGTTAATCCTGTAGGGCGGGATGCCCACATCCCGCCGTTTGCCATAAAAAAAGCGGCGGCTTGATGGCAAGCCGCCCTACTTAATCACTGTTTACAGTACGAAAACACAGATGTTACAAGTACATTATTCATACCTTGCTCTTTCGCCGCCGATATATTTTGCTCTTGTTTTTGCGGCGGAGAGCTTTGCTTCACCGATAACGTTGTTTTCAAGGCGGAGGGGAACGGCAACTCTTTTGAGGTGCATACCTATAAGCGTGCAGCCGATGTCAATACCTGCGTCAGCCTTGATTTCTTCAACGGCAACAGGATTTTTCATCGTCTGCCAAGCCGCAGTTGCAAACGAGCCGCCTGCTCTTGGGTGGGGCACAACGCAGACTGCCTCAAGACCGAGTGCATCGGCTTTTTCTTTTTCAATGATGATTGCTCTGTTCAGATGCTCGCAGCACTGGGCGGCAAGATAAATGCCGTTTGCTTCAAAAACGCTGTTAAGACCGTCAAAAATCTGCTGCGCAACGTCAAGTTTGCCGCTTGTGCCGATTCTTTCGCCGATAACCTCGCTTGTTGAGCAGCCGATAACCGCAACCGCACCCTTACTTATGCCTGATTTTTCAAGCAGCTCCGCAGCCGCAGCCTTTGCCTGATTGAAAATGTTATCCATATATTTCAACCTGCCTTAAAGAATGTTGATATTGTTTTGCTTTTTGATGCTGATTTTTGCAGTGCAGTTACAAGCGCAACTGCCGCAATTGCACCGACGGCGCCCTGTGTTACGTTGCCCAAAATACTGCCTGCGGCGGCAATTCCGTAGCCTAAAATTAAAGCTTCATAGCCGAAATAACCAAGCACCATAATTGCTTCAGCCGCAATAACAGCAACCGTTTTTGCAATTATTTTGTGTTTGGAGTTAAACAGTTTGTTGAGCGAAATATAAATGAAATAAGCGGCAACCGCCATAAGAGCTTTTATTATGAACGTTGCGGGTGCATACTGCATATAGCCTGCAAGCATATCTGCAAGCGCTGAGCCGAGACCTGCCGCCATTGCTCCGTAGCCTGCGCCGAGCATTATTCCTGCCGTTAAAACAAAGCAGTCGCCAAGGTTAACGTAGCCGCCTGTTGCGGGCATGGGAATCTGCACAATATAAGTTGCAACGCAGATAATTGCGGCAAACAAAGCTGCTGAAATAAGATTTTTGGTTTTTTGAATGTTCATATTGCTTCCTTCTTTCCTTGCTATTAAGTATAGTCCAATTTTATTTATATTTCAAGTGTGGCTTTGTTGTTATTTTTAACATAAATATGCTTATATCGTCTTGAAAAAATGGTATGTCTGTGATATAAATAACTTATTAATAAATCAGGAGGAGCCTATGAACTTCAAAGCTTACCATAAAGATTTAGACAGCCTGCATATCGGCTGCGAAAAGCCTAGAGCGTATTTTATTCCTTATCACGATGAAGAAAGCGCACTTTTCGGCTGCAGAAAAAAATCAGAATTCTATACCGACCTTTGCGGCGAATGGAATTTCAGATTTTATAATTCATTTGAGGACCTTGAAGATGATTTTCTTGAGGTTGGATTCAATGATAAAATCGACGTGCCCAAGTGCTGGCAGACAGAGCTCGGCAAGGGCTATGACGTTCCGCTTTACAGCAACCTTTTTTATCCTTTTCCGCTTGACCCTCCGTTTGTTCCCGACGAAAATCCCTGCGGTCTTTATAACAGAACGTTTAACGTTTCAAAGAAAGACGGCAAAAAGTATTTCATAAATTTTGAGGGCGTTTCCTCCTGCTTCTATCTGTTTGTCAACGGCGTCTTTGCCGCTTACAGTCAGGTCAGCCACAACACAAGCGAGGTTGATATCACCGACCTTATCACCGACGGCGAGAATAAGCTTGACGTGCTTGTTGTTAAATGGTGCGACGGCTCATACCTTGAAGACCAGGATATGTTCCGCCTTTCCGGTATTTTCAGAGAGGTTTATATTCTTGAAAGAAACGAAAAGCATCTTAAAGATATCTACATCAAAACCGAGTTATCTGCCGACCTCAAAACCGCAACCGTAACAAGCGAAATCACCGCCGATTGTGACGTTGAATTCAAGCTTCTTTCTGCAGACGGCAAGGTTGTTCTTGAAGGCAAGGGCGTTGAATTCACGCTCGAAAATCCTGCTCTCTGGTCAAGCGAATGCCCCAATCTTTATAAGCTTATTCTGATTTGCGGCGTCGAGATTATTCCGTTCAATCTCGGCTTCAAACGCCTTGAATTAAGAGGCAACGTGGCTTATCTCAATAACGAGCCCGTCAAGCTTTTCGGCATCAACCGCCACGATTCAAACCCCGAAACAGGTTATTACTGCGACTATGCGTTTATGGTGCGTGACGTTAAGATTATGAAGCAGGGCAACTGCAACTGCGTGCGCACTTCTCACTATCCCAACGACCCCAGATTCCTTGACCTTTGCGACGAATACGGTCTGATGGTTGTTGACGAAGCTGACATTGAAACCCACGGTATGGGCTTTGAATACCGTGACACGTGGGATTGGATGCGTTGGTCAAAGCTTTCAACCGACGATGAATGGGAAGCAGCTTACGTTGACCGTGCAGAGCGTTTGTTTGAACGTGACAAAAACCACGCAAGCATAATTATGTGGTCGCTCGGCAACGAATCAGGCTGCGGCAAGAATCACAGAGCGATGCGCAATTATATCAAGAGCCGTTGCCCCGATGCCGTTGTTCACTATGAAAACGCTCACCTTGAATTTAAAGCAGTGCCCGTCGGTGAAAACTACAGCGATATTTCCGACGTTGAGAGCCGTATGTATGCCGAGCTTGACTACACCGAGAAATACGCAACCAACAAGAACGCCAAAAAGCCTTTCTATTTCTGCGAATTCAGCTGCTCAATGTCAACGGGAAACATTCACGCTCATTGCGATTTGTTCCGCAAGTATCCTGCAATCTGGGGCGGCTGCTTCTGGGAGCTGACCGACCATGCGGTTAAAACAGACAAAGGCTACCGCTACGGCGGCGATTTCGGCGATTATCCGCACAACAGCGTTTGCTGCATTGACGGCGTAATCTTCCCCGACAGAACGCTCCGTCCCGGCTTCTATGATATGAAAAAGGCATATCAGGAGTTTGAGGCTGACTATGCAAACGGAGAGATTTCCGTTTTCAACCGCAGATATTTTGAATCTCTCAATGATATGTATATTAGCTGGAAGCTTGAGGTCAACGGCACGGCTGTTCTTGAGGGTAGAATTGACGATACTGACATAGCTCCGCAGAGCACAAAGATTTATAAGCTTTTTGATTCTGTTGAGGATAACGAAAACTGCTATCTGACCCTCACTTTCCATTATAAAGAAGCAAATGCTTTTGCCGAAGCCGACTACGAAACAGGCTTTGAACAGTTTGATTTGTCGGCTGAAACCGAAAAATCAACCGAAACGAAAGCACCCGAATTTGAAGAAGGTGCAAGATGTATCACCGTTAAAGCTGGCGAGGTTGAATATAAATTCGATAAGTCCTACGGCAGAATTACTTCTGCCAAAGTCGGCGGAAAAGAATTGCTTGCAGAGCCTGTTAAGATTGAAACCTGGGCGGCTCACGGCTATAACCAGCTTGGCGATGCCGATGACAGAAGAAGCGCCGAAATCCACAACGCAGTCCAGAAAACGTATTCAGCCGAGGTCAAAGCAAGTGATGATAAGCTTTCTGTTGAATGCAGAATTTCACTTGGCGGACCTGCAGTTGTGCCGATTATCAACGGCACTCTGACCTATAATTTCTATGCCGACGGCAAGGCTGAAATAGCATTCAGCGGCGAATTCCGTCAGCTTCTTAAGGAAATGAATATGCGCCTGCCCAGATTCGGCTTCTGCTTTGCATTAAAGGGCGACTGCGATAATATGACATATTTCGGCAAGGGTCCCGTTGAGAGCTACTGTGACCGCCACAGAGGAACAAGATTCGGTATGTTTGAAACAACCGCCGCCGATAATTTTGTTCATTATATCAGACCCATCGAAAACGGCTCGCACTTTGCAACCAATTACGGCAAGGTCAGTGACGGCAACGGCTGCGGAATTGAATTTACACCCGTAAAGCCTGACACTTTCTGCTTCAACGCAACTCATTTTACACCCAAGATGCTTGAAAACGCAAAGCACGACGATGAGCTTGTGCCGAGCGAAAACACTTACGTTTATCTTGATTATAAGATTGATTCAAGAAGCGGCAGGGGAATATACGAAACCCTTGAACCCGAGCGCAAGTGGGACTTTGAACCCATTGAATTTGCAGTTGAATTCAAGCCTGTTAAATAAATATAAGCAACAAAAATTCCCTGTCACGGTAAAGACTGTGGCAGGGATATTTATTGCTCTAAAAAATGTGTTGTATTATTTATTCTTATCTGTTATAATTATTAGGTAATATTTCCGAAGGGAGAATACATATGAAAAAAACACAGTGGTATAAAGACGCGGTTTGTTATCAGATCTGGCCCCGTTCGTTCTGCGACGGCAACGGCGACGGTATCGGCGACCTTGAGGGCGTGCTCTCAAAGCTTGATTATCTCAAAGAACTCGGTGTTACCTGCATCTGGTTCTCACCCCTTTATTGCTCACCCAACGCTGACTTCGGCTATGATATTTCAGACTATAAAAACATTTCTCCCGATTACGGCGATAACGAGCTTTTCAAAAAGGTTCTTGATGAAGCTCACGCAAGAGGAATGAAAGTTATAATGGACCTTGTTGTTAACCACAGCTCCGACGAGCACGAGTGGTTCAAAAAGGGCATTGATAAAAACAGTAAATATCACGATTATTATATCTGGCGTGACGGCAAGGACGGCAAGCTCCCCAATAACTGGTCATCTCTCTTTGAAGGCAAGGCTTGGGAATACTGTCAGGAAAACGGTCAGTATTATCTCCACCTTTTCTCAAAGAAACAGCCTGACCTCAATATGGATAATCCCGAGGTTCGTCAGGAAGTCAAGGATATTATGAAATTCTGGCTTGATATGGGCGTTGACGGCTTCCGTGAGGACGTTATCACCTTTGTTTCAAAGCGTGAAGGTCTGCCCAACGGCTTCCCCATTCCTCAGGCTTGCGGTATGGAGCATTATGCAGACGGCCCCCGCATTCACGAATATCTTGCCGAATTCCGTGAGGTTCTTAACGAATATGACTGCTTCGTAGTCGGCGAAGCTCCGATGATGACGGTCAACAAGGCTCTCAAATACATCAAGGAAGGCCCTGCACAGGAGCTTGATATGATGTTCCACTTCCAGCATATGGAAGCTGACTGCCTGTTTATGGATGCGCTGACACTTCCTTTCAGCCTCAGAAAGCTTAAAAAAGCATTCTCCACCTGGCAGGAGGGTCTTTACGGCAAGAGCTGGAACGCTCTTTATATGGAAAATCACGATCACCCCAGAATCATCAACCGCTTCGGCAGTGTTGATTACAGGGTTGAAAGCGCAAAGTCAATCGCAAACAGCTATATGCTTCAGTGCGGCACTCCCTTCATCTATCAGGGTCAGGAGCTTGGTATGACAAATATCGACCTGCCCAATGTTGATGATTATCAGGACGTTTTTGCGGTCAATAACTATAAAACACTCCGACTTTTGGGCTTCTCCGAAGAAAAAACAAAGGAACGCCTTAAGACCTCCAGCCGCGGCAACGCAAGAACTCCCGTTCAGTGGAGCGGCGCAGAAAATGCAGGTTTCACAACAGGCACACCCTGGATGCCCGTTAACCCCAACTATAAAGACGGCGTTAACGCAGAGGCTGAAATGGCTGACCCCGATTCAATCTTCAACCATTATAAGGCACTCATCAAGTTCCGCAAGGAAAATCCTGTTGCCGTTTACGGCGCATACAAAGAATATAACAAGGCAAGCAGCGACCTTTACGTTTTTGAAAGAGTTTATAACGGCGTAAGTATGCTTGTTATCTGCTCATACACCGATAAGTGCGTTAACTTCACTGCACCCAAGGGTTATGACCTCACAAAGGGCAAGGCTGTTCTCTGCAACTATGCTGACACACCCGTCGGCAAAAACGCCTTCACAACCAGACCCTACGAAACAAGAGTATATCTGTTTGATTAATAAAACAAAATCAGGGGTGGATAATATCCGCCCCTCTGTTTGTAAAAAAGTCATTATAAACATAAAAAGTTGTTCACAAAAGCCTCCCCTTCAGGGGAGGTGGATTTTGCAAAGCAAAATACGGAGGGGTTAACGGTGAAATATTATATTAATCAACGGTTTTACGCAAAATCCCAAAACTCCCTCAGTCACTCTGTATAAAACGCCCTCAGAAACATAGTCGCACTGCTTGCTTGGAGTGCATCGCATTGCTCCTTGTTTCTTCACCTCAGCACCTTGCTTCATCCGCCACAGGCGGCGCTTCGGTGCTTCGTCCCTCAAGAGGGAGCCATAACAGCAAACTTCAGTTTGTTTGCAAAAGAATTGAGTTTACCGACAGTCAGAGGGGTGGATAATATCCGCCCCTGTACTTGTAGGGACAGCCCTTGCGGCTGTCCGCAATATAACCGGTGATATAAATGAACGTTGAAACAATAAACCAATACGGCAAAAAATATATGATACCGCCCGAATTTGAGCGCATCGGTTGCCGTGCAATTATAACCGACGGCTCAAAAATTCTGCTTTCGCACGAAAAGAACACGGGTGTTTATCTTTCACCCGGCGGCGGTCTTGAAAACGGCGAAAGCCTTGAGGACTGCGTTTTGCGCGAGGTACTTGAAGAAACGGGTTACAGGGCAAAAATCGTTGCGCCGTTTGTTAAGGTTAATGAATATTATTTTGAGAAGCTCTATATCAGCAATTATTTTGCTTGCGAAATAATCGGCAGGGGCGAACAGACTTTGACCGAAACCGAAATTCTTCACGGCGTTGAGCCCGAATGGGTTGAGATTGAAACGGCGCTTGAGATTTTCGGCAGCCATGAAAGTATCGCTGACGGCGAGCTGGCGGCGCAGTATAAGAGAGAGTTTACGGTTTTGAGCAAATATAAAGCTATGAAAAAGATTAAAGTGATGACCTTCAATATCCAGCATTGTCTGGACTATCTGAATGATAAAATTGACGTTGATTTGTTTGTCAACACAATCAAAAATATTAACCCCGATATCTGCGGTCTTAACGAGGTCAGGGGAGAAGGACCGCTTGACGGTTACACCAACCAGACCAACGCACTCGGTGACGGCTTGGGTTATAACCGATATTTTGCAAAGGCAATTGACGTTGAGGGTACAAGCCCTTACGGCAATGCGTTTGTAACGAGATATCCGATAAAAAGCGCCGAAACCGTTGCTGTTCCCGATCCGATTTTCAAATATGAAATCGGCAAATATGAGTCACGTTGCATTCTCAAAGCGGTTGTTGATGCAAACGGTACTGACTTGCTTGTGCTTGTTTGCCATATGGGTCTTGCACTCGGCGAGCGTAAAAATGCCGTAAAAGAAATATGCAAAATTGTTGACAGCACCGATATGCCGCTGATTCTGATGGGCGACTTCAACGCTCTGCCCGATTCCGAGGAGCTGAAACCTTTGTTTGAAAGGCTTTGCGACACCGACTCTCTTGCGGCACAAAGCGGTAAGTTCACCTTCCCGTCATACAAACCCAACATAAAAATTGACTATATTTTCTATAAAAATCTCAAATGCGTCAGCGTTGAAACGGTTGAAAAGGTTGTTTCCGACCATTATCCGATTGTTGCTGAGTTTGAGGTGTGAGAACGGGTGAATAATGCTGCAGCTGACATTATACATCTAATCAGTTTCGTAGGGACAGCCCTTGCGGCTGTCCGAGCAAAACGGAGGATAAGTTATTGATTTGTAAACCCGACTTTACATAAAAATTTTTGCATTGTAAACCGATGTTGGTAGAAAATTGCAGCATTGCGTTGTATAATACAGGTGCAAAACCGGTTAAACCGAAAGGAGTTTTTATATGGGTTCTTCAATCGTTTTGGTGTTAGCTTTTCCGCTTATGTTTTTTGGGCTTATTTTTGAAATGATTACGGGTGCGGTTGTCGGCTACCCCACGGCGCAGATTGAGCTGCCCTATGACGAGGCAACGGGTCTTGTGTGGGAATATGATAACGTTGACGACCCGTATATCAATCTTGTGAAAACCGAAATCATAGACGGCAAGCAGATTTTTATCTTTGAGAGTTCAGGCATCAAATTGGATTGGAACGGCGAGGTTATGGAGCTTGTTTTCACGGATAAAAACGGCAACGAAGAGGTTTATTATGCTTACGGCGGAGCAAAGCGTAACGCACCTGAATTTTGTCCTGCCGAAGAATGCAGTTTGTATGAGGTGACGATCACTGCTGAAAATCCCGTAAACGGCGGCAAATGGATAGTTACTGACCATAATTATTATCTTTTATATGAAGAATCAACCGAAGCAGACAGTCAGACGTTCACCGTTGTTGTTAATCCGGAAAACAAAAAGGGCAGTTACGCCGAATACGGTATGTTCAGCGTTGAATTTACTTACGTTGATTCACTCGGAATACCTCGTGAGCTTTCAAGCGCAATATATAAGCTTGATGACGGTGAACACTACCTTGCGGAAACAAAATATCAAAAGTTTTCTGATTTTATTGGTGATCTTCTTGAGCATGCAGGCTCGTGATATTTTTAAGCAGAGTTGCCCTACGTTAAATAATGGGTAAGGGCAACGCCCTTCCTTAACTATTCACTTTTCACTCTTCATTATTCACTAAAAAAGGATGTGCCGAATAAGCACATCCTTTATTTTATGCAAGTTTCATTATCATTTCAAGAATTCGCTTGGTGCAAAGCTCAAGCTCGGCTCTTGTTAAGTCACCCTTATCGTAAGCCGCTTTGAGGTCTTCGGGGTAGCCGCAGTGCATCTTCATATCGTTGCCTGCCTTGACCTCTTTAACGGGGTCATTTTTAACGCCCCAGTCGGTAACAACCATACCTTTGAAGCCCCATTCGTTGCGCAGAATCTCGGTCAGAAGCTCATAGCTTTCGGAGGTGTGCTGACCGTTGATGCGGTTATATGATGACATAACCGTCCACGGATCGCCCTCTTTAACTGCAATTTCAAAGCCTTTAAGATAGATTTCACGCAGCGCTCTTTCTGAAATGCGTGCGTCGATATCATATCTGTTTGCCTCTTTATTGTTGCAGGCAAAATGCTTGATTGAAACCGCCGCTTTCTGTGACTGAATGCCCCTTGTTGCAGCTGCAGCGTTTTTGCCTGCCACAAGCGGATCTTCTGAATAATATTCAAAGTTTCTGCCGCACAGGGGATCACGGTGAATGTTGAGCGCAGGTGCGAGCCAGATGCCGAGGTTATTCTCTCTCAATTCTGCGCCGCCTGCTGCACCTACTTCATAAACAAGCTCGGGGTTCCACGCACACGCAAGGAGCGTTGCGCAAGGCCAAGCCGTTGTGGGAATGCCTGTTTTCGGCTCAAGGCGCAGACCTGCAGGTCCGTCGGCAGTGGGAGCGTAGGGGATGGCAAGACGCTCAATTCCGCCGAACGATCCCGTGTTGCAAACGCCCGTTGTTTTCTGACCGCCGACAATATACATCAGCTCATCAAGCGTGAACTGCGCAACAAATTCATCAAGCGTGCAGTCTGTGCCGACGTTGTCAAACATAACAAGCTCTTCGGGAGCCTTTGCGCCCGAGGGAGCAACCTCGCCGTAGAAATAATCTTCTTCGCCCTGCGGCAGAGCTTCAAAGCTGCCGTCGGAGAGCATACGCTTGGTAAGCTTAAAGGGTTTGCACCAATTCTTAAGCTGTTCGGTAACGGTATCTTCTTTAACGGAATAAACAAAATCGAGCTTCACGGTGTCTCTGACAGAGGTGCCCATATGGAATTCATAATCGCCCTTTTCGAGCACATAAGCGGATTTTGCGATTTTGCCCAGGTCGTCGAAGGACGCCATATCCTTGATATCGAAGCTCATAACAACGGCTTCGGATTCGCCGGGTGCAAGAAGCTTTGTCTTTTTGAAAGCACAAAGCTCCTTTGCAGGCTTGCCGAGCTTGCCCTGCGGTGCGGAATAATAAAGCTGAACAACTTCTTTGCCTGCAACAGAACCGATATTTTTGACAGTTGCAACGGCGATTATTTTGCCGTCACTCTCACAGCATACTCTGCCGCTGATTTCAAACTGCGTGTATGAAAGACCGAAGCCGAAGGGGTAGCGAACGCATTTTTTTGCTTCGGGGATTGTTTCAAAATAGCGGTAGCCGACGTAGATATCGTCTGAATAATCAATATATTTGAAGCTTTCCCAGAATTCCTCTTTGCAGGGGTAGCAATCGTATGACTTGGCGATTGTGTCCGCCATTTTGCCCGAGGGGTTAACGTCGCCGCAAAGAATGTCGGCAATTGCCGAGCCGCCCTCAATGCCGCCCTGCCAGCCAAAGAGAATACCGTCAACGTTATCGTTTTCCGCAATGAATTCGCAGTCGATTGTTGCGCCCGAGTTGATTACGATGACAACCTTTTTGAAGAGCTTGCCTGCTTCGGTTATAAGGTCTTTTTCGATGTCAGAGAGATAATAGTCGCCGCCCTGCGGTCTGCGGTCAACGCCTTCTGCCGAGAAACGGCTCAGGGTGATGATTGCGGTATCCGCCCATTCGGAAGCCGATTTGATAAGCTCTGCAGGCACTGCAGGCTCCTTAACGTGCATTGAAGCAAAGGTGTCATAGGTCATATCGTCACGCTTTGTGCAGAATTCCATTGCGTTAACGATGTCCCACGTTGCGTTTATCTGGTCCTGTGTGGGGATATGTACGCTTTCTTTTTCAACGTAGTCCTTATAAAAATCAACAAGGGGCATATAAATCTGAACCTTGCCGTCTTTTTCTTTTGATTTGAAGCCTTCAAAGATGTTGCGGATATAGGGGCAATGAACGTCGCCGCTGCCGCCGCCGCCTTTGATATATTCAATTGTTGCCTTGCCGAAAAGGGCAATTTTTTCGCCCGATGCAAGGGGAAGAGCGTTGTTATTGTTCTTAAGAAGAACCATACCTTCGCCTCCAGCTTTTCTTGAAAGCGAAATATGCTTTTGCGAAGCGGTAACTCTTGTGCCGTCCTCACCCAGAGGCAGACACGGCTGATATCTGAATCTTGCGTATTTTTCCATAACGATTTTCCTTTCTTTGGAAAGTATACTTTTCATTAATAATAATTCCATTGCGTTCTGAAACAGAGTAGGGGCGACCCTGTGTGGTCGCCCGAATGTTTGCACATTCTGCGGCGGCTTGAGGGCAAGCCGCCCTACAACAATTCACGAATCGCCGATTATTGTTAATTATACCATAAGTGCAGGATTATTCAACAATTTAAAGCATTATAAAATTAATTTTTCAAAAATACTTGACTTTTACCCTATGTGAAAGTTTATTATATAGTCAGAAAGGGGTGTTTTTTTGAAAATAAAGACCGTTATAGAAATAACAGGACTTACTGACCGAGCAATCAGGCTTTATATTGATAACGGTCTTATTGCGCCCGAAATCACTGAAAATCACGCAGGAAGAAAGAATATTGAGTTCAGTGAAAGTGATGTTGCGCTGCTAAAAAAAATTGCGCTTCTTCGTAAGGCAGGCTTTGCAATTGCAGATATCAGAGCGCTTTTATCCGATGAAAATCAGGCTCGCTGCGTTGTTAGTGCGTTTATTGAAAATACCGAAACTGAAATTGAAAACAAAGCGGAGATTGTTGCAAGGCTTAAAAGCATTGAAGCTGACAGCGCAATCAATGCCGATACGGTTTGCGAAGCTCTTTCTGCAACCGTGAGCGCGGCTAAAGTACCCGATGAAGATATGATGCATTCTGCCCGTGATGAATCAGACAGAAAATTTGCAGTTGTTGCGTCTTTGATTTTTACAATTCTGCCGATTCTTGTTTATGCAGGTGTTAATCTGATAAATAAGATGCAATTCAGATATTCACATTTTACCGCCAAAGACTTTTTGTGGAATTTTATTTTCTGCTTCGGTTGGTTTCTTATTATGGTTATGGGTGTTGTTTCTTTTTTGCTCTGCAGAAAAAAATTCAGCTTTTCAAAGGGCAGAAAAAGACGCAAAACCGCTTCAGAAATTCTGATTTTCTGTTGTTTTGCTCTTATTGTGCCGTCATTGTTAACTTCTGTTTTTGCAATCGGTTTTGTTCCGACGGTTTATTCGCAAACAACCGACGTTGCCGATTATCTTATTCTTGACAGCACCGTTGAAGATGTTTACGGCGAAGAAATCAGAAGGATTTTTCCCGAGAAAATTCCCGAAAGCGCAGGCAAAAAAGGCGACGGGTGGGTTGACTCATATCCTTACACAACAAGATATTATTATATGTATCAGTCTGCGATTGATCATTCTTTTGATATTTTTGCCGAGTGGAGTTTGTCTGAAAATGAGTTTTTGCAAGCGGTTAACGATGCACCCGATAATTACGTGCATTCGGAAAATAAGGGCGAATGGAATTGTTTTTATTATATCGATACCGAGCAGGAAGTTGAAGCGGATCAGACGTATTATTGGTTTTTGATTTTTGCATATAATGAGCAGACACGTACGGTGCGGTATATTGCTTCTTACGCAATTGATTCACAGAATGCTCCGTACTATCAGACCGTTGAATGGTAAAAAAATACCGAGGTAAGACGTAAGTCCTGCCTCGGTTATTTTGTTATTCAACTTCAAACGTGAAGCTGTATTCAAGCGGCTTTGTATAGCCGAAAGCGATTGTGTGTTCCTTTGAGGGGCCTGGGCCGCAGCTGTTTGAGCCTGTGCCTCTGACGAAGCCGTCAATTGCGGCGAATACCGTTGCAACGTCGGGCAAATCCTCAATGTGTTTTGCTTTGTTGAGCATATCAAGAGTGAAGGGATTTGCGTTGAAGCTGAAGGGCTTGCCGTCGGCTCTGAAAGTGATTTTTGCATTTTTTGCAATCAGTGCGCTCTCACGGGTGTCGCCTCTGTTGCCCGAATCCTGCGGCTTTATGTATTTATGCGCCATATCGCATACGGCGCATTCATATCTGCCGATGGGTGAGTGCTCTTTGAAATCGCTGTAATTTTCAACAGGACCTCTGCCGTAATAGGCAACGTCTTTGAATTCGGGGTCAAATTCGCAGTGTACGCCGAATCGGGGGAGCTTTGCCGTCAAAGGGAAAGTTTTTTTAAGCTTTGCTTCAATCTTCATTTTGCCGTTTTCGTCAATGCGGTAATCAACGGTTGCCTTTGCAAGGCAGAAAACCTTTTTGCCGATGAAGCTGAACTTTGTGCGGATAAATTCACCGTTTGAATCACTCTTGACCTTGCAGTCGGTAAGAACTGTTTTTGCCTTGTCAAGACCGATGTTTTTCCAATAAATAACGGTATACATATCGTTATCCAGCATACCTCTGTAGATATGAGGCACGAAGCCTGTCAAGCCGTCAACGGGCTTTTGGTTAAGGTATTCAACGCCGTTTTTCTTGTAGCTGATAAGTCCTTGGCCTTTATCAAAAACAGCTTCGCCGCCTTTGAATGAAACGGTAATGATGTTTCCGTTTTCAACTTCGGCATATTTGCCGATGGTTTCGCAGAGCTTCTTTTCGCAGACGATAATCTGCTCGGTTGCGATTTCGGAGCCGTCAGCTTTATTCTTATAAATAAAATTAACAAAAATATCGCTGTCTTTTTCGTTAAGATATTCGGATTTGATTTCAACCTGTGCCTTGCTTTGGGGAGCAATAACCGCACCAACCTTGCCGCTGAAAACCTTTTCGCCGTTTTTAAGGATTTCATAGCCGATATCAATGTCAGCCGTGTCGATGAAGCGGCGGATATTGCAAAGCTCAAATTTGCCCTTGCCCAGCTGCTTTGCTCTGACGGGTCTGTAGCAAACCTTCATCTCAAGCGCACCGCTTGAAGGCTGCCTGTCAGGGAAGAAAAGTCCGTCAACGCAGAAGTTGCCGTCGTGAATCGGCTCGTTATGGTCGCCGCCGTAAGTCCATTTATATTTTGCGTTTTCGTCATAAACGCTGTGGTCTGCCCATTCCCAGATGCAGCCGCCGAGGAATTGCTCGCTTGCAAGGAAAAGCTGAACGTATTCTTCGAGCCTGCCCGGTCCGTTACCCATTGCGTGGGCGTATTCACACTGATAGAACGGCTTGCCGCAATATTTTTTTGAAGCTTTGCCGTCAAGAATCTTTTGCATAAGGGCAGGTGAAGCATACATATGCGAAATAACGTCATATGCCCAACGCTTTGTGCGGCAAACGCCTTCATAATGCACGGGCACTTCGGGGTTGACCTCTTTTAAATATTCACAGCAGACGTCCTGGCATTTCCAGCCGCCCGATTCGTTGCCGAGGCTCCACATTGTGACCGAGGGGTGGTTTTTATCACGCTGATACATTCTTGAAACTCTGTCAAGATAGCGGGGAGCCCATTTGAGGTTGTTAGAAAGCCTGTTGGGTCTGTAAGTGCCCGGTGTGGCATAAAAGCCGTGGGTTTCAATGTCCGCTTCGTCAACAACGTAAAGACCGTAAAAATCGCACATTGTGAGGAATACCGGGTCGGGCGGATAGTGCGAAGTACGCACGCAGTTGCAGTTATATTCTTTCATCAGCTTAACGTCAAGCTCAAGGTCATCAAGGCTCATTGCGTAGCCCTTGGTCATATGAGTATCGTGATGGTTAACGCCTAAAAGCTTGATTGCTTTTGAATTGAAGCGGAAAACCTCACCGTCAACCTTAATATCTCTGAAGCCGATATAGGTGCGGATAACCTCATCTGTTTTGCCGCCGCATTCAACGGTGATGATTGCTTCATAAAGCTTCGGCGTTTCGGCTGTCCATTCATCGGGTCTGAGAGCTTTGATAACCTTTTCGCCGTCTATCTGCATCTTATCAAAAAGACCGCTGCATTCAACCGATACGGCTGCATCGGGAGCAAATTTGCCTTCAATGCTGATTTTTAAATCATAAGTGCCGTCAGCATTCTTTGAGGGTCTGAAAAGAAAATCGTCAACGTGATTTTCATTCTGATTAATAATAAAAACGTCTCTGAAAATGCCGTTTTCACGGAACATATCCTGGCATTCAAGGTAAGAACCGTTGCTCCACTTGAAGTTGACGGCGAGGATTTCGTTTTGGCCTGTTGCAACAAAGTCAGTCACGTCGAACTCCGCAGTGTTGTGTGAACCCTCACTGTAGCCGATATATTTGCCGTTGATATAAACGGCAAGCGCACCTGCAACGCCGAGGAAGCTTAAAACTCTGCGGCTTGCTTTGCCTGATATCTCAAAGCTTTTTCTGTAAATGCCGACGGCAACGTCGTTGGGGATATGCGGCGGCTTTTTGGGGAAGGGATATCTTGTGTTGATATAGGCAATCTGGTCATAGCCCGTTCTTTGCCAGGTCGAAGGAACGGCGATTTTGTCAAACTTTGTTTTATCGCAGTCAAACGGCTCGGGGATATCGCTCATTTTGGGGTAATATTTAAAATCCCAGTCGCCGCTGAGCATCTGCACTCTGTCAGATACACTGCGTTCGTTTTTATAGTTGCTTTTTTCAAGCTCCGCTTTGCAGGAAAAAGGAATGAACCAGCTTCTGGCGGCGAGCTTGTTTTCTTCAAAAACATTAAAGTCGGTGTGAAGTTTGCGGTTTACGGTGTACTTCATAAATTCAGCTCCTTTAAAGCAGAAAATTACATTATAATTATATAAATAAAGGTGTATAATGTCAACACGATTATTGACAAAATAACTTTAGTGTGTTAAATTGAATTTAGAAAATCTGGAGGTGGTTTTATGAGTTTGTTTAACAGGATTTTCAGCTTTATTCTTTCGGTTTTTTATTCGCTGTTCGGTTTTTCAATCAGCTTTATGCCGTCAGAATGCGATTATGAGTTCAACATATCCGAAGGTGAGTTTTCGCAGTCGGAGGTTATGCTTAATTCTCAAAACACGGCTTACGTTTTAAGCGGCGGCGTGTTTGAAAACGGAGCAATATCTCTCAGCGGCAAAGCTGCTCTCACGTTTGAAAACTCAGACTGCAGCTGGTTTAATTATTACGGCATTGCATACTCTGCCGATGAATATATCAAAGGCGAGCTTGTTTACGGCAAAAATAAAGAGGTTTTCAGTGAGGAATTCTTCCTTGAGCCTGCCGAAAACGGCGAGTTCTATTCGTTCATTGACGGTATGCTTGATAAAGTGAAGGGTAACAGGCTCTATTCTGTTGCTTTTGAGCCGCTTTCAGACGAAAACGCTTCAATCGAAATCAGCGGTATTGCCACCTTTAACCGTGTTATTCCCGAGCGTGAGGTTTTTGTTCAGAACGATAACATCAAAATCGGCATTGACCTGCTCTGGGGCGGAGCTCTGAGCTACTTTGAGGACCTTGATTCTGACGTTGAAGCCGTTAAGGTTGACGGCAAAATTAAGGTTGATTCCAATGCGTCGGAGCGTTACGGCAAATTGCCCGTCAATAAAAACGTTAACCTGATTAACCGCAACGACACGGGCAGGCTTATCCAGCAGTCATATTACGGCACATACGGCAACAGCGGTGACGGCTACGTTCCCGGCGAGTATATGGGCAACGTGTGGAATTACAACCCTGTTCAAGGCGGCAACCAGTTCAATGAAAGCAGCAAGATTGTTGACCTGCGTGTCAGCGAGAACGAGCTTTATATCAAATGCAGACCGCTTGACTGGGCGTTACCCAAAGAAAAAATAACGCCGTCTTATATGGAAGCAACCTATACTCTTGACGGCAAAAATCTCCACGCAACGTGCAGATTTGTTGATTTTTCAGGTTATTCACCTTATTACACTTCGCAGGAAATACCTGCTTTTTATTGCATAGAGCCTCTTAACCGCTTTGTATATTACGGCGGCTATGAGCCGTGGAGCGGCGGTGAGCTTACCGTTGAGCCGGACCTTATCTTCTGGCCCGATGCCGGCTACCCCCATTTCACCGCAACCGAGAATTGGTCAGCTTTCATCGGCGAGTTTGATGACAGCTTCGGTATGGGCGTTTACGTTCCCGGCGAAACAAGCTTCCTTGCAGGGGTGTTTGACAGAGAAAACACAACGGAAAAAGACCCCTCAAAGGCAGCTCCCACGTCTTACGTTGCAATAATCAAATTCATCACTTTCCAAAGCTTCTCGCCGTTTACTTATGATTTTTATCTGACATCGGGCAACGCCGCGGAAATCAGAGATAATTTTTCATTAATCAGTTAAGGAGTTTTTATGGCGGAATTAAACAGTTCAATTTGTATTTCATCTGTTCTTGCAACGGCTCTTGAGCTTGCAGGCATTGAAAAAAGAGAGGGGATTGACTCTCCCAACCCTGTGGTAACGGCTCTTGCAGATAAAAAACTCGGCGGCAAAAAGACTGACAGAACGGTTATCTATAACCCCGATGCCGTTGCGCTGTGGATTTATCAGAAATACACTCAAAAATTCACGGCGGCGCATATGTGCAGCGATTTTTCACTGCCTATGCTTTCGGTTATGCCGAGCGTTACTCCCGTTTGCTTTGCTTCAATGTATACGGGTGTTATGCCCGAAATCCACGGAATCAAGAGATACGAAAAACCCGTTCTTAAAACCAAAACAATCTTTGACGATTTCATTGCCGCAGGCAAAAAATGCGCCATTGTTTCAACAAGCAATGACAGCATTTCGATGATTTTCCTTGAGCGTGAGATGGATTATTTTATCTTTGACACCGTTGAGCAGGTCAACGCAAAGGCACTTGAGATTATTGAAGAAGATAAATATGACCTGATTGTGATTTATAACGGCAATTATGACGGAACGATGCACCGCCACGGCCCCGAAGCTGCTGAATCCCTTGCCGCTCTTGACGGCAATATTGCGTTTTATGCCGAGCTTTCGGATAAAATCGACACCTGCTGGAAGAATCATAACGTTTTCTTCGGCTTCTGCCCCGACCACGGCTGCCACGAGATCGACGAAGGCTGCGGCTCACACGGTCTGGATATGGAAGAGGATATGAACGTTGTTCATTTCTATGCAATCAAAACGTTATAAAAAAGAGCACCCGAGAGGGTGCTTTTTTGTTATTGGTGCCTTCAGGTGTGGAAATAAACCCCTGGTTTTACCAGGGGTTAAAGACGGCTTCAGCAAAGCCAAAACGGGCGAGCTCAAAGCAAGCCCGAAAGGTTGAAAGATAATCAAACCTCCAAGTATAATAGTAATGG
>JAZSNE010000010.1:0-24971 GCA_045536245.1 Acutalibacteraceae bacterium | reverse complement strand
GTAAGGGTGTTACGGATATAGTCAACTACATTTTCAGCGCCCTCATGAGCAGGGATGCGGGCGGTCTTGATTATGACGAAAAAGAGCATCTCGAAGCCGCCGCATCATATCCGGAAAGCACGGGTGCCGACACGGAAATCTGTCTTTTCGAAACAGAAAAAGAGAATTTCCGCACCGTTCAGGCAAAATATGTTGCCGACTATATCGAAAAGGCGATTGCCGACGGCATGACATTCACCGACGGCGACAGTCAGAGAAAAGCAAAATATAAGGATTTCTGCATTCTCCTACGTTCCGTAAAGCGTTCATCGAAGGAATTCGTTGATGAATTCACGGCAAGAGGAATTCCCTTCAGCTGTGAAACGGAAGAAAATTTCCTCGCATCGCCCGAAATAATGTTCCTGACCTCGCTTCTTAAAATTATCGATAACCCCGTTGACGACATACCCCTCACCGCCGTTATGCTCTCCCCCGTTTTCGGATTCATCCCCGACGACCTCGCTCTCATGCGTGCGGCAAATAAAAAGGCGTCGGTTTATCAGTGCGTTGTTAATGCGGCTGAAAACGGCAACAAAAAAGCGGCGGATTTCCTTGAAAAAATCAGGGATATGAGGCTCGTTGCCTGCACTGTCAGCGCAGGTGAGCTTGTGCGCAGACTTGTCGAAGAAACAGGCTACGGTGCAATAGTCGGCGCAATGAAAGACAGCTCAAAACGCCGAGCCAACCTCAACAGCTTCATTGACCTTGCAAACCGATATGAAAGCACAGGCAGAAATGGAATTTCGGGATTTCTCCGACATCTCGATTCCGTTGCAAAAAGCGGCAACGATATCCGTTCATCATCATCGGATTCCGAAAATGCCGACTGTGTTAAAATCATGACCATCCACAAGAGTAAAGGTCTTGAATTCCCTGTCTGTTTCCTCGGCGCATGCGAAAAGACCTACAGCAATCTTTCCGTCACCGACGATTTGCTCATTTCTCCGACGGGCGGTATCGGCATAAAAACAAGCACGGGCAAGGCAAAACTCGATTCACTCACCCGAATTTCCGCCGTTCTCGAAATCAGAAAAGCTGAACGTTCCGAAGAACTCCGTGTTCTCTATGTTGCTTTAACCCGACCCAAGGAAAAACTCATTGTTCTTGCTTCTGACAAAGACTGGAACAAATCTCTTCCAAAAATTGCCGCAAATGTCAGAAAAGAAAAGCTCATCGACCCGTTCAGGGTCATCGGTTTTACAAGCTATTCCGACTGCATTCTTTCGGCGCTTATAAGACATCCCGATGCCCATGCCCTGCGCAATGCGGCTGTGGCTGATTCCTCAATGGTGATTGACTGCGATATTCCTCTGAAAACGCAGATTATCAGGGATACCTCCGAAGAAACATCTGCCGTTTCCGACATTTCCGTTGCAAAGCCCGATAAAAACACGGTCAGGGAAATAACCGAGCGTCTGAGCTATGTCTATCCCTATTCCTCGCTTGAAGGAATTATCTCAAAGAGAATTGCTTCAAAGGCGGATGATGAAGAAATCGGCGGAGAATATTTTGCATCGCGCAAACCGTCATTTGTCGGCAAGGATAAGCTCTCACCTGCCCAGCGAGGCACGGCAACCCACCGTTTCATGCAGTATGCCGACTATGAAAAAGCCGGCAAAAGCGTTGAAAATGAGCTTGAAAGACTTGTTGCCGAAGGTATGCTGACAGAAACGGAAGCCTCGGTTGTCGATAAAAAAGCGATTGCGGAATTCTTCTCGGGAAGCCTTGCAAAACGCATTCTTTCCTCCGAAAAGGTATATAAGGAATATGCTTTCACAGCCTGCATTCCTCTCAGAGAAATGGAGCCTGACCTTCCCGAAAACGAAGCAGGAAACGAATGCGTTGTTATCGAAGGCGTTGCCGACTGCGCTTTCATCGAAAACGGCTCGCTCGTTATCGTCGACTTTAAAACCGACAGAGCGCAGAGCGGCGAAGAGCTTGCGGAAAAATATAAAGAACAGCTCGGAATTTACCGCCGCTGTCTTGCCGAAGTGCTTGATATTCCCGTAAAAGAAACCGTTATCTACTCATTCAGGCTCGGAAAAAGCATTGAAATTTGCTTATAATTAAAAAATTTTTAAAAAACACTTGCTTTTTTCCGCTGTGTGTGATAAAATTGCTCCGTTATGTTTATGGATATACCGAAAGAGGTGACATTGATGAAGGAAGGAATCCATCCTAAGTACGAAACAACTGAAATCCGCTGCGCATGCGGTGAAGTTATCGAAACCGGCTCAACAAAAGCAAACCTTCGTGTTGATATCTGCTCAAAATGCCATCCGTTCTATACCGGAAAGCAGAAGCTCGTTGATACCGGCGGACGTGTTGATCGCTTCAATAAGCGTTTCAATCTTAACAACAAATAAGAGCAAATTCAGCGGCGCAGCAGTGCGCCGCTTTGCTTTTCCGTAAGAGGTTTTTATATGAATAAAAACAGCTACAAAACAATAAGAGCCGAAGCGAAGGACGAATATATCGTTAAAAAATCACGCTTTATCGGTCACATCAAGCCTGTCACAACGCAGGAAGAAGCGCTTGCTTTTATTGCCGAGGTCAGCAAAAAGCATTGGGATGCGACGCATAACGTTTATGCTTACATTCTTCGTGAGGGCGGTATAAAGCGTTATTCAGACGACGGTGAGCCTCAGGGCACTGCAGGCATTCCGACCCTTGACGTGCTTGAAAAAACGGGCGTAACCGATTGCGCCGTGGTTGTTACCCGTTATTTCGGCGGCATAATGCTCGGCGCAGGCGGTCTGGTCAGAGCTTATTCCCATTCCGCTTCAATTGCCGTTGCTGCAGGCGGAATTGTTACCCGTGCAATGTGCGGCAGACTCAAGGTGACCTGCGACTATTATTTTTACGGCAAGCTTACGTCGCTCGTTCCCGAAAACGGCGGAATAATTGAGGATACGATTTTTGAGGATAACGTTACCCTCATATTCAGAATGCCGCTTGAAATCATTGACGGCTTCAACGCAAAGCTGATTGACGTGAGCAACGGCAGGTATAAGGCTGAAAAAACCGACGAGTTCTTTGCGGATATGGACTGATAAGGAGCCGGCACGAAGCGATAAAAAAATAATATCTTTTCAGCCGTTTTTTTCGATTCGACGTATGCACATACGCCTGACATCGGAACAAAACGGCTTCTTCATCTTCGTTAGCAACCTCCGCAAACCTCTCTTGTCACATAAAAATTCACAATTTATTCACAATTTTCTTGTAGGAATCGACTGTTTTTGTGCGTATATAGTATTTGAAGGGGTGAATGTAATGAACACTATCAGAGAAATTGCCTGTTTAAGAGAAAAAGAAATGCTCTCGCCAATGGCGGCGTTTGCGTCTGAAAGCAGAGGCAGAATTATCCCTGAAGAGGAATGCCCTGTCAGAACAGCTTTTCAGAGGGACAGGGACAGAATAATTCATTGCAGCTCTTTCAGACGCCTCAAGCATAAAACACAGGTTTTTCTTTCGCCTGAAGGCGACCATTACCGCACCCGTCTGACTCACACCCTTGAGGTTTCGCAGATTGCAAGAACAATCGCAGGTGCGCTTAATCTCAACTGCGACCTGACCGAAGCAATTGCTCTTGGCCACGATTTGGGTCACACACCTTTCGGCCACGCCGGCGAAAGAGCACTCAACGACGTTTGCCCCGGCGGCTTCAAGCATTATGCGCAGAGCCTGAGAGTTGTTGATTTGCTTGAAAAAGACGGCAAGGGTCTTAACCTGACCTTTGAAGTGCGTAACGGCATTGAACGCCACACAAACGGCGAGCAGGCAGTAACCCTTGAGGGCAGAATAGTCCGCCTTGCCGACAGAATTGCTTACATAAACCACGATATTGACGATGCAACCATTGCAGGCATTATGAGCGAGGATGATATTCCTCTGGCAATCCGCCACGTTCTGGGAATGTCGAAAAGCGCAAGAATCAACACTCTTGTTTTGAGCTGCATCAACAACAGCGGTGATGATATCAGGCTTGAGCAGGGCATTCAGCAGGCGTTTGACGAGCTTCACAGCTTTATGTTTGCCAAAGTTTACACAAACCCTGCCTGCAAAAGCGAAGAAAAAAAGGCGGTTGCTCTTGTTCAGCAGCTTTATTATCATTTTGCGAAAAAAGCCGAAAATCTTCCGCCGCAGTTTAAAGATATTGCGGAGCGTGACGGCATAGGCGTTGCAGCGTGCGACTTTATTGCCGGTATGACAGACAGATACGCTGTCAGAGTTTTCGAGGAGCTTTATATTCCGAAAGCTTGGAGCGAAATTAATATATTATAAAGGAAAAACAAATGAATTTTAAAGAAGCGGTTATCAGGCTTGTGTGCGTTGCGGTGATGCTTTGCTGTTTTGTTCAGGCTGCATCGGCTGATTGGTATGACGACCTTAAACCCAACGGCACATGGATACCGATTGAAGGAAATAATTTTGTTGCAGACACTTTTATGGGCGTGCCTGCATATTACAACGAGGATAATTATAACTACCAGTGCGGCGAGCTGATAATCAGATTTTATAAAGAAGCATATGGTCTTGACGTTTATCCTTACACCTCGGGCGGGCCGACGGTGGAAACCGAAGGCTATGAGCTTGTTAAAACAAAGTCACCCCAAAAGGGCGATATTATTTATGTTTCAAAAGAAATGCGCGGCTCGTCAAGCGACCATTGGGCAATTGTCAAAGATTACCGTGACGGCTACATAGTTATGTTTGAGCAGAACGCGGTGCATAACGGCGGAGCTGCTTTTGAGAGAAAAATCAAGTTTCCGTCGGATTCATATTATATTTATACACCCGTGAGCAAAGGAGATGCTCCTGCCCCTGTTTTAAAAAACGCATCAACGGGCAAGGAAGAAAAGCCTGAAACCACACAGGCGGCAACAACCAAGGCACCGTCAACAACGGTCAAACCGACACAACCGACAACAACCAGACCTCAGACAACTGTTTACACAACGGCTAAACCTACAAAGCCTGCCACAACAAGACCCGTAACAACAGCACCAACAACGGCGAAACCTGTTACAACAAAACCCGTTACAACGACCCGAAAACCTTTAACCACCGTACCCCGTACAGAGCTGACAACGGTTGAGACTTCGCTTACGGTCAGCTGTTCAGACGTTTCCTTTACTTTGCAGGAGCCTGTGTTGACACAGGTTAACACAACCGCAACCGAAGCGACAGAAGAAGCGGTTACGGAGCCTGCAACAGCGCACGCTGAAAAAACAAATAGCAAAAGTGATAAAAATAATCGTATCACACTTGCCGTCGGCGCCTGTGTGTCGCTGATAATTGTTTCTGCATTGATTATGGTTGTTGCAAAAAAGAAAAGAAAATAAAATCTGCAAATAATTGTGAAAGGAGGGCGGATTTTGAAGCTGAATGAAAGATTTATTCAGGATTTACAGGATAGAATAGATATTGACAGTGTTATAGCGTCTTATGTCAACCTCAAGCGCAGAGGCAAAACCCTTGTCGGTCTGTGTCCGTTTCATAACGAAAAAACGCCCTCGTTCACCGTTTATCCCGATACACGTTCGTTTTATTGCTTCGGCTGCGGAGCAGGCGGCGACGTTATCAGCTTTGTTCGCAGAATTGATAACCTCGATTATATTGAGGCGGTCAAGGCTGTTGCGCAGATGGCAGGTATGCCTATGCCCGAGGACGGCTATGACGATACTCTTTCAAAAAAGAGAATGCGTCTGCTTGCAGCAAACAGAGAGGCGGCAAGGTTTTTTAACTCCTGCCTTATGGAAGAAAAAAACCGACATGCGCTTGAATATTTTCTGAGCAGAGGTCTTTCGATGAACACAATCCGCCGTTTCGGTCTGGGTTATGCGCCCAACGAATGGCGTGCGCTCATTGAGCATCTGCGCAGCAAAGGCTTCAGCGACGAAGAGCTTGTGCTTGCAAACCTTGCAAGACGCTCCGATAAAGACGGGCGGACAAGCTATTACGATAATTTCAGAAACAGAGTTATGTTTCCCATAATCGACCTTCGGGGCAACGTTATTGCCTTCGGCGGCAGAGTTATGGATGATTCGAAGCCCAAATATATCAACACCTCCGACACCCTCGTTTATAAAAAGAGCAACGGCGTTTTTGCTCTGAATTTTGCAAAAAACGCAAACGATAACAAGCTCATTCTCGTTGAGGGTTATATGGACGTTATTGCTCTGCATCAGGCGGGGTTCACAAACGCTATTGCCTGCCTGGGTACAGCTTTTACAAACGAGCAGGCAAATCTGCTTTCACGCTATGCCGAAGAAATTCTTATCTGCTACGATAATGACGAAGCAGGTCAGAAGGCGACGCAGAAAGCTCTCGGCGTGCTGGGCAAAACAGGTGTCAAGCTCCGTGTTGTAAAGATGGAGGGCGGCAAGGATGCCGACGAAATTATCCGCAAACACGGCAAAGAGCGTTTTGACTCGCTTCTGGGCAAGGCTTCAAACAGAACGGAATACAGATTGCTTGAAGAAAGAGCAAAATATAACCTTGCAACCGATGACGGCAAGCTCCGCTTTCTTATGGCGGCAACGCAGATTCTTGCCGAGTGCGGAAGCATAGAGTGCGATATCTATGCAACAAGGCTCTCAAATGAGCTTGGGGTCAGCGTGGACAGCATAAACGCCCAGATTAAATCGGCTAAATCAAAGCTTCGCCGCAATGATGAAGAACGCAGACGCCGCGAGCGTGACACAATGCTCGAAAAAAGCTTTGAAGATAAAAACAACCCCGAAAGAGCAAAAAATATCAGGGCCGCAAAAGCGGAGGAAACAATTATTGCTTCCTTTATGCGTAACCCCGATTTTTATAAAAAACTTAAAGACAGACTTTCGCCCGAAGATTTTGTGACTGCTTTTAACCGCAGGCTTTATGAATGCCTTGCCGAAAAGCTTGAAGCAGGCGTTGATGCCGAGCTGAGCCAGTTTGCGCAGCATTTCAGTCCCGAAGAAATGGACAGCGTAACACGCATTTTTATTTCTTCATCAACTCTGAGCAACACGGTTAAGGAATGCGAGGACTGCATTGCTGTTCTCAAGCAAAAGGCAGCGCCCAAAATCACGGATGCCTCCGCAATGAGCGATGAGGAATATTTGAAGCTGTTTAAGAAAAATTAACATAAGGATGTGAGTGTAATGGAAGGAACAGAGAAAAAAACTCCTTTCAAGTCATTGGTTGACAAGGGTAAGGCTTCCGGCAAGCTGACAACCCAGGAAATCGATGCGGTCATTATCGAGATGGATCTCGATATCGAAGAGCTGGACAAGCTCTATGAAACACTTGAGAGCAATAACATTGAGATTATTGATGACCTTTCAAGTGCGGCGATTGAAAACTTTGACGTGGATATTCCCAAAGCTCTTGATATCGGCGGCACTGATGACAGAGGCAGCAATATTGATGACCCTGTTAAGGTTTATCTTAAAGAAATCGGCAGAGTTCCGCTTCTCACCGCAGAAGAAGAAATTGAGCTTGCTATCCGTATTTCGGATAATGACAAGCAGGCAAAGCAGCGCCTTGCAGAGGCAAACCTTCGCCTTGTTGTAAGCATTGCAAAAAGATACGTTGGCAGAGGTATGCAGTTCCTTGACCTTATTCAGGAGGGCAACCTCGGTCTTATCAAAGCTGTTGACAAGTTCGACTACACAAAGGGCTTCAAGTTCTCAACTTATGCCACTTGGTGGATAAGACAGGCTATCACCAGAGCTATTGCCGACCAGGCAAGAACAATCCGTATTCCCGTTCATATGGTTGAAACCATCAACAAGGTTAAAAAGACAAACAGCCAGCTGCTTCATAAAAACGGCAGAGACCCGACGGCAGAAGAAATTGCCGCAGAGCTTGATATGCCTGTTGATAAGGTCCGTGAAATTCTGCGTGTTGCTCAGGAACCCGTTTCGCTTGAAACACCCATCGGCGAAGAGGAAGACAGCCACCTTGGCGACTTTATTCCCGATGACGATGCTCCCGCACCTGCAGATGCAGCTTCAATGCTTCTTCTCAAAGAACAGCTCAATGACGTTCTTCGCACCCTTACGCCCAGAGAAGCAAAGGTTCTTGCTCTGCGTTTCGGTCTTGAAGACGGACATCCTCACACTCTTGAAGAGGTTGGCAGCGAATTCGGCGTAACCCGTGAAAGAATCCGTCAGATTGAGGCAAAGGCACTGCGCAAGCTTCGCCACCCGAGCAGGAGTAAACGCCTTAAAGACTTCCTCGACTGATTCTGATTGGCGATAACGGCGAGCTGAACGTTTTTTCTCGCTTGACGTACCTTTGTAAGGTTAAAAATGTAGGGCGGGATGCCTTCATCCCGCCGCTGTGTTCCGTCAGGAACGCAGAAAATATTCAGGGTTGACGTACCTTTGATAAGCTTGATATCGTAGGGGACGGCCTCTGTGCCGTCCCGTTTTTGTTGTTGCTGCTTTTTTGTTGCCGTTTTGCGGCAATACGGCGGGATGTGGGCATCCCGCCCTACACTGCAAAAAACAACCGCTTCGGTTTTTACACCGAGGCGGTTTATTCATTGTGATGCGCGGAACGCGGATAGCTTGTTTCAACATCGGTCAAGCCCAGAATATAATCCGTTGAAGTGTCAAAATAAACAGCAAGCTTAATCAAAACATCAATCGGAATTTGTCGTGCACCTGTTTCGTATTGCGAATATGTGTTTTGACGGATGTGAAGATATTCGGCAATATTCTTTTGCGTTATATCTCTGTCTTCTCTTATATCTTTCAGTCTCATTTTATCACCAATATTATTATATTAATCGCAAAATGAGATATTGACATATATCACAAAACGTGATATATTTAGCACAATAAAGTAAAAGAAAGGTAGTTGTAAAGATTGGATAATTATAACGATTATAACGCAAACCCAAATGTTGCAAATGCGCAGACATATGCACAGAACGATGCAGGAACAAAGATTTGCCAGAATTGCGGTGCGACAGTTGCAGAAACAGAAGCTTTTTGCACCAAGTGCGGTGCTCCTATGCAGCAGGTACAGCCTCAGTATCAGCAGGTACAGCCCCAGTATCAGCAAGTGCAGCCTCAATACCAGCAGATGTCTCCTCAGACTCAGCAGCCTACGATCATTATTCAAAACACCAACACCAATACCAATACAAACACCAATGCAGTTGCAGGGTTTATGAAAGGCAGAGAAAGAAACAAATGGGTTGCCCTGATTCTTTGTGTTCTTCTTGGCTATCTTGGTGCTCATAAATTTTATGAAAATAAGACCGGTATGGGCGTGCTTTATCTGTTCACCTTAGGTTTATTCGGTATAGGTATAATTATTGATTTCATTTCAATTCTTTGTAAGCCGATTACTTATTATGTATAAATTCGCAAGGATTATACTGTTAAAAATTGCAAAATAACCGCTTCGGTTTGCACCGAGGCGGTTGTTGCTTTTTATAGAACGATATAACCCATAACCGTTGGTTCGAGCAAAGGCGCATCCGTAACGGTTTTCAGCACCTTATAAAATGTAAAGGTGCGTGGTTCTTTGCCGTTCTTGGTTTCCCATTCGCTCAAACGTATTTCGGATTTCAGCAAAGTGATGAGGTCATCGTTTTTATCGGCGTAGGACTGAACGTGAGTGAAATCAAAATCAGGCAGACTGTAGGTTTCCGCATATTCCGCCTTTGTCATTCCTGACGGCAGATATACGCCGATATCGTTTTCAAGTTTCCAGAGAGCAAACTTTTGCTTGAATTCGTTTTCACTGATAAGGTCGGTTATCATTTTTCAATTCCAAGCTCTTTGCAGCAATCCGAAACGGTTTTTTTCATCTCGTCCATCTTGCGCTCCATATCGGCAACAAGCACAAACTGCGTGTGGCAACGGTCAAGGTTGTGTTCGGGGTAAGCGGTCTTGAAATAGGTGTCGCCGTTGATATAGTCGCCGAGGAAACGCATACCGCATTCAAGCGTCATCAGCTTTGATGAGAAGGGGAGATACTCAATCTCTTTTGCTGTCAGGCTTTCGCCTGCGGTTGTGAGGTAGCCGAGGGTGTATGCCTTGAAAAGCTCAAGGCTCATTGAAACCTTTGAAAGGTCTTTTTCATCTTCGCTCGCAGTGCTTGCGCCGAAACGAATGCTGTCGCCAAAATCATAGAGCGAAAGGCCGGGCATAACCGTGTCAAGGTCAACAACGCAGATGCCTTCGTTTGTTTCGTTGTCAAACATAACGTTGTTGAGCTTTGTGTCGTTGTGAGTAACTCTCAAAGGCAGTTCGCCTGCGGCAAGCAGGTCAACAAGCACGGAGCAGTCAGCCTCTCTTGCAAGCACAAACTCGATTTCTTCTTTAACGTTTTCTGCTCTGCCTGAAAGATTGTCGGCAACCGCCTTTTTGAAATCGGCAAAACGTGAGCGTGTGTTGTGGAAGTTGGGGATTGTTTCGCTGAGCGTTTCGCCGGGGTAATCGGCAAGCATATTCTGGAATTTGCCGAACGCTTTCGCTGCGTTGAAGAAAACCTCTTTGTTTTCAACACTCTGGCAGGAATGTGCATCTGAAATGAAATTGTAGCAACGCCAGAATTTGCCCTCGGAGTCAATATAATAGGGTTTGCCGTCTTTTGCAGGGTAAACAGTCAGGCATTCTCTTTCAGGGTCGCCGCCGTTTGAAATAACTGCTTTGCGAAGGTGGCTGCAAACACCCACAACGTTTTCCATAAGAGCATCGGGCTGTTTAAAGATGCTTGTGTTAAGCACCTGCACAAGGTAACTGCGTGTTTTGCCGTTATCGTTGAAATCGAAAACGTATGTATCGTTAATATGACCGTCATGAAGCTGTTTGATGTTTTCAAGCTCACCCTCAAAGGTGAAAGCGGCAAGCAGCTCATTGGCAGTGCTGATTTTTTCTGACATAAAGGTCACGCCTTTCTGAATATTATATCGCCGAAGCAATCGGGGTTATGGAAGCCGAGCGCAGCGGTGGTTACGGGGAAATGAGCGCCGTAGTGAGGAGAGACCGAAAGGTCGGCGCATTTATAGAAATTGCCCTTCATTCTGCATTCGCCGAGACTGAAATCAACGCCGTAAAGGGCCGAAATAAACTCGCAGGGGAGCAGAATATCATATCCCCAGGCGGTTCTGCCGTCTTCTTCAACGGTCATCGGCTGAATAACAGGTTCAAGGTCGGTCAGTTCCTTTATGAAGCGGCGGTTTTCTCTGACCTCGCCGATTTGCGAAAGATAAACACCGTTTGGGTTAACCTCAAAATTCATATAGCGTTTGTCGCTCTCAACGGGAGCAATGAAAAACTCAAGGCAGCTGTCGGTATAAACAGGGTCATCACGCTTTTGGCATTCAATGCGCAGGTTATCTTCAAACGACCACAAAACGGCGTGAATGCCCTCACCCTCAACGCCGAACACGGCGGCGTAGCTTTCGGGTCTGGAATAACCGTCTTGTTCCCAGTGAAAGGAATCAATAGCCGCAACGGGAAAGCCCCTTGCCTCTGCGGCGGATTTGAATATCGGAGCAATGTATTCCATACGCTTCTCCTATATATTATAATTATTAAAACATTATACTATAGTGCGGCGGAATAGTCAATAAATAAAAAATGAATGTGCAGATGAAGAAATCTCAAAAAATAAACTCCGACGAATCGGAGTTTATCAAAGGTTATTAAAATACTATAATGAGAAATGTGATTAACCCGCCGAGAGCGGCAAGACCAAGCAACAAAAGGATGGGGTTACATCCGCATCCGCAGCCATCGCCGCCACCTCCGCCGCTACTTCCTCCGGAATTCATTTTGCGGTTTATTTCAACTACTGCTTGTTGAGCAGCAATCTTGCCGTCGTAATCGCCTAATCCCATAAGTATCACACTCCTAAATTTTATGTTATAAAGTATAACATATATTTATAACAAAAGTCAATACATAATATTTGTGAGGTGGATATATTATGGATAAAAAACTTGTTATAAATAAAAAAGGTCTAAAGGGTGAAGACGGTTATAAGACTTTTTCTATAAGAATTAAGGACGAAACAGTTGAAGGTCTTGATAAGCTTTCAAAAGAATCGAATCGTTCACGAAATGAACTTATTAATATATTGCTTGACTTTGGACTTGAGAATTGTGAGGTAAAATAAAAAACGGGCGACCACACAGGGTCGCCCCTACAAAATAAAATTGGTAAGGGCGGAGCCCTTCCTCAACTGTTCAATCTTCACTAATCATTATTCATTAAAAAAGAGCACGGCGAAAACCGTGCTCTTTAATTTTTGTTAAATTACATTGCTTCAACGATAGCCTTTGTATCTCTTGCAATAACAAGTTCTTCGTTTGTGGGCAGAACAAATACTTTAACCTTTGAGTTTGCGGTTGAGATTTCGCCTTCCTTGCCTCTTCTCATAATCTCGTTTGCTGCATCGTCAAATTCAATGCCGAGGTAGCTGAGGTTTTTGCAAACGTCTGCACGCAGGTCATAGGTGTTTTCGCCGATGCCGCCTGTAAATACGATAGCGTCAACGCCGTCCATTGCTGCAACGTAGCTGCCGATGAGCTTGCGAACCTGATATTTCTGGATGCTTCTTGCAAGGTGAGCTCTTTCGTTGCCCTCTGCTTCAGCTGCGCTTACATCTCTGTCGTCACTGCCAACGCCTGAAATGCCCAGAACGCCTGACTTCTTGTTGAGAATAGTGTCTGTTTCGGCAGGTGTCCAGCCTTCCTTCTGCTGGAGGTAGGTGATAACCGAGGGGTCAACAGCGCCGCAGCGTGTGCCCATAATAAAACCGTCAAGGGGAGTAAGACCCATGCTTGTGTCAATGCACTTGCCGCCCTTAACAGCGGTGATTGATGAACCGTTGCCGAGGTGGCAGGTAACAATCTTGAGGTCCTTGATATCCTTGCCCATAACCTCTGCGCAGCGTGCGCTTACGAAACGGTGAGATGTGCCGTGGAAGCCGTAACGGCGAACCTGATACTTCTCATAATATTCATAAGGAACGGGGAAGATATATGCTTCGGGGGGCATTGTTGAGTGGAAGGCGTTATCAAAAACAACAACCTGGGGAAGCTCTGTGCCGAAAACGCTGCGGCAAGCTTCAATGCCCTGAATATGTGCGGGGTTGTGAAGGGGAGCAAGGTCGCAAAGGCTGCGGATGCCCTCAATAACTTCATCATTAACAAGAACACTTTCATTAAAGAGAGCGCCGCCCTGAACAACTCTGTGGCCGATAGCGGAAATTTCGTCAAGGCTTTCAAGAACCTTGCAGTCACCCTCTGTGAGAACCTTCTTAACCTCAAGGAAAGCGGCTGTGTGGTTTGCAAAATCTACTTCATACTCAAACTTACGTCCGTCAGCAGTTGAACCGCCGATTTTGCCGTCAACGCCGATTCTTTCGCAGTTGCCTTTGGCAATCATTGATTCGGTGTCCATATCAAAAAGCTGATATTTGAGCGATGAACTGCCGCAGTTAATAACAAGAACTTTCATTTTAACACTCCAAATCGTGAATAATTAGCTTGATTTAAGCTTATAACTGTTATATTATATATCTATAGAAAAATTTTTGCAAGTGTTTTGTTGGTTAAATTAGGATAATAGAGGTAAAAAAATGAAAACAGCCGGAATTATAGCTGAATATAATCCGTTCCATAAAGGGCACGAGCTGCTTATCCGCAAAGCAAAAGAAAACGGCGCAACACACGTTGTTGCCGTTATGAGCGGCAACTGTGTTCAGAGAGGCGAAACGGCAATCTTCGGGCAGAGAGTCAGAGTGAGAGCTGCGCTTGAATGCGGAGCTGACCTTGTTTTGCAGCTGCCTGTTGTTTATGCTGCTTCGGGTGCACAAAGCTTCGCAAGAGCAGGCGTGCGTGTGCTTGATGCTCTCGGCTGTGTTGATGAGCTTGTTTTCGGCAGCGAATGCGGCGATGCAGAGCTTATTTTATCCGCCGCAAAGGCAATTTATTCCGATGAAGTTCAGCTTAAAATTGCGGAAGAAATAAAAAAAGGTATTACTTTTGCTGCAGCAAGAGAGAATGCATTGCATGCATTTGATTCAAAACTTTCCGATATTATTCAAAGTCCCAACAATATTCTCGGCGTTGAATATGCGGCTGCCGTTGAAATGCTCGGCAGCAAAATGAAGCCTGTTACGTTTAACAGAATCGGCGCAGGTCACGGTGAAAACGGCGATTGCGGCGGCATTGCGTCAGCTTCTTATATCCGTGAACTGATAAAAAACGGCGGCGAATGGCAGCGTTTTGTTCCTGAAGCTGCGGCAAAAATCTTTGAAGCGGAGCTTTCTGCAGGCAACGCCGTGGTTAATTCAAACAAATTTGAAACGGCTGTTTTGTATAAAATGCGTACTGTCAGCAGCGGTGAGCTTTCTCTTGCATCCGACGTAAGCGAGGGGATTGAAAACAGAATTCTTGCTGCGGCGGCG
Source organism: Acutalibacteraceae bacterium (assembly GCA_045536245.1). Classification (GTDB taxonomy): domain Bacteria; phylum Bacillota; class Clostridia; order Oscillospirales; family Acutalibacteraceae; genus CAG-177. Next base: position 10,505 of record JAZSNE010000010.1, on the reverse strand, counting down.
AGCGCAACAACGCTTGATGAACTTTATGATATGGCAAAAACCAAAAGATATACGCACGCCAGAATAAGAAGAATCATTCTTAATAATCTTATCGGCATAACCGCCGCAGACCTTGCAGTGCCCGTGCCTTATATGCGTTTGCTCGGCCTGAATGACAGGGGAGCAGAGCTGCTTAAGCTCACAAACGAGAGCCGCAAATTGCCGCTTATTTCCAAAACTGCTGATATCGCACAGGCGGATTCAAACGCAAAAAGGGTGTTTGAGCTTGAATGCAGGGCGGCAGATATCCGTGCTCTTTGCTGCCAAAAAACGGCTGTGTGTGCAAGCGAAAAAGATTACTTGGTTGTTAAATTGTAGATAATGTGTCTATATTTCAAATGTTAATACTATATATAGAAAAACTCCCTGCGGTTGCTTGGCGCAGGGATTTTTTTGTTGTTCAAATTAGCCAAAATCAAAAAAATAATGCACAAATAATTTTTACATTTATATCAAAATTTCGTATGAATGCACAAACTTTTATTTTTATAAAATTTTTTATATAATAAATGTTGACAAAAGCTTGACAGGTGGATATAATTTTATCCTGTCTTTATAATGGAAAGAAATACCCTATAATTTAAGATAATTTGCGCTTAATTATTTTAAATTATAAGGGAATTTCGAGCAAAAATTTCGGCTTCCATCACCGATGGAAAAATTAAGGAACGGAGTGATTTAGCCTAATGCTGAAAGTTAATCCCGTTAAACGCGGCAACAGAATCCGCCAGAGCTTCGGAAAAATCAATGAAGTTATGGATATGCCCAACCTCATTGAGATTCAGAAGGCATCTTACAAGTGGTTCATCGAGGTCGGCCTCAAAGAGGTATTCCGCGATATGGCAGATATCACGGACTATACCGGCAACTGGGTGCTCAGCTTTGTTGATTACCGTATGGATGACAAGCCCAAGTACACAGTGCGTGAGTGCAAAGAGAGAGATGCTACCTACGCTGCTCCCATGAGAGTTACGGTTCGCCTTCAGAACAAGGAAACCGGCATCATCAAGGAGTCCGAGGTCTTCATGGGTGATTTCCCGATTATGACAGACAGCGGTACTTTTGTTATCAACGGCGCAGAAAGAGTTATCGTTTCTCAGCTCGTTCGTTCTCCCGGTGTTTACTACGGAATGACACACGACAAGACGGGTATTGAGCTTTACACAAGCACAATCAACCCCAACAGAGGTGCCTGGCTTGAATACGAAACCGATGCAAACGATATTTTCTATGTCCGCATCGACAAAAACAGAAAAATCTACATCACTGCGTTCATTCGTGCTCTCGGCTTAAGCTCAAATGACGACATCCGCCGTTTCTTCGGTGAGGATGCAAAGCTTGAAGCAACCCTTGAAAAGGACGAAACAAAGAACACCGAAGAAGCTCTTATGGAAGTTTTCAAAAAGCTTCGTCCCGGTGAACCCGTTACTCTTGAATCTGCTCAGCAGCATATCGACAACCTCTTCTTTGACCCCCACAGATATGACATCTCAAGAGTCGGCAGATATAAATACAACAAAAAGCTTTCAATGCTCAACCGTCTTCCCGGCTGCACACTTGCTCAGCCCGTTATCTCAGAATACACAGGCGAGTTCATTGCCGATGCAGGTGAAGTTATCACCAAGCAGAAGGCTCTTGAAATTGAGCAGGCAGGCGTTATGAAGGTTGTTGTTGCCTGTGAGGACGGCAGTGAGCTGTTCGTTATCTCAAACGGCATGGTTGACGCCGCTGCAATCCTTCCCGTTGAATTTGCCAAGGAAGAGCTTGAAGCAATCGGCATCAACGAAAAGGTTCGTTTTTCCGTTCTTAACGAAGTTATTGAAAAGTGCGGCGCAGACAAAGAAGCTCTCCTTGCAGAAATGGCAGAGCGCTGCGACGACCTTATTCCCAAGCACATCATTGTTGATGATATTTTTGCATCAGTTAACTATGTCAACTGCCTCACTAAGCGCGTGGGTAACGTTGACGATATAGACCACCTCGGCAACAGAAGAATCCGTTCCGTAGGCGAGCTGCTTCAGAACCAGTTCAGAATCGGTCTTGCCAGAATGGAAAGAGTTGTCCGTGAAAGAATGGCTATCCAGGCTCAGGAAGATGAAGATAAGATTACTCCTCAGACCCTTATCAACATCCGCCCCGTTATGGTAGCTATCAGAGAGTTCTTCGGTTCATCACCCCTGTCACAGTTTATGGACCAGACCAACCCCCTTGCCGAGCTTACTCACAAGCGCCGTCTTTCGGCTCTCGGCCCCGGCGGTCTTTCCAGAGACAGAGCAGGTTTCGAGGTTCGTGACGTTCACTATTCTCACTACGGCAGAATGTGCCCCATTGAAACTCCCGAAGGTCCCAACATCGGTCTTATCTCTTACCTTGCAACTTTTGCAAGAATAAACGAATACGGCTTTATCGAAGCTCCATTCAGAAAGATTGACAGAGAAACAGGCAAAGTTCTCGATGAAGTTGAATATATGACAGCAGACACAGAAGACGAATTTATCGTTGCACAGGCCAACGAAGCTCTTGATGAAAACAACTGCTTCGTAAGACAGAAGATTACAGCCAGACACAGAGATGAATTCATTGAAATCGACAAAACAAGAGTCGATTATATGGATATCTCGCCCAAGATGGTTGTTTCTGTTGCTACAGCGATGATTCCCTTCCTTGAAAACGATGACGCCAACCGTGCTCTCATGGGTTCAAACATGCAGAGACAGGCTGTTCCGCTGCTCAAGACCTGCGCACCCATCGTCGGCACAGGCATGGAATATAAGGCTGCTGTTGACTCAGGCGTAACCGTTCTTGCAAAAGAAGCAGGCGTTGTTACAAAGGTCAGCGCAGACAGCATCACAATTATGGAAGACGACGGTACCCACAGATACTATGAACTCATCAAGTTCATGCGTTCAAACCAGGGTACCTGCACAAACCAAAGACCTATCGTTTCTGCCGGTGACAGAGTTGAAAAGGGTGATGTCATTGCTGACGGCCCTGCAACAGACCACGGCGAAATCAGCCTTGGCAAGAACGCTCTCGTCGGCTTTATGACCTGGGAAGGTTATAACTATGAAGACGCCGTTCTTATCAACGAAAAGCTGGTTCGTGACGACGTTTACACTTCCGTTCATATCGAAGAATATGAAACCGAAGCAAGAGACACCAAGCTCGGCCCCGAAGAAATCACAAGAGATATTCCCAACGTCGGTGAGGATGCCCTCGGCAACCTCGATGACAGAGGTATTATCCGCATCGGTGCCGAAGTTCACTCCGGTGATATACTTGTCGGTAAGGTTACTCCCAAGGGCGAAACCGAACTGACAGCCGAAGAAAGACTGCTCCGTGCAATCTTCGGCGAAAAAGCAAAAGAAGTCAGAGATACTTCCCTTAAAGTTCCTCACGGTGAATACGGTATCGTTGTTAACGTTGAAGTTTTCACAAGAGAAAACAGCGATGAGCTTTCACCCGGCGTCAATAAGGTTGTTCGCTGCTACATCGCCCAGAAGCGTAAGCTTTCAGTCGGCGATAAGATGGCGGGCCGCCACGGTAACAAGGGCGTTGTTTCAAGAATTCTTCCCCAGGAAGATATGCCCTTCCTTCCCGACGGTACACCGCTCGATATCGTTCTTAACCCCCTCGGCGTTCCTTCCCGAATGAACATCGGTCAGGTTCTTGAGGTTCACCTCGGCTTTGCAGCAAGAAACCTTGGCATGAACGTTATGACACCCGTTTTTGACGGTGCTCACGAACAGGATATCACAGACGCTTTTGAGGAAGCAAACCGCAGAACAATGGAAGCTGCAAAGAAGGAAGCAGAAGAAAAGGGCATCGAGTTCGATCCCACAAAGGTTCCCCAGCTCCGTATGGACTGCAAATCAATTCTTACCGACGGCAGAACAGGCAGACAGTTTGATAACCCCGTAACCGTCGGCGTTATGTACTATCTCAAGCTGCATCACCTTGTTGACGATAAGATTCACGCCCGTTCAACAGGTCCTTACTCACTTGTTACTCAGCAGCCCTTGGGCGGTAAAGCTCAGTTCGGCGGCCAGCGTTTCGGTGAAATGGAAGTTTGGGCTCTCGAAGCTTACGGCGCAGCTTATACTCTTCAGGAAATTCTTACCGTTAAGTCGGATGACGTTGTAGGCCGTGTAAAGACCTATGAAGCCATCGTTAAGGGTCAGAACGTTCCCACACCCGGTATTCCCGAATCCTTCAAGGTTCTTATCAAAGAGCTCCAGTCACTTGCTCTTGACGTTAAGGTTCTTGACGAAAATAACGAAGAAATCGACCTTCGCGCAACTTATGATAACGACGACGTTGGCTTCGCTTCTGACGATAAGGCATTCCAGAGCGTTAACGACGCAGAAGGCAGTGACGAATTCATCATCGACGAAGACAGCGAAGATAACGATATCTTCTACAGAAGCAGCGGCGACGATGACGACATCTTTGATGATCTTCACGACGAAACCATCGGTTCAGATGATTTCGGTTTTGATTTCGCAACCTCGGAGGACGATTATGAATAATCGCCGAATTCCAGATAGAAAATACGGAAGGGGCATCGTTTAATGGAAAATATTGAATCCAACAGCAACCTTACTTTTGAATCCATAAAAATCGGCCTTGCTTCGCCTGACCAGATCAGAGAGTGGTCTTATGGCGAAGTCAAGAAGCCCGAAACAATAAACTACAGAACACTTAAGCCCGAAAAAGACGGTCTTTTCTGCGAAAAGATCTTTGGCCCCCAGAAGGACTGGGAGTGCCACTGCGGTAAATATAAGAGAATCCGCTATAAGGGCAAAGTCTGCGAACGCTGCGGTGTTGAAATCACACGAGCAAAGGTTCGCCGTGAGAGAATGGGTCATATCGAACTCGCAACCCCCGTTTCTCACATCTGGTACTTCAAGGGTATCCCCTCAAGAATGGGTCTTATCCTTGACGTATCCCCCAGAGACCTTGAAAAAGTTCTCTATTTTGCAAAGCACATCGTTATCGATCCGGGCGATACTCCTCTTGAAAAGTATCAGACCCTTGATGAAAAAGATTACGAAGAATATCGCCTCAGATATGAGGACGATTTCAAGGCAGGAATGGGCGCAGAAGCTATCAAAGAGCTTCTTGCCGAAATCGACCTTGACGCTCTTTCGGTAGAGCTTAAGGAAGAAATGGAAACCGCTTCAGGCCAGAAGAAAGCCAAGGCTCTCAAGCGTCTTGAAGTTGTTGAAGCATTCAGACAGTCCGGTAACAGACCCGAATGGATGATTCTTGACGTTATCCCCGTTATTCCTCCCGAAATCAGACCCATGGTTCAGCTTGAAGGCGGCAGATTTGCAACGTCTGACCTCAATGACCTTTACAGACGTGTTATCAACAGAAACAACCGTCTTGCAAAGCTCATGGAGCTCGGCTCCCCCGACATCATCATCAGAAACGAAAAGAGAATGCTCCAGGAAGCAGTTGACGCACTTATCGACAACGGCAGAAGAGGCAGACCCGTTACAGGTCCCAACAACAGAGCTCTCAAATCTCTTTCCGATATGCTTAAGGGTAAGCAGGGCCGTTTCAGACAGAACCTTCTCGGTAAGCGTGTTGACTATTCGGGCCGTTCGGTTATCGTTGTCGGTCCCGAACTCAAGCTTTATCAGTGCGGTCTTCCCAAGGAAATGGCTCTTGAGCTCTTCAAGCCCTTCGTAATGAAGCGCCTTGTTGAAACAGAGGTTGCAGGCAACGTTAAGTCAGCCCGTAAGATGGTTGAACGCTCCAACCCTGCAGTGTGGGATGCTCTTGAAGTCGTTATCAAGGACCACCCCGTAATGCTCAACCGTGCTCCTACGCTTCACAGACTCGGCATTCAGGCTTTCGAGCCCGTTCTTGTTGAAGGCAGAGCTATCCGTCTTCATCCCCTTGTTTGTACCGCTTTCAACGCCGACTTCGACGGCGACCAGATGGCTGTTCACGTTCCTCTTTCAGCAGAGGCACAGGCAGAGGCTCGCTTCCTTATGCTTGCTGCAAACAACCTTCTCAAGCCCTCAGACGGACGTCCCGTTGCAGTTCCCACACAGGATATGATTCTGGGTTCATATTATCTTACAATGGTTAACGATAATAACCCCGAGAACTCAAACTACAACCCCGACGATCCCTATGAACCCGGCGCAGCAGTTGAAGCAAAGGATGAAAACGGCAACGCTATCACAGACGAAAACGGCAATCCCAAGCTTATCTATAAAACGTTCACAAGCGTTGACGAAGCTATGATGGCTTATGATGAAGGCGATATCGGCCTTCACGTCAACATCAGAATCCGTATGTCCAAGGAAGTTGACGGCGAGGTTATCACCAAGCTTGTAACAACAACTCTCGGTAAGGTCATATTCAATACCCCCGTTCCTCAGGATCTCGGATTCATTGACAGAACAGACCCCGAAAACATCTTCAGACCCGAAGTTGACGTTCTTGTTAATAAAAAGATGCTCGGCAAAATCATTGACCGCTGCATCAAGGTTCACGGCACGGCAATCGCTGCTGACGTTCTTGACAAAATCAAGGCTCAGGGTTACAGATATTCAACCCGAAGCGGTATCACTGTTGCTGTTTGCGACGCAACAATTCCTCCGCAGAAGAAAGAGCTTCTTGCGAAGGCAGAAAAGAAAGTTGACGAAATTTATAAGAGCTACGACAGAGGCTTTATCACCAACGAAGAACGCTCCGAAGGCGTCATCAAGGCGTGGGACGAATGCTCCAAGGCTGTTGCTTCCGAGCTGAAGAAGAACTTCAGAAAGTTCAATCCCATCAATATGATGCTTGACTCCGGTGCCCGTGGTAATGACTCACAGCTTCGTCAGCTTGCCGGTATGCGTGGTCTTATCGCCAACACCGCCGGTAAAACAATTGAAGTTCCCATTAAGGCTAACTACCGTGAAGGCCTTAACATTTCAGAATACTTCATCTCCTCCCGTGGTGCCCGTAAAGGTCTTGCCGATACGGCTCTGCGTACAGCTGACTCGGGTTACCTTACCCGCCGTCTTGTTGACGTTTCGCAGGATGTTATCATCCGCCAGGAGGACTGCCACTGCACAGACGGTATCAACGTTTATGATATTTATGACGGTGATCCCAAGTACGGCGGCAGAAAGATTGTAGGTCTTGCTGAAAGACTTACGGGCAGATATCTGCTTGAGGATTATATCGACCCCGAAACAGGCGAGCTTCTTGCAAGCAAGGACGTTATGATGAACGACGCAGTTGCCGAAAAGGTTGCAGCAAGCGTTCAGAAGGAACACGAAAAGAAGGTTGCTGCGGGCGAAATCCCCGACACTTCAAAAGCACAGATCAAGATCCGTTCACTGCTCTCATGCTGCTCCGAACACGGTGTCTGCATCAAGTGCTACGGCGCAAACCTTGCAACAGGCGAACCCGTAACTGTTGGTGAAGCAGTCGGCATCATCGCTGCTCAGTCAATCGGTGAACCCGGTACACAGCTTACGATGAGAACATTCCACACCGGTGGTGCTGCTGACCAGAGCGATATTACAACCGGTCTTCCCAGAATCGAAGAGCTCTTTGAAGCACGTAAGCCCAAGATGCTCGCAATCATGAGCGAAATCGACGGCGTTGTTTCGTTCCGTGAAATCAAGAAGAGCCAGCACGTTGTTGTTACAGGCGATGACGGCGATGAGAAGACATACCTTATTCCTTACGGCTTCCGCCTTAAAGTTCAGGAGGGTCAGAAGGTTCTCAAGGGCGCACAGCTCACAGAAGGTGCTCAGAATCCCCACGATATCCTTGCAATTCTCGGCGTAGAAGCAGTTCACGATTACCTTATCAGAGAAGTTCAGAGAACTTACCGTATGCAGGGTGTTGATATCAACGACAAGCATATCGAAGTTATCGTTCGTCAGATGATGAGAAAGGTAAGAATCGCTGAAGCTGGTGCTTCCAAGTTCCTTCCCGGCTCTGTTGTTGAAAAAGTTGAGTTCCGTGAAGAAAACGAAAGAATCATCGCAGAAGCAGCAGAAAAGGGTGAAGAACCCAAGGTAGCAACCTGTATCCCCACTCTTATGGGTATCACCAAGTCATCTCTTGCAACTGAATCATTCCTTTCAGCCGCATCGTTCCAGGAAACAACAAGAGTTCTTACCGATGCCGCTATCAAGGGTAAGGTTGACCCGCTTATCGGTCTTAAGGAAAACGTTATCCTCGGTAAGCTCCTTCCCTCAGGCACAGGTATGAAGTGCTACAGCAAGGTTGAACTCAAGGCAGAAACACCTTCGGTCAATATTGCTGAAAATGCTGAGTGATTTTTGTTAAAAGTGTTGACAAACGGTATTAACTTGTGTTAAAATACAAAATTGTGGTGTCAAGAGCCCGACCTTTACCAAGGAAGGGCTCATAACACAATATAATTTTTAAGAAAGGAGAGAGATTTTTGCCTACCTTTAACCAGCTTGTACGTAACGGCAGAGAAACACTCGTAAAGAAGCCCAAGGCTCCCGCACTTCTTAAGGGTCTTAACTCAAAGAAGAATGTTATGACCGATCAGGATTCACCCCAGAAGCGTGGCGTTTGCACCGCTGTTAAGACTGCAACCCCCAAAAAGCCCAACTCAGCTCTTCGTAAGATCGCAAGAGTTCGTCTCACAAACGGCATTGAGGTTTCAGCTTATATCCCCGGTGTTGGTCACAACCTTCAGGAACACTCCGTTGTTCTTATCCGCGGCGGCCGTGTTAAGGATCTTCCCGGTGTGCGTTACCACATCATCCGCGGTACACTTGATACCCAGGGCGTTAACGGCAGAATGCAGGCCCGTTCAAAATACGGTGCAAAGCGTCCCAAGGCAGCAAAGAAATAATTACCGCAGCAAACCGATTGAGACAAATCTTCTTGCAGGCTGAAAAGCAACAAAAGCTTTTCGACCAATGCAAGGTATACTATATATATTGTATGCCTCTGCGTTGGCGCCACGGGAATTTGTCACTCGAGTACCTATGATATCATTACTATGAAGGAGGGAAGCGACGTGCCAAGAAGAGGCAATATCGCAAAACGTGAAGTTTTGCCCGATCCGCTTTACAACTCAAAACTTGTTACCCGTCTTATCAACAATGTTATGTATGATGGTAAGAAGGGCGTTGCTCAGAAGATCGTTTACGATGCTTTTGAGATCATCAAAGAAAAATCAGGCAAAGAACCCCTTGAGGTTTTTGAGGCAGCAATGGAAAACGTTATGCCCGTTCTTGAGGTTAAGGCTCGCCGTGTCGGCGGTGCTACCTATCAGGTACCCATGGAGGTTCGCCCCGAGAGAAGACAGACTCTCGGTCTTCGTTGGATCACACTTTACAGCCGTCAGCGTTCAGAAAGAACAATGAAGGAAAGACTTGCCAACGAAATCCTTGATGCAGTTAACCAGACCGGTTCTGCATTCAAGAAGCGTGAAGATACACACAAGATGGCAGAGGCAAACAAGGCTTTTGCTCATTTCAGATGGTAATTTTCTTTTATCCCATCGCTGCATTGCAGCTTGATTAATAACGGAGGTAAATATGCCTAGAGAGGTTTCCCTGGATATGACCAGGAACATTGGTATCATGGCGCACATTGATGCCGGCAAAACAACAACATCAGAGCGTATCCTGTTTTATACAGGTAAAACTCATAAAATCGGCGAAACACACGATGGCGCCGCAACAATGGACTGGATGGAGCAGGAACAGGAGCGTGGTATTACAATCACTTCCGCTGCAACAACATGTTTCTGGAAGGACCACCGCATAAACATCATTGACACTCCCGGTCACGTTGACTTTACAGTTGAAGTTGAACGTTCACTCAGAGTTCTTGATGGTTCCGTTACCGTTCTTTGTGCAAAGGGCGGTGTTGAGCCCCAGTCCGAAACAGTTTGGAGACAGGCTGATAAATACCGTGTCCCCAGAATGGTTTATGTTAATAAAATGGACATCCTTGGTGCGAATTTCTATCGTGTTATTGACATGATGAAAGATCGCCTCAAGTGCAATGCAGTTCCCATCCAGCTTCCGATAGGCAGCGAGGAGACCTTTAAGGGTATCATCGATCTTGTTGAGATGAAGGCATATGTTTATTATGACAACATCGGCAAGGACGTAAGATGCGAAGATATCCCTGAGGATATGGTCGAGCTTGCAGAGCAGTACAGGGCAGAGCTCTTAGAGCACGTTGCAGAGCAGGACGAAGAGCTGCTTGAGAAGTATCTCGGCGGCGAAGAGCTCACCGAGAGCGAGATCAAGGCTGCGTCTCAGTATTATATCTCGTATAGCACGGATTTCATTACGGTAACAAGAACCTACATGGTTCAGAACGAAAACGTTCCCGCTGCTGAATTGAACAACGTGGCAAATTACCACACCGAGTACGAGTACACCTACTACTTCTCCGACGGAACACTCTTCCTCGATAAGCTCACCGAGGAGCTTGACACCGAATAT
>JAZSNE010000018.1:0-58909 GCA_045536245.1 Acutalibacteraceae bacterium | reverse complement strand
CCTCTGCTTCTTCGGAAGCAGAGGCGCTTGTTATTTAACGAATAATTAAAAGTGAACAGTGAAAAGTTTCGGAAGGGCTCTGCCCTTACCCGATTTGAATTATGTTTGTTTTATTCTATATTCAACGCTTTCAAAAGGTTCAGGCCGAGGACTTTTTCTTTGCATTCTTCACTGATATCAAGGCTCTTTATGCGTGCGATATCCGCTTTGATTACGTCGGCATTGTTATAAGGAAAATCAAGGCCGAAGATGCTTCTGTCCTCCCCCGTCTGATGAATCACTCTTTCGAGCTCCTCATCTGTGAGTGCCCAAACACTGTCCTTACCTTTGTGCAGACCCACACTTGTCCAGCCTGCATAAACGCAGTTTCCGTTTCGTGAATTGTTGCACATAACAGCAAGTGCTTCCCTGTAAAAATGGTAGCCGCCGATGTGCTCCATGCTGAATTTAAGCTCCGGAAAATTCCAGGCAACCTCATCAAACAAAATAACACGGTTATCCCTTAATCTGTGCCAATGCATACCCGAATGGAACGAGATAAACAAACCTCTTTCCTGTGCCGCCTCATAAACCTCAAATGCTTCAGGACCGTCAATAACAAACTCCTGATAAGGCGGATGCATCTTGATACCCTTAAAGCCGAGTGCCGAAAGCCTATAAACCTGCTGTTTCAGGTTACCTCTTTCAAAATCAACGTTGCCGAAGCCGATAAGCCTTTTGTTGTCCTTTATTTCTTCGGCGAGCCATTCATTGGGGTCATCGGTAAAGCCCGCCTCCCTGTATCTGTCGTGAAACGGCGGATAGCACACGGCCATATCAATTCCGCATTCATCCATCAGCTCAAGCAGCTTTTCAACCGTGCCTTCGGGTCTTATCTCTTCAGGAAAAACGTGAGCGTGGTTAGCAAATATCATTTCATCGCCTCCTCAATTGAATTATAAATCCAAACTCTCATATTGTCAATTTTTCTCTGTACTTTTTCTGGTTTATATGATATAATAAGGTATTATTTGTTATCAAGGAGAGAAAAATTTATGAAAAAAATCATTTCAGTTCTCTTATCCGCTGCAATTCTTGTTTCGGCAATTGCACTCGGCTTCACTGTATCGGCAGCAGAAGAAGAAACCCTTAAAATTGCTGTTGCATCAGACCTTCACTATAACGTACCCCGTGAAGAGCTTGAGCACGATATAGACGACGATATCTATTGGTACGCCAACAGACGTGCCGCTATGGAAGATGAAAGCGGCTTTATCATCGACGAAATGCTCCGCCAGGTTGCAGAAGATGATGACTGCGAATATCTTCTTATCTCGGGCGACCTTGTTGATAACGGCAGAGTAATCCGCCAGGAGCACATCGACGTTGCCGCAAAGCTCAAGAAGTTTGAAGAAGAAAGCGGCAAACCCGTTTACGTTGTTCCCGGCAACCACGATTTCGGTGCGGGCGAAAACGATTTTAAAATCAACGACTTTGTTGAGGTTTATGCCGATTTCGGTTATAACGAAGCTCTTGAAAAGATTGACGGCACAGGCTCTTACACAGCCAACCTCGGCAGTAAATACAGACTTATCGCCTTCGACTCAAATGACCCCGACAAATCAACGGGCGACGGCGTTACCAACAAAGAAATCAACTGGGTTTGTGACCAGGCGGACAAAGCTTACGCTGACGGCAGATACCCCATCCTTATGATGCACCACAATCTGCTTGACCATATGCCCGTTCAGAGCATTTTCAGCAAAGATTTTATCATCGGCAACCATCTTTCAGTTGCAGAAAAATTTGCAAACCACGGCATCAAGCTTGTTTTCACAGGTCACGAGCACTGCAGTGACGTTTCAACCTACACAAGCTTCAAGGGCAACAAGATTTATGACTTTGCCACAACCTCACTTTCAATGTATCCTCTTCAGTACAGAATGATTACCCTTACCGAAGAAAAGGTTGCATACGATGTTGAAACAATCGACAAGATTGACACTGATGCTCTCACCGCAACGGTAAGCGGTTACACGCAGGAACACATTGACCTTATGAACGCAGGTCTTAATGACTACGCAAAGGGCTTCCTCAAAGCCGGCGTTCAGTACAGACTCTGGCTCGGTATGACCCCCGAAAAGCTTGGCATTGACGAAGACGCATTCTATGCTGACCTTGTTTTCACAGCAGTTAACGGCCTGACAAGCATTCTTGAAATGCCTCTCTACGGCGAAGGCAGCGTTCAGGAGCTTGCAAAGGAATATAACATCGTTATTCCCGACAGCGAATTTAAAACAGGCTGGGACCTTGCAACGGAGCTTGTTGCTTCCCACTATGCAGGCGGTGAAGCCTATGACCTCTACGGAACTGAGGTTGCAATCCTCCTTCGCACCGTTGGTCTGATTCTGTTTGATGACCTTTCAACGGTTGGTGACGAAATATTCCTTAAAGGTGCAAACGCCATTCTTTCCTATCTCGGCACAGACTCAATTATGAAAGACCTCACAAAGTTTGCAACAAAAATTCTCGGCCCCGTAACAGTCGGCGAATATCTCCTGCTTGCAATAGCTTCGCCCATTCTTTATGAGTTTGCTTATGACAGCGACGGCGTTGACGATAACACAGGCGAGCTTGATGGCTACGGCGCAGAGGTTGACTCTTTCGGAAACGTAATAGACAATATAACAAACATTTTCGAAAAAATTGTTTTCTATATCCATATGGCACTCAACATTGCTTTAAAAATCATCTTCTGATAAACAAAACCTCCGCACTCATCGGGTGCGGAGGTTTGCTTTTATTATTCAAAGTTGCAAATGATTTCGTCACCGTTTGCCGTAAGATGAATTGCTTTAAGCGGTGCATCGGCGCTCTCAACAATCTTTGTTGTGATAACATCCTCAACGTTTCTGCGGATAACGTTGCGCAAATCTCTTGCGCCCCTTGTGCCGTCAACGGAAAGGCGTGCAATGGCTTCAACCGCTGCATCGTCCCACTTGAAAGTGATTCCCTTGTCTGCAATCGGGTCAACAAGTTCTTCAAGCATAAGGCGGGCGATGTTTTCGTAATCAGCCTGTGTAAGGTCATTGAAAACAACAACCTCATCAACTCTGCCGATGAATTCGGGGCGGAGGAATTCCGAAAGAGCCTTGAGAGCTTTTTCTTTTGTAGCCTCGTTCTTTGTTTTTGCAAAGCCGAGAGCACCGCTGCCTCTGTTGCTGCCTGCGTTTGAGGTCATTATGATAACCGTGTTTTCAAAGCTGACGTTTCTGCCCTGTGCGTCGGTGATTTTGCCTTCATCAAGAATCTGAAGAAGAATATTCATAACATCGGGGTGTGCCTTTTCGATTTCATCAAAAAGAACAACCGAGTAAGGCTTGCGGCGTACTTTTTCAGTCAGCTGACCGGCTTCGTCATAGCCGACGTAACCGGGAGGTGAGCCGATGATTCTGGAAACAGAATGCTTTTCCATAAACTCACTCATATCAAGGCGAATGAGAGTTTCGGGAGTATCAAACAGCTCTTTTGCAAGAAGCTTGACAAGCTCTGTTTTGCCGACACCTGTGGGGCCGACAAAGATAAACGATGCAGGTCTTCTTCTGGGGCTTATCTGCACCCTGCCTCTGCGCACAGCCGCACCGACGAGCTTGACCGCTTCGTCCTGACCGATAAGCTTTGCTTTGAGGTTTTCTTCAAGGCTTGCAAGGCGGCGAAGGTCGCTCTCAATAACCTTGCTTGCAGGAATACCCGTCCAGAGCTGAATAACCTTTGCAAGATCTTCTTCCGTTACGTGGCAGTCTGCAGCAAGCGCTTCAAGCTTTTCAACGTCTGCACGAACCTGAATGAGTTCCGCCTTGACCTTGGCGATTTCTTCGTAATCGGCTTCTTTTTCGCCGTCGGTTTCCATAAGCTCCGCTTCGTGTTCTTCAAGGTCTTTAAGCTTATCAAGAGCAGCCTCGTAGTCGCTTATAACCTTGTTGCGCAGATTTGCGCAGGTGCAGGCTTCGTCAAGCAGGTCAATCGCTTTATCGGGCAAGAATCTGTCATTGATATATCTCTCTGAAAGCACAACGGCTTTTTCGATAAGAGTATCGCTGACCTTGACTCTGTGGTAATTTTCGTAATAATCCTTAACGCCTTTGAGCATTTCGCAGGTCTGGTCAATCGAAGGTTCTTCAACCCTGATAGGCTGAAGTCTGCGCTCAAGGGCGGCGTCTTTTTCGATATACTTTCTGTATTCGGTGAAGGTTGTTGCGCCGATAATCTGAATTTCACCCCTTGAAAGTGAGGGCTTGAGAATGTTGGCGGCGTTCATTGAGCCTTCCGCATCGCCTGTGCCGACGAGTGAATGAACCTCGTCGATAAAAAGAATGATGTTGCCTTCACTCTTGACCTCATCAACAAGACCCTTGATTCGGCTTTCAAACTGACCTCTGAACTGCGTGCCTGCAACAAGAGCGGTCAGGTCAAGAAGATGAATTTCTTTATCCTTGAGCTTTGCGGGAACATCTCCCCCTGCAATTCTCAAAGCAAGGCCCTCTGCTATTGCGGTTTTGCCGACACCCGGTTCACCGATAAGGCAGGGGTTGTTTTTTGTTCTTCTGCAAAGAATCTGAACGGCTCTGTAAATCTCGTTTTCTCTGCCGATTATGCGGTCAATCTTGCCTGCCTTTGCTTTTGCGGTAAGGTCGGTGCAATAAAGATTAAGAAATTTACGCTTTTTATCGTCTTTTTCTTCTTTGTTCTTTTTGCCCCATCTTTTCTTTTTCTCGTGAGCTTTTTCAGCCGAGCCTTCAGACGACGTTTGATTCGCTTCACCGCTGACTGCGCCGAAATTCTGCATATTCTGGAGGAAGGGCATTGTTCCTGCGCCGCCGGGTTCAAAGCCGCCGTCTTCGCCGAACATTGCTTCAAACTGCTCGCTTACATCGTCAATCTCATCTTCGGAGATGCCCATACTCTGCATTATCTGCTTAACAGGGCCGATGTTCATTTCCATTGCACATTTGAGGCAAAGACCCTCCTGTGTTGTTTTTTCACCCTCAACCTTTGTTACAAAGAACATTGCGGGGCGTTTTTTGCATTTTACACATAAAACCTGTTTCATTTAAAATATCCTCTGAAATTAATTTTGCTTCAATTATTTATTTGCCTTCTTCTCTTTGAGCTGTTTGAACACGCCGGGCATATAGCTCAGGAAAGCAATAATTGTGAGAACGATGCTGATGCACACAAGCGCTATCATTGCCCAGGCAGGAAGAACAAAAGCCTTGAAAATGCCGATATCGGGACCAAAGGCAATTATTACTATCATAACCGCATAGAACACGAAGGTTGCAATTTTGCCTGGCATTTCAGCTGCAACGGGGCGCAGACCGAACGCAATCATAAGCGCACCGCCGATAACCATTACAGCTTCCTTGGCAAGGAAGATGAGGAATGCCCAGCTGAAAGCTCTGATTGTTTCGTCACTGCTGCCTCTGAACTGAAGGAAAAGAACAATGGCAATCGTTATCTGAGTAAGCTTATCGGCAACGGGGTCAAGCAGCTTGCCCAGAGCACTGATCTGGTTAAACTTTCTTGCAATCTTGCCGTCAAAGAAATCGGTAAGACCCGAAAGGAAAAGAATGATAACCGCCCACAGAATATTTCCTCTGTAATAAAGAACACCGAAAACGGGAATAAGAGCAATTCTGATAACCGAAAGCAGATTGGGAATAGTCAGGCAACCCGAAAACAGTTCTTTGATATTTGATTTCATTTTGATATCCTCCTTTTACACAAATAAATATCAGTTTATAAGTTCAAGCGCAATGTCGTTGACCGTGTTGGTAAGAATTGCATCAGACACGGCATCCGCCAACTCATTGCCGGTTATTAAGCTCGCCGCAAACACGGCAAACACACAAACCACACCGATGACGGCAAGACCCTTGAGCGTACCAAGCCCGGCACCGAGCGATTTGTTTATATTCTTTATTACGGGAAGCTTGAACACCGAACCGATTACACCGATGATGATTGAAAGTATTGAACGGCAGAGTATGTAAACAACAAGGAACGCCACCAGCTCAAGAACAGGCAGAATAACCGCCTTATCAATGTTTTCTTTTATTTTATCACGGGCTTCCTTAAGCGTATCTCCAGACGAAATATCATCAAGGATATCTTCAACAGATATATCATACTGCTCAAGAAGCTGTGTAATTTCTTCGGGAATAGCTTCGGCAATTTCATCCTCTGCCCCTTTGAACGTATCACCTGTAAGCTCATCTTCAGATAAGCCGACGTTTGCAAGTATACTGTCAAAATAATCATCAATGTAACCCGACGTTATTTCGCTGACATACTCATCATTTGCCCACTCAGCAACAGGAGCTGCCAATGCGCCGGCAAGAACCATACTGATTATAATAGCAATAATCGACAGCAGCATTTTAACAAAGCCCCGTCTGTAACCGTCAATAATACAAGCAATGAAAATAAGAATAATTATTCCGTCAACAACCATTGGTAAAATATCCATATTCTTTCCTCCCCTGCTGTTATTTATATTTGCAGATTTGTTCACCTTCAACCGTGAAGAAATCACCCGAACAAATCATAACCTTTTCAACGTCACCGCTCACTTTGAAGCGTTCTTTTTCTTTACCTTTAAAGTTAAAGGCTATCAGCTCGCCGTTAAACACATAAGCAACTCTGCCCGAGCCTATATCGAGAGCATCAGGCTTACCTTCAACGGTGAGCGTGCAAAGCCCGGAGCCGTCTTTCTTGAAAACGTGTATTTGAGATTCAAATCCGCCCGAATCGCTCAGGCAAACGGCAACGTTGCCTTTTTCATCCGTCTGAGCAAACAGAAGGCCTGCTTCTGTGTAAGCAAATTCTTCTTTGACCTTGCCTTTTTCATCAAGCACAAGGGTTTTGTTATCGCCGACGGCAATAACCGCTTCATCCGACGGATAAAACATTTCAAGAATCAAAGTTCCGCTGATTTTTGAATCGTAAACAGGCTTTGCTTCTTTAGTGTTAAAAAGCAGAATTCTTGAATAAACCTCTGCATTTTCAACGCCCACTGCACTGACCGCAACGCCCTTGCCGTTTGGCGTGAGAGCAATTGCCGCTATGCGTTCGTTGGCGCAGTTCCAGACAAACTCTTTTTCAAAACGGTTGTTATAAACCGTCAGAACACTCAGAGTTTCACCGCTCGGGTGAGAGGTTGCAAACCAGCCGTTTTTGGCAAGAGCCGCAGTCACAACAGAACCTTCAGCTTCAACAGAGCCGAGCTCTTCGGTTTTGCTCTGCAAAACAACTTTTCCTGAATTATTGCTGTAAAGCAAAGCTCTGCCGTTATGGGTGATAACTTTTGTATCCTCCGCAAAAAGCTGCGTTTTATAAAGCTCACCTGCTTTTCTGTCAAGAACAAGGCTGTTATCCTGCGTGAGAACAAGAATTCTGTTGCCGACGGCTTCAATCCTTTCAATCTCAAGGTCTTCGATTGAATAAGGGAAGCCTGCACCTTTTGAAAAAATTGTTTTAATCTGCCTGAAAGCGTCTGTCACGTTAGACATTGCAACCTTACCGACAAGCCTTGCGCTGAGAAGAAAGGCTGCTGCAACGGCAAGAATGATAATCGGAATTTTCAGCGCAGACAGTATTTTTTTATAGTTAAGCTTTTTTCTGCCTTTATTTATATCAATTACTTTTCCTTCGCTCATATACCAATCCTCTGCTGCTCAATAGTGTATTTTGTTAAGGTAAAGACCTCTTGCGGGAGCAGTGTAGCCTGCTGCAAAACGGTTCTTTGCCGCTATTATCTGTTTGATTGAATCCGCAGGAATTTTACCTCTTGATATATCAATAAGCGTTCCTGTCATTATGCGAACCATATTATAAAGAAAGCCGTCCGCTTCAACCCTGAAAATAACCAAATCTCCGTCACGCTCAACAGAAGCGTTCATTACCGTTCGCACGGTATCTTCAACACTGCTGCCTGCAGCACAGAAAGAAGCAAAATCATAAGTACCTATGAAATCCGCCGCCTGAGCCGCAAGAAACTTTTCGTCAAGCTTGTGTTTATAATGAAGCGAATAGTCATAAAGGAACGGATTTTTGTTTGGCGAATTCCAGATTTTATATATATATTCCTTTGACTTGCAGTCATACCTTGCGTGAAAATCAAAATCAACCTCTTTGCACTCAAGCGCAGCAATGTCACGGGGCATAAGTGCGTTGAGCGCACCGACAAGCTTTTCGCAGGCAATGGGATTTTCCGTTCTGATGTTGCAGCAATACATATTGGCGTGAACACCTGCATCAGTGCGTGAACAGCCCACAACGTTATCCCTGCTTGAACAGATTTTTTCAAACGCATCCTGCAACGTCTGCTGAATGGTTATTGCGTTTTCCTGAACCTGCCAGCCGTGGTAAGCCGTGCCGTCAAATGAAATTGTCAAAAGCAAGTTTCGCATAAATCCACCTTAATTTTGCTTTTAAATTACCGCCTCAAAGAAATGGTTGAGAACTATTATGCCTGCGGTTATTGCAGCGCAAGCAAACAATGCAAAGAAATCAATTGCTCCGAGCTTCATCTGTTTCATTCTTGTTCTGCCCTCGCCGCCCGTGTAACAGCGGCAGGTCATTGCAAAAGCAAGCTCATATGCACGCCTGAAAGCAGAAACCATAAGCGGCACAAAAATCGGCACAAGCGCCTTGGCACGCTGAACGATTCCGCCCGTTTCAAGGTCTGCTCCTCTTGCCTTCTGCGCATTCATTATCCTGTCAATCTCCTCAATCAGAGTCGGAATAAATCGCAGTGCAAGCGTCATCATCATTGCAAGGGTGTGAACCTTGATTTTGAAAATCTTGAGGGGTGAAAGCACCCTTTCGATTGCGTCGGTAAGCATCGTCGGCGTTGTTGTGTAAGTCAGCAGAGAGCTGATTATAACGAGCGACACAATTCTTACCATTGTGAAAATTGCGGTAAAAACGCCCTTTTCAGTTATTTTGATAAACTTCCACTCAAGCCACGTATCGCCGCCCTGTGTGTAAAAAATATTGAGCACGGCGGTAAAGAGCAGAATAATCACAATCGGTTTTAAACTCTTTAAAATCATTTTGAGCGGTACTCTTGAAAGCAGAACCGCCGCAACCGCCGCCACGGCAATTACACCGAGCGAAAAGAAGTTTTTGCAAAGAAATATAACAACAATTATTGCAAAGGTCAGAATGAGCTTCATTCTGGGGTCAACCTTATGAAGAAGCGATTTGCCGGGGTAATACTGACCGATGGTAATATCTCTTATCATTCGGCGCACCTCCCCGAAACAAGCTTGCGGAGAATTTGAGTGCCCTGCTCAACAGTATAAACGTTTGCAGGCACGTCAAAGCCCTTTGCACGCAGCTTTGTAAAAATCTCGGTTATCTCGGGCACGTTAAGACCCATTGAACGAAGCTCCTCGCCTCTTGAATAAACCTCATCAACGCTGCCCTGCATTGCAACGGTTGAATTGTTGATAACAACAACTCTGTCCGCCATTGAAGCAATATCCTCCATACTGTGAGAAACAACAATAACGGTTGATCCCGTCTGTTTTCTGTAATCTTTTATAAGCTCAATGAGGTCTTTTCTGCCTTTCGGGTCAAGACCTGCGGCAGGCTCATCAAAAACAAGGATTTCAGGCTCCATTGATAAAACACCTGCAATGGCAACCCTTCTTTTTTCGCCGCCCGAAAGGTCAAACGGCGACTGATTGAGATGTTCTTTTTTTACGCCGACAAACGCCGCCGCTTTAAAAACTCTCTCTTTGACTTCAGCTTCCGACAGCTTCATATTCTTCGGGCCGAAGGCTATATCTTTATAAACGGTTTCTTCGAAAAGCTGATATTCGGGGTATTGGAAGCAAAGACCAACCTTGAATCTTGTGTTTCGAAGTGTTTCTTTATCCTTGTGGATATCAACACCGTTAACCAGCACCTTGCCGCTGTCAGGCTTCAAAAGACCGTTAAAATGCGAAATCAAAGTGCTTTTGCCCGAACCTGTATGGCCGATAATGCCCACAAGCTCGCCTTTTTCTATTCTGAGGTTAACGTCACTTATTGCGGCAACCTGCTGCGGTGTGCCCTTGGAATAATAGTGAGTCAGCCCGATTGTTTCAATTGCGTAATTCATCGGGCACCTCCGAGCATTCTTGATATTTCTTCAACGCACTCATCAACGTCAAGAACGGTTTTGCTTATGCCGAGCGTGCGGCAAAGTTCCGTTGACTGCGGCACGTCAAGACCGTGGGAGCGAAGCTTTTCCACCTGTGAGAAAACCTCGTCAGGCTTGCCCTGCATAACTATTCTGCCGCTGTCCATAACAACAACTCTGTCCGCTTTGACAGCTTCGTCCATAAAATGAGTTATCAACACAACGGTGATGCCCATTTCTTTGTTCATTCTGTGAACAGTCTGCATAACCTCCTGCCTGCCGATGGGGTCAAGCATAGCCGTGGGCTCATCAAGCACGATGCACTCTGTCTGCATTGCAAGCACGCCTGCAATGGCAACTCTCTGTTTCTGACCGCCCGAAAGCTTATGCGGCTCACGGTGGCGGAAATCATACATATTGACAGCCTTCAGAGCATCGTCAACTCTGCGGCGGATTTCTTTCGGCTCAATGCCGAGATTTTCGGGACCGAAGGCAACGTCATCTTCAACAATAGTTGCAACAATCTGGTTATCGGGATTCTGGAAAACCATACCCACAATACGTCTTACCTCGTCGGCTTTATCATCATTATCCGCAACAATGCCCTTGACCTTCACCGTACCCGAGCTCGGCTCATAGATAGCATTGCAGAGCTTTGCAAGCGTACTTTTGCCCGAGCCGTTATGGCCGAGAACCGCAACAAACTCGCCCTTTTCAACGCTGAAATCAACGCCGATAAGAGCAGGAGCGATATTTTTATCGGCTTCCGCTTCTTCGGGGTCATTATAGAACATTGTCACGTTTTCAAATTCAATTAATTTTTCGCTCATTTTAAATCCTCTTGTCGGATTGAAATTATTTTACACTTTCGCCAAGCCAGATTGCGCTTGCACCGCAGGGAAGAACTCTGCCCGGCTTTGACGAAACGGGAATGCCGATTTCATCGCTTGAAACTCTGCCGCCGAGCTTTCGCTGAACGGTTTCGCCGAGAATATATTCCATAACGCTGGGTGAAAGACCTGTTGTGTAAGAATTGATAAGCACCATCAGCGCATCGTCGGAAAGCACTTGCATACACATTTCAACGAAGCCGTAAACCTCGTTTTCAAGCTTCCAGACCTCGCCGCCCGGGCCTCTGCCGTATGAAGGCGGATCCATAATGATGATATCGTATTTATTGCCTCGTCTGATTTCACGCTGAACAAACTTGATGCAATCATCAACAAGCCAGCGCACGGGAGCATCGGCAACCTTGCTTGCCGCCGCATTCTCCTTTGCCCAGAGAGTCATGCCCTTTGAAGCATCAACGTGAGTTACGCTTGCGCCTGCATTGAGAGCGGCAACGGTTGCGCCGCCTGTGTATGCAAACAAGTTAAGCACTCTGACGGGTCTGTCGGCATTTTTTATTATATCGGCAGTCATCTGCCAGTTGACCGCCTGTTCGGGAAAAAGACCTGTGTGTTTAAAACCCATAGTCTTAATATTGAATTTAAGCTCCTCAAAGCCAATCTGCCACACGTCGGGCATCTTTTTGCACACCTGCCAGCTTCCGCCGCCCGTGTTTGAGCGGTTATAGATGGCGTGGGGCGTATACCAAAGCGGATTTTCCTTTGGAGTTTTCCAGATTACCTGAGGGTCGGGGCGCACAAGAATAATATCTCCCCAGCGTTCAAGTCTTTCGCCGTCAGAGCAATCAATAAGCTCGTAATCCTTCCAGTTTTCTGCGGCTCTCATTTGTCCGCTCCTTTCATCAAAAAAACAGTTATTAAACGTCCATTCTCTGCTGACCCGGCATCGGAATTCCGAGATGCGCATAGCCCGCAGGCGTTACCTGTCTGCCTCTGGGGGTACGGCTCAGAAAGCCGACCTGCATAAGATAAGGCTCATAAACGTCTTCTATGGTAACGGCTTCTTCGCCGATTGCGGCTGCAATCGTTTCAAGACCGACGGGTCCGCCGTTATAATTCTTAATCATCGTGTGAAGAATCAGCCTGTCAATCGAGTCAAGACCGAGTTCGTCAATTTCCATTCTGTCAAGCGCAAGTGCCGAAGCTTCTTTTGTTATCTTGCCCTCGCACATAACCTGCGCAAAGTCTCTTGCACGCTTGAGAAGTCGGTTTGCAATTCTGGGAGTGCCTCTTGAGCGTGATGCAATTTCAAGCGCACCCTTGGGGTCGATATCAATACCCAGAATGCCTGCGCTTCTGTTGACAATCTCCGAAAGCTGCTCGGGAGTGTAAAGCTCAAGGCGCAGAATAACGCCGAAGCGGTCACGCAGCGGTGCGCTGAGCTGACCTGCTCTTGTTGTTGCGCCGACAAGGGTGAATTTATGAAGGTCAAGTCTGATAGACCTTGCGGAAGGACCCTTGCCTATGATGATATCAAGCACGTTATCTTCCATTGCAGGGTAAAGCACTTCTTCAACCGCTCTTGAAAGGCGGTGAATTTCGTCAATAAAGAGTACATCGCCCTCGTTGAGGTTTGTAAGCAATGCGGCAAGGTCGCCCGGTTTTTCAATGGCAGGGCCGCTTGTTACCCTGAAATTAACGCCCATTTCGTTTGCGATGATGCCTGCAAGCGTTGTTTTTCCGAGACCGGGAGGGCCGTAAAGCAAAACGTGGTCAAGCGTATCACCTCTGCGGCGTGCGGCCTCAATATAAACCGAAAGGTTTTCTTTTACCTTTTCCTGACCGATATATTCGTCAATGGTTTTCGGTCTGAGAGAAATTTCAATATCGTTATCCTCGGAGGACGAAAACTCGGGAGCAACAATTCTGTTTTCAAAATCAAAATCCACGGTTATTCCTCCTCAATTATAAATTCTTTGCAAGCTGCTTGAGAGCCTGCTTTATCATATCTTCCGTTGAAAGGTTGCCGTCAAGCTTGCCGACGGCTATGCTTGCCTCGGAGCGGCTGTAGCCGAGCATCACGAGAGCATTGACCGCATCCTCACCTGCATAGCTGACAGTTGCTTTCTGTGCGGCGGCGATATCTCCGAGAGCCGCAGACGAGCCTGCAAAAGCATCGAGCTTACCTTTAAGCTCAAGAACGATTCTCTGCGCAATTTTTGCACCGACACCCTGTGCGGCGGTGATTGACTTTACGTCGCCGCCTGCAACGCAAACCGCAAGTCTGTCGGGCGAAAGCTGCGAAAGCACGGCAAGACCTGCTTTGGGACCTACGCCCGAAACGCCGATGAGCATTTTGAAGCAGTCGAGCTCGCTCTTATCAATAAAGCCGAAAAGGTCAAGCGCATCCTCACGCACGTTGAGATAAGTGAAAAGGGTCTGCTTTTCTCCGACGGGAGCGCATTTTTTGAGAGTATTGAGAGTTGTGAAAAGTCTGAAAGCAACACCGTTGCAGTCAATTGCAACGCTGTTTTCGTCGGCGAAAACCACCGTACCTGTTATGCTGTAAAACATAAGATGCACTCCTTGGGATTAGTGTTTTTTGTAGGGGTTGGCGACCTCGACAACCCGTCAGACCATAGGTCTGAATTGTTATGCACCTGCGGTGCATCGGGACGTTGAGGTCACCGTCCCCTACAATATTATTTTATCAGTCACAATTATCTTCTGCCGAGCTGACCTATCAGCGAGCCTGCCGAATGGCAGTGGCAGATTGCCATTGCAAGGGCATCGGCAGCATCGTCGGGCTTGGGGATTTTTTCGAGATTGAGCATAACACGGGTCATTTCCTGCACCTGCTTTTTCTCTGCTCTGCCGTAGCCGACAACGCTCTGCTTGACCTGCAAGGGAGTATATTCAAAAATGGGAACTTTATTTTTTTGCGCAGCAAGCACAAGCGCTCCTCTTGCCTGCGCAACGTCGATTGCCGTTTTCTGGTTTGTGTTAAAAAACAGCTTTTCAATCGCCATTGCATCGGGTCTGAACTTCTGAATCAGCTCGTTCGCCTCATCAAAGATTTTCTCGATTCTTATATTGAACGGCGTGTGCGCTTCGGTTGTGATTGCGCCGTAGGTGAGCACTCTGAAATGGTTGCTCTGATACTCCACAACGCCGCAGCCGACTATCGCATAGCCGGGGTCAATGCCTAAAACTATCATTTTTTGCCCGACTCTCTTTCACGGATTATCATTTTGGTCGGTGTGCCTTCAAGGCCGAAGATTTCTCTTATCTGATTGTCAAGATAACGCTGATAGCTGTAATGGAAAAGCTCGGCGTTATTGACAAAGCAGACGAATGTCGGCGGCCTTGTTGAAGCCTGAGTCATATAGTAAATCTTCAGACGCTTGCCCTTGTCTGTAGGCGGCTGAACTCTTGCGGTTGCGTCGGCAAGAACGTCGTTGAGCTTGCCCGTTGAAATACGCATTGCGTTCTGGGTATCGACAAACTTGATAAGCTCAAACAGGCGGTCAAGTCTGATTTTTTCTTTTGCCGAAATAAAAATGATGGGCGCATAGGACATAAACGCAAAATCCTTCATCAGCTTTTTGCGGTAGCTGTCCATTGTTTTGCCGTCTTTTTCAACGGCATCCCATTTGTTGACGGCGATGATGCAGCCCTTGCCCATTTCGTGAGCAATGCCTGCAACCTTGGAATCCTGCTCGGTGAAGCCTTCCTGCGCATCAATCATAATAACGCAAACGGTGGCTCTTTCAACAGCCATCTTCGCTCTGATGACCGAGTATTTTTCAATCTGGTCATAAACCTTGCTTTTTCTGCGCAGACCTGCGGTATCAATAAACACAAACTTGCCGTGTTCATTTTCAACAATTGAGTCTGTTGCATCACGGGTTGTGCCTGCAATGTTTGAAACAATCATTCTGTCTTCGCCGAGAACGGCGTTGACAAGCGACGATTTGCCCACGTTGGGTTTGCCGATAACCGCAACCTTGATTGCCTCTTCCATTTCTTCCTCGGCTTCTTTGCCGGGCAGATATTTGAGAACTTCGTCAAGAAGGTCGCCCGTGCCGTGACCGTGAACCGACGAAACGGCAATCGGGTCGCCCAGACCGAGGTTATAGAATTCATAGAAATCCGCAGGCAGTTCGCCGACGGTATCGCACTTGTTAACGCAGAGAATAACAGGCTTGCCGCTTTTTTGGAGCATTGCGGCAACCTCGCTGTCGGTTGCAACAACGCCTGAGCGAAGGTCTGTTACAAGTATTATAACGTCTGCACTGTCAATGGCAAGCTGAGCCTGCCTGCGCATCTGCTTGAGAATAACGTCATCCGAATAAGGCTCAATGCCGCCGGTGTCGATAAGCATAAAATGCCTGTCCAGCCACTCACAGTCGCCGTAGATTCTGTCACGGGTAACACCGGGTGTGTCATCAACGATAGAGAGTCTTGCTCCCACCAATTTATTAAAAAGAGTTGATTTGCCGACGTTCGGTCTGCCGACAATCGCAACAACGTTACTCATCTTTTAACCTCCTAACATAGCAAACAGCAGGTCATCGCCGCCGGTGCCGTTTGCGGTAACTTTAACTCCGAGCTTTTTTGACAGCTCCGTAACCGTCATATCGTCAAGGAACATATCGCCTTCGCTGCGCAGGCAGTTGGGTGGAATCAGCAATTCCTCGCCAAGCTCAATTTCCTCAAGCGCATCGGCAATATCTCTGCCGCAGAGCAGACCGGAAACGGTTATCATTTTGCCCAGGAGCTTGTTTTTGGCTTCAACCACGTTAACGTCAAGCCCCTTAACCTTGCCCATCGCCTTTTCTGCAAGGCTCTTTATAAGCGGATATGCAGCCTGACCCGTTACAACGGTAACTCTGCGTTGCTTTTCTTTTGTTTCGCATTCTTCAAGCGCCTGTGTGAATTCGCTTTCAAGAAGCGCCCACATACCCACGCCGTTTTCAAGCTGCGGAAAGTCATTATAATATTCCGCATCGGGAATTTTTCTGCCTGCCTTAAGATAGAATTCATCGGCTGCATAAGCGATTATTTCGCCGTGTTTCTTTTTGAATTCCGCATTGAAGCGGTCAATTATGTCAATAACCTCGCCTGCCGTTTCGGCGTTATAGGCTTCAAGCGGATAAAGACCCTCTCTGTGGTCAGAAAGACCGACGGGCACTGCCGCAATGCTCTGCACCTGCGGATAAAGCTCGCCAAGCTTCTGAAGGCTGAACTCAAGCTCCTTACCGTCATTGATATTCGGGCAAAGAACAAGCTGAGTGTTGAGAAGTATTCCGCCCTGTGCAAGCTTATCAACGTAACGGAGAGCTTCGCCTGCGTGAGGGTTGAGCATCATTTTGACACGCAAATCGGGGTTCATTGTGTGCACCGAAATATTAACGGGACTGATGTGCATTTTTATTATGCGGTCAATATCCGCATCGCTCATATTGGTGAGCGTTATATAGTTGCCGAAAAGGAATGAAAGCCTTGAATCGTCATCTTTAAAATAAAGGCTTTTGCGCAGACCTTTCGGAAGCTGGTCAATAAAGCAGAAAATGCATTTGTTTTTGCAATGCTGCTGCTTGTCCATAAGATAAGTTTCAAAATCAAGACCTATATCCTCAAACTCATCTTTGATAATTGTAACCACCCTGCTTTTGCCGTCTGCACTTTTAAGCATAAGGCGAAGCTTTTTATCGTTAAGATAAAAACGGTAATCGAGCACGTCTCTGACAGCGTTGCCGTTGACCGAAATCAGGCAGTCGCCTGCCGATATTTTCTTTTTTTCTGCAAGGCTGCCGCCCTGCACGGATTTGATTGTGACTGCCATTTTTCCACCTGCCGATACTACCCTATTTTATATTTAGACTATTATAGCACAACTCTTTTAAAAAAGATAGTTAAATATTTGTAAATTATATATTTATTTTAAAAGAGAAAGTTAGATGATTTGTATATTGTAAAAGCAGTTCTTTTGGGATATAATGTATGATGTAGATTTATGTTTAGTTTTAAGAGAATTTATGAAAGAACAGGTTTTATAAATGTTTGTTGATATTGCAAAAATTAAAATCAAAGCAGGCAACGGCGGCAACGGTGCCGTCAGCTTCCGCAGAGAAAAATACGTTGCTGCAGGCGGACCTGACGGCGGCGACGGCGGCAGAGGCGGAAACATTGTTTTTCAGGTTGGCGATAACCTCTCAACCCTTGCTGATTTCCGCTATAAAAGAAAATACGTTGCGCCCAACGGCGAAAACGGTTCCGGCGGCAGAAAAAGCGGCCGCAGAGGCGAGGACCTTATAATCAAGGTTCCCAGAGGCACAATAATTAAAGAAACCGAAAGCGGCGCCGTTATGGCAGATATGAGCAGCGACGAACCCTTCATTGCCGCAAAAGGCGGCAGAGGCGGCTGGGGCAACCCCCACTTTGCAACGCCCACAAGGCAGGTACCCCGCTTCGCAAAAGAGGGAACACCCGGTGAAGAATGGGAGGTCAGCCTTGAGCTCAAGCTCCTTGCCGACGTTGGTCTGCTTGGCTTTCCTAACGTTGGCAAATCAACGCTTGTTTCGGTTGTAAGCGAAGCAAAGCCCATCATAGCAAACTACCATTTCACAACAATTACTCCCGTTTTAGGTGTTGTTTCAATGGGTGAAGGCAGCTCGTTTGTTATGGCGGATATTCCCGGTCTTATTGAGGGCGCAGGTGACGGCGTAGGTCTTGGTCACGAGTTTTTGCGTCACGTTGACCGCTGCAGGCTGCTTGTTCACATTGTTGACGCTGCAGGCAGCGAAGGCAGAGATCCCATTGAGGATTTTGAAATCATAAATAAAGAGCTTGAAAAGTTTGACCCCGAACTTGCAAAGCGTCCGCAGATTGTTGCAGCAAACAAAATTGACCTCGCAGACGATGAACAGCTTGAAAGACTGCGTGATTATTATGAAAGCAGGGGCTATGAATACCACACAATGTGCGCCCCCATTACCGAAGGCACAAGCGAGCTGATGAGCGCTGTGTGGAACAAGCTGCAGACTCTGCCCCCCATCAAGAGATATGAAACAGAGAGCATTCCGCTTGAAATGTTTGAAAAGCAGGATGACAAGGGCTTCACAATCAGGGTTATTGATAACGTCTATTTTGTTGAGGCAAAGTGGCTGCTTAAAATTCTTCAGCGAACAGACCTTGACGACTATGAATCACTGCAGTATTTCCAGAGAATTCTTATCTCAAGCGGCATAATCGACGCACTGCGTGAAAGAGGCATAAACGAAGGCGACACCGTTTCGATTTATGACCTTGAATTTGATTTTGTTAACTGATTAGGGGGATAATTCTGAACTCAATACTCGATAAAAACGCTGACGTTGCGTCACTTAGTCCTCTGAATCTCGCTTTTGTGGGTGACACGGTTTTTGATTTGCTTGTGCGCAGTGAGCTTGTGTGCCAAGCAAACCGACCTGTCAATGCGCTCCACAAAACCGCAAGCACAAGAGTCTGCGCAAGTGCCCAGGCAAAGGCGATGAACACAATAATGCCAATGCTTTCAGAGGATGAACTTGCCGTTTTCAAAAGAGGCAGAAACGCACACACGGGCGGCATTCCCAAAAACCAGTCAAGTGCAGATTACCACTATGCAACAGGGCTTGAATGCCTTTTCGGCTGGCTTTATCTCAAAGGCAGAACAGAACGCATAAACGAGCTTTATGCCGCAATCGTTTCATCGGAGGTGAGAAACGATGGATAAAACAAAAATCAAAAGTTTTTTTGAAAAAGATAATCTTCTTGAACTTCTGAAAAACAACGGAATATGGATAGTCGGCTGTTCGCTCTACGCTATCGCTGTTAACAGTTTTGTTGTTCCCAATGACATTGCGCAAAGCGGCGTTACGGGTCTTGCGGTTTTCTTTAACCACCTGTTTCACGTGCCTGTGGGCGCAACGAACTTTGCACTGAACGTTCCGCTTCTTATAATGATGTGGCTGTTTCTTGGCAAAAAGCTTGTTGCAAGAACGCTGTGGGTTACGGCGCTTCTTTCAATCGCTCTCGACGCATTTGCCTTTATGCCCGATTATTCGGGCGACAAAATTCTTGCATCGCTTTTCTGCGGTCTTTTGCAGGGTGCAGGGCTCGGAATTATTATGATAACGGGTGCCACAAGCGGCGGCACGGATATTGTTGCACGGCTTGTGCACAAAAGATTTCCGCACATCACGGTTGGCAGCGTTGTTATGTTTTCCGACGCGGCAATCGTTGCGGCAAATATGATACTCCTCGGCAGTATCAACAGCGGTCTTTATGCAATCATTATGATTTTCGTGAGCACAAGAGTTATCGACTCGCTCATCTACGGCACAGGCAACGGCAAGATGCTGATGATCGTTACCGAAAAACCCGACGAAGTTTCAAAGGCGATTGTTTCATCACAGCGCAGAGGCGTTTCGGTTGTTCCGGCAAAAGGTGCTTACACGGGCAAAGATAAAGGTATCCTCATATGCGTGGCACGAAAATCCGAAGTTTCGGGAATTATGAAAATAATAAAAGCCGCCGACGATAAAACGTTCATCATCGTCAGCGAAGCGAACGAAATCCTCGGCGAAGGATTCAAACATTCAATATAAAACAAAGGAAGGTTAAAATTATGAAAAAAATTATCAGCATTTTATTGGCAGCACTCGTTCCTATGCTTATGTTCACCGCCTGCACTGATAAGCCTGCTGCAGAAACAAGCTCGGCAACAGTTAAGGGCGATGAATTCACCGCAGGTATTTACTATATGTCATCCGAACAGTATCACTCCGTTCAGATTCAGATAAGAGATGATTATAAAATTGCCGTTCAGTATAATCGCAAAACGATAACCGAATCAGGCAAATACACGCTTGACGGCGACGTTCTTCGTGCCGACATCGAAAAGAACGGCTGCGAATACGTTTTCAACATCAAAGACGGCAAGCTTTATTATGACGCCGCCGCATCAACACCCTCTGACAAATTCCTGAGCGAATCGGGCATTGTTGACGGTGCAGAATTCTATCTTGACCACGGTTTTCAGGCCAGATAAGCGTATTAACAAAGCTTGACAACGTCTGCGTTGTTGTTATATAATATCAAGGTTGAATATAAATCAATTCAAAGTGAGGTTTTTTAAATGTCAGGCCATTCAAAATGGAGCACAATCAAACGCAAAAAAGAAAAAACCGACAATCAGCGTGCCAAGGTCTTCACCAAGATAGGCAGAGAGATTGCGGTTGTTGTTCGTGAAGGCGGTCCCGACCCCGCATCAAACTCAAAGCTCAAGGACGTTATTGCAAAAGCAAAGGCAAACAACGTTCCCAACGATAATATCGAAAGAATCATCAAAAAAGCTGCAGGCGAAACAGGCGGCGCAGATTACGAAGAAATCGTATACGAAGGCTACGGTCCTTCAGGCATCGCAGTTATCGTTGAAGCTCTCACCGATAACCGCAACAGAACAGCAGGCGACGTTCGCCATTATTTTGACAAATACGGCGGAAATATGGGTCAGAGCGGCTGCGTTTCATTTATGTTCTCAAAGCAGGGCGTTCTTCTTGTTGAAGCAGAAGGCATCGACGAGGATAAGCTCATGGAAGATGCTCTTGAAGCAGGAGCAACAGACTTTATCACAGACGATGAAGGTATTTTCGAAATCAGAACAGAGCCCAACGATTGCGGCGCTGTAAGAGAAGACCTTGAAGCAAAGGGTTATGCTTTTGTTTCTGCCGAGGTTGAATACGTTCCCTCAACATACACAGCTCTCACCAACCCCGACGATATCAAGAACATGGCAAAAATGCTTGAAATGTTTGAAGATAACGATGACGTTCAGGCTGTCTGGCACAACTGGGAAAACGCTGACGACGCTGAATAATTCAATAATAACAAAGAAAACCTGCTCACACCCAACCGTGTGAGCAGGTTATTTTTTATCTTTCGTTAGCCATGTTTACCATACCGAAATAGAATTCTTCAAAGCCTTCGGGATAATCCTTTGTGCCGCAGAAATCAAAGTGGTCCATTCCCGTCATTGTTTCAAAATAATACCATCTGCCGGGTTTGATTTTGTTTCCCTTTTGAATTTCCGCCTCATAGCTTCGTGCGGTTTCAGCGTCGCACGAAGGATACCTTGCCGATGCCAGAGGAACAATTCCGTCATTAAGCGCCCAATCGCCCTCAATCTTAATTCCGTCAACGGTTTTGCCCTTTGTTGAGTCAAGCATAATTGACGAAATATAGAAAATCAGGTTAAGTCCTTTTGAGGGAAGCTTGAAATCTGATATGCTCCAGGTGTTTTCGGTTGTGTAGGAATAGTAATAAGTATCAGGCGAGAGCTTGATTTTTTCGTTAAGCTCGGCTGCACCTCTTAAGGTCATATCGTAGCCGCAGTTATCGTTGGTTGTGCAATAGCTCTTTATGCCGCTCGGACTGATAAGCGCACGGAATTCGTCCTGCTTGGGAGTAAGACCCATATGGCCGAGCTGGAACGAGAAAACAAGAAAATCATTGCCGAAAACCATACCCAGAACATTCAGGGCAGTTGCCATAATATACATCGTGACCTTCGGGTCAACAAGCTGATTAGCAACCTGCGAACCGTTATGAGGTGCAGAAAGCGTTATGCAGGAATGAACGCAGTTGTGTCCGCCCGTGAAAAGAGGGCTTGTTTCTTTGCCTGTTGCAGCAACTTCGTCAGCATCGCCGAATGCAAGGAGCGAGGTGAAAAGTCTTACCGTTGCACCGCCGAAAGAGTGACCCACAAGGTTGATTTTATCCTTGAGATTCCAGGGTTCGCCCATTGTTGCCTTGCCCTCATAGCTGAAGCCGAATCGCTCGTGACCGTGAGCCTTTGAGTGAGCCTCACCGTAGTCAACAACCGTACCCGTAAGCTGGGCAAAAAGCTCACACGCTCTGTCCCACGCACTGCTCAAGGGGCCTACAGAGGGTGCGTATGCCTCGACGCCGTTTTCGTTGAGTATTTTCACAATATCTGTTTCCGAGCCGGGCAAAAGTCCTCCGCCCCAATAGGGTGAAAGCGAATAATAAGGAGTGTCGCTGCCCCAACCGCCCATTCCGTGAACAAAAATATACGGATATTCGGTTTTGCCGTTTTCGATTTCGGCAGCGTTTGCAGGCAACGCAAAAAGTCCGCAAACCATAGCCATAACAAGAATTAATGAAACTAATTTTTTCATTCCGTGCTCCTTTCTGTCTACGCAAACATCAAAGTTATGTATTTTTCCCGGTTTATATTAATATTTTAACTTTTGTGTTCAATTATGTCAATTATACACATTTGTGTTTCTGTTTAATAATTTTTTTATTAATTACTTGAAATATTATAAAATAATGCTAAAATTATTATGATGGAAAAATTTGATTTTTCGGAGGTTAATTATGGCTAAATTTTTATTTTCAGCTTTCGCAGATGAAGCTTCTGCCGATATTCTTGAGCAGATAGCCGCCTGCAAAGCAAACGGCATCGACTATATCGAGCTTCGCAACGTTAACGGCAAAAACATTTCAAATTTCACCGTTGAAGAAGCAAAAGAGCTCAAAAAACTGCTTGACGATAACGGCATCAAGGTTTCGTCAATCGGCTCGCATTACGGCAAAATCGAAATCACAGACGATTTTGAACCTCACTTTGAAGCTTTCAAGCAGACCGTTGAGGTTGCAAAGGTTCTTGAAACAAAATATATCAGAATGTTCAGCTTCTTCTTCACAAAGGGTCAGAAGATTGAAGACTATAAAGACGAGGTTTACAGACGCCTTGACGCTATGGTGGATTATTCCAACGAGCACGGTATTCTCTGCTGCCACGAAAACGAAAAAGGCATCTACGGCGATATAACGGAAAGATGCGTTGAGCTTGCCGAGCATTACGGCGACAGAATGGGCTGCATCTTTGACCCCTCAAACTATATCCAGTGCGGCTGCAACACTCTTGAAGGCTTTAAGCTTCTTCAGGATAAGGTTACATATATGCACATCAAGGACTGCATTGCTGCTATTGACACCGTTGTTCCTGCAGGCGAAGGTGACGGTCACCTTGAAGAAATTCTCAAGATGCTTGATGAAAAAGAGGCGGTTTATTTCCTTTCCGTTGAACCTCACCTGAGAGTCTTTGAAGGCCTTGAAAACCTTGAACCCGACGACGCAACCGCAAACGCAATGAACAAAAAGTTTGTTTATCCCGATAATAAAGCTTCATTCGCGGCAGCTTGCACAGCTATCCACAATATAATTGAAAATAAAGTTCAGCCCGTCAGATTCGGCATCATCGGCGTTGGCAATATGGGCAAATCCCACATCAATATGCACATCAAGGGCGAACACAAAGAGCTTCGCATCACTGCAATTGCAGATATCAACGCAGAGCGTCTTGCCGCAGCCGCAGAGCTTCTGCCCGGCGTTAAGACTTATGACACCGCCGAAGCACTTATCGACAGCGGCGAGGTTGATGCGGTTATTATTGCAACGCCTCACTATGACCACTCCCCCATCGCGCAGTATGCTTTTGCAAAGGGCGTTCACGTGCTCACAGAAAAGCCCGCAGGCGTTTATGCAAAACAGGTTCGTGAGATGAACGAGGCTGCCGCAAAGACAGACCTTGTTTTCGGTATTATGTATAACCAGCGCACAAATTGCGTTTACAGAAAAATGCGTGAGCTTGTTCAGAGCGGCGAGCTTGGCGAAATCAGAAGAGTAAGCTGGATCATCACCGACTGGTACCGCACACAGGCTTATTATAACTCAGGCGGATGGCGTGCAACCTGGGGCGGTGAAGGCGGCGGCGTTCTTCTTAATCAGTGCCCCCACAATCTCGACCTGTGGCAGTGGATTTGCGGTCTGCCCGTTAAGGTTCAGGCTTTCTGCCACGAGGGCAAATGGCACGATATTGAGGTTGAAGACGACGTTACAATCTATGTTGAATATGCCAACGGCGCAACAGGCACGTTCATAACAACAACGGGCGACTGCCCCGGCACAAACCGCTTTGAAATCACACTTGACGGCGGCAAGCTTGTTTGCGAAAATAACAAGCTTATGCTCTATAAGCTTAACGGCAAGGTTTCAGAGCATTGCGCAAACGCCACAGAAGGCTTCGGCTGGATTGAGGGCGAATGGATTGAGGTTGAAACCGACGGCAGAAACAAACAGCATTCAGAGGTAACAAACAAGTTTGCGGCGGCTGTTCTGCGTGGTGAACCCCTTGTTGCAAACGGTGAAGAAGGTATCAGAGGTCTTTCGATTTCCAATGCCGCTCACCTTTCATCCTGGCTCGGCAAGGCAGTTGAGCTACCCGTTGACGAGGACCTTTATTTTGCAGAGCTTCAGAAAAAAATCGCTGCAGGTAACGCAGTTAAAACAAACGTTGTTGAAGTTGTTCAGGGCGATATGTCCTCCACATTCTGATAAGCTCGCTGCGAGGTGATTCAAATGAAAGTTGCCGTTATCGGCTGCGGAAATATTTCCAAAATGCATTTTATCGCTTTAAGCGAAAATCCCGATATACAAATCACAGCCGTTGCCGATATCAAGCCTGAAAGAGCTGATGCTGCGGCAGCGGAATACGGCGCAAAGGCTTATTACAGCTTTGACGAGCTGCTTGAAAAAGAAGAACTCGATGCCGTTCACATCTGCACTCCCCATTATCTTCACACCGCAATGGCGGCAAAGGCACTCGCAAAGGGCATAAACGTTCTCACAGAAAAGCCCTGCTCCGCTACGCTTGAGGAGGTTGATGCCCTTCGCAAGGCACAGACGCTCAGCGGCAAGCAGATCGGTATCTGCTTCCAGAACAGATACAACGGCTGCGTGCAATATGCAAAAAAGCTTCTCGGTTCGGGTGCAATGGGCAAAATCAAGGCAATCAGAGCGTTTGTCACCTGGTCAAGGGATGAGGATTATTATTCCGACGATTGGCACGGTACGCTTGACAAAGAATGCGGCGGCGTGCTGATCAACCAAGCAATTCACACGGTTGACCTTGTTCAGTATTTCGGCGGCAAATGCAAAAAACTGACCGCCCACGTTTCCAATGACCACCTCAAGGGCGTGATTGAGGTTGAGGATAACGCAAGCGTACTTATGGAGCTTGAAAACGGCGTTACCGCAATGCTTTACGCCACAACCGCATATGCCGAAAATTCCGACGTGTTGGTTGAAATTCTGACAGAAAAGGGCAAGCTCCGCCTTGAAGGTGAAAAACTTTACGCCTTTGACGAAAAAGGAAAAATCGCTCAAATCGAATGCGGTTCCGAGGTTGTTTACCATGGCGAAAGCTATTGGGGCAGCGGCCATTCAGCGCTGATAAACGATTTTTATGACTGCCTCAAAACGGGCAAAAAGTTTGAAATTGACGCATTTGAGGGCGGTCACGCAGCAAAGATTGTTGCGGCAAGCTATCAGTCATCAGCATCAGGCGAGAGCATTGAAGTTAACTTCTGAAAAAGGAGAAAATATTATGATTCACGAAAATCTTAAAAATAAAGTTATTGTTATCACGGGCGGCGGCGGTGTGCTTTGCAGCGCATTTGCAAAAGACCTTGCCGCACAGGGCGCAAAAATAGCCGTGCTCGACCTTCGTGAAGAAGCAGCACAGGCTGTTGTTGACGAAATCAAGGCTGCAGGCGGCACAGCAATCACCGTTGCCTGCAACGTGCTTGAGGCCGAAAGCCTTGAAGCCGCAAAAGCCAAGGTTAACGCCGAGCTCGGCACCTGTGACATTCTTATTAACGGTGCAGGCGGCAACTCACCCCTCGGCACAACAACCAAAGAAACGCTTGAGCTTTGCGACATCGCCGAAAAAGCAGAAGGCGTTAAAACATTCTTTGACCTTGACGCAAAGGGCATTGAATTTGTTTTCAATCTCAACTTTCTCGGCACTATGCTCACAACCCAGTGCTTTGCAAAAGAGATGGTCGGCAAACAGGGCGCAAGCATTCTCAACGTCAGCTCAATGAACTCCTACAGACCGCTTACAAAAATCCCCGCATATTCGGCAGCAAAGGCAGCCATCTCAAACTTCACACAGTGGATGGCAGTTCACTTTGCAGACGTCGGAATCAGAGTCAACGCTCTTGCACCCGGCTTCTTCTCAACAAATCAGAACAAAACGCTTCTTTTCAACGAAGACGGCTCACTCACCGCACGTTCAAACAAAATCATCACTCACACTCCCCTGCGCCGCTTCGGCACACCCGAAGACCTCACGGGCGCACTCCTTTTCCTTTGTGACGATGAATATTCAAGCTTTGTTACGGGCGTTATCCTGCCCGTTGACGGCGGCTTTGCAGCATATTCAGGCGTATAACAAAACACCTTATGAACAAACAGGCTTGCAGCGGTTGTTTTGCCGCTGCAAGCCTGTTATATTTTTGTTATGAACCACTGTAAAGCAGTTCAAGCGTGCCCATAAAGGGCCAATCCTGATCAAAGAAGAAGCTCTGATGGAACGCCCTTTTGCTGACAGGACGCCAGACAATAACTTCACCAATCCTGCCGTTTTCATAATAAACCATTGTTGTTTTTGTTCCGTCGGGATTGGTATTTGCCGTCTTCCAGACAGATGCAACCATCAATCTTGCATAATCAACCTGGGCATCACGTGTATACTTATCCCACTGCGACTCGTCTTCATAAAAATAGTTGACAGTGCTGTTGCTGTAATAATTTATTTCTTGATTAGAGTTATACTCATAACGAATATTTCCATCTTCATCAAGCCAATCTATTACCCTGGAATACATTTTATTAATGTCATCTTCATCAAATTCATTCATATCAACTTCGTTTTCATAGTATTCTCCCCTTGCTACAAGCACATCATTTTCATCAAATCTGTAAATAAAAGTTGTATCGTTTTCATCATAGCAAACTTCGCCATCTTCAATATATTCCACAAACGGCATGGAAATCCAAATCTCATTGCCCTTTTCTTCAATTGTAAACTTATATGTCTGGTTATTACGCTTCATATAAGTAACAAAGCCTTCTTCATTGTGTTGCCATTCACCCTCGTGCTTTAATGATCCGTTTTCATAATAGCTTTTATATGAAACAGGCAGCCAATACTGTGAATTCGAATCATAAACAGTCTTCTGTGGAACTTCTGTTGCAGGTTCTATGCGGTTATCGGTATTTTCTTCTTCAGTAAGCTCATCTTCAATATAGAAGTCTGATTCAGAAGCATAACTTTCTTCGTTAAAAATATCCATTACATTTTTATCTTTCTTGCTGCCGGATTTTTTACTTTCCGATGAATCTTCTTTTGCTGCGCAACCGCTGAACAAAACAACGGTCAGCACCACGAACAAAGCAACCAACCTTTTCATAATATACCTCCTAATTTATGCATAGTTTGTACCCATATTGTACACCATATATGGTGTATTTGTCAATACATCAAATCAGATGTATTAAACTGTATTCGGGTGATATTATGAAACCGTATTATGTGATACTTCGTGAATTGCGTGAAGACAACGACCTGACCCAGCAGCAAATCGCAGAGCTTCTGGGCACAACTCAGCAGGTTTATTCAAGATACGAAAAAGGCATAAATGAAATGCCTATTCGCCACCTGATAACTCTTTGCAGGTTTTACGGCGTAACCTCGGACTATGTTTTGAGCATTAAAACAGAATGCTTATCACGAAGCGAAGATCAAATGAAACAAAACTAAACAAAAAACTATTATAAAAACCAAGACTTGCAACGGCAAACAACTGCTGCAAGTCTTGGTTTTTATTTAACTGCTATTCAGCAATACAAATCTTACATTCTCATAACATCGTCAAGCTCATCAATATCTATTAAAAGTTCATAGCCCTTGGTTCCGGAAACAAGGTCGTGGTAATCGCCTGAAACGTCAACGCTGTTATAATCAGAGAATATTGCCTTGAGGTCATAGATTTCAACTGACTTGATATAGCCGTCTTCAATCTCAACCGTAAATTCAATGGGATCAATATAGGTTTCATACTCATACAGATAATCATATGCTTCGTCAATGATCTCTTCAACAATCTCGTTGTTTGCAA
Organism: Acutalibacteraceae bacterium; assembly: GCA_045536245.1. Classification (GTDB taxonomy): domain Bacteria; phylum Bacillota; class Clostridia; order Oscillospirales; family Acutalibacteraceae; genus CAG-177. The sequence continues at coordinate 30,812 of JAZSNE010000018.1, read as the reverse complement.
GGCTCTGAAGCTCATCGCAATCTGTAAGGTAATCGAGAGCGCATATGCCCAATTTGCCCAGATCAGCAACAACACGGTACTCGCTGCCGTCTACCTGAATATCAAGCGCTTTGGCTGCGTGGTCTTCGAGGAAGAAATCATAGAGAATGTTTTTGAGTGTTTTGAAATCGGGAATGTCGGACTCTTTGATGTTGATGCCTTCTTCGTTTGCCCATGCAACTGCAAGAGGAATTGCAACGGTGTCAAAGATATCGGCAATAACGTCTTCATTGATTACACCGCTGACGATGTTTTCAATCCAGCCAATTAATTTTTCATAATCAACGTCAAACTCTGTGCCGAATTCTTCTTCAACATAAGCGAGCATTTCCTGTGTGTCTGCGCCAAAAAACTCCATAAAGAACTCATCAAGTTCACTTTCAGAAGTTGAAAGAAGCGACGCAACGTCAGCCGTGATGTATTCATCGCCGTCAGCGCAGATAAAGCCGCCGTCATATGCAGCGCCAAAAGTTAAATCTTCAAGGCTAAACCAAAGGCTTGATTTTGCTAACGATTCGCCCAAAGCTATACTTCCGTCAAAAAATTTGTAATTATCCTCTCTGAGCTGAACCGAAAAACCGCTTGAGCCAAAGAGAGTTCTGTCAACAGCTGCGATAATTTCGCCTTCATCGTTGTGAGCTTCAATGCCCACGTAATCATCCGCAGCGTTTGCGCCTGCAAAACCTTTTTTCTGTGATTCTTCATCGCTGCCGTTCTTGCCTCCGCAAGCGCCAAGCGAAAACAGCATCACAAATGCCATCAGGGCAGCAAGCAATCTTTTTGTTTTATTCATACGGATTCCTCCTTATATTGCGGCGATGCCACCGTTTCTTTAATTATATTATATAACCTAAGTTTTTTCAACAGTAATCTAAATATTATCATATTTTTCCGCTTCGCTCGAGAACCTTGTTTTTTGGCTTCGTTAAAAAATAAGAACCTTGCACTGCGTGCAAGAACCTTGTTTTATCCCGATTATAAAATAAGAACCTCTCGCTTTGCTCGAGAACCTTGTTTTTTGGCTTAGCCAAAAAATAAAAGGCAGGGGTTTTGCAACCTCTGCCGCTTTATTTTAGACTTATGCTTCCTTAACAACTACCTGCTTGCCGTTATAATAACCGCACTCGGGGCAAAGTCTGTGAGATCTCTTGAGTTCACCGCAGTTTGAGCACTTTTCAAGCTGGGGAGCAGACATCTTCCATACGTTTGAACGTCTCTTGTCTCTTCTTGTCTTGGAGACTCTTCTCTTGGGTACTGCCATCTCTTAAGCACCTCCTTAATTTTGTGCCTTTAATAAACCCTGAGGTTTTTTTAACTTAATTATCAAGAAGCTGCTTAAGTGCCTCCAGACGGGGGTCAATTTCTTTTTCGCAGCTGCATGAACCTGAATTTAAATCCTTGCCGCATTTGAAGCACATACCCTTGCAATCGCTTTTGCAAAGAAACTTTGCGGGAAGGTTGAGAAAAACATCTTCGATTACGATTTCGTCCAAATCAAAGCGAAGGTCACTGATAAGTAAAAGCTCGTCATTGGTTTCATCGTTAAGATGTGTGACCAGCGTGTGGTTAATTTCTGTTTTAACCGGAACGGTGATGGGTTTTGCGCAGCGGTCACAGTTAAGCTCCAGCGTAAAATCCGCCGTTGCATCAAGCTCAACAATGCCTGTTTTATTGCCGACTCTGCCGGCTATTTTAACAGGTTTTGCAAACGGCTTGAAACCGCTGAGTTCCTGAGCGGAAAAATCCATCTCATAATCAAACTCTCTGACCATTCCTTCGTTATTGAAAATGGGCTCTAAATCCAAAATCATAAACTTCACCTGAAATCACGCACAAAATATTATATATTTCTATTTGCGATTTGTCAACTATAATTTTGATTTAAATTCAGATTTTTTCGCAAAATGTGAAAATTCTTTCGGGAAGGTCGCTTTCATCGCAGGAAACGGTGAAGGTGATGTCCTGCTCAGCAATCTTGCTCAGCTCTGAAATCTTCTCAAGGAAGTTTGCAAGAGCTTCATAATCTCTGCCGCCGATTTTAAGAGTTGCATCAACAAGGATATCTGTGATATCGTGGTCGCCTGCAATGATGCCGCTGATGAAGCCATAAAATGCGTCATAGCCGCTTACCTTATAATGGTCAGTTTCAACAAGTCTTGCACGGTAGTTGATGTTGTAAGTGAGAAGTCTTTCTTTCTCAATGCAAACAACATTTCCGTTTGACCTTTCAACTGCTTCGTTTACAAGTTCAATGAGTCTTTTTGTTTTGCCTGCGCCTTTGTTTCCGAGAATAAGATATACCATAATAGTATTCCTCCTGTATATTAATATTTTCAGTTAATTCTTTTTTCAAGTTCTTCTTTTGCTGCTTCATAACCGGGTTTGCCCAGAAGAGCAAACATATTCTTCTTATAGCTTTCAACGCCGGGCTGGTCAAAGGGATTAACGCCGAGAATGTAACCCGAAAGTCCGCAAGCCTTTTCGAAGAAATAAATCATATAGCCAAGGTTATATTCGTTCTGCTCGTCAAGCTCGATAACGATGTTTGGCACGTCGCCGTCTGTGTGAGCAAGAATTGTTCCCTGGAAAGCTTTGCTGTTGACGTAATGAACGGTTTTGCCTGCAACAAAGTTAAGACCGTCACCGTTAACTTCGTCAAACTCTATTTCAACGTCGGTCTTGGGATTGTTAACCCAGACAACCGTTTCAAACAGGCTTCTGACGCCCTGCTGAATATACTGACCGAGTGAATGAAGGTCTGTTGAGAAAATTGCACTGGCAGGGAAAATACCCTTGAAATCCTTGCCTTCGCTTTCACCGAAAAGCTGCTTGAACCATTCGCACCACATTGTCATTGAAGGCTCATAAGCTGTGAGCATTTCAATTGATTTGCCGTTTCTGTAAAGCAAGTTTCTTAAAGCGGCATACTTATAGCAATCATTTGCCATAACGTCGCTTGTTGCGTAAGCCTCTCTTGCGTCTGCAGCGCCCTGCATAAGAGCGTCAATATCAATACCTGCAACTGCAATGGGAAGCAGACCTACGGCTGTGAGAACAGAATATCTGCCGCCTACATCATCGGGAACAACAAAAGTTTTGTATCCCTCTGCATCGGCAAGAGCTTTTAATGCGCCCTTTGCCTTGTCTGTTGTAACGTAAATTCTTTTTGCGGCTTCTTCTTTGCCGTATTTATCTTCAAGAAGCTTTTTGAAAATTCTGAAAGCGATTGAGGTTTCTGTTGTTGTGCCGGATTTTGAAATAACGTTAATAGAAAAATCCTTACCCTCAACAAGCTTGATAAGCTCTGCAACAGCAGCGGAGCTGATTGTGTTACCGCCGTAATAAATATCGGGCGTATCTTTCTTAATGAGGTTATAGTTGTTTGATTTTATAAATTCAATAACCGCTCTTGCGCCGAGATATGAGCCGCCGATGCCGAGAACTATAAGCACCTCGGAATCTTTCTTGATTTTTTCGGCACATTCTTTTATCTGAGCAAATTCTTCTTTGTCATAAGTTACGGGCAGGTCAATCCAGCCAAGGAAATCACTTCCGGCACCTGTTCCGTTATGAAGCATATCGTGAGCCTTTTCAACTTCCTGCTTCATTGATAAAAGTTTTTCTTCGCAGGCAAATTCACCCGCATACCTGAGATTGAGCTTTAAAGCCAAGTTTGATGCACCCCTGTGAACGAATAAATATATTTAGTTTATTTTACCCTATAAAACCGCTGTTTGCAACACCTGAAAGTAAATTTTTTTAAAAAACTCAATCTTTTTTTCAAATTGTTCTTAATCTGAAGGGTGTTTTCATAAATCATACCATAAAACCGGCAACTTTGCAAACGTTACTGAACATATTTACATCTTGTTTAAAAATCCGTCACAAAACAGGCCTGCGCAAAATATAATGTAATTAGCAACACACAGGGAGGTATTTTTTTGGATAAAAGAGAAATGGAACTTCTTATGGACAGATACAAAAAGGAAATGCTGGAATTCAGCAAAAAGAACGGATACATAAATGAAGACCCCGATTATCAGCCCGACGCAAGGGAAAAACAGCAGCTTGATGCCGATATCAACAACAAAAGCTATGAGCGTGACCGCAGTGACCCCTTACCCGAAGAAATTGAAGCAGTTGAAACTTCCGCCTCTATGCCCGAAGCTGTGCCGGCTCAAACAGAACCGGAAAGAGAAACCAATCCGCCTGTTTACGGAAACAACGCCGCTGACACCGTTAATTACCTGAAAAATTACTGTTCATCGCCCGACAGTGATGATAAGCGCAGAAAATGCCGTGATATCACCTCTTTTCTGAACGCCAACCCCGAAACAGGCACCCTGCGCATAGAAACTTTTGCCTCCGACAGAGCCTTTGCCGTGCCGAGTGCAAGAGTTATGGTGTTTCTGCCTCTTGAAAGCGGTAACGTTACGCTTTATGACGGCATAACCGATATCAGCGGTTTGAGCGAAAGAATCATTCTGCCTGCACCGCCTCGCTCGCTTTCATCCGCCCCAAACAACGGCAATATTCTGCCATATTCCGCTTATACCGTTTATATTGAGCATCCGTCTTATGTCAGAGCCCTTTTCAACAATGTTCCCGTTTTCTCCGGCATTGAGTCGGTTCAGCCTGTGCAGATGCTTGCAAAAGTTGCTGGTATAAGCGAGCCGGACCCGATAGTTGTTAACGAATCCGGCTCAGGTTCATTATAAGGAGGCGAAAATATGGCAACACCTGTTATTCCGGATTATATAACCGTTCACCTCGGCAGACCCGATTCAAACGCGCGCAACGTCAGAGTTCCGTTCACCGAGTACATCAAAAACGTTGCTTCGAGCGAAATCTATCCCACCTGGCCCGAAAACGCTCTGCGAGCCAATATCTATGCGCAGGTTTCGTTTGCACTAAACAGGATTTACAGCGAGTATTACCGCAGCAGAGGCTATGATTTTGATATCACCAACTCCACGGCATATGACCAGGCTTACGTTGACGGCAGAGATATTTTTTCAAATATCAGCAAGCTTGTTGATGAGCTGTTCAATGACTACGTAACCAAAGGCAACCAGATTCAGCCGTATTTTACGGAATACTGCGACGGGCGAACGGTGACCTGCAGAGGTCTTTCGCAATGGGGAACGGTGACACTTGCTAACCAGGGAAGAACACCTTACCAGATTTTGCAGAACTATTACGGCAATGATATAAACATTGTAAGAAATGCACCTGTCAAAAACATTGCACAGTCATACCCCGGAACGCTTTTACGCCTTGGCAGCGCAGGAGAGGACGTGCGGACGATTCAACGCCAACTTAACAGAATCCGTCGCAATTTCCCCGCAATTCCGGCAATTCCCGAAGCAAACGGCATTTTTGACGCTGCAACCCGTTCTGCAGTCAGGTCATTCCAGAATATTTTCGGGCTTTCTGTTGACGGAATAGTCGGCAAAGCCACTTGGTACAAAATCAAGCAGATTTATAATGCCGTTAAAAAGGTATCCGACCTTTATTCAGAGGGTATAACACTCAGCGAGGTCGACAGAATTTATTCAAAACCCCTGCGCAGAGGCGACAGAGGAAACGACGTTAAAACAATTCAATATTACCTTGCGTTTCTCGGATTCTTTAATGACAGACTGCCCGAAATCAAGGTTGACGGCATATTCGGCTCTGCCACGGATAACGCCGTAAGAACGTTTCAGCGAGAATACGGTCTGAGCGTTGACGGCATTGTCGGCAGAAGCACGTGGTACAGATTGCAAGACGCTTATTACAGCACGCTCAACTCCCTGCCCGACGAATACCGTTCATATTCATCACTTCTCTACCCGGGCTACACAATAACTACAGGCGCAAGCGGAAACGTAGTTTCGCAGGTGCAGACGTTTTTGAGAAGAATTGCCCAAAACAACAATGCCGTTCCGCTTATTACCGTTGACGGAATTTACGGCGAACGCACAAAAGCGGCAGTTCAGGCTGTTCAGAAGCTGAGCAATCTGCCGCAAACGGGTGCAGTCGGTCCGCTCACCTGGAACGCAATAGTTAACCTTTATAACGAATATCGCTGAAATTTAAGATAATAATAAATGGTGACAGAAAGTTAAATCTGTCGCCATTTTGTTTTTTGAGGTGATTGCTCTGACGGAATACTTCAGCAACGATTTTAACAGCAACATCAGAATGCTTGACTCGGAAATGCGAATGAGTGCAAGCTTTGATATGGTTGGCAGAGATATTCTTATTGGCGGCAAAAAGCATATCCGCCTTTATTTCATCGACGGATTCTGCAAAGATGAGCTGATGGAAAGAGTTATGGCTTACCTTATGAGGATAACAGAAAAGGAATATTCTGCGCAAAAAACCGCCAGAGAGTTTGCCGACGCTTTTATTCCCTATGTTGAAACCGACGTTGCAGGTAAGCCGAAGGATTTCATAAAATACGTTCTTTCGGGCGGAATAGGGCTTATTGCCGACGGTCTGTGCGAAGGAATCATCATAGACGCCCGAACCTACCCCGTCAGGTCAATGAGTGAACCTGAAAACGACAGAGTTTTGCGAGGGCCGCACGACGGTTTTGTTGAAACGCTTGTTTTTAACTCTGCTCTTATCCGCAGACGAATCCGTGACGTTAATCTCACAATGGAAATTCACACCGTAGGCAAGGCTTCAAAAAGCGACGTTGTTGTTTGCTTTATGAACGGCAGGGTCAACGAAAAAGCGCTCAACACCCTGCGCAAAAAGCTTGACTCAATCACCATCAACTCGCTGACTCTCGGTCAGCAAAGCCTTGTTGAGTGCCTTGTTACAAAGCAACGCTGGAACCCATTTCCCAAAGTTCGTTATACGGAAAGACCTGATGCTGCCGCAGCAAGCGTTCTTGAGGGCAGCATTGTTCTGCTGACGGATAACTCCCCTGCCGCAATGATTATCCCTTCCGGTATTTTCGATTTTTTGCAGGATACGAACGATTTTTATATGTCGCCTCTCATCGGCTCATATCTTCGCATAATCAGAATGTTTGTTTTTGCGCTCACGCTTCTTCTTATCCCTTCGTGGTATCTGCTTGTGCGCAACCCCGATTTTATTCCGCAATGGCTCGCCTTTATCAGAATAGAAGAACCAAACACCGTGCCGATTATCGCCCAGCTTTTTATAGTTGAAATAGTTATTGACACTATCCGCCTTGCCTCAATCAACACGCCGCAGGCGCTCAGCGGCTCTTTCGGCATCATCGGTGCACTTGTGCTTGGCGAATTTGCAGTTTCGGCAGGTTGGTTTGTGCCTGAGGTTGTGCTCTATATGGCTTTTGTAGCAATGACCAATTTTACTCAGCCAAGCTTTGAGCTCGGCTACGCATTCAAGCTGCTGCGAATGATGCTGCTTGCCCTTATCGCTCTTTTTAACGTTTGGGGCTTCATTGCAGGTCTGGTTATAATTGCCCTTGAAATCGCTTTCAACAAAACTATTACAGGCCAGAGTTTTCTTTATCCGCTGATACCCTTTAACGGCAAAGCTTTGCGCAGTCTGATTTTCAGAATGCCGATAAGCAGCAATAATAACTGAATTTTTAAACCGCTGATTTAACCGATACCACGGGTTTCAGCGGTTATTTTTTGCCGTAATTTTGCAAAAAAGACTTAAAAATATAAAAAAATAAAAAATAAAAAATTTTTTAAAAAATAGCTTGACAACCGTGTTTTTTTGTGCTATATTAGTCAAGCGTTCCACGCTGGTGTAGCTCAGTTGGTAGAGCAGCTGATTTGTAATCAGCAGGTCGGGGGTTCGAGTCCGTCCACCAGCTCCAGTCCTGTTTTAACAGGCAATTTAATAATCGGAAGAGTTCCCGAGCGGCCAAAGGGAGCAGACTGTAAATCTGCCGTCAACGACTTCGGTGGTTCGAATCCACCCTCTTCCACCACAATGGAGAAATCCGAACTTAATGCCAATCGGCAATGGGTTCGGATTTTTTGTTTTTATCAGAGATATCAGTTTTTGAGGTTGTAACAAAAAAAGCAGGCGGGACTTCCGTCTCGCCTGCAGCTGTCTTACTCATTCTTCAGCAGTCTGTTCATATTCCCTGAGTTCCCGCTGTCCTTCCTCGCTTTCAAAATATTCCTGCATTATCGGAAGTAAGCATCTTGCAATTCTTTCAATTGCGTAATCGGGAATTTCCATACCGCTGTTTGATTTTTCTGACGTCAAATTGGTTTTGCGCTCCTTTCACATTTAAAAGGAGATCTTTTAATTATGAAAAACACATTTTTCCTCGCATTTATATTTTAAACTTTTTCCGGAAAAATGTCAAACTTTTTTCACTGTTGCAAATCGACTGATTTTTTACAACTTGAAATTCAACTTTTGGAACAATAGAACCGCAAAATCAAGGTAATAGGTCAAACTATACGCACCCCTTAATTACCGCACTCTGAGGCCGTTGATATACAACGGTTTCAGAAGCTCTATTTGGTTAATTTTTAACTGTAGTGAAAGTGTTTTTTTATCACTTGATTTTTGCAACTTTAAAGTTCGTTATGTGGAAAAAGTAAACGCAAAATCGGGGTAACAGGTCAAACTATACGTACCCCTCGATTACCGCACTTTCAATCCCTTATATATCAAGGGTTTCAAAGCCTACTTTTTCCACTTTTTTCAAACAAATAAAAGGAGTTTTTTACTTATGAATAATAACATTATTTCTTGTGAATTTAATATCGACACCGCTTGTGTTGAAGTCAAACTCACTGATGGTTCTATGGTGTCAATCGAATGCATCGCCGTTGAAAACGAATATGCAAACAATATGTACGAAACATCAGAACTCGACTATCTCATCTACAACGAGCCGATGAGTTATGTCAGATTACTGCTCAGCGGTAAGCTGGAGAAATATCTACGAAATAATACAGATTATACTCCGTTATCGGATATGAGATGAATTTTTAGCAGGCAACATCCTTGTGCGGTGTTGTTTGCTATTTGTTTTTAGTTAATTGTTTTATCATTAGAAATATGTTATAATCTTTTAAAAAATGTGCAGGAGAAAATGTTTATGGGTATGTCTGATTTGATTTTTAGAGATGTTAAAACTCTTGAAATTGAAATCGATAAAATTGTAGATGCAGTATTAGCTGCGATGTCTGAATCAAATTTCAAGTTATCGGAAGAAGAAAAAAAGAATTATAACAAGTTTATTAGAATAATGTCTGAAATTGAGTGGCCTGTATATATGGATGGTGACATAGATTTTCACCAAACGATAATTACTCTTTACGAGAACGGAACTTTTGAAGACATTATTGATGCAGTACACGAGCATTATGATTCAGATTATATGGATGATTTAAATAAGCGATTGGAAGAATCTGTTGTTATTAACAAAAAACGTGTGCCAATTATCAAAGAGGCGCTTGAACTATACAATTTAGGATATTATTATGGAACTGTAACTACTTTGTTGTCGCAGATAATTGGTTTAGCAAAAGATATCGAGGCCTTCTGTGATGAAAATGATATTCAGTTCAATCCTGAAAACGAAAGAATACTGCTTAGCCGATATAAAGTTTCCAAAAACAGCGATAAAAAAAGAGTAATTGCCACATTATTAGAAGGTAAAGACAGAAATGACGAAGAAAGAGAATATTTGTATTTGATAGGATATTTTCGCAGTATAGTTTTTTGTGATAAATTAGATGAATCCCGACTTGACACAGATGTTAGCAGAAATATGGTGTTTCACGGAGAACAGCTTACATTTGGCTCAAAGAATCAAGCATTAAAACTAATCATCTGCATTGATGCATTATTGTGGGTATCAGATTTGCTAAGTTTCGATGTATAAGTTTGGATATTGACTTACAAAAACATTATTTATAAAGGTGGGCAGAGAAATGTCAAACGAGATTATAAGACTGATATGTTTCGGACTCTTTGTTCCTATTACGGATTTAAGCCTTGAATGGATATGGAAAGCGGTATATCGTTCATCTCACAAAAGAGAAAGCGATGTCGAAAGATACCAGCAAGAAAACTTAAGAATGCACAGAAGAAATAACGGAATAAATGCTTGGTTGATTGACACCTCTCCGAATCCACATAAAACCCAACTCATAATTTGGGCTTATTATATTTTGCTTTTGCCTTCTCTTGCGGGTATGGCATTAAGCAATTTCGGATTGTTCACTAATGCTTTTGATTCAATTCTGAATGTTTTGAAATTTGTTGTTCCCGTTATCTTTGTTTCATCGTTAATAATAGGATTTATTTACAAGAAAACCGCAAAAGAACTTGATTTTTCTGAAATTCAGAATGCTGAAATAACAAGTATGGAGTCTCAACAGCTTGCTGATTATGCAGATAATTGGGAAACGGGAGAGTACAAAAACAAAACAAGATACAGACCTTCTGCTCTACCCAAATACATCTTTTTGATAATTTGGTTTGCAGCGCTTATTTCGATGCTTGTTTTTGCCTTTACTCATAACTTAAAGAACAAGAATATACCGGAGCAAACAACAGAATCTGTTTCTGAAGCACTTGAAAAAGCGGAAATTAAAGAGTTGCCTATATCTGAATTTGACGAAATATTTGCAGAGCATAATCTTGCAATCAGCGACGAACCGTCTTATCTTGACGGTGTGTCAGACGGATTTGTTGAAAGTGTTATTTATAAAGGCGATTCGGTTTCGTTTATAATTCATTTGTTCAGCAGTAAAGAAAATGCAACAGATGCTTGCTTGGAACGCATTGATTTTAACGGAATTTCGGGATATGAATACTCCGAAACACCAAATGGAATAGTTTACGAGCAGCAAGACAGAACTGTTTATTATAAAACACTCAGCATCGACAATGTTCTGATTGAAATATGGAACACAGGGGCTACCGATACAGAAAAAATGCTTGAAACTGTCGAGAATGTGTTGCAGAACAGTTAAATAATAAAATCAAGCCATACAAGTTGACATTAAATCAGCTTGCATGGCGATTTTTATATCAGCACATTCATATATACATTGTCACAAACAATTATTGACAACATCTTTTATTAATTTATAATTAAATTTGAGAATATTTGTCTTTTACTGATAGAAATTGCATTTTCAAACGACTAATATATGAAAAGCTTTTCAAACGGGGGTGAATTTGTGGATATAGGTGCCAAGGCTTATGCCGACTATCTTAACGGCGATAACGAAGGTTTGGTCATAATTGTAAAAACATACAGCGACAGTCTTGTTAACTTCATCTGCAAATTTGTCCGCGACAGACAAACTGCAGAGGATTTGATGCAGGATACTTTTGTTGAACTTATTTCCAAGAAAAACAAATTCCGCAATGAATCTCAGTTCAAAACATACTTATTCAGAATAGCGAGAAACAAGGCTGTTGATTTTATCAGAAAATCAAGTAAAACGACTTTCATTTTTGATGAAACAACGGTTGGTGATGAAGATAAACTTTGTGTTGAAGATGATATTTGTAATGCTGAAACTAAGGCAGACCTTCACTCAGCAATTCAATCTCTTAACCCTGTTTACAGAGAAGTAATTTACCTTTCTTATTTCAATGACCTTTCAAACGAAGAAATAGCATTTATAATCAAGAAAAGCAAAAGGCAAACAGAATTATTGCTTTACAGAGCAAAGCAGTCTTTGAAATCTGCTCTTGAAAAGGAGGGATTTATTTATGGATAAATACGAAGAAAGGGTATCGAAAATATTAGAAAAGAAAGAAGTATATGATAAAGCAAAAAAGCAAAAGAAAAAAATCCTAATTCAAAGTGCAGGTATTGTTATGTCGTTAGTGGTTTTTATTTCAGTTTTGCTTATACTTCCCCGTCAGACAGGTGTTGAAATTAAACCTGAAAATACAACCGCATTTTTATCATCAGAATCTGTTAACAAAGAAACAACATCGGTTTATACAGAAGTAACAACAGAGGTTTATTCTCAAACAACGGAAATCAACACTGTTGCCACAGAACAGCCCTCAAAAACAGAATCAACAACTCGGTTTCAATTTACTGTTCCGTCAACAAGAGTTCACATTACACCCGGATTTGAGGAAGAGTATCCTGCCGATACCGGTTCGGATTATGAACCTCCTTTAAGTGATGGTGATTCGGGCGGTGATTCAGGTGATTATATTGATCCGTACACAACAAAATATCGTAGAATTTATTACACTAACGGAAGCTCGGGATTAAATACTTTTTTTGCCAATCTGGTAAGTGACGAAGAATATTTTGAATGGATGGAGCAATATTATGCCAAACAACCTCCAAATAATGGATTGTTTGAAGTGGGAGAAGAAATTATCGAGCCTACCAGAATGAAAATTGTTGATTTTGTGATGTATTTTGATATTCCGAGAGAGGTATTCGAAGAAGCAAACAACACTTGGTGTCACCAAATGATTAAATGGGGCAACGTTCCTGTTATGAACCCAAAAGACTACAAAGAGCAGGAAGAATTTGAGGTTTACAATGTTGATATTATCTACACTTTTGACGACGAAATAATCAATGCCTATTATGAACGTGGCGAATATCCGTTTGATACGGAAGAAGAATATCTTGAAGCCATTGAAAATGACGGATATATAACACGAACCGAAGAATTCATAATGCTTGAAGGTTTTGAAAAGGTTACTCTGCCTGCTCTGCCGCCAGATGCAAAACCGACCTATATTGATTTTGATTGGAGGTCAAAAAGATGCAGATAATAAAGATGGTTTGTTTATTTTTTTGCTTTGTTCTTTTTTTATCATCTTGCACCAATCAACATGATTCCGAACCTCAATCAACAACTACTGCATCTGCTACTGTTAGTAAAACAACAGAACCGATTCTCACAAAAAGCTCTTCGAAAAGCTCAACAACCCGTGAGTATGAGAAAGCAGAGACTTTTTCGAACCAAGAACAAAAAATATTTTTTGATTATGAATGCAGTTATGATTCTTCAAATGACTTTTTGATATGTTTTTCAAATCCTGATAACGAAAAAAATTATAATAATAAAGACAATAGATACGGTATCGCTGATAAAAAAGAGAAAATAATTGTAAGTCCTCAATTCACATTCATAGCATTTTTGGGAAATGACAGATTCAGAGTTGAAAACACAACATCGGCAGAAAACACCAACGAAGCACTTATAAACACCAAAGGTGAATTTATTATTCCTTATTGCAAAGGTGTTGCATGCTTGGATACGAATAATTATATGGCTTTTCACGAGAACGATATTTTTTATTTTTTGGATAATTCAGGCGACAAAATCTATGACAACTATTTTAAATACTATTCCGGCAGAAATATAAACTATGGCGAACGTGAACTGTACGGAATACACGACGGAAAGCTGTATGTTTTTGATTGCAACTTAGTTATCAAAGAAATAATCGATGAAACCCCTGTAGCAAAAGAAAACTTTTACACCAAAAACAATTTGGAATATTGTGTTTCTGTTTGCTTTAAGAATGACAAAACTTATTGTGGCATTATAAACAAAACCACAGGCAAAGAAATTGTTCCGTGTAAATACGATGAGATAATACGTTTTGCCAACGACAGAATTTTAGCTTCATCCCGTAACGAAGAACCTGTTATTACTTCAGGCGGATCAACACATTACGGCAACACAATCGCAATTTATGATTTTTACGGTAATGTTCTCTGCCCCGAAGGCGAATACTGTGATATTGAAATATATGATGCTAAATTCAACAGTGATTACGGAGAAAAAACATATAGAAGTTTTGAAGCGGTGGGAGTTGCATCTGCCTATAATCCAAACGGAGACAGAATTTACGGCTCCTATTATGAATGGCTGATTGATAAAAACGGGACAAAAATATCGGATAAGTATTATAACGTCTATGGTCAGATTTGGGAATCTCACGATGAACGGATTTACACCGCTGACAGAGGTGACAGAGTATTTTATCTGAATAAATACGGAAAAGTTGTCAGTACAATCGGACAGTAACATATTAACGGAGGTGTTTCAAATGACAAGAAGAGTAAAGAGCTTTATTTCATTATTTCTTTCATTTATGATGATTGTAGGAATATCAACAGTTAACGCTTTTTCTGCATACGAAACCATTGAACGTGAAGATACAAATTATGAATATGCAGGCGAATTCAGTTTAGGAAGACAAACGGTTAAAGAAGTTGAGTGGGGCGATGAAATCAGCAATTATTATGTTTACTATTCCTTTATCGCTGAGCACGACGGATATTATTCATTTACCTATAATGAAATGCACAATTCAACATGGTACTGTGTTTGCGGTAAGCAAAATTATGATGAAATGCCCTATACATACAGTCTGGATTCTTCGGAACAAAACCTTTCTAAAATCTATTATTTGGAAGAGGGAGAATATTTCTTCTTCGTAGATTTGTATTGGTCAATGGTAGATGTTAATATAACCGCCGAATATTTTGGTGAAAAAGTATCGGAAATCAAGTTTAAACACGATTTGTTGCTGGATTGTGATTGTTTTTATTACCCATATCCTGATTCAAAATCGAACATGAAAATTGATGCGAATGCAACAATAATTTTTGATTCGGGAAAAACAATTGATTTTGGAAACAACGAAATATGCGACGGTTATAATCAAAGCGATTCTTTGGATGCCGTAATTTCATCTGAACCTGTTGAGGGTGAAAACACAATAACAATCTTTTTCTTGAATCAGCAAATAGAAACAACCGCAACGGTTCATACCTTATCGTATTACATTAAGGATGTTGAAGTGAGCAACATTGATTATTATTTAGAAAGCGCTGTTGAATATTATAATTATTATGATATTGAATATCCTTACGGAGAAACGGTAACGGTAACTTTTAAAAACGGAACAAGCGACAGCTTTGTTTTCTCTACATATTCTTCCAATAATTTTGTTACGTTTCCTAACGGACAAAAATATGCAGTCGATTTTTGGTGTTTTGATTCATATTATCTTGGTGATTTTAACGGATATTTGCGAGTTGATATTTTTTATAACACAATAAAGGAATTCAAACTCAACGGTCAAAAAGCGTCGGTTTCTGAAAACATAAAAGCATTGAATGAAGAAAACGAGCGTCTTGCAAATAATATTCTTCATAGCCTGAAATGTGCTAAAAACTCTTGGAACGATGCTGAATATTTAAATTTATATTTATCAGAAGCTATATCTTATTTTATCGATATTTCAAATAATATGTCTGACTTTTTGGGATATTATTTAACTTTTAGTTTTCTGAAGTAATAATTAGCGGCTATAATATGTTTATATAAAAGTAATGAGAGATTAAATAAGTACACTTTGTTCAAAAAGCCAGTATAAGAAAATAACAAAAGCTCGAAATTTTTCCGGTTATGCTAGAAATTTTTCGGGCTTTTTCATTTTGAGTAAGATAAAATTATTTTGAAAATTGTGTTTTATACTGAAGCAGTCAGCAGAGCGATTGAGCAATTCAAATAGAGCAACAAAAACACCACTTTGTAAAAGTGCGCAATTATACACCGTTTTGGTGCCATTGCGATTTTTTCAAAATTCTCGGAACACAGTTCCGCTGATTACATCAGACGAGGTAAACCTTGCGTTGTGAAACAACTATCCGAATTTATTTTTATTGTTTTAAGCCCAAAGGGCGCAGCTCGGAGAGAAGATTTTATAATTTTCTCTCCGATTTTTGTTAGGGGTTTGGGGAAGAAATTCACCAACAAGCGGTAAAAAACCGATGAGAAAAATTATGAACGAATTGTAAATCGGCATAATTTGAAAATGAGGTTTTTGCAAAAGTGGGTATCCACTCGCCCTGCTTGGAAAGTTAGTGAACGGTGAAAACGGGAACGGTTTTGCAAGCGAGATTTGCGAGGGTGTATATACGCTTGCCCTGCTTGCAAATTTGTGAAACCTTAAATCAAAGCCTATAAACGCGCGAAAAATCAACAAAAAATCAGCCTGCGATTCATTTAAATTCGCAGGCTGTAAGTTTTATTAGGGTTAAATTACATATAAGGTGTTGGCTTTTTTGAAATTAACGCGTTATATTTTAATCGGAAATTACTTCTGAAAATGTATAAGGCAAATCGTTCTTACTTATTTTTTTGTATGTTTTTAAGGTGTTGATTAATGTGGTTTTAATTTCGCTATTGTTTGCTTCAATGATATCTTCACCCAATTCACCATGCCATATTTCGTTACTTATATCATACTCCATTGTAAATTCTAAATATCCTGAGCGATCACCCCAATAGACATCAAATCCGTTAACATAAAAATAACGTATATCAGCGTTATAAGCTCCCTGCATCGAATAAACAAAAGCTTTCATTTTGCTTATCACCTTATAATAATTGTCCGGCAGATAACTATATAAATTTTTTTGGTCAACAAGTTTTAAAGTTTCAAGTTTCACTAGATTATCTTCAAAATCTTTAATAACAAGTAAAATTGATTGCGTTTTTTGTGTGTAGTCTTTAGATTCGTATTCTGTACCATATAACTCCATAAATAGTTTTAATGCACTTTCAAAGTTGCCTTCGTTGAAATTCTTGCAAGCATAAATATTACACAATGAGTAGTAATTGTCTTTTAGTGCTTTGTCTGAGATTTTTAATGAATATTTTAATAGAAATTCCAAATCATTGGATTTAATTAATTGTTCAGCTTTTTGAAATAAAGCTTCTTGTATTTCATATGTATTATAAAAATCATCTTTTAAAATAGCGAATAAGGTAATAACTGTATCGATTTCTTCATTTCCAATTAAAGTAATAACAACAGGCGTTGCTTTTTCATGAAAGCGATTAATTAAATTACTGTCATTAATATATTTTATATATTGAGTAATATCGTTATATCTTTTTGCATTGAGCATTTCGACGGCTTTTTCAAATAATGAATTTTGAATATCAGGCGAACTTTGTGAGGGCTCCCCTAAAAAATCCATGATAGCTATTGCTCTATAAACTTCTTCTTGATCTATTGATTTAACAGCATAGCTGATTAGATCTTCTTCGTTATAATAAGACTCTGATAAAAGTTCCTGTGCTGTCTTATACGAACCTTCTTCAAATGCTTCTATTGCTTTGACATAATTTGTTTTTGGCAATATAACTATAGAATATAATAAATAGAAAGCTAAAGAAAGAGCTGCAACTGCAACAACAATAATACTTGCTATTTTTTTGTGCTTTTTATTTTGGCTTTTTTTAATTTCTTCAGCTTTTTTAACTTCTAAATATTTTTCGGAACATTTTATTATATATGTTGAAGAGTCTTTCCATTCTTCTATAGACTCAAACAAGGTTTTAGCTTTTTTTACGTCATCAGATTTATAACTATCAAATAAAGTAATAGCATTAGCATAAATATTATTTTTCTTAGTTTCTTCCCTTGAAAGCTCTTCTTGTTTTGTCTTTTTTACAAAAAGATAGGCTTCTTCTTCAGCTTCTTTTTGTATTAAAGCAATTTTTTCTTGCATTTCAATATAAGCCAAAACACCAAAACCACAATTTGGGCACTGCGAAGCCTTGTCAGAAACTTCTTTGCCGCATTCAGGGCAATTTATAAGAGCCATTCAAAAGCCTCCTTACCAATTAGTTTTACAGTTATTACAATGCCACTGATATCTTCGTTTGTTACCAAACACCCCAAAAAGTGCTATGTTTACAACTTTATCCATTGTTGTTATTTTTGTTAAATTTTCACTACCACAATAAGGACAGCGTGGCTTAAAAGATAAATTTGAGTTAACATAACAATTATCATTGTTAGTATTATTTAATCTGTTAAGCTTTTCATTGTAAAATCGTTGATAAACTTCATTATACATCTTCAAGTCAAAACCACATTTTTCACAAACTGTTATGTTTTCAATATTTTCATGATTGCATTCTGGACAAATCATATATTCACCCCTAAATTAATCAATTAACATGAATCCCTAAAAAGTTATCTTGGATTTGAAGTAATTGTAGCACAAAAATATAATTCAATCAATTTAAATTACAAACTTTTTTGTAATTATGATAACAAATTTGTCGCATTCTTTTTTGTTCGGGATCCAGTGGATGATTTCTCATCATCAATGTTTTCTTGCTACGAGAGTAACAACATTTGTTGTCAAATCGGCAATGCAGTTTTCTCTCGGAATATCATATCTCTGTTCTCTTATGGTTGATTTGAGGATTTTCCAACCCTTAAAAGCATTTTTTATAAGTTCAAGCATATCATAGGTTTTGAGATTGACTTCAAATTGCGGCGCAAGTTTTTTTCTGTTTTCTTTGTTGACTTCTTTTATTTCGGAATTTACAATCAGACAAACCACTCCTCCGTCACGGATACCTTTGCTGATTTCCTGCAATTTTTCTACAAATGCCTGCTCGGAGCAGATATGCTCCAGAGCAGAAATAGCCATAATAAAATCATAAGTATTGGGCTGAATCTCATAATCATCAATAGCAGAAACTATGCCGTTTATCTGATTTGAAACACCGTAATTTACAGTATATTTGTTAAGTTCATTAATAGCAAAATCAAGAATATCAACGCAGTCAATTCTGCAGGAGATGCCTTTGAAGTTCTGTGCGGTCGGTATGCTGTTTCTGCCGACACCGCAACCCAAATCAAGAGCAATAAATTTTTTGTAATCACCAAATAAAGGCAAAATGTTCATAACGGTTTTAACTGGCTTTTGCAGCCAACTTCCGCTTTCAAAAAGTTTTGCTTTTGAATATATTTCAATGTGCGAAGCCTTTTCAGCTTCTCTTATTTTGTCAAGCATAATTATCTCCGTTAAATTCTTTATGAGTGTATTTTACCATAAATCAATCAGTAATTCAATATTCAGCAGCAGTGCCGTGGTAATGTGGGAAATTCATTTTCCATATTACCACGGCTTAATTTTTTTGAATAAATCCTTTTCGATGCTTATGTTAAATTGTAGTTGACAACTATATTTATTTGTGCTACAATAGTTACACAATATAATATGGGAGGTGAAACGATGGAAATCATCAGCAAAAGGCTGAAAGAGCTCCGTGAAAGTGTGGGTCTTTCCCAAAACAAACTTGCTCAGATTTCGGGAATGAAGCAGTCGAGCATCAACCGATATGAAAACGGTTCGGCAACACCTTCGCCTGAAAATATGGTCAAGCTTGCAGATTACTACGATGTTTCTTTGGACTACATCTACGGCAGAACAGATAATCCGCAAGGCAGACTGTATGAGCACAAAACAAAGTACAGCCCCGAAATGGAAAAGTTTGTTGAAATGTGCTTTGACCCCAACTCCAGAGCAAACCATCAACTCAAGGCAACTCTTCTGAAACTTCTGAGTTCTGAGGGGGTGACAGATGATTGAAGCAGTTATCTACGCACGATACTCAACCGAAGGTCAGAGAGAAGAATCCATTGAAGGTCAGATTCGTGAGTGTACGGAGTATGCCGAGCGAAACGGAATCACGATTCTCGGCAGCTATGTTGACAGAGCGCTCTCTGCCCGTACCGATGACAGACCCGATTTCCAGAGAATGATTGCCGACAGCGAAAAGAGATTGTTTGATATTGTACTCGTTTGGAAGCTCGACAGATTTTCAAGAGACCGATACGACAGTGCACACTACAAACACATTCTCAAAAAGAACGGCGTCAGGGTTATGTCGGTAAAAGAGAATATTTCCGATGGTCCCGAAGGTATTATTCTCGAATCAATCCTCGAAGGTTATGCGGAGTATTATTCGGCAGAGCTTTCGGAGAAAATCCAGAGAGGTCAGACAGAAAACGCTCTCAAATGCAAAACCAACGGAGGAACACTTCCGCTCGGATATTGTTCCGACAATGAGCAGAATATTGTGATTGACCCGATAACAGCGGCGATACCGATTGAGATTTTTACAAGGTATGACAACGGTGAAACAATCAAAGAAATCTGCGACGAACTTAATTCAAGAGGACTCAAAACCCGCAACGGAAAAAAGTTCAAAGTCAACGGAGTAAGTATTATTCTTTCTAACAGAAAATATATCGGCGAGTACAGATACCGTGATGTGGTTACTCCCGATGGTATCCCTGCAATCATCGACAAAGATATGTTTGAACGGGTGCAGGAAAGAATGGCAAAAAACAAAAGAGCTCCTGCCCGAAAGAAGGCAGAAGATGAATACTTACTCACAACGAAACTGTTCTGCGGAACCTGCGGCAGAATTATGGCAGGTGAATCGGGAACAAGCGGAACGAGAAAAGTTAAGCATTATTATTACAAATGCGGTGGTGCAAAAAGGCATCTCGGTTGCACAAGAAAAGCAATCAAAAAGGATTGGATTGAAAAGGTTGTGGTTCTTCAGACCGTAGCCAGAGTTTTAAAAGATGAGGAAATTGAGAGGATAGCGGATGCGCTTTTAAAAATGCAAGAGCAGGAAGATACAACAATTCCCGCAATACAGGCTCAGCTCAAAGAATGCGAAAAAGCGATAGAAAATATGCTGAATGCGATTCAGTCGGGAATACTGACGGAGTCAACCAAAGGCAGACTTGAACAGCTTGAAGAACAGCAGAGAAATCTGAAAGTTGCAATATTGCAGGCAGAAATAAAACGCCCGAAATACTCAAAAGAAAGAATTGTTAATTGGATAAGCCGATTCAAAGGCGGCAATCCCAACAACAGAAATTATCAAAGACAGATAATAGACACCTTCGTCAACTCGGTATATGTTTATGACGATAAACTGGTGTTTACATACAACTTCAAAGACGGTACCGAAACAATAACTCTGAAAGAGATTGAAGAGGCTTTCGGTTCGGATTTAAACTATTGCGCTCCACCAGATTAAGACTTATGCCATTTGGTATAAGTCTTAATTTTTTATGGGGTGGATTCGAAAGCCCGTTAAGAAAACAGTCCTGTGGACTGTTTTTAGGGCGTGGGAACACTGCACAATTCATTTAACAAACAAGCAGCACACAACGAGCACTTTATAAACTAAACCATTGATTCACCACCCTCTTCCACCAGAAAAAACCACTTCTTCGGAAGTGGTTTTTTCAATGAAATAAATCCCTTTCGGGATTTGTGAAATGCACTTTGTGCGTGAAATGTTGCTTCACAACGTGAAATGTCTGCGAGCGTGAGGGGATTTATTTTATTTCACTTTCTGCTCTGCAGAAAAATTCACGATTCGCAAAATCATTTCATATTTTCCGCAGGGAAAATATTTTATTAAAATCTGATTTATAAATCTGTTATTATCATTCATACCATTTAAAGCCTACACCAAATGGTATAGGCTTTATTTTTCACAGGCAGATTTCAGTCCGTATCAACTAAATGACACAGGATTGACTTTTGTTTCAGAAAACGGGTTGTTATTCGGCGAAGGTTCAGACATACTGAAATACATTTTGGCGGCTTTGGTTGTTCCGAAATCCTGATTTGAACCGCTGTTTTGCACCTTGTTGAACGCTTCACGGAACATTGCGTTGTGCGCTTCTTCTCTGTTGAGAAGAAAATCAATGGTTTCTCTTACCTTCTTATCGTCAATCTGTCGATAGAGATACTCATAAACAACCTTTGCTCTCTGTTCGGATGCAATGTTTGAAAGCAAATCTGCACACAAGTCGCCCGTTACCGAAACATAATCGCCTGTCCACGAATAGCCCGAAGCATTAATAAGTCCGGGGTTAAGCCCCGTAAGAACGTGCGTCTGAATCTCGCCTGCAGGAACAGCTTCGGCGCATACATTGTGGCCGTTCAGAAGATTGATTGTTTGTGCAACCATTTCCATATGACCGAGTTCTTCTGCGGCAATGTCAAGAAACAAATCCTTGATTTCGGGGTCTTTGATACGAAAACTCTGTGACATATACTGCATTGCAGCTTTGAGCTCACCGTTTGCGCCGCCAAGCTGCTCCTGAAGAAGTGCCGCATACTGCGGATTTGGTTTTTCAACAGCAACGGGATGAAAAAGCATTTTTTCGTGTTTGAACATAGATTATCCTCCTTTTCTTGTTTTTAGTATGCACAGATTTACATAAAAATTGCCATACAAGTTGACGTTGATCAGCTTGTATGGCCTGTTTTTTTCGGACTGTATGTCGATAAAATTTCGATTATGTTTTGCCTGTAAATATTTCCGCCGAGAACATCACCGTTTGCGCTGAAGCAGATTGCACAGATATCCGTCGGGTCCTCTTGATAGGGGTTTTTGATTTCTTCGCTTGAATCGAAATACTCACCAAGGTATTTCAATGCGTTTCCGCTCGGAAATATCACATTCCCCTCACTTACTTCAATATCCGTTTGGTTGAATTCAGCGAGGATTTCTCTTGTTTTGCCGTTATAAAAATTATCAGCATCCGAACTCACAAGCCACGCAGGGTGAACCTGCAATTTGACGTCGGGAACGTTAACGGCATCTGCAAACGCCTTGACGTATTCAAGCGGAATTGTTTCCTGATGAAAAGCATCAACCGAAAGCAGAATTTCATTGACTCCGCTTTCGATTATCGCCTTTGCAACAAGCTTTATTTTATCAATATCCCTGCTGAAATATCCGTTGGTTATAAGCTGCCTTTGAGGGATATTCATTTCCTTTGCGGCCTTGTGGATTTCGCAAACGGTTTCATAACAAAGCAAAGGCTCGCCGCCAAAAGTCATAACGGATTTGATGCCGTATTCTTTTGCAATTTTGCGCACTGCATCTGCAGCTAAAACTTTGTCAATATTTTCGCCGCTTTTATGCTCTCCCTGTGAGCAGTGTTTGCACCTGCCCGTGCAGGCCGTGGTGACAACAAACTCTATGCGATTAAGATTTTTGAGATGTTTGTTCATAAGCACTCCCCGAATAAAACCATTCCAACAAATCGGAATAATTTCCTTTGAAATGATAGCTTCTGCCGTTTTTATTGAGCCCGATATTAGCCAACCCGAGCCTCTCAAGAATGCCTGTTGATTTGCTGTTGCTGATATTTGCATAAGCTTCAACAAACTTGATATCTTCTTTTATATGGGAAATAAGAAAGCCGTATAATTCTCTGAAAACACCCTTGCCGTGATACTCGGGTTTGAACTGAATTTCTTCCATCATAAAAGTGTCAGCGTTGGTGTAGTGTTGAAAAAAGCCGACAATGGTTTCATTGTCTTTGATAAGAAATATCTGTCTTTCTTCTCTTTGCAAGACGTCGCTGACTGCATCATACCACAAAACAAAATCTTCTTCACGGCTGTTGCCCGTTGGTGCAATCATAGTCATATTATCGGCAAGAATATCGAAAATCTGCCTTGCAACAGTTTGAAAATCAGATTTATTGAGATAACTGAATGAAACTGCACTTTCATATTTCATGAAAATAAACTCTGTTGTTTTATTGAATCTGTCGATAATTGTATCTCTGTATTTCTCAACAAAACCACATTTAAGATAACATTTTAATGCACGTTCATTCCACGAGCGAACCTGCACCCAGATTTCTTTGTCCGGATATCTTCTTTTGCATTCAATTATGGTTTGATTTAATAAAGTTTCGCCCATACCCTGACCGCAAAACTGTGGAGCGACACCAATACCGATATACAAGTTTTCGCCTTTCGGAATTATACTTGTATATGCAACAAGAGTCACATCATTCCAAAAGCAAAGGTAATTATCTGCATTTTCGGTTTTAGTTATAACTGCTTGTTCATTGAGAGCTGCTTCATAGGACAGATAATCGTAAACATCGTATGGCGGTTCGTAACGCCAACTGCAAATTTGCTTTGTAGCCTCAACGTTCATTGGTTTAATGTCGGTTATTTTCATTTCAATACATCTCTTTTGTTATTTTTTAGTTAACCATTCCACAGACTGCTTCAATCCGTCAATCGTTTTTGTTTCCAAAACCACACGGCAGTTGTGCTCTTTCGCAAGATTTATATATTTTTCAATATCCATTTTACCCGTACCGAGTGCAAGGTGGTTTTTATTGCCCTCTGCATCGTGCAAGTGAATATGGTGCAGACGATCTTTGTGTTTCACAATGAATTCCTCGTCCGTTCCGCCGATGCCGTAATTGTGTCCCACATCAAAAGTCAAAGCAAAAACATCGCTTTCCAAAAGCAGTTCAACAGCTTCTTTCTGAAAATCTTCGTAGCCGTCACAGTTCTCAATGCAAATTTTAATATCGGCATCACCAATAGCGTTTTCACACATATTTCTGAAAGCAACAATACTTTTAAGATACTGCTCTTTGTATTCCGAGAAAAGATAAACCTTTCTGTCGGGCAAGGTAAAATAAACACCCCTTGCCATATGCATATTAACCACTCTGACACCAAGCTGTTTTGCAATTTTGACGGTGTCGGCAACGGTTTTTGAGTAAGCCTGAGCAACATAAGGGTTGAAATCGCTGACATTCAGATTTTCGTCAAGGTGAATCGTGTAGTAAATGCCGTATTTGTCAGCGATACTTTTGAAATAATCCACATCAATTTTATCAAGCTGATATTGCGGCATATTCATATTGAGTTCGATGAAATCAAGTCCCAATTCAGCACAAAGCTTTGCACACTCATCAAGTGTGCCTGTTTCAATCAATGTGGGCATCCCGTAATTCGTCAGTTTCATAATTGCGCCTCAAATTCAAATTCTTTTCATCAGTTTAAAATATTCACCGTCTTTGTCTGCGCCGTCAAACAAAACTTCTGTGAAGCCGTATTTTTGATAAAGATGCAGGGCGTTTGCGTTATCTTTATCAACGCCGATTGTCATTTCGGAATAACCCATACTTTTTGCTTTTGCGATAAGAAATTCCAGAATTTCGCTGCCGATGCCTCGATTGCGGTATTCCTTTTTGACTATCATTCTTGAAACATAAACACGTTTGTCGGGAATGGTGTAATCGGGGTCATCTGCATCAAGCACAAGCGCACCCTCACCGATAAACTCACCGTTGATTTTATAGATATAAACCAAACGGTTGCCCGATTTTATCTCATCAAGCCATTTATCGGCAAACGGTTGAGTTTTCATATTCCAGATATTCGAGCATTTGTAATAGTCCTTAGGGTCAAGAGGCTCGATTGTAATTTGTTTATCCATAATATTTTTCATAAACTCATCAACCTGCCGTTGTGTTTTAAGCACAACGGTTTTTTCTTTATATTTCTTTGCAATTTCGGCATAGGTCTGCCGTCTTTCTTTATTTCTGCAACCGAACAACGTAAACTTAACAAACCACCAATTCAAATCGTTTTTATAACCGTTTTGCTTGCGTGTTTTTGTTCGTTTGACCGCACGGTAAAAGCAAGTCAGCCGAGGAAGTAACAGCAAAACAATCAAATCTGCGCTTTCAAGGCGTTCGTTATAATAAAGATAATCATAATAACCGTCGATTATCCAACTGTCATTCGCCATAAACTCCGAAACCTGCGGCAACACCAGCGAATCGTCAATCGGATTCCATTCCTTATCCCATTTGATTTCGTCAAGATGAAGAACGGGAATATTTTTCTTTTCGGATATGTAATCGGACAGATACGTTTTGCCTGCGCCGGCATATCCCAGAACTGCAATTTTCATAATCATATCCTTTTCAGCAAGCTTATATATTCATCAGCATCTTTTCTTGATTTAAAAATAACCACTTGTTTTTCTGACTTATATTTTTCAATCAGCTCATATATCTTCGGCAAAGTTGTTTGCGGAAATTCTTCAATAAACCTCATAAATTCGGGGTCAGGCTCTGTTTCAAGCCACGGCAGGTCATAACGTTCTTTTCCAATCCGTTCGGTTGCTCCCTGCAAGCAGACTTCCGTTGGCAAATCAAAAAGAAAAACAGTATCGCATTCTTTCAGACGCATCTCAATTGTTCTGCCGTAATTGCCGTCAATTATCCACTCGGGTGTTGCGAATATTTCCGCTATTCTTTGGTCAAATTCTTCCCTTGGAATATGAGTTTTGTCAGGCTTATGCCATACAGCATCAAGATAATATAACGGCAAACCCGTGATTTTGTTGAGTTTTTCCGCAAAGGTTGTTTTTCCGCTGCCCGGGCAACCTATTACTATAACTTTTTTCATTTTTATGCCTTTCTTGCTTTTACAATTAAAAAGTTCGGCTTGATATATTCCTTTACCCACGCAGGAACTTTTTCGATTACCCCATCTTCGGGCATGGGTTCGCACACCGCTTCAACAACAAAGCCTGCGTTTGCAAGTGCATTGATTATATCGCTGAATGTGCGGTGATATTTCACAACGCCGTCAACATACCAATGGATTCTGCGCTCGCCCGGCTGGTTATAGTTTGAAAAAGTATAGGAAACTTTTTCACCGTGTTCATTCTTGTTGAAATGACCTGCACCGTCAACGGTTGAGGTGATAATCGGATGCTCCTGCGAGAACAAAAGCTGACCGCCTGAATTCAGAGCGGAATACATATCCTTTGCGAAAACATCAAAATCTTTAACGTAATGAAAAGCAAGTGAGCTGTAGATGAAATCAAACTTTTCGTCAAGATCTGAAATGTCCGTCATACTCATATTGCGGTATTCGATTTTGCTGTGTGCGGATTCTTCTTTTGCAACGGCAAGCATCTTTTCGGATATATCAACACCGACAACCCTTGCCGCACCTCTGCCGACAAAATCAACGCAGTTGTGACCGTAGCCGCAACCCAGATCAAGAACAGTTTTGCCGCTTAATTCGGGCAGCAGCTTGCGCATTGCAGGCTGCTCAATCAAATCGTTGGCGTTGCAATCGTTTTCACGCAGAGCCTTATAGCCGCTGAAAAAAGTTTCGTTGTCAAATATATTTTGCTTGCTCATCGGTTTTCTCCTTGTCAATCAAATACAAATCAATAATTCTGTTGCGATAATAGTTCGCTTGCCGCTCCGAGCTTTTGTCTGTCTGTTCAAATTGATTTACCCACTGGAAATAATGTGTCAATTCGTGAACAAAAGAGGAAAGTATCGTGTATCCGGCGATTTCTTCACCTTCAATTTCAGCTCGGTCTGAATAATCACCTGTCGGGATTCTGATATACGGTTCATCAAAAGTATCAAAATATCTGAACGAACCCCAAGCCACACTTCCGTTCATCAATGTTACGGTTTTGCTTTCCTTGACATAAACTGCAACACGGATTGGAAAATAATAATTCTTCCTCAACCATTTTGTGAAATCCGTAAACAACGATTTTATATCACTATGAACACCTTTTTCAAAGCGCAAAGCAATTCCTGTTCTTACATCTGAATTATCATATATTTTTTTGTAATTTTTCGCAGACCAAGGGTTCATAATATCACCTCAAAACAGAAAAAGCATCTCCGCACAATTACGGAGATGCCTTGCAATTCACAGAAAGATATAAATTACTTCAATCGCAAACGGACAAAACGGCTCTCCGATTCATTGTGATAATCATTCTTGTCATTTTGTCCACCTGCCTTTCGTTAATTTTTCTACATTCTAACAGTATAAGAAGCTTTTGTCAATGTTTTTTATTCTGTTTTTGGAAATGTGGTTTTATTTAACAAGATTTTGTTTTTGGCTTCTTGCAATCCTCCGTCTTTCGGCTACGCCGAAATCCACCTCCTTTGAAAAGGAGGCCACTGCAGCAGTCAGCTTATTGCTATAATACCGCTTTCCTCTTGGGCGATTTGGCTCCCTCTTGAGGGAGCTGTCACGAAGTGACTGAGGGAGTTCACAAAGGAGCTGGCGGTACGCCTGAAGATTGCAAAAGGTTGAATAAAGCTCAATTTTTCGGGCGGATAATATCCGCCCCTACGCTGAACATATTGATACGCTTCAGTTTATGACAGTCAGCAAAGTTTGCAAACACTGAAGCTTTTGAAATCACTTAAATCTTTTTGCCGATGCAGAAGTCATCTTCAACAGAGATGATTTCTGCTTTTATTATATCCTTTTCGTTCTCGGCACCCATTATCTTAACGGGCGTATAGTTTGCCGTGTAGCCCTGCACAAAGCCGTTGTGGAATTCTTCGGGCAAAACATCAAGCACTTTGCCGATTTGCGCTTTCAGAAACGCTTCTCTTATCTTTTCCGTTTCTTCAATCATAACCGCCGCACGCCTTGATTTTTCGGCGTTTTCAACCTGGTTTGCCATTCTTGCGGCAGGTGTGCCCTCACGGCGTGAATACGGAAAAACGTGCACCTTTTCAAAGCCGACCTTTTTAACAAAAGCGAGCGATTGCTCAAAATCCTCTGCCGTTTCATCGGGGAATCCGACCATAACGTCGGTGGTCAGGGTTGCGCCGTCAAAGCTTTTGCGCAGCTTTTCACACAAGGCAAAATATTCCTCTGCGGTGTAATGTCTGTTCATCTTCTTAAGCGTTTTGTTGCAGCCGCTCTGCAAAGAAATGTGGAATTGCGGGCAGAATTTTTTAACAGCCGCAAGCCTTGCAATCACATCATCGGTTATGTGGTCGGGCTCAAGCGAGCCGAGCCTTATTCTTTTGATGCCCTCAAACTCCGCCGCCGCTTCAACCGCTTCGGCAAGGCTTGAGCCGATATCCGTGCCGTATGCAGAAAGATTGATGCCCACAAGCACTATTTCGCAAAAGCCGTTTTTCTCAAGCTGCGCAACCTCTTCCTTGAACACCTCAAGCGGCTTTGAACGCACCCTGCCCCTTGCATAAGGAATGATGCAATATGAGCAGAAACGGTTGCAGCCGTCCTCAATTTTTACGTTTGCCCTTGTACGCTCACGGAACGAGCTGATTGTGTCGCCGTTAAAAGCTTCGCCGCTTTTATGCTCTTCAACGGCAACAATTCTTCCGCCGCCGTTTATATATTGCATTATGTATTCGTGAACAAGGTGGTTACTTTTGTTGCCGATAACAATATCCGCACTGTCAAGCTCTGCGCTCGCCTGCGGAAAAGCCTGAGGCATACAGCCCGTGAGCAAAACCAGACTGTCCGGGTGGAGCTTTTTGAATCGGCGCACACTCTGGCGTGTTTTGCGGTCACTCTCCGCCGTAACGGTGCAGGAATTGATGATATATACATCGGCATCTTCGTTTGCGTCGCAAATAACAAAGCCGTGGCTTTCAAGATTCTGCGCCATCGCCTGTGATTCATATTGGTTAACCTTGCAGCCCAAGGTATAAAAAGCAGCTTTCATAATTATGCCTTTCGTATACTTTTATTAACAACAATCCTATATGTCTGAAATACAGCATATCACGCACATTCGCCGATTTTTCTCTTTGACATACGCCCGTATGCCTGCATCGAAGAAATCGCCGACTGCACGCAATCTGCATCATTTCAGATGCGGAGCAGTTTTGGGCGAGAAAATTTTCGTCACGACAAAGCAAAAATCTGCAGGAATACGAGGCTATTTCAAAGATTTTTAACGCAGACGGGGCGGAAATATTCCGCTCAAAACCATATTGATTGCTGTTAATAAAAGTAAAGATTTTTTAACATTATAACAGAAAATACGGTGATAATCAACACCGTACCTTACATATATTGACTTGAAGGGAGTTTTGAGATATGAAAAGATTATTTAAAGCCGTAATCTGCCTTGCGGCGGCGGTTACGATTGTTTTTACATCGCTGATTTTCACTAACGCAGATGATGCTTTGCCCATTGAAATTAAAGCCAAAGCCGCAGTGCTTATGGATGCATCAACAGGCAAGGTTTTGATGAAATACAATGAAAACGAAAAGCTCTACCCTGCCTCTGTAACAAAAATTATGCCGCTGCTGATTGTTGTTGAAGCAATTGATTCGGGCAAAATCAAGCTGACGGACATCGTTACAGTTTCTGCCAATGCGGCTTCAAAGGGCGGCTCGCAGATATGGCTCAAAGAGGGCGAGCAGATGACTGTTGACGATTTGCTCAAAGCAACCGCTGTTTACAGCGCAAACGATGCCTGCACTGCTCTTGGTGAATACGTTGCAGGCAGTGAGGAGGCTTTTGTGGCAATGCTCAACGAACGTGCAGCACAGCTCGGAATGAAAAACACATATTTTGAAAATTGCACAGGCCTTGACGACACAACGGAAAATCATCTGACCACGGCGCTCGATGTGGCAACAATGAGCCGTGAGCTTTTAAAACACGAAATGATTATAAACTACACCACCATCTGGATGGATTCACTTCGTGACGGTGCAACCGAGCTTGTTAACACCAACAAGCTTGTTCGCTTTTTTGAAGGCACAACAGGTCTTAAAACAGGCACAACCGCAAAGGCAGGCTGCTGTGTTTCCGCAAGCGCAAAAAGAAACGGCACCCATCTGATTGCGGTTGTGCTTGGCAGTGAAAACAGCAGCGACAGATTTGAAACGGCAAAGGCTATGCTCAATTGGGGATTTTCAAACTATGTTACGGTTACCCCCGTTATTGACCCATCGCTTATACCGGAGGTTAAAGTAATAAACGGTGTTAAAGAGAGTGTTATGCCTGTTATTCCGAAGCCGGAATCTGTGCTTATCCCCAAAGGAAAAGAGAGCGAAATCAAGCAAAACATTGAGCTTGCGGTTGATGCCGCCGCACCGATTGAAAAAGGGCAGATTCTCGGCAAAATCAGCTTCACCCTGGGCAATGAAACCTTGATGGAATATAAACTTACATCACCCGAAAGTGTAAAGCCATTGACCTTTACAGTTGTGTTTTTCAGAGTTTTAAAAAGTGTTACAACCTAAATATATCAATGGTAATTCAGTTCTGCACCGCCCGGCAACAGCAAGTTGAGTTTGTAAAGCTATTCATCTTCACAACAGAAAGAGTAAAACCGCCGCAGTCGCT
>JAZSNE010000056.1:0-121183 GCA_045536245.1 Acutalibacteraceae bacterium | reverse complement strand
ATTTATTATAAAAATAACACCCGCCTCTCCTCCGAAAAAAGCATAGGCGCTTGTCAATATGGAGGATTTGAGCAGGCAAAGTATACTTTGCCTGAGACGTATGCTTATTTTCTGTTTATGATTTTTGCGCGGATTCCTCTTGTTGCTTTTGCAGCTTTCTGGGCGGCGTTGACTGCGCTGAAGCCGAGCTTGTTTATGACAAGGTCTGCTTCACCCATAAGCTCCATATATTCGTTGGTGAAGCCCATTTTGAATTTGAAAATACCGTGGAGCGGATTATCCTCATCGGGGTAACCGCCTCTGAAATCGTAGCAGGAGCATTTTTCTTCAATTGCCCATTTAATCATTTCCCACTGAACAAGATAGTTGGGCATAACGTTTCTGTATTCGTTGGAGCTTGCGCCGTAAACATACCACACCTTGTCGCCGCAATGCACGTCGAGCGCACCTGCAATGGTTTTGCCCTCGTATTTTGCAAGGTAAATTCTTGCGTCGTCACCGAATGCGTCCATAATTCGCTTGAAATATGACGTGTCACGGGTTGCGAAATTATCTCTTTCGCCTGTAACGAGCATAAGGTCGTGGAATTCTTCGCAGGCTTCAGCACCCTTGATTTCAACGGTAACGCCTTTTCTGGCTGCGAGGCGTGTGTTATAGCGTGTTTTGGGGTGGAAGGAAGCCATAACTTCTTCTTCTGTTTTGTCTTTGGTGTTAAGACGCAGAATGTATCTTGCCTGCACCGTGTCAAAGCTTGCGTTATGGTCTTTGAATGTGAAACCGATATCCTTGAGCAGGTTGATATATTCTTCGTTTGATGCAAGGGTATCGGTATCAATTTTGAGAGTAACAGCCTTGTTCTTAACGCCATATTCCTTTGCAGCAAGCAGAAGCTCTCTGACGGTTTCTTTGTCTGCAAGGTCGCAGACAGGTCCTCGGGGTGCATACATCATTTTATAGGGCATCATCGGAATGTTACGCAGCAAAACGGCGCAGGTGCCTATAATGTTGTTTGCGCTGTCTCTTTTGATAAAGCCGACCCATTCCCACTCTTTTTTTACCTTTCCCCAAGCAGAGGTCTGCATCATATGTCCCTTGGGGTGTGAACGCACGAATGCGTCAAATTCCTGTGCATTTTCAATCTTTACAACTTCCATAGTTTCTCCTTTCAACTGCCCTGTACATCTTTGTTTATCTGCATCGCCCTTTTCAGAAGGGCGTCTTTTTCGTTTTCTGTTTTTTCGTCCATAACCTCATCAAGCAAGGCTTCAAGAATTCTGCCCATAAGCGGTGAGGGCGAAATGCCTGCCAGAGCAAGCTCCTTGCCGTCAATCTCAAGGTCGGTGATTCTGAAACAGGCTTTTTCGTTTGAAATTTCTTCAAGTATTCTTAAACCGATTCGGTTAGCCTTAAGACCTTCATCAAGAAAGACGGGGTTTTGAGCCGTGATATCGGCTTTTCTTATTTCAAACAGGTCTGTGACGGTTTCAAATCCCAACTTTGCAATATATTTTTTATAGGTTTTTCTGCTGATTTTATCGGGCAGAAAATCGTGAAATTCCGTCAGATTACAAACCGTTTGCCTGAATGCGTTTGACGTTTTGAGTCTTTGCAGAATACCGTCTGCAATTTCACGGCTCTTTTTGGCGTGTTTATAAAAATGGTCAACGCCGTTTTCGTCTGTTGTTTTAACGTGGGGTTTTCCGCTGTCATGCAAAAGCATTGCAAAACGCAGGTGCGGTTCGTCTTTGACGGCATCAACCGCCGCAACCGTGTGTCCCCATACGTCATATATATGCCGCTCGTGATTTTGCTTGCAGCCGTACATTGGTTCAAGCTCGGGCAAAATAAAGAAAATAACGTCGCTGAAATCGGTCAGTATACGTTTTATATCTTTGCCGCAAAGCATTTTTGAGATTTCGCTGAAAATTCTTTCGGCAGAAATGTTTGCAAGCAGATGTTTGTTTCTGTGAATCGAATCGGCGGTTTCTTTGTCAATTTCAAACCCGAGAACTGAGGAAAAACGCAACGCACGCAAAATTCTTAATGCGTCTTCACCGAATCTGGTGTCCGGGTTGCCTACGCAGCGGATAAGCCTTTTTTCAATATCATCTTTGCCGGCGTAGGGGTCAACAATACCTGTAACGGGAGAATACGCAATTGCATTGACGGTAAAGTCACGACGGGACAGGTCTTCTTCGATTTTGTTTGTGAAATCCACCTTATCAGGGTGGCGATTGTCGGAATATCCCGTTTCAATGCGGAAGGTTGTTATTTCAAGCGGAACACCGTCAACAATAACGGTCACCGTGCCGTGCTTTATGCCCGTTTCGATTACTCTGAAATCCTTGAAAATTATTGCCGTTTCCTGCGGCAGAGCGCTTGTTGCAATGTCCCAATCGTGTGCCGGTTTGCCCATAAGTATATCCCTGCAAGCGCCGCCGACCACGTATGCGCTGTGACCGTGTGAATGCAGAATTTCAATTACTCTATTGACTTGAGGCGGAATATTTATTACCATATTGTTACACCATCAGGGAGGATATATTATGAATATACAGATTTTCGGCACAAACAAGTGCTTTGACACTAAAAAAGCTCAGCGTTATTTTAAAGAAAGAGGAATAAAATTCCAGTTCATTGACCTTGCGCAGAAGAATTTCAGCAAGGGCGAATATAACAGTGTCAAAGCTGCCGTCGGTTCGATGGAAGCTCTTATTGACGAAAAGTCAAAGGCTTATGAAAAGCATTTCATCAAATACCTTGCAAGCAAAGAAGCCGTTGAAGAAAAGCTGCTTGAACACGGCGAGCTTTTTAAAACTCCAATTGTCAGAAACGGCAAACAGGCAACAGTCGGCTATTGCCCCGAAATCTGGAAAACCTGGGATTAATATGCCTCAAATTTTGAGATTGTTGCAAAGCAACGTGCTTTTTCAATAACAAGCTTAAAGTAACGAACTCTGATTTCTTTGAATCGGCAAATGCGTTTATAGCCGATGACTGTTTCTTTTGCGATTCTCTTCCATTTGCCGTCAATCTGTGCATACAGAGAGAATTTTTCAATCTGCTGACCTGTTCTGATATGCTCGCCGAGTACGATTTTGTCAATGTCGTATTCGTCGCCAAGGTCAAGAATCAGCTCTGAACCGTCAGGGTCATCGCCCGAATGCCAGTATTCCTCGGGGTCATAGCTCAAAGCCATCTGACCGCAGTGGCTTTTGTCAAGATGTTTGTTATCGGTGATAACCGAGCCTTCGGCAAGGTTTTCGTTAAAATCAATTTCAAGCTGTGCGCCCATTGAAAGCAGGGTTTCAACGTCTTTTTCGTTGATTTTTCCTTCCGGCATCGGCGGAATGTTAAGAAGAAAACAGGCGTTTGCACCAACGGAGTTATAATAAAT
Organism: Acutalibacteraceae bacterium; assembly: GCA_045536245.1. GTDB lineage: Bacteria > Bacillota > Clostridia > Oscillospirales > Acutalibacteraceae > CAG-177. The sequence continues at coordinate 117,786 of JAZSNE010000056.1, read as the reverse complement.
ATCCATCAGCTTTGAAAGTGGTTTAACGGAGTAATCTTCATCCTTGTGGTAAAACCAGCCCTTTCTGATTGAAACGTCAACCTCTGCCGGATACCATATCAACTTGTTGCATTTTTTAATAGCTTTCCTGCTGCCCAAATCAAGGTCAGTGGGATTTATTTTTTTAGGCGGCTTTGAAACGTTCTTCTGGCTTGCGGCGGCAATCAGCTCTGCGTTTGAGTGATAATACGGCACAACGCTCCATTCACTTTTGCGGCAGATCCCGGCTTCATTGCCGCACCAGCGCACGTCGGGTCCGGTGATATTGATTGTTGCATTCGGCTGCAGCTCACGGATAAGTTTATAATAGCTCTGCCAATCGTATTCCTGCTTTTTGCCGTTTGCACCTTCGCCGCATGCACCGTCAAACCATACACAGAAAAGCTCACCGTAGTTAGTCAGCAATTCACGAAGCTGGTTTCTGAAATAATTGTTGTATGCTTCGCCGGTGCCGTAGGTTTCTTCATGCCTGTCCCAGGGGGAAAGATAAACGCCGAATTTGAGCCCGAACTCCTTGCACGCAGCAGCGCATTCGGCAACAACGTCGCCCTTGCCATCCATCCAAGTGGAAGAGCGAACGCTGTAATCCGTAAACGCCGAAGGCCACAAACAAAAGCCGTCGTGGTGTTTTGCGGTGAGAATAAGACCTTTCATACCTGCAAGCTTGCAGAGCTTTGCCCACTGGCGGCAATCAAGCTTTTCGGGGTTGAAAAGCTCGGGGTCGTCGTTGCCGTTGCCCCATTCCGAGTTTGTGTATGTGTTAATACCATAATGTATAAAGGCATAGAATTCGGTTTCCTGCCATTTAATCTGACGCTCGCTGGGAACAATTGAAGCGGCGTATTTGATATAATCAGGTGTTTTTGCCATAATCATCAACCTTTCTGTTGATTATTCCGCTGAAAACCGAGTCCCAGTATTCGAGCGGTATGCCGTTTGTGACGGCGTAATTGAGAAGCCCGATGAGCGACGGACAGTTGAAAACGTAACGAAACATTTCGGGCGGCAGCATCCCTCTGTCAGCATAGGCAAGAAAACGGAATTTTTCAGCTTCGTCATTTTTCAAACCGAGGATGCTGATGAGCTTGAAAATAGCATCGTCATCGGGAGGGGAGTTATTTTTGCCTTTTTCGATGTTGCTTATATATTGCGCAGTTTTTCCAAGCCCGGCGGCAAGGTCAAACTGCGATAGCTTTGCGCTTTCGCGCGTTTCTTTCAGCATAACGCCGAACGGCGTCGGAGAAAACATCAGGCAACCTCCTTTCTGACGAATTGAATCAAGCAAAATTATCAGCATCAGCCGTATTTATTGCATAAATAAACAAATTTGTTTATTGAACAAATAGATTGTAGCACATATGAAAACGGTTGTCAATAAAAATGTTAATAATAAGCAGGTGATTTTGACAGGGAATAGCTTTAAATCTGACAGCGTTTGGTTGCCGTTATGTTTCTTGACGGAGCAATAAATCTGTGATATCATATGTTCGTATTGTTTTTTGTTTTTGAATCAATATTTCACGGAGATAATGCTATATGAAAAAACTTTCAGCTTTTATTGTTGCTCTTTTTATTTTGTTTGCTTTTGCGGCTTGTGAGAGCAAAAAAGAAAATGACAAGGCTGTTGAAACTAAGCCTGAACTTCCGTCAGCAGTTATTGATGAGGTTAAGGCTTATTTTGATGACCTCGGCATCAAAACCGGCGACGTTGAAGAAGAATATCAGCTTTCTGAAAGCGGAGCTGTTTTTTACGTTGTCAGCGGCAGGTTTGAAGAAGCTTCGACTGACACCGGGTCTGATGATTACAGTGCTGATGCTGCGAATTTTGAAAACGGTTATTTCTTTGGTATCGCTTATGTGTATGACGGTGAAGCGGAGTTTGCTTCAGTCGGCACTTACGGTGAGGCTGATGAGGAAAACTTTGCCGGTGCCTTAAAGAAATTCATTGACGGCTGCAAGGAAAACGAAGATGATTTGATGGATACCCTTGCCGAGTTGGCAGGCAAAAAAGAGATTTGACATCTCTGCTTTGATTGCGTGAGTTTTGAGCAAATGGTTGCTCAAAATATGGTTAATCAAAAGTATATTTAACGGCATAACGACAGGTGCAAAAATATTTTTAAAAATTTTTTCAGTTTTTGTGACCTTTCGGTATTCTGAAACGTTTTAATGTCAGGAGGGCACAAGTTGGGCGCATCCGCAATGAATAAAGATTACCTTTCGGCTGTGTATGGCAAGTATTCCGATATGCTTTTCAGGCTTGCTCTTGCGCAGCTCGGAAGCAATGAAGATGCTATGGATGCCGTTCACGATGTTTTCCTTAAATTCTTTGAAATCCAGCCTGATTTTAAAGATGATGAGCATGGGCGTGCTTGGTTTATCCGGGCAACCGTTAACCGCTGCCACGATATTCAGCGCCGCAAAAAAATCCGTTCCCACCCGTCGCTGGATGAAATCGGCGATGTTGCGGCTGACGGCGCAGACGGCGAAGCTTCAAAGCAGCTTTACAGAGCTTTGGCAGCAATTCCCGAAAAATACAGCTCGGTGATAACGCTCCATTATCTTGAAGGCTTTTCGGTTGATGAAATCGCATCAATACTCAGGCTAACTCAATCGGCTGTTAAAATGCGCCTCTCAAGAGGGCGTGATGCTCTTAAAAGATATATTGAAACGGAGGAAGAATGATGTTCAGCGATAAGCAAAAAGAAGCCTATTCGGCTGTCAAAGCGCCGGACGAGCTTCGCGAACGTATTCTTGCTTCTGCAGAAAAATCTGAAAAAGACAACACTGTTTTGCTTAAAACTCAGTTTTCACGCATAGTTGCTGCTGCGGCGTGCGTTGTGCTTGTGGCGGTTGCCGCATTTTATGCGTTCAACAGTAACGTAATAGAGGTCAGCGTTAACGGTGTTGCTGTTTCAGAAAATGAAACGCTTACCCTGACAGACGCTCCTTCGCCGCTTGCAAGGTCTGCTCCGCAGGCTGAAATAAAACTTAAGCTGGATATCACAAGCGATGCGCTTATAACCGTTGACAGCGGCAGCTTTGACGTTGCGGGCAAAGAATCAAACCTCACCGAATATTCTGCAGAGGAAAGCATTGAAGTTATCTGGAGAAGCGACGGTATGCAAAAAAGCGAAATGACCGTTGATTACGGCAGAAAGACCTGTGTGCTTGTTCTGGAATATGACGGCGGATGGGTTGTTACAAGAAAGTAAATAATGCGGCGTGGCCGCAGATAATAAAGGAGAAAAACTATGAAAAAATTATTTGCACTTATTCTTTCGGCAGCTATGCTTCTCAGCTTTGCGGCTTGCGGCGGCAAGGAAGAAGCTGAAACAGACACAACCAAAAAAGAAATTCCCACATTCGAACTTACCGACCCTGCAGAAGAAAACGACGTTATCGTTGATGATGAGATGAACCAGCCTGCAGCTCCCGGCGAAGGTCCCGAAGAAATGCCCGGCGTTGACGCACCTGTTGTTGACGGTGAAGGCGATGCACCTGTTGCAAACGGTGAAAGCGCAGCTCAGACCCTTCTTAACGTTTTCTATAACGAAATCGGCGCTAACCCCGAAGCAACGGCAGAAGAGCTTGCAAACGCAGTTGTCGCTCATGAATCAATTCAGTTTATGCCTATGGTAATGACAGCTGAAGAAGGCTATCTTGCAGGCTTCAATAATGAAATCAAGGGCTTTGAATCAGGTGCAACGTTTGCACCCGGCATCGCCACAATTCCTTTTGTAGGCTATATTTTCAAGCTTGCTGACGGCGCAGATGTTGAAGCTTTCAAGGCAACACTTAAAGCAGAGGCTAACCTCAGATGGAATATCTGCACAGAAGCAGAAGAAATGGTTTGTGAAAACGTTGGCAACACAGTGTTCTTCCTTATGTGCCCCGTAAGCCTTGCTGGCTAAAAATAACTGTAACAGCAAATAATATAACGGACGCGGCAGGATTGTCTGCGTCCGTTGTTTTCTGAAAAATTACCAGAGAGGCTGAATAAAATGCTGTTTTCAAGTATACCGTTTTTATTCTATTTTCTGCCGTGCGTTTTAATTCTCTATTTTATTGCGCCAAAACCGCTTCGGAACGCAGTTTTGCTTATATCAAGCCTTGTTTTTTATGCGTGGGATAAACCCAAGTTTGCAATCATTATGGTTGCGTCGATTGTTTTGGGTTATATTTTCGGCTTACTGATTGAAAAAACAAGAGGCAGCGTTATGAGCAAGGTTTTTCTTGCTCTTTCGGTTGGCTCAAGCCTTGTGACGCTCGGTATATTCAAATATACGGATTTCTTCATTTCATCGTTCAACTCGGTTTCAGGACTTGCTGTGCCTCTTACGGGAATAGCTCTGCCTATCGGCATCAGCTTTTACACCTTCCAGATTCTCAGCTATACGGTTGATGTCTACAGGGGCGACGTTGCAGCGCAGAAAAATCCGATTTCGCTTGCAGCGTATGTGTCGATGTTTCCGCAGCTTATCGCAGGACCGATTGTCCGTTATTCCGATATTGAAAAACAGCTTGTCAGCCGCACTCATAATTTTGAGCTTGTGGCACAGGGTATCAGACGTTTTGTTCTGGGTCTCGGCAAAAAAATTCTTATTGCAAATGCTCTTGGCGAACTTTGCGATACTTTCAAAGCATCGGACGATAAATCCGTTCTGTTTTATTGGCTTTATGCAATCGCCTTCACTCTGCATATCTATTTTGACTTCTCGGGTTACAGCGATATGGCAATCGGTATGGGCAAGGTTTTTGGTTTTGAATTTCTCGAAAACTTTGATTATCCCTATATTTCGGGCAGCGTGACGGAATTCTGGCGCAGATGGCATATGTCGCTCGGCACGTGGTTCAGAGATTACGTTTATATTCCGCTCGGCGGCAACCGTGTTTCAAAAATCAAATGGTTCAGAAACATTTTTATTGTTTGGTTTCTCACAGGCTTTTGGCACGGTGCGGCGTGGAACTTCATTGTCTGGGGTCTTTATTTTGCCGTGTTGCTTGTGCTCGAAAAGCTCTGGCTCAAGAAATATCTTGACAAATCAAAGATTCTCCGTCACGTATACGTGATGCTTCTTATAATTATCAGCTTTGTCATTTTCAATGCAACCGATATGGGCGAGGCTGCAAGGTATATTGCGGCAATGTTCGGCTTGGGTAACGTTCCCGCTTTCTCTGCCGAATGGCTTTATTACCTGCGCAGCTATGCAGTTGTTATTGCTGTTGCAATTATCGGCTCAACACCTCTGCCCAAAGTTCTTGCAAACAAGATTTGCGCAAAGTATGAAAAGGTTACAAACGTCATCGAACCCGTTGTTCTTGTCGGTCTGATGGTTGTGATGACCGCCTATCTGGTTGACGGTTCGTTCAACCCGTTCCTTTATTTCAGGTTTTAAGGGGGTGCCGTGATGAGTACAAAAGCTAAAAATATTGTTCTGACGGTTCTTATGGCGGTGCTGTTCCTCGGCTTTTTCGGCTGGAACATTGCAAAAAGTGAAACGGCTTATTCAAACAGCGAAAGAAGACCTCTCGCAACCTTCCCCGAGCTGACACTTGAAAGAGTTCTCACAGGCGAGTTTATGAAGGATTTTGAGCCTTTCACCCTTGACCAGTTTCCGATGCGTGACACGTTCAGAAGCATAAAAGCGATTTTTTCAAACTATGTTTTTATGAATATGGATAACAATGACGTTATTCTTGAAAACGGTCACATCTCAAAGCTCGAATACCCCCTCAAAGAAGATATGATGGATCACGCTGCAGACAGATTCAATTATATCTATGACAGCTTTATCAAAGGTAAAAACGCAAAGGTTTATCTTTCCGTTGTGCCTGATAAAAACCTATATCTTGCAGAAAACGGCGGTTACCTTGCAATTGATTACGGCAAGCTTGCATCCGGTATGCAGGACAGAATGGATTATTCGGAATATATTGACGTTTATCCGCTTCTCTCAGCTGATGATTATTATTATACCGACAGCCATTGGAAGCAGGAAAATATTGTTGACGTTGCGCAGCATCTTGCAATCTCAATGGGTGCTGAATTCAAAGACGGCTTTACCGTTACCGAGGTTGATAATCCGTTTTACGGCACTTATTACGGCCAGGCGGCGTTGCCGTTCATAAAGCCTGATACAATCAGATATCTCACAGACGATGTGATTAAAAACTGCACCGTCAAGGGTGTGGATATGAACACGGGCAAATATGTTGATATGCCTGTTTACGATATGGAAAAGGCAAACGGCAAAGACCCCTATGAGATGTTTCTTTCGGGCAGTCAGCCTTTTCTTGCAATCACAAATCCGCTTAATAAAAGCGGCAAGGAGCTTGTGGTTTTCAGAGATTCCTACGGCAGCAGCCTTACACCGCTTATGATTCAGAGTTATTCAAAAATCACCGTGGTGGATATCCGCTATATGTATCCGCAGGTGCTTCAGAATATGGTCAATTTCAATAATGCAGACGTGTTGTTTATTTACAGCTCGCTTCTGCTTAACAACAGTATAGGATTGAAATAAGCAAAAAGAGTTTGCACCGTTTTGGTGTGAACTCTTTTTATCATAACAGACCTTGTACCGCACATATAATCAAAGAGAAATGTTTTTGCGGAGGGATTTATGAACGGCAGAATCAACGGGTTTTCGTGCACCGACAGATGCACGGCAGCCGATAAACTTTTATTTTTAAAGTCAAGAAACAGCAAACATAAAAGAAGCGGAACAAAACCGTCTTTTGTTATCCGTCTTGCTGCTTTGCAATGCGGCGTTTGTGCGGTTGCTGCGGCAGGGGTTCTTCTTTCTTCAGCTTTTTCGCCGAAAGCTCAGAGCGGTTACAGCGGTGCTGCAGCCGATATTGAAGCTGAAGCCATACCGGCGTTTTATGCAACCGAAGCGGTTTATTCCGCTGCCGATTTTGAGGTTGTTACGGCGAAAATAACGGTAGATTCCGTAAAAACGGCAAGCTGCAGCCTTGACGATGTTGTTGCCGTGGGCAAAATAACGGCATCGGGCGGTGACGATTTCGCCTCAGAGCAAGCAATCAAAGGCACAAGCTTTGCTTCTTATACGGTCAGTGCGCCCGTAACGGTGCCTGTTGTCGGCAGGCTCACTTCACCTTTCGGTTACAGAACAAACCCTGTGTCCGGCAACTACGGCTTTCATACGGGGATTGACATTGCCGCACCCGAGGGAACACCCGTTGCAGCGGCTTACGGCGGCAGAATTACTGCGTCCGGCGAAAGTGACGTATGGGGCAAATATGTTCTCCTTGAGCATTCTGACGGATTTGAAACCTACTATTGCCATCTCAGTGAAATCTATGCTCCGGAAGATACGGTGCTCAGAAAAGGCGAAACACTCGGTCTTGTGGGCTCAACAGGCTGGTCAACAGGTCCGCATCTTCATTTTGAGGTCAGAATAGACGGCGTAAGAGTTGACCCCGAGCCGCTTATTTACGGCGATGAAAATTAAACAGGGCGAAACAGATGTGAAAATCAATCTCTCTTTTGCGGCAACGGTAACCTGTATGCTGATTCTTGATGACAGCGGAATTTGCGCCGTTGCACTTTTTTGCTGTATCATCCATGAGGCGGCGCATATACTCTGCTTACTTATCTGCAAAGAAAAGCCTGCGCTTGTGGAGTTTTCGTTTTACGGAGTAAAGCTTGAGCGTGTGCCTGTGCACTCAAGGCGGTATGATATTCTTGTTTATGCCTCAGGCCCTGCAGCAAATTTTATTCTGTATGCCGTTTTTGCAATGTGCTCTTCGGGCAGCGAGTCAATGCGTAACGCATCGGTTATCAGTCTTGTTATCGGAGCTTTTAATATGCTGCCCTGCAGACCGCTTGACGGCGGCAATATACTTTTTGAATGCCTGTGCAGGTTTTTGCCTGAAGAAAAGGCTGATAAAATCTGTAATTCGGCAGCGTGGACGGTGCTGGTTCCGCTTTCACTTTTCAGTTTTGCGGCGGCGCTTGAATTCGGTAACATCAGTCTTGGCGCGGCAACGGTTTATCTTGCTGCTGTCAGCTTTTTTGATAAAAGAGAAAAAGGTGTTGTGAAACTGTAGATTTTTTTGAATTATTGTGATATTATTAAATGAAATGTGATAATATTCGGTTATAGGCGGAGCCTGTCCGAAACTGCTCACTATTCACTCTTATCTTTTAACTAAAACAAGGTATGTTTATTTGAACAGGAGATAGCTTATGTATCCCAAACAGATTGAAAAATTTCTGCTCAAGGTTCAAAAACCCGGCAGATATACAGGCGGCGAGCTTAACAGCGTGGTCAAGGATAAATCAAAGGTTGATATCCGCTACGCTTTCTGCTTCCCCGATACATACGAAATCGGTATGTCGCACCTGGGAATGAAGATTCTTTATTCTCTGGTCAACGCAAGAGATGATGCGTGGTGTGAACGTGTTTTTGCTCCGTGGGTAGATATGGAGCAGGTGATGAGAGAGAATAATATTCCTCTCTATGCGCTCGAAAGCGGCGACGCTTTGACCGAGTTTGATATTCTCGGCTTTACAATGCAGTATGAACTGAGCAACACCAACGTGCTCAATATGCTTGACCTTGCCGGCATTCCCGTTAAAAGCTGTGACAGAAAAGAGCTTACGCCCATTGTTATTGCAGGCGGCACCTGTGTTTGCAACAGCGAACCGATGGCAGAATTCTTTGATATTACTCTGCCCGGTGACGGCGAAGATGTTACAAACGAGCTTATTGACCTTCTCAAAGAATATAAAGCGAAGGGTGCTTCAAAGCAGGAGTTTCTTGAAGCTGCCGCACAGATAAAGGGAGTCTACGTGCCTTCGCTTTATGAGGTTGAATATAATGATGACTGCACCGTTAAGTCAATCACTCCTACCTGCGGCGCTCCCGAAAAGGTTGAAAAACGCAACGTTGCCGACCTTGATTCAATGTTTGCGCCCGAAAGCTTCGTAGTGCCCTTCCTTGAGGTTGTGCACGACAGAACAACGGTTGAAATTTTCAGAGGCTGCATCAGAGGCTGCCGTTTCTGTCAGGCAGGTTTTCTTAACCGTCCCATCAGAGAAAAATCTCCCGAAACGGTTGAGGCGCAGTGCCGCGCAATCTGCAAGAACACGGGCTATGACGAAATTTCACTCTGCTCTTTGAGTACAAGTGACTATAAAGGTCTTGAAAAGCTTATCAGAAATATGCTGCCCTGGACTGTTGAAGAAAAAATCAACATCGCCTTGCCGTCACTGCGTGCCGATAACTTCCCCAAGGAGCTTATGGAGCAGCTCAACGCCGTGCGCAGAAGCGGTCTTACCTTTGCTCCCGAAGCAGGCACACAGCGTCTGCGCGACGTTATAAATAAGAATATTACCGAGGATGAAGTGCTTTCAACCGCAAGACAGGCTTTTTCGGGCGGCTGGACAGCAGTCAAGCTTTATTTTATGATTGGTTTGCCCACCGAAACAGACGAGGATATTCAGGGCATAGCAGACCTTGCACAGGCTGTTGTTGATGAATATTATAAAAACGAAAACAAACCCAAGGGCAAGAGTGTTGCGGTCAGCATAAGCGTTGCGTCGCTTGTGCCAAAACCGTTCACGCCTTTCCAGTGGGAGCCGCAGGATAAGCCCGAGGTGCTTATTGACAAGCAGAATTACCTTATTTCATGCGTCAAAACAAGAAAGGTTAACGTTTCAAGGCACGTGCCGTGGACAAGCTTCCTTGAGGGTGTGTTCTCAAGAGGTGACCGCCGCCTGGGCAAGGTTATTGAAACTGCGTGGCGCAAGGGTTGCCGCTTTGACGGTTGGGAAGAACATCTTGACCGTGAAAAATGGATGCAGAGCTTTGAAGAATGCGGCATTGACCCGTTCTTCTATACTGCACGCAGAAGAGAATATGACGAAATTCTGCCGTGGGACCATATGGATTACGGCGTAACAAAGAGCTTCCTAATCAAAGAAAATCAGAAAGCTCATAAGGGAGAAACAACCGCTTGCTGCCGTGAAAAATGTGCAGGTTGCGGTGCGGCAAAGCTGAATGGAGGTGTGTGTGATGAAATCCGTCAGAATATGGTTTAAAAAGAGCGGCCTTGCGGTTTACATCTCACATCTCGATATGAACAGGTGTATGACCCGTGCTGTCAGGAGAGCAGAAATTCCGCTCTGGTACACAGAAGGGTTCAATCCGCATCCCTATATGACCTTTCTTATGCCTCTTCCTCTGGGTCAGGCAGGCTTGCGTGAACCGCTTGATATCAGAATTGAAGAGGATATGCCTTTTGAAGAAATCAAGAGCAGACTCAATTCCGTTATGCCCGAAGGCATAGAAATTGTTGCGGTGGAAGAACCGAAAAACAAGCCGAATGAAATTGCTGCGGCAGAATATAATATAGAGGTTGGTTTTCTTTCAGATGGCGAGGCGGAGGGTTTTGCTGCAGGGGCAACGGCTGTTATTGACGGCGGAGTGCTCAATGCAGAAAAACGCAGCAAGAGGGGAATCAAAACGGTTAACCTTTGTGAACTGGTTCGTTCTTTTGAATGTGTTTCAGACGGAACAGGCGTTAAAATCAAAACCGTTCTTGCTGCTGGCAACAGCGTCAATCTCAATGCAGAGCTGCTGATGAGCGCTCTTTTTGCTGAGTTTGCAGCGGAACCCGAAAGTTTTTCCGTCATTAGAACCAAACTGCTCCGTGATGACCTCGGCGTTTTTGAATAAAACATAAAATATTATAAAAAGCAAAAAAACACTTGCATTATTCCAAAAGCTGTGATATTATATTATTCGCATTTGTGCCGTCATTAGCAGCTTTAGCTCGCAAAGACGGGGTTTAATGCTTAATAACATTAAAGCGGATGGTCCTCTTGCCGTGTAAACGGTTACGAACGTCTGAAAAAATCGGAGGAAATTAACAATGGATGCACTCAAATTGATCGCACAGGATTCTCTGAAATCCGAAGTACCTGCCATCGAAATCGGTGATACCGTTAAGGTTCACGTTAAGATCCGCGAAGGCGAAAAAGAAAGAATTCAGGTTTTTGAAGGCACAGTTATCGCCCGCAAAGGTTCAGGCGTTTCCGAAACCTTCACAGTTCGCCGTCTGAGCTACGGTGTTGGTGTTGAGAGAGTATTCCCTCTCCATTCCCCCAACGTTGCAAAGGTTGAACTTGTAAGACACGGTCGCGTTCGCAGAAGCAAGCTCTACTACCTCAGAGACAGAGTCGGTAAGGCTGCAAAGGTTAAGGAACAGATCAGATAATGAGCATGAGGGTGTAACAATTTTGCGTTGTTACACCTTATTGTTATTTTTAAAGGTATGTTCAGCGGTTTAAAAATACGCTTGCAAGCAATAATATTAACGCATATCAACCGCAGAGGGAGGCTGAATTTTGAGAAAAATTGAAGAGTTTCATATGGATTTTATCTCAAAGCAAAATGAAATAAAGCCTGCCGGTTCGTTTATGAAAGCGGTATATGACATAATGGATTCCTTTAAAGGAGCAGTGCTTACGGCGTTTATTGTTTTTGCTCTGGTTTTCAGGGTTGTCGGTGTTGAGGGCGATTCAATGAACCCCACGCTCAGCTCGGGCGATTGGCTTGCCGTCAGCAGCGTGGCAATCAAAGGCTTTGAAGCGGGCGATATTGTTGTTGTTACCCAGCCATGGGAGCGCAACGTGCCCATAATCAAAAGGGTTATTGCCGTTGGCGGCGATACTGTTGACATTGATTTTGTTACACATCAGGTCAGAGTGAACGGCAAGGTTATTGATGAGCCCTATATTGCAGAACCCACGGCTCTTAAATACGATGTTGAATTTCCGCTTGTTGTTGAAAAGGGCAAACTGTTTGTTATGGGTGATAACCGTAATAATTCGGTTGACAGCCGTTCAAGTGCCATCGGTCTTGTTGATGAACGCTATGTTCTCGGTAAGGCGGTTATCAGACTTTTTCCGACAGGCGAGAGAAAAATATATTAAGGAGTGAAGGATATGGATAATAAAAAAGAGAAATCAACGCTTACGTCAGTTTTGTTCGATATTGTTTCCATTGTGGCAACGGCTGCAGTTGCGGTGGGCTTGTGCTTTGTCTGCTTTTTCAGAACAATCCAGGTCAGCGGTGAGTCGATGCTTCCCACTCTTGATGACGGTGAGCAGGTAATCCTTCAATCAATCTACACCAAGCCTCAGAACGGTGATGTTGTTGTTACTGCTCAGCCTAACCCCTCACCTGTGATTGAGGATGTTCTTATTAAGCGAGTAATTGCAACTGCCGGTCAGACGGTGAAACTTGAAAGAAACGCAGACGGCGTCACCTATTCGGTTTACGTTGATGATGTAAAGCTTGATGAGCCTTACATAAAAGAACCGGTTATCAGAACGCTTGACTATTGGAAGCCTGTTACGGTGCCCGAAGGTTACGTTTACGTTATGGGTGATAACAGAAACAATTCTTCAGACAGCCGTTCCGATGATATCGGTATGATCAGGGAAGAATATATTATGGGTAAGGTTCTTTACAGTGTTTCATCAAACAAGGCAGTGAAATAACGAGGGCGACTGATGAATGAGAATATGACGGTTCAGTGGTTTCCCGGCCATATGGCGAAAACCCGAAGACTTATCAAAGAAAACCTGACGGCGGTTGACGCTGTTTGCGAGCTTGTTGATGCAAGAATTCCCGAGAGCAGCCGCAACCCTGAGCTTGACGAGATCATCGGCTCAAAGCCGAGAATAGTCCTTCTTAATAAATGCGACCTTGCAGATGAAAACGCAACGGCACGCAAAATCAAAGAGCTTTCCGCAAAAGGCATAACAGCTCTGCCTGTTGATTGCAGAAGCGGCAAGGGTCTTGATAAATTCCAGCCTGCTGTCAGAGAGGTTCTCAAAGAAAAAATTCAGGCGAACGTTGACAGAGGTATGGCAGGCAAACATCTGCGCATTATGGTTGTCGGCATTCCAAACACGGGCAAATCCTCTTTTATCAACCGTATGGCAGGCAAAAACCGTGCCGAGGTTGCGGACAAGCCCGGCGTAACACGCAGCAACCGCTGGTTTTTTATTGGCTCGGGCATAGAGCTGCTTGACACTCCCGGTGTTCTGTGGCCCAAGTTTGAAGACCCCGAGGTTGGCTTCAAGCTTGCTTTTATCGGCTCGGTCAAAGACCAGATTCTTGATATTCAGGAAATAGCGGTCAGGCTGCTTGTTATCCTTCAGAAGAATTATGCGGACAGATTAAAAGAAAGATATAAAATCAATGATTTCGAGGAGCTTGAGCCTTATGAGCTTCTTGAGCTTATAGCTCAGAAAAGAGGCATGCTGCTGCGCAAAGGTGAATATGACACCGAGAGAGCCGCAGTTATGCTTCTTGATGAATACAGAAGCGGCAAGCTCGGCAGAATAACCCTTGATTGATGTGGAGCTGATATAATGAGAAAAGCACTTTCCGTTTTTTTGGCGATTATTTTATTCTTTGACGTTGTTGCAATTTCGGCAATTTTCCTTGTTGAAAAAAGCAATCCCACAAACGAAAACGGCGTATTTAACAGCCCTCAAATCCCTGCTGCTGACAGCGCTGACAAAAACACCGGCACCAAAGAAGAAGATGTTGAGGTTTTCACAAAGGTGAGCTTTACCGCCGTTGGTGATAACCTTATTCATAACGTTATCTTTGAGCAGGCACAGGAAAGAGCCGGCGGAGAAGGCTATGATTTTGAAGACGCTTACCGCCATATCAGCAGCAAAATTGCTTCAAAGGATATTGCGATTCTCAACCAGGAAACAATAATCTCAACAGAGCATAACGTTTTTCAGAACGGATTATATTTCAATTCTCCTGCAGAGCTTGGCGATGAAATGATGGATATGGGCTTTGACGTTTTCAACATTGCAACCAACCATTCCATAGACTGCGGAGAAAAAGGCCTTGTTTCAGCAATTAATTTCTGGAAGTCAAGGAACGCCGTTTTTTCAGGCGCATACCTTAATGAAGCGGATTATCAGACAATCCCCGTCACCGAAGTCAAGGGCATAAAAATAGCTTACGTCGGTTTCACGGAGCACACAAACGGGTTAAGCCTGCCTTCGGATACTGAGGTTATTCTTATGACTTCTGCAGATGAGGAACGCCTTAAGCAAAGAGTTATGGATGCTGACAAAATTGCGGATTTTGTTGTTGTAAGCGCTCACTGGGGTGTTGAATATACCCACGAGCCGAACGAAACACAGCGTCAGCTTGCCGAAAAGCTCGGCGAATGGGGCGCAGACGTTATCATCGGCACGCATCCTCACGTTATTCAGCCTGTTGAATTTATTAAAAATTCAGACGGAAGCCGTACTCTTGTTGCGTATTCGCTCGGCAATTTTATTTCAGCGCAAAATAAAGGTCCCAGAATGCTCGGCGGTATGCTTAACTTTGAAATGGTGAAAAACAACAAATCGGGTGAAATCACAATCGAAAACGTCACCTTTGAGGGCGTTGTTACTCATTTCGGAAGCGGATATTCAAACCTCAGGGTTTATCCTCTTGAAAGCTACACTGAAGAGCTTGCTTCAAAGCACGGTGTCCGTTCAAACACGTCGTCATTCAGCCGTAAATATCTTGATGATATTCTGACGGATGTTATTGATGAACAGTTTTTAGTATAAAAGTAATAGGGCTGTGTCGGTTGAACGATGCAGCCTTATTTGATAAAAGGGGGAAATGCTATGGATTTTACATATGAGCTTAACGCAAAAGCAAGGGGTTATGTTTCTGTTTGCGGCGTTGACGAAGCAGGCAGAGGCCCGCTCGCGGGCCCCGTTTATGCCGCAGCGGTTATTCTACCCGAAAACTGCGAAATTGAAGGTCTTAACGATTCCAAAAAAATCAGCGAAAAGAAAAGAGAAAAGCTTTTTGACATAATAAAAGAAAAGGCAATCAGCTATTCAATTGCAAGCGTTGACGAAAAGACGATTGATGAAATCAACATTCTGCAAGCAACCTATCTTGCAATGAAAAAAGCCGTTGAAGGTCTTGATGTGCCTGCGGATTATGCTCTCATTGACGGTAACAGAATGCCTCCTCTTGCTATTGACGGCGAAACAATAATCAAGGGCGATGCAAACAGTCCTTCAATTGCGGCGGCGTCAATTCTTGCCAAGGTGAGCAGGGACAGATTTATGCTTGAGCTTGATGAAAAAATGCCGCAGTATCAGTTTGCAAAGCACAAAGGCTACGGTACAAAGCTTCACTATGAAATGCTGACTGAACACGGCATATCCGAGCACCACCGTATGAGCTTTCTCGGCAGTTTTCTGGGTACAAAGTAATGATAAAGAACAAAACAGGCGTGTGGGGCGAGGTTTACGCCGCCCGATATCTGCGTGATAACGGATATAAAATTCTTACGGCGAACTATGTGTGCCGCTTCGGCGAACTCGATATTGTTGCCGAAAAACACGGCGTGGTCTGCGTTGTTGAGGTTAAAACAAGAAACAAGAATACCGCCGTCAGACCGATGGAAGCGGTTGATGAGGGCAAACAGAGAAGGCTTGAATCCGCTACAAAGCATTTTATGGCGGCAATAAAAATCAAAAGTGAAATGCGCTTTGATGTGTGTGAAGTTCTGGTTGATGATAGTGATGCACTTCACAGCATAAACTATATCAAAAACGCTTTTCAGGAGGGTGTATGAAGCTTTTTGATTTGCATTGTGACACGGCGGGTGAGTGCTTAAACCGCCAAAAACCGCTTTTCTCCAATGACCTGCACATCGACTTGTGTAAAGGTGAATGCCTTGACGAGTGGTTGCAAATTTTTGCAATCTGGATACCCGATGAACTTCGCGGCGAAGCAGCGCTTGATTATTTTAAAAAGGTGCACACAAACTTGCTTAAAGAAGTAGAGCTGAATTCCGATAAAATCCAGATATATCAAGGTGTTTCAAATGCTGACTTTTCTGAAAGTGCACCCAAAAACACTGCGCTGATATCGTGCGAAGGTGCATCGCCTTTTGCATTTGATGGCGGAATTGAACTTGCAAAAAGCTACGGTGTAAAGGTTATAACCTTGACGTGGAATGCCGAAAATGAGCTTGGTTACGGTTGTCAGTCGGGCGTTGAAAAAGGTCTTAAACCGCTCGGAAAACGTATTTTAAACGATATGGCAGCAAACAAAATAGTTGCTGATGTGTCACACCTTAACAGAAAAGGTTTTTATGACGCAATTGACAGCGAAGCTACGGTTATTGCGAGCCATTCCAACAGCACTTCGGTGCTGCTGAAAACCCGTGCCGACAGTGAGGATAAATTTTTTTCCTGCCGAAGATGCCTTGATGATGAGCAAATAAGGTTGCTCGCCCAAAGAGGCGGATTGATAGGAATCAATTTCTGCAAAAGTTTTCTCGGCGATGAGGGCGATGACGGCTTTGAAGCTGCATACCGCCACGTCAGCCATATGCTTGAGTTGGGTGCGGAAAATTCGCTTGCAATCGGTTCCGATTATGACGGCTGCGAAATTAACCCCGAGCTTTGCGGTGTTGATAAAATTCCAAGGTTTGAAGCTTTTCTTCGCTCAAAGGGTTTTGATGCGACATTGACAGATAAAATTTTTTATGAAAATGCCAACAATTTCTTTAAAAGTATTTTACAAATATAAAATATTGTGATATAATATTTAGAGTTTTTTCGGAAGGATGATATTATGAACTATGTAAGCACGAGAAACACAGACGTCAAAGTTTCAGCTTCACAGGCAATCACCAAGGGCATTTCGTCCGAGGGAGGACTTTTTGTGCCTGAAAATCTGCCTGCTGTTTCAGTTGCGGAAATTGAAAAACTTGCTTCACTTGATTATATTGGCAGAGCAAAGTCAATACTTTCTCTGTTTTTGACTGATTTTACAGAAGCTGAGCTTGATTCATGTGTCAAGGGCGCATATGAAACGGGCTTTTCAAGCGAAAAAGTTGCTCCTCTTGTAAAGCTTGAGGACGGCACATATATTCTTGAGCTTTTCAAGGGCCCCACTTGTGCATTCAAGGATATGGCTCTTCAGATTCTGCCCAGACTTCTCACCGTTGCAAGCGGTAAAGCAGCAAAGGGTACGGAAATCGTTATCCTTGTTGCAACTTCGGGCGATACAGGCAAGGCTGCACTTGAAGGCTTTAAAGATGTTGAAAACACAAGAATTCTTGTTTTCTATCCCAGCGACGGCGTAAGCCCCATGCAGAAGCTTCAGATGTGCACTCAGGAAGGTGCCAACGTTTCTGTTTGTGCAATCGAAGGCAACTTTGACGATGCACAGAGCGGTGTTAAAAAGATTTTCACAGACAAGGCAATTGCTGAGAAGCTTGCCGCAAACGGTATGGCTTTCTCATCAGCAAACTCAATCAACTGGGGCAGACTTGTTCCCCAGATTGTGTATTATTTCTCGGCATATTGCGACCTTGTTGCAGGCGGCGATATCAAAGCCGGCGATGCAATCAACGTTTGCGTTCCTACAGGTAACTTCGGCAACATTCTTGCTGCTTACTATGCAAAAGAAATGGGTCTGCCCGTCAAGAAGCTTATCTGCGCTTCAAACAGCAACTCCGTTCTTACAGAATTCCTTACAACAGGTGTTTACGATAAGAACCGTGAGTTCTTCACAACAATATCTCCTTCAATGGATATCCTTATTTCAAGCAACCTTGAAAGACTCCTTTATTCAATGAGCGGCAGCGAAAACGTTTGCAAATGGATGAAGGCTCTTGCCGAAACAGGCAAATATGAGGTTGACGCCGCAACTCTTGAGGCAATCAAAGCTGATTTTGCCGCAGGCTGCTGCAACGACGATGAAACAAAGGCAACAATTGCCGAAGTTTTCAAGTCAAAGGATTACCTTTGCGACACTCACACTGCAGTTGCAGTTAAGGTTTACAGCGATTATAAGGCTGAAACAGGCGATGCAACACCCGTTGTTATTGCTTCAACTGCAAGCCCCTTCAAATTCAGCGCAGCAGTGCTTGAAGCAGTTGACGGTAAAAATGACCTTGACGAATTTGAAATGGTTGAAAAGCTTGCTGCTGTTACAAAGAAAAGCTGCCCCGAGCAGCTTGCAAATCTCCGCAACAAAGCGGTCAGATTTGACGGTTGCTGCTCAAAGGACAGCATGGAGCAGGTTGTTTTTGATATGCTTGGCGTTTAATCTGCGCAGCCGCAGCTCTTGCCAACAGCGTTATCGTTAAGCTTAAAGGTTGAGCACTGTGTTTCGCCGCATCTGCAAGCGGTTGAGTTACCTACCTCAATTGTGCCTGCAGTGCAGGAAGTTGTGCCCTTGTGATAAACACAGTTCTTTGCAAAACAAGTGATTTCGTTGATTTCTTTGTTCATTTCGGTTACTCCTTTCGGTTGTGATCGGATAAAATCCGTAATTATATTATTTGCAACGGTTTCAAAATTATTTTTGGAAAGGATTTGGCTATGGCTCTTTTTGCGATAGGAGATACTCATTTATCAATCTCCACCGGAAAGTCAATGAATATTTTCGGCGGCTGGAGCGATTATGAGAAGCGCCTTGAAAGCAATTGGAATCGCCTTATCCGCCCCGAAGATACCGTTGTTATTGCCGGCGATATTTCGTGGTGTATGAATCTTGAAGAAGGACTTGCGGATTTCCGTTTTCTGGATTCTCTGCCGGGCAGAAAGATTATTCTCAAAGGCAACCACGATTATTGGTGGGCAACAAAGAAAAAATCTGACGAATTTTTTGAAAAATATTCCCTCGAATCGCTTAACATTCTGCATAACAATGCCTATGAGTCTGACGGCGTTGCAATATGCGGCACAAGAGGCTGGTTTTTTGATGCCGAGAGCGATGCTGACAAAAAGGTTGTGCTGCGTGAAGCCGGCAGATTAAAAATGTCCATTGATGCGGCTAAGGCAACGGGGCTCGAGCCTGTTGTGTTTCTTCACTATCCGCCGCTCAGCCGTGACCGTAAGTGCGATGAGATTTATAACGTGCTTGTTGAAGAAAACATAAAGCGCTGTTATTACGGTCATCTGCATTCATATTCACACGCAACAGCTTTCAACGGAGAGTGCGACGGCATACGTTTTCAGTTGATTTCAAGCGATTTTTTGGGCTTTTGTCCGACTTTGGTAACGAAAATTTAAGCATTTTCACCAAAAGTTGAGAAAAATATTTGAAAAAATTAACTAAACATAAGAAAATATAAATATATATAGAAATTTCAAAAATTATTTGCTATAATTTAGGGGTTAGAAAAGTCAAACGGAGGAATTCAAAATGAGTTTAGTATCAGCAAACAAAACAGAAACAAACACCTATGCGGTTGAACTTGCTATTGCAGCAGAAGATTTCAGAGCTGCCATTCAGCAGGCTTATATGAAGCAGAGAAAGTCAATCGTTATCCCCGGCTTCCGTAAGGGCAAGGCTCCCCTTATGATGATTGAGAAGCTTTACGGTCAGGAAGTTTTCTTTGAAGACGCTCTTGAAATCGTTTTCCCCACAGCTGTTCAGGCAGCATATGACGAGGCAGGCATCACTCCCGTTGACCAGCCCCGTGATGTTGATGTTAAAACAATGAGCAAAGAAGAAGGCGTTGTTATCGCTTTCAACGTAACAGTTAAGCCCGAAATCACAGTTAAGGCTTATAAGGGTCTTACAGCTGAAAAGGCTGATTCCAAGGTAACAAAAGAAGAAATTGACCACGAAATCGAGCATATGCTTGACAGAGGCGCAAGAATCGTTGACGTTGATGACAGAGCTGCAAAAGACGGCGATATCACGGTTATCGACTTTGAAGGTTTTGTTGACGGCGTTGCATTTGAAGGCGGTAAGGCAGAAAAATACAGCCTTACACTCGGTTCAGGTTCATTCATCCCCGGCTTTGAAGAGCAGGTTGCAGGCCACAGCGTAGGCGAAGAATTTGACGTTAACGTTAAGTTCCCCACAGATTACGCTCCCGAACTTGCTGATAAGGAAGCTGTTTTCAAGATTAAGCTTCACGAAATCAAGGTTAAGGAACTTCCCGAGCTTGATGACGAATTCGCAAAGGATATGGGCGAATACGAAACAGTTGATGAGCTCAAGAAGGGTATTGAAGAAGATATCCTCAAGAGAAAGCAGGAGAGCGCTCAGAGAGCATTTGAAGATGCTGTTATCGAAGCTCTTTGCGAAAACGTTGAAGGCGAAATCCCCGAGTGCATGTATGATAACAAAGCACAGGAAAACATTGATTCCTTTGCTCAGCGTGTAGCTCAGCAGGGCATTGACCTTGATACTTACCTTATGTATATGGGTATGGACAAGGCAATGTTTGAAAGCCAGATGAGAGAGCGTGCAGTTTCAGACGTTAAGATTGAGCTTGCAGTTGAAAAGATCATCGAGCTTGAAGGCATTGCAGCTTCAGAAGAAGCTATCAACGAAGAATACACCAAGATGAGCGAAATGTATCAGATTGAAGTTGAAAAGCTCAAGGGTATCGTTCCCGAAGCAACAGTAGCAGCTGAAATCAACAAGCAGGAAGCTTTCAAGGTTGTTATTGATTCCGCAAAGGCAAAGAAGCCTGCAGCAAAGAGAACAACCAAGAAGAAGGAAGCTGCTGAAGACGAAGCAGCTCCCGCAGAAGAAAAGAAGCCTGCTGCAAAGAAAACAACAAAGAAAGCTGCTGCCAAAAAGGAAGAAGCTGCTGAATAATCCGGCAGAATTCTAACTATACTTTTATTGTCAGTATTCAGAATATGTTTTTATGAATGAACCGGCGTAATTGCCGGTTTATTCAGTATTAATTCGCAGAAAGGACTGAATTTAAATGGCACTTGTTCCATACGTAGTCGAACAGACAAACCGCGGTGAGCGTTCATATGATATTTTTTCACGCTTGCTCAATGACAGAATCATCGTTCTTTCCGATGAAGTTAATGATGCAACGGCAAGCATTGTTGTTGCCCAGCTTCTTTATCTTGAGGGTCAGGATGCTGAAAAGGATATCAGCCTTTATATCAACAGCCCCGGCGGCTCCGTAACCGCAGGTATGGCAATTTATGACACGATGCAGTATATTAAGTGTGACGTTTCAACCATCTGCATCGGTATGGCTGCTTCGATGGGCGCATTTTTGCTTTCATCGGGCGCAAAGGGCAAAAGATATGCTCTGCCCAACAGTGAGATTATGATTCATCAGCCTTTGGGCGGCGCAAGAGGTCAGGCAACGGAAATCAAGATCGTTGCAGACCATATTCTCAAGACCAGAGAAAAGCTCAACAAAATCCTTGCAGAAAACACAGGTAAATCCATTGATGAAATCGCAAGAGATACAGAAAGAGATAATTACCTCACAGCGCAGGAGGCAATGGAATACGGCCTTGTTGACAAGGTTATTACCCACAGATAAAATATTAATCTATCCACAGGAGGCATAATATGCCCAGAGATGATGAAAGAAGAGATAAATCGCTTATAACCTGCTCGTTCTGCCGCAAAACGCAGGACCAGGTTGATAAGCTTATCGCAGGCCCCAATGTGTATATCTGCAACGAGTGCGTTGACCTTTGCTGCTCAATTATTGAGTCAGAGCCGTCAACGGGCAGACACAGCGATTTTGACGTTGCGTCCCTGCCCAAACCGCACGAAATCAAAGCAAAGCTTGATGAATACGTTATCGGCCAGGAAGATGCCAAAATTGCGCTGAGCGTTGCTGTTTATAACCATTATAAAAGAATAGGCAGTAAGGGTGACACAGAGGTTGAAATTCAGAAGAGTAACATTCTGATGCTCGGCCCCACAGGCGTGGGCAAAACAATGCTTGCCCAGACACTCGCAAGAATCCTTGACGTTCCTTTTGCCATTGCCGATGCAACAACTCTCACTGAGGCGGGCTACGTCGGCGAAGATGTTGAAAACATTCTTCTTCGCATAATTCAGGCGGCAGATTTTGACGTTGAGCGTGCGGAGAGAGGTATCATCTACGTTGATGAAATTGATAAAATTGCCAGAAAGAGCGAGAATCCTTCAATCACCCGTGACGTAAGCGGTGAAGGTGTTCAGCAGGCACTTCTCAAGATAATCGAAGGCACGGTTGCAAACGTTCCTCCCCAGGGAGGCAGAAAGCATCCGCAGCAGGAGTTTATTCAGGTTGATACCTCAAATATTCTCTTTATCTGCGGCGGCGCATTTGACGGCCTTGAAAAAATTATCGAAAAAAGAACAGGCGGCTCAACGCTCGGCTTTGAAGCTCCCGTCAAGAGCAAATCCGAGCTTGCTCAGGAAAACCTTATTGCCAAAACAATCCACCAGGATATTGTTAAATTCGGTATCATTCCCGAGTTGGTTGGCAGACTCCCCGTTATCACAACTCTCGAGGAGCTTGATAAGGATTCGCTTATTCAGATTCTCACAACACCCAAGAACGCCATTGTTAAGCAGTATAAAGAGCTGTTCAGCCTTGATGACGTAGAGCTTGAGTTTGATGAGGGAGCTCTTGAAGCCATTGCAGAGAAAACCCTTGAAAAGAAAACAGGCGCAAGAGGTCTGCGTTCAATTATTGAAAAAACGCTTCTGCCCATTATGTATGACGTGCCCTCCGACCCCACGGTTGAAAGAGTGTGCATCACTGCGGCTTGCGTTAATGACGGCGCTCAGCCCATCATTGAGCGTGACCCTAACCGCAAAAAGGTAAAAATTTCACCGCCGCCAAAAGTCACAAAACCCAAACACGTTAGTTGATAAAAGTAAACTCCCGAAGTCGCAATTTGACCTCGGGAGAGTTTTTATCTCGTAACCTTTTTAATCCAGTTATATCGGTTGACTTTGACGTATGCCACAATGCATTTGAGAACCTGGTCTGCTTTAAGGCAGGCAAAGGTTACCCAGACGGGGAATTTAAAAACGAATGCACTCAGTGCGGAAAGCGGCAAAACAATCAGCCACATAAAGATGAAATCGTTCTTTAAAACAAAGCTCGTTTCGCCGCCGCCTGATACTATGCCGCACAGTGCAGGTGCTTCATAAGACGTGCCGATAATCGTAACCGCAAGCACCCAGATGAATTGGTTTGTTGTGGCATAAGTTTCGGGCGTTACGTTGTAAAAATCAATAATCAGACCTTTGCACAGCAGAAGAATTGCGCTTGAAAAAACGCCGATGCCCAGAAAAATAAGCTGCAGGTTTTTACTTCTGCGCTTGATAAGCTCAAGCGAGCTGTTTTCACCGATGGTTTTGCCGACAAGCACACAGGCAACGTTGCCCGAAGCGTAGGTGATGACCGTTGCAATCTGAAAAATGGTGGTTGCAATGCTGTTTGCGGCAATTGCACTCTCGGCAAGCCTGCCTATTATTGCACCCTGAACACTCATTGCAATGCCCCAGGAAAGGCTGCTCATCATCAGAGGAGCACCCGTTTTGAAGAAATCGCGGAACATTTGCTTATCGGTTGCCAGCAGCTCCAAGCGCCTGAATTGCAGCTTTTTATCAATAAGAAAGACGTAAGCAACGACCACTGCAAGCTCAATTGCTCTTGCCGCAAGAGTTGCAACGGCAGCGCCTCTGACGCCCATTTCGGGCAGACCGAATTTGCCGTAAATAAGTGCGTAGTTAAGGAAAATGTTAATGCCGAATGACGAAAGCGAAACGTAAAAACCGATTTTAACTGTTTCAACGCTCCTGAGAATGGCAAGGAGCACCGTTGTGACAGCATATAATATATATGTATATTTTATAATATCAAGGTATTCAACGGCCTGTGCTATAACGGCTTCTTTGTCTGTGAAAAGGCGTATAACCGCTTCGGGGATAAATGCGCAGCAAAGCGTTATCATAACTGCAAAAGCGAGGCTCACCCACACACTAACGGCAGAAACGGATTTAATGTTCTTTTTATCGCTTTTTCCCCAATATTGAGATGCAATAACGGTCATACCGTTGCAGGTGCCGGTTACTGCCATCATCAGAAAGAACTGAATGTTGTTGCAGATTCCTACGCCGCTGAGTGCCGTTTCGCTGTAAGCGCCCATCATAACAGAGTCGGCAAGGTTAACGCCGTAAACAACAAGATTCTGAAAAGCCAGCGTCAGCGTCATAGTGAAAAAAGCTTTGTAAAAATCTTTGTCTTTTATTTTGTCTGACATAATAATCACCCCGGTGATGAAATGCTAAAAAGAATTATATCACCGAGAAAACTGAAAAACAATATCAAAAAATGCAAAAAGAGTATATCTTTGTTGCAATATTCTTATTCAGAAAATAAACCGTTTTTTTGGTTGGTATAATATATTTGTAAAGGAGCTGAAGGCAGTATGAACGTTTATGACTTTGATAACACGATATATGACGGTGAATCGGTGCTTGATTTGCTTAAGTTTTATATAAAAAAAGATCCGAAGCTTCTCAGAGAAGTTCCGTGGATTGCAAAAGCAGCTTTCAGGTATAAATCCGGCAATATGACTCTCGATGAAGCTCTTGTTGATTATAAGGACAGGGTTGAGGCGTTGAGCAAAACCATAGAAAACATTGAAAACAACGTCGGCGAATTCTGGGATAAGCACTGCGTGAGAATCAAGCCGTTTTATTTTAAATTGCGCAAAGA
Source organism: Acutalibacteraceae bacterium (assembly GCA_045536245.1). Classification (GTDB taxonomy): domain Bacteria; phylum Bacillota; class Clostridia; order Oscillospirales; family Acutalibacteraceae; genus CAG-177. The sequence goes on along the minus strand of JAZSNE010000056.1, from coordinate 93,195 downwards.
AGATGACGTTATTGTTTCTGCCGGCATTGACGTTATGGTTGCCGAGGTGTGCAAGAGGCTCGGTATAAAGAATTATATTGCCTCCGAAGTTGATACCCGAAACCACAGGCTTGTCAGCTTTTGCTTCAGAGAAAACAAGGTGAAGGCTTTCAAAGCCAAATATCCCGATTCGGTTATTGAGAATTTCTATACCGATTCACTTAACGATAAACCGCTTATTGACCTTGCAGAGAACGCATATCTTGTTAAGGGCAACAAGATAACTAAAATAAAATAGACAAAAAGATCGGCTTATACGGTTTCATTTTCCGTATAAGCCGAAAGTTTTAGTTATATTTTCTTGACCAGGCGTAGGGTGAGAAAATCATCAGCATAGGGATAAGCTCAAGTCTGCCTGCAAGCATATCAAATGAGAGCACGATTTTGCTCAACACGGAAAAACCGCTGAAGTTTCCGGACGGGCCGACGGCACTTAAACCGGGGCCGATGTTGCCGAGGCAGGCAACTACGGATGTGAGTGTGGTTGTAATATCTCTGCCGTCAAGAGCGACAAACATTGAGGATATGGCAAGAACGATGATATACATTGCGAAGAAAACCGAAACACTTTTAACAACCGGTTCTTCAACCGCTTGCCTGTCAACTTTAACAGACTCAATGCTTCTGGGGTTGATGGCTTTTTTGATATCTCTCATACCGCTTTTAACCAGAATCACAAGGCGTGACACCTTGATGCCGCCGCCTGTTGAGCCGGCACAGGCACCGATGAACATAAGCAGAAGCAACGTAAGCTGTGCAATAATCGGCCACGTTCCGAAATCCGTTGAAGAAAAGCCGGTGGTTGTAATAATTGAAGCAACCTGGAAAAATGCATAGCGGAAGGAATAGCCTGCAGTGTGGTTGCTTGTTATAAGCGAAAGAGCAATGATCAGAACAGAGCCTGCAACAAGACCGAGGTAGGTGCGAAGCTCTTCACTTCTTAACGCTTGCTTAAACTGGCGCATAATAAGCAGATAATAAAGGTTGAAGTTTATGCCGAAAAGAAGCATAAAAACAGCAATAACCATTTCTGCATAAAGGCTGTTATAGCCCTCAATACTGTTGTTCAGTATTCCGAAGCCGCCTGTTCCGGCAGTTCCGAAAGCGTTCACAAGGCTGTCAAACAGCGGCATACCGCCGGCAAGCAGAAAAATAACCATAATCGCCGTCATTCCGCAATAAATGCCGTAGAGGATTCTTGCAGAAGCTCCGAGCTTTGAAACAAGCTTGCCCACAGTTGGGCCGGGAACTTCGGCTCTCATAATGTGCATTGATGAGTTTTCTGTTTTTGGCATAACTGCAATAACAAAAACAAGAATGCCCATACCGCCGACCCAGTGAGTGAAGCTGCGCCAGAAAAGAAGGCTTTTTGGCAGAGCCTCAATGTTACTCAATATGGTTGAGCCGGTGGTGGTAAAGCCTGAAACCGTTTCAAAAAAGGCATCAACAAAATTTGGGATACCTTTGCTCAGCCAGAAAGGCAGAGCGCCGAAGAGCGACATCAGAATCCAGGTAAAAGCAACAAGCACGTAGCCTTCTTTGGCATAGATGCTTCTGTCTTTGGGCTTTTTGCGGATTGAAAGCAAGCCTGTTACGGACAGGGCTGCAATGGTTACTGCGAACGATGCAAGTGCACCGTCGTTATAAATAATTGAAACTATAGCCGGCAACACAAGCAGAGCAGCTTCAACAAGCAGGATTCTGCCGATGTTGTAAACAATCATTTTATAATTCATAGCTGACCTCCGCCGTAATCACACAAAAATATCGTGAAGGTCTTCAAGAATTCTGTTTGCGGTAACAACAATCACGCTGTCGCCTGCTTTCATAACGTCATTACCGCCGGGGAATATTACTTTGCCTTTACGCATAATGCAGCCGATAAGCAGGTTGGGCAGCAGGTTGAGGTCTTTGAACGGAATATCAAGGTATCCTGCGTTTTCGGGTACGATGAACTCTGCCGCTTCAACCTTGCCGTTAACAAGCTTGTGAAGAGTCTGAATCTGTGCATTGTAAGCTGAGTTCTGCAGAGCTCTTACATAGCGTGTAACAATGTTACCTGCAACTATCTGGGGCGAAACTATTGTTTCAAGGCCGATGTCCTTGAGCAGTGAGAAAGAGTGGCGGTTAACCTTCGTTATAACCTTGTTAACGCCTTTGGATTCGGCATACATGGAAACAATGATATTTTCTTCATCAATGCCGGTCAGAGCAACAAGCGCGTCCTGATATTCAAGGCGCTGTTCGTCAAGAATTTCCTGGTCTGTGCCGTCGCCGTTGATAACGGTAACATCGGGCAAGCTGTCGCTCAGACTGTAGCATTTGGATTCGCTGTGTTCAATCAGCTTAATGTTTCTGCCTGTGTCGGAAAGCTGCTTTGCAAGATAATAGCCGATTCTGCCGCCGCCGATAATCATAACGTTCTTTACCTTGTGCTTATAAACGCCGCACTGACGCATAAAGGATGCAAGCTCCGAGCGTTTGCCCGTAACGTTTATGATATCGTCACATTTCAGAACAAAATCGCCCGAGGGGATAAACACTTCATCATCACGCTGAACGGCGCAGACAATAACTTTTGCCTTGCTCTTTTTGCGCAAAGCATAGATGGGGCTGTCACACAAAATATTATCCGAATGAATGCGGAAACTTGCTATTTCAACCTTTCCTCTTGCAAAAGAATCAAGGTGAGCTGCGGAGGGGAAACGGATGATTCTTGAAATTTCGTTTGCAGTTTCAAACTCGGGGTTAACTATCATATTGATGCCGAGCTCCGAGTGCAGGAACTGGTGCTGGTTAGCATAGTCGGGGTTGCGGACTCTTGCTATTGTGTGTTCTGTTCCCATTTTGTTAGCAGTGAGGCACACCAAAATGTTAAGCTCGTCTGATGCAGTTGCGGCTATAACCAGCTTGGCTTTGGCTGCACCAGCTTCTTCAAGCACGTCGCAGCTTGCTCCGTTGCCGCAGATACCCATAACGTCGTAAGCATCAACAGCTGAAACAACCTTTTCTCTTTTGATGTCAATAACGGCAACGTCGTGACCCTCTGCAACAAGCTGTTTGGTCATTGTTGTACCGAATTTACCTTGACCAACAATTATAATGTTCATAACAGGAATACCTTCTTTTTATTTGTTCGCCTTTGCAGCATCAGCCTTTTTGAGTTCCTTTGCAAGAAAAACAAGAGGAATAAAGATGGTAACTGCAATTACTGCGGAGGCAAGATAGATATGAGGAACGGGGATGTTAACCGCAGTTCCGTATTCGTTAAGATATGTGTCACCGGCGAAGCGGTCAATAACAGTTGCCGCAACTCTGGGGCCGATAATCATAGGCAGCAGAACAGAGAAAATCATTCTGATACCCTGGAGCTGACCTGCCTTGTCTTCGGGTGTGAAGTCACGGATTGCGGCGTTGAGCAGAATCATAAGCAGCGCATAGCCTGCAAGACCGAGAAGAATTGTAACGGCAAAGAACCAGAAGTTTTTGCCTGCAAAATAAACAAGAGCAAGACCTGCAACGAAGATTGCGGAGCAGGGGAAAGCGATTTTTGCTTTGCCCACCTTGTCAATTGAGGTGTAGAGCTTAACAAGAAGCAGAACAACGCCGATAAGAGCAATTACGCAGGGGATAATGATATAAATGGGTGTTGAGGTCAACGTTCCCATATCGACGTAGTGCTGTATGTAGATAAAAAGATAGGGGAAGAATACCTGGCTTGCGATTGAGAAAATACCCATGCAGACAAGAGCGATGTAAAGGCTCTTGTTGCCTTTGATTACGGAAGGTCTGAAACCGTAAGTGAGGCATTCAAAGAAACTTGCGGAAGTTTTGATGCCGTTGCGTGAATCCTTGATGGTGAAAATACCAATAACGCCGCAGATTGTAACAAGAATACCAAGGCCGATAAAGCAGGGTCCGTAACCGAATATGCCCGAGAGTGAACCGAAAGCTGCTGTAACAACAACAAGAGCAAGAACGGGCACTATTGCAAGAATGGTTTCCGTGAGCGTTCTGTTTGAGGGGTTGGTTACGTCTGTAACCCATGCGTTAAAAGCGGCATCGTTGCTGGTTGAACCCATAAAGGTCATAACGCAGTCCATAACAATAACAAGCGTTACCGCAACGGGAATGCAGGCAACAACGGGATTGCCTGTGATTTTTGATACTGTTTCGGGGGTGATAAAAGCAAATGACATTACTGTTATACCCCAAAGAATATAACCTGCGCAGATGAATATTTTTCTTTTGTTGAGCTTATCGCTCAGGCTGCCCATAAAGAGCGATGAGAGCATTGCGGTTACGGCGCTTGCGGCAACCATATTTGCAATGTCATATTCGTTACCGCCGACGCGGTTAAAGAGATACATATTGAAGAAGTTGTTTTCAACTGCCCATGCGACCTGACCCATAAAACCGAAAAGGATTATGTTGAAAAGAAGGGGCTTACTGAGTTTTGTGCTTTTTTCCATAGCTTTAACCTCCGAATTTATCAATAAGTTTTTTAACCGCTATGCCGGCGGCGGTTACACCGCCGACAGCCAGCGCAGAATAGCCGAGAATATGCAGGTTTATGCTTTGCCTGTCAGAGAGAGTTCTGAAAATCGGGCCCAGGCATTCGCATTTAAGTCCGAATTCCTTGAAGTGCTTAAGCTCCTGCTCAAAGGTTGAAAGGTCATTTTCATCAAGAGTAAGGAGCCTTACGCAGCTTTTGCAGCCGTCTGTGTATGCTCTGAAGCCTGCGGTTTTGTGCTGCGCAAGGAAAATACCGTCAACAAAGCCGCTCATATCGTTGAGGTGGTCGTGACCGAAGAATGCTCCGAGTACGCCGCCAACCTTTTTCCAGCTTGCAAACTGACCGCTGTTAACGTCGGGTGAGCAGGGACCTTCACCGAGATAACCTGTTGCGCCTTTTTTGAGCACGTAGCGGTTTTTGCTGTGAACACCGTAACCTTTTGCTGACCACGGAAGCTCCCAGAGATGAGCCTTACGCATAAGCTGATATTCTTCGGGAACGGGCGTGTGCTGAAAAACAAACGATGGCATCGGCTTGCCGCCGTTAAGTTCTTTGTTTTTTGCGCTTTCACGTTCAAACCATCTTATCTGATCGTGGTGAACGTAATCATAGTGAGAAAGACTGCGGTCACAGCAGACGTTATTTGAATCAATGAACCACAGGCAGAATTTCGGGGTTTTTCCGTCGGAAGAATAAATATAATCCTTCCAGTTAGCGTTGCCTGTTATTTCGGGTGCTTCGTTTCTGGAAATGCAGCCGTGCATTTTGCTGTAAATCTCAACGATTTCGTCCTCGTGGCCGAGGTCGTGCTCGTGATTGCCCAAAATAAGAGCATAAGGAATGTTTCTGTTGATAATCGGTTCACAAACGGCAATAACCATTTTTCTGAATTCTTCGGGGTCTTTCATATAAAGATCCGTGTTGCAGTTATCGCCGAGAAGAACGCAAAGGTCGGGATTGTATTCGTCAAGAGCCGCGTTCATCAGTTTGCGCATATCCTTAAAATTGGGGCTGGTTTTGTAATCTTCATTTTCGTGGATATCGCCGAAAAGCAGAATTTTGAATTTTCCGTTATTAAACTTTAATTTCATAATTGAACCACCTTATGCATAATTGGTTGCAACCGCAAGAAGCATAAGACCCACGGAAGCAATGCCTTCAAGTGCAAAGAGCTTCCACGAGAATTTGAGCCATTTGCCGTAAGAAACGTTGACAAGACCGATGGCGATAATCATAATGCCGCTCGTGGGATAGAGAAGGTTTGTGAAGCCGTCACCAAGGCAAAATGCAAGAGCAACGCTCTGGTATGTGACACCGACCATATCTGCAAGGGGAAGAACGATAGGCATAATAAGGAAAGCTTTAGCCGTACCGCTGCCTACAAAGAATTCAAGAAAAACAATGAATGCAAAGAGCATCAGTATAGCCGTATAGGGCGACATTCCTTTAATGAGGTTATAAACAAAGTTAAGAATGGTGGGTATGATGTTACCCTGGTCAAGAATGTATGTAATTGAGAGAATAATGAGAATAAGCGGAATAATGGGAGCAACGGTCTTTATGCCGTCGCCGAATGAGCGTGCAAGCTCTTTGCCGTTAAGACCTGAAAATTTGCCGGCAAGAAAACCGCCGAGGGCAAAGAGAATTGCCATTGCGGGCATTGAAATCATACCCTCTGTTTTGGCAATGAAGTCAATTACGATACCTGCAAGCACACAGCAAAGGCACACGATAAAAGCTTTTGCCGCTTTTTTTGTTTTGGGGTCAGACAAAACGGAAAGATTATCGTCAAGTTTATATTTTTCCCTCAGGGCAATATCTGTTTCGTAGCAGAGAGATTTTTTTGGGTTTTTTTCAATCTTTTTTGCATAGAAAGTAATGAAACCTGCAAGAATGGCATAAACAACGGCAAACACAAGAAGCCTGAAGCCGAGACCGGAAAAAATCGGCAAGCCGGCAAGCCTCTGCACTGTTGCAACGTTAAACGGGTTAAAGGTTGCCGCCGTAAAGCCAAACGCAACGGCAATAAGGCTGATTCCCAGGCCGACAAATGAGTCCCAGCCGAGTGCAAGCGAAATGGCAACCGCTATAGGCACAAGGGTAACGGATTCCTCAAGAATACCTGCCGTTGAGCTTAAAATCATACAGGCAAGAATCATCATATTGAGCAGAAGGTATTTTTTGTTGCCGAATTTTTGGATAATGACAGCCATAATGTATTTAAGAATGCCGCATTTATCAAGAATAAGAAACGTGCCGCCGATAATGGTGATAAAAAGAATAATAGCCACGCCCGTCAGTGCATTGCTTGTTGTGAAAACAAGAATCGGAGCAAGAAAGATTTTCCATATGGGCATTTTTTCATCAGTCGGGGTGTAAGTGCCGTTAATGATATTTCCGTTTGCGTCATAATCATAAACGCCTCTGGGCATAACCTGAGTCAGAACACCGGCAAGCGCCATAATCGCCGCAAGCAGAATGCAAATTATTATGATTGTCTTTTTGTTCAGAGAAATACCCGTCTGAACTTCTTTCTTTTTGGTGATATCCGCCATACTTTCTCTCCCTTGGAAATAATATAAACAATATTACTTTAAACTGTATTATAACATATATAATAATATTTGCAACAAAAATATATTTCAGCCGCCGATAAAGGGGGTGAGTGGTGTTTTATCAACAGCTGAACCATAACTGAAAATATATTTTTTGCAGCTATTGAGAAAATCGGCATTTTGTGTTAGAATATCAAAAAAGCAACAGAAAGAGGTTGTTAAATTGAAAAAAATAATTGCTATCATTCTCACTGCGGCAATGCTTTTCTCGCTCTGCGCTCCTGCTGTTTATGCAGAAGGCAGCGAAACCGAAGGCTGTGACTGCGGCATTCTGCCCACAATTTACGTTGGTCCTCTCGGCAACACGGATATCTATGCTTACCCTGACACGGAAAACGAAAAAACACTTTTCAGACCCGATACCGGTGCGATTGTGGACATAGTTCTCGGCATTCTGCCCTCACTTGTGTGGCTGATTATGGCGAAGGACTATGATAACTTCGGCGATAAGCTTATCAAGGTTGTTTATGACGCAATGGGCGATATGCGCCTTGACGGTGACGGCAATTCTCTGCCCCACGTTGACGTTAAAATCGACCTGCCCACAGAAACTTCACACAAAATCGGCGAAAGCTATTATTTCAACTATGACTGGCGTCTTGACCCTGTTGAGGTTGCAGACCAGTTCAACGAATTTGTTCAGCACGTTAAAAAGCTTACAGGTCACGATAAGGTTAACCTCAGAGCCTCCTCAATGGGCGGCGTTGTGACTATGGCGTATTTTAAAGAATACGGCTATGCTGACGTTGATGCCTGCATTTTCCAGTGCTGCCCAATTCTCGGAACAGACGTTGCAGGTGACCTTCTGAGCAGAAAGCTTGCCCTTGACTCAAAGGCTCTGCTTGACTATGCATCAGACGGTATGCCTCCCTTTGATTTCGGCGGCGCATTGCTCAACGTTCTGTTTGATTTCCTTTATTACAGCGGTCTTGTTGACCTTGTTTACGGCTTTGCAGGCAAAATTCTTGATAATCTTCAGGACAGAGTATTTGATGAACTTCTGACACCTGTTTTCGGCACTCTTCTCGGTCTTTGGTCATTCGTGCCCGATTCGGCATACGAAGAAGCAAAGAAAATCAACCTTGACCCCGAAACACAGGCAGGTCTTATTGCAAAGGCTGACTATTATCACTATGAAGTTCAGTGCAAGGCAGAAGAAATTCTCAACGATGCAATTGACAACGGCGTAAGAGTAATGATAGTTGCAGGCTATGACATTCAGAGAACTCCGCTTGTTGAAAATATGAATAACAACAGCGATGCAACCGTTGACACAAAATATGCTTCTGCAGGTGCAACGGTAGCTCTTCTGGATGAAACTCTTGGCGAAAATTATCAGCAGAAGAACTGCGAATGCGGTCACAACCACGTTTCACCCGACGGTGTTATTGATGCTTCAACCTGCATTCTTCCCGAACATACCTGGTTCATCAAGGGTATGCTCCATTCCAACTGCCACGACGGCATAATGGAAATGTATAATTGGTTTATGTATGCGGATGAATATTATGACGTATGGTCAAATCCGCTTTATACCCAGTTCCTTGAGAACGATAAACCCAACCTCAGAGTCAAGGCAATGGGCAACTTTGCCGAGGGCGCAGAAAAACCCACCTATGAGCCTGGCAATGCTTTCTATGACAAGTATTCAAAATATGCCGCACCTGTTTTTGACACAATCACAGGTTTTCTTGACAAGATAAAGGCATAAAAGCCAAATAACTGCAAAAAAATAATCGGGAGAGAAATCTCCCGACTTTTTTTGTTTTTAAGTGTTGCATAAACTGTATTTTGGCGTAGGGGCGGCTATCAGCCGCCCGTTATGAAGAAGCTGAGCAGGAACGGGCGGATATTATCCGCCCCTACACTTAGATGGATGCGGTGGTCGGGAGAGAAATCTCCCGATTTTTTTGTTTGCGGTGATGTTTTGAATAAATCAATCAAAAAAAGAGCGCGCAGTATTATCAAAAGAAGAAAAAGGAGAATTTCTTCAGCGGTGTTTTCTTTTCTTGCGGTTATAACGGGTTTGCTTATCATCCGGAATTTGATTAATTTCAGAATTACGCCACGCACAGTTGCGGCAGGTGTTATTTTGTATGCAGTTTATTTTATTATCAAATCCGGCGCAAATTACCGCTTGCAGGCGCAGATGATTATGCTTTTGTCAAACGGCGGCGAACCTGTTATCAGCATCGGCGAATACGCAAAAAACACCTTGCTTACGCTGTGTCTGTCAGCGCTCAGAATTCTTGAGCTGTTTGCGTTTGAAGCTGTTCCTGTTTGCATTGCGGCTGTGTTGTTTTTCAGCATAAAAAGAAATGCGTTGAGTGCAGCTTCTTTTGCAATAATGCTTGTCTGTGCGGCGGTTACTGCAATTTTTGGATTGATATTTTATGTTTTTTCCGTGCAGAAATATGCCGGAGCTCCGTTTTTGCTTGCCGCTTATCCGTCGCTGTCTGTGGCGGATTGCATACGTCTGAGTGCAGAAAACGGCAAAAATAAAGCAGCGGCTTTGCTGCGCTTCAAGCTCGGCTTTTTGCCGTGGCTGCTTGCGTGCGCCGCAATATTTCCGCTGCTGTTTGTTGTGCCTTATTATAAGCAGAGCTTAACCTGCTGGTTTAAACAGGAATCTTGAAAACTGCTTTTTTGATTTTTTCGCTGCTGAGCTTAACGCAGGGTTTGTGGGCATCCTGCGGAGCAAGAAAAACAAAGGTGCCTGCTTCAAGCGCAACGCTTGTGCTTGCGCAATTCTGTGCATAAAAGAACTCAATATCAGGGTTATAGCCGCTTGAATCCTTAGCTTCGCTCGTGGGGATAACCTCAATTATCTCGTTGCCCGTGATTGCATACTGCACGTCGTGAAAATCTCTGTGTGCTTCAAATTTATCGTTGCCTGCAGGCTCATATTCAGCGATGCTCACCTTTACGCCGTTGCCGACTTCATAGCTTCCGCAGGGCAGGGCGGCAAAATCGTTTTCTGCAATGAATTTTGCCATATCGTCAAAATGGCTGTTGAATGCCGAATAGAGCTTAAGGTTTTCAATTTTGTCAAATATCATTATGCGTTCATCCTTTCAAAACGGGCTTTGCCCGATGTTTTATAAAATCTAATGAACCCGAGGCAGATTGCAACGCACACCGCCGATTGAATAAACAGATAAACTTCAACGGAGATGTGTTTCATGAGCCAATAGGCAGGCGCATAGAGCGTTGCCGTTGCAGCCAAACCCGTGAGCATTGCAACCAGCACGGAACCGCTTTGCTTGATAACAACCATCTCGTTTTGCCACGAAAACTTTGGCATCAGCAGATTTGCCGTGAGGTTGATGAATGATGTGACGGCAAGAAAGCTGACCGCCGAAGCATAAAGAGCAATAAGTGTAAGCGCTTCAAGCTTAAAACTGATTGCAATGAAAACAAAAGCTGCGGTCATCGGCACAAAACCGACGGTGAAGTTCACCGCATATTTCGCAAAATAGAAATCGTCGGAATTAACCGGCATTGAGCGCAGAACGTTGATTTTGCTGCCCTCGAGAGATATTGACGAAGCCGCAGGGTTACACATTGCCGAGCAGAAGCCGATAACCGCTGCAATAATCAGAGGCATCAGATTTGCCGCTTCGGGCGAGGCGATAAAAAGCATATCAAGCCCCATTTCATCGCCCTTGACCGTCATAACAACCGCAAACAGAACCAGCATCAGACCGCCTGTTGCAGAGTTGAGAATATACATCGGCATTGAGAAAAACCTTGCAAATTCTTTTTTGAGAAGTGCAACCTTTGCCGAGCTTGCCGAAAGCTCCTTCGCAACGTATTTCTTTTTGTTAGCCGATTTTTTTGTTGTTGCGATTCTGATAAAGCTCTTTGAAATAAGCAAGCAACCGAGAATGAACGGAACAATTGCCGTAACAGCAAGCAAAGCGATTGAAGAAAGCTCGCTGTTAACGCACGCTTTGCCGAACCAATAAAACAGGGGCATCGCCTTTTTGATTGCGGCAGCAACGGTTTCGCCGTTTTTGAGCAGCTTTTCAAGGTATTCCTGCATATTCATTGCAAAAAACATATATGCAACAAAGAAGCCTACACTCAGAACAATCTGAATCAGATTAGTGTTTTTAAACTTTGTGCTGATAAGAGCAATTGCCCAGCCGCAGAAAGCTGTTACTGCGGCAGAAAAAACAACTATCAGCAGAATGCCGATGATGTAAAAAGCAAGAAGCGGCAAAGAAAAGCCGTGGTGATAAATATAAACGCCAATCATCGGGATTGCCATAACAGCCGCATAAAAAAGGTCAAGCACAAAAAGGCTTGCAACCCTGCTTGCAAGAATATAGTGAGTCGGCACCGGCATACTCAGCAGCAGCTCGTTATCCTTTGCTTTGAAAATAAGATTCTGCGTTGAAAACACGCTGCCCACAAAGGTCAGCATAAAAACCAATATGCCGGCAAGCGCAAAATAAAGCCACTCAAGTCCGGGTAAGGCGCCGAATGCTTCTGCGAGGGGAGAAAACATCACTGCAACAGAGCCGATAAGACAGACCACAACGTAAGCTGCAAGCAGACCTATAAGCGCATACATCAAAGGGGTTTTCTTTTTTGCCTTTTTTTCTTTGCCTTTACTGTTTGAAAACATTGAGAGAAAAAGGCTCTGAACGTTTATTTTTAATAATGTTTTAAACATCATTCCGCCTCCAGTTCAAGGAAGACGCTTTCAAGCGAAGCGTTGCCGATAACCTCAGCCGTATCGCCGCTGATAACAAGCTTGCCGTCTTTGATAATTGCAACTTTGGTGCAAAGCTTTTCTGCAACCTCAAGCACGTGGGTTGAAAAGAATATTGCGCCGCCGTTTTTGCAAAGCTCCGCCATAATTTCTTTGAGCAGGTGCGAAGCCTTCGGGTCAAGACCCACAAACGGTTCATCAAGAATCATAAGCTTCGGTTTGCGGATAAGAGCCGAAATAATTGCAAGCTTCTGCTTCATACCGTGGGAATAGTTTGAAATCGGCTCCGCAAGCGAAGGGGTAAGCTCAAACATATCGGCGTATTTTTTTATAAGGTCGTTTCTCTCGCTTTTGGGAATAGCGTAAATATCGGCAACAAAATTCAGGTATTTTATGCCGCTCAAAAAATCGTATAAATCGGGATTGTCAGGGATATAGGCAAACTTCTTTTTGCATTCAATCGGGTTGTCTTTGATTGAAACGCCGTCAACAAGAATTTCGCCCTCATCAAAGCCGATAATACCGCAGCTGGCCTTGATTGTGGTTGTTTTGCCTGCACCGTTATGGCCGATGAAACCGTAAATTTCACCCGGTGCGATGTGCAGGGTCAGGTTGTCAACAGCGGTTTTGTTGCCGTAATGCTTTGTAAGGTTGTTTATTGTAAGCATAAAAATCACCTCATTTTAATTATAGCACAGGTAATATAAAAGTCAAACATATTCGTTGACAGCAAAATGCCGTTATGTTAAAATCTGTTTTGAAAAGGGGAGATTTAGAAATGTTTATGAAATTCCTTTCCGTTATTCTGGCGGCGTTGCAGGTGCTTTTGTTTAATATTGTAACTTTATCAAAAGACGAGCAGACTCTCGGTGTTATCAGCTATGAAAAATACCAGACCTTTGAGGGCTTTGGCACAAGCTCGTGCTGGTGGTCGCAGAATATTGATGACGATGCAACCGCAAAAGAAATTGCACGCCTGCTATATGACGATGAAACAGGTCTTGGGCTGGATATTTACCGCTATAATATCGGCGGCGGTGAACACGATAATCCCGATTGCAGAATCTGGGATACCTCACGCCGAACGGAAAGCTTTTATGTTTTAAATGCAGAAACGGGAGAATATGAATATGATTTCACCCGTGATGCAAACGCAAGAAGAATGCTTGATTATGCCGTTGAATACGGCGCAAAAGAGGTTATTCTTTTCTGCAACAGTCCCCATTTTTCAATGACAAAAAGCGGCCACGCCTCGGGCGGACTTGAAGCCAACGTTTCAAATCTTCCCAAAGAGAACTATGCAGCGTTCGTTGACTACGTGCTGACAATTGCCGATTGGTTTGTTGAGCAGGGTTATCCGATAACCGCAATTTCACCGATAAACGAGCCTCAGTGGAGCTGGGGCGGCGAATGGGTCGGCCAGGAGGGCTGCCATTATACAGCCGACGAAACCGTTGAAGTTCTTGAAATGTTTGCCGTTGAAATGCAGAAAAGGGGCGTGACTTATAAGCTCAGCGGCCCTGAAAGCGGCGAACTGACTGAAGGATATTATGAATATATAGATAAATTCTTCGCGAGCGAAATTCTCAATGAATACTGCGATTCAATCAGCGCCCACAGCTATTGGATTGATAACAACTGGTGGGCAAAAGATGCCTTTGCCAAGAAGATGGCAGAGCAGTATCCCGATAAAAAATTTGAGATGAGCGAGTGGTGCGAGCTGCCGATGAAGCTTGACCCGAGGTCAATTGACAGCGGTCTGTATATGGCCAATATCATTATGCAGGATTTGAGCTGGATGAACGCCGTTTCGTGGCAGAGCTGGACAGCCGTTAACGGCGACGGAGTGCTTGATATTGTTGACGGTGAGCTTGTTCATTACAGCCGTTATTATGCTTACAAACAGTTTTCCGCTTTCATAAAACCCGGTATGTCAAGAGTAAGGGTCAAAAACAGCGCAGGCGATAACGCCACTGTTTCAAGCGTGGCTTTTGCCGATAAGGAGCAGACAGTGCTCATTGTTATCAACAACGAGGATTATGAGCAGAATGTCGGTCTTTACGGCAGATATGATTCGGTGCAGACTTACCTGACCGACGCTTCTCACAACTGTGAGCAGACTTATTCGGGGGATATGATAAAGAACATAAATATTCCTGCAAAGAGCATAACAACGATTGTTTACACCAACAAATAACAACACAAAAAGACTTGCAACGGCATTTCAGCTGACCGATGCAAGTCTTTGATTTTTATTGTTCTGTTGTGTTTTCGGTGGTTGATTCAACGGTTTCGGGAGCAACGTTTGAATATCTGATTTCAAGCGTCATCAGCGATTCGTTGAGAAAAGCTGCAACCAGAATGCCTGTTTCTTTGTTATAACCCTCATAAACGTAAATGATGCAGTCGTCGGTTGAATTGTAGAACGAACGCTGACCGTCAAAGCCGTTTTTATCGAGCGTTTCTGCATAAGCTTCAAACTCGTCTTTGTTTGTGCCGACTATTGCTCCGTTCATCGAATATTCAATCTGCCATTCTGCGTGGAAGCTTCCGTCAAAATCGTGCGGCTTGGCACCGCCGTTTATCAATTCATAATATGAGCCTTTTGTTGCAGTGAAGCCGTCAAAAACAGGAACAATCGCTTCAAGCTCGGGGTATGAAGTTTTTACACATTCTGTAATGTGTACGGTGATTATATAGCTGCCGTCATATTCGTATTCCCACGAAGCAATTCTGACAAGGTGTTTGCCGTTTTGCCATGAACCCTGCCAGCCGAGTGTTGGCAGATAGCGTGCAGTGCCTTTGTAGCCTGCTTTTCGCAGATCGTCTGAAAACTTGTTTACACCCTGTCTTGGTGCAGAAAAAGTAAGCTCAATCCAATCTGACGTGTAACCGATGCTTGTGTCTTCGGGTGAGAATTTTTTGATTGAAACGTTTGAAGTTTCGTCTGGTACGGCAGGGAAACCGTCGGGCAGGTCCTCCTTAACAACGCCGTCAACCTCACCGGCAAACCAATCGGTAACCATTTCTCTGCCGATGCCTGTCCATTCGCCGGCGTTAACATAGTTTGCACCGTTGGTTGTGGGGACATCGTCTTCTTTGCCCGAGCACGAACAAAGGAATATAAAAGCAGCGCAAAGAATAAGCGCAAAAAATCTTTTCATAGCAAAACCTCCGTTTGGTTTATAATAACACATTTCTTAACCGTTTTCAACCGTACTTTTTGCTTGATATAATAAAACGGATTTGATATAATGGTTCTATCAATTAAAACGGAGGAAATTATGCCCAGAGAAATAAGCTATACCGTTCCCGAAGAATATGACGGCAAAAAGGTTGTTAATTTTCTTCGTGAGCATTGCGGGTTTTCGGCAAGGATAGTCAGAAGCATCAAATTCACGGCAGACGGAATGAAGCTCAACGGCATCAAAACACGCACAACCGATAAGCTCAAAAGCGGCGATGTTGTGACCGTGTTTATGCCTGACAGCGGCTCTGCGCCTGAGGCTATGCCGGCAGATATAAACATTATCTATGAGGATGACGATATCCTTGTTATCAATAAATCTCCGTTTATGGCAATGCACCCCACGCATAACCACCAGGGCGATACTCTTGCAAATGCCGTTGCAGCTTACCTTGCACAAAAGGGGATAATCAGTTCGTTCCGTTCCGTCGGCAGACTTGATAAAGGCACATCGGGCGTTGTTGTGTGCGCTCTTAATCCGTTTGCGGCAAGTAAGCTTTCGGGCAAGGTGAAAAAGGAATATTGCGCTTTGGTCAAAGGCAGGCTTGAAGGAACGGGCAGCATTGACGTTCCCATTTACCGCCCTGACCCGATGAAAACCCTGCGAGCCTGCTCATATGAGCTTGGCGTTGAAACAGCTCTGACGCACTGGGCTGCGGAGCAAACATTTGAAGAATCAACGTTTATCAGCTTAAAGCTTGAAACAGGCAGAACACACCAGATAAGGGTGCATATGGCGCATTCAGGGCATCCGCTTGCAGGCGACGATATGTACGGCGATTTTATGACCGAGATCGGCCATCACCTGCTGCACTGCCGTAAGTGTAAGCTGACGCACCCCGTCACGGGCGAAGAAATGACCTTTGAAGCTCCGATGTGGCAGGATTTTGAAGAAGCGCTTAAAAGTATCAAGGAGGGTAATTTGTGATTTGTAAAAGATGCGGTGAAACCGTTGCTGAAGGCACTCATTATTGCCAGTGCTGCGGCAATGATATGTTTGACCAGACGGTGGCAGCTCCCGGCTTGAATGACGAAAAAACCGTTGCCGCACCGGACAGTTGCCGTACAGAATATGATGCAACAGCGGCGGCAACACCGCCTGCTGAACAAGCAGACTGCGATGAACCGACTGTGATATCATCGGCTGTTAAACTGGCGGGGTGTGATGAGCGAACAGTGGTTGCGTATGAGCAAAGACCTGCTTACGTGCCGCCGGCAGAGTCCAAAATGCCGAAAAAGCAAAACAAAGGCATCATAATCGGCTTTGCCGTACTTTCCTTAATTGCTGTTGCGGCTATCGTTGTTGCCGTGCTTTTCGGCACCGGCATTATAAGTAAAGATAAAAAAGATGAAAAAGAAAGCGATTCTTCGAAAAATATTATTGTTGATTCCTCAACAACCGCTTACTCGGAGAAAAACGAAGAGAAAGAAGACCATAAAGAAGACCATAAGGTAATCAACAACCCCGTTTCGGACGTTAAACTTGTTGATATTCAGCTTACGCACGAAGAATATGCTTTCGGCGTAGATAAAGCGCAGCCGGAGCTGCTTGATCAGGCTAATGCTTTCATCAAAGAAATCAAAAGAAACGGTAAGCTTGCTGAAATCTGCAACAATTATTTCGGTGACGGCACCCCCGTGGCAGTCAAATCGGCAAAGCTTGACGCTTCGAAAGACCAGCTTGTTGTCGCAACAAACGCTGCTTATGAACCATTTGAGTATACTCCCAACGGCGGCGAAGATTATTACGGCGTTGATATGGAGCTTGCTGCTGCTTTTGCCGAATATCTCGGCAAAGAGCTTGTTATTCAGAATATGGACTTTAACTCTGTTTGTATTTCTGTTGGTCAGCAGCAGTGCGATATTGCCATAGCAGGTCTTACAATAAACGCTGAAAGAAAAGAACACGTAGTATTCTCAGACCCGTATTATTCAGCCTCGCAGAAGATTATAGTAACGGGTGATAACACCGATTTTGATTCCTGCAAAACCGCAGAAGACGTTGAGAAAAAACTCAACTCTTACGGTGAAGATATAAAAATCGGCGTTCAAACGGGTGCAACGGGTCAGTTTTATGTTGAAGGCGATGTTGGCTGGGGCTTCAAGGGATTTTCGGCAAAGTGTGAAGGCTACGAAAGAAGTCTGCTTGCGGTTCAGGACCTTGTTAACGGTGATATCGACTGCGTTGTTGTTGATTCCACGCCGGCGGCATATGTTACCGAAAGAATAAATGAAGATAGCTTGTTTCAGTGATAATTATTGAATATTTATCCGAATATACAATAAAAAATTCTGTATTTACTTGATTTTTTTGCTGTTAATGGTATAATTAACTTACAAATCGGAAAAGGAGATTTACATAATGAAAAAGTTTGTTAAAATTCTTGCTCTTGTTATGTCCGTTGTTTTTGTTGCAACAGCTTTTGTAGGCTGCAACAAAGATGCCAAGACTGCCGGAGCTGCAGTAAAGGTTATCGACATTGAGCTTACAAACGAAGAATACGCTTTCGGTGTTGATAAGGCTCAGCCTGAGCTTCTTAATCAGGTTAATGCTTTCATCAAGGAAATCAAAGAAAACGGCAAGTTTGACGAAATCTGCAAT
The DNA here is from genome assembly GCA_045536245.1 of Acutalibacteraceae bacterium. Classification (GTDB taxonomy): domain Bacteria; phylum Bacillota; class Clostridia; order Oscillospirales; family Acutalibacteraceae; genus CAG-177. The sequence goes on along the minus strand of JAZSNE010000056.1, from coordinate 75,456 downwards.
AACTATTTCGGCGACGGCACACCCGTTGCTGTTAAGTCAGCAAAGCTTGACCCCTCAAAGGAACAGCTCGTTGTTGCCACAAACGCTGCTTTTGAACCCTTTGAGTACACACCCAACGGCGGCGAAGATTATTACGGCATTGATATGGAAATCGCAGCAGCTCTTGCAGAGCATCTCGGCCAGGAGCTTGTTATCCAGAATATGAAGTTTGAGTCCGTTTGCCTTTCAGTTGGTCAGCACCAGTGCGATATCGCTATGGCAGGTCTTACCATCAAGGAAGAAAGAAAAGAACATGTAACATTTACAGATTCATATTATGAAGCATCACAGAAGCTTATTGTTGCAGGCGATAACACAGAGTTTGATTCCTGCAAAACAAAAGCTGACGTTGAAAAAATCCTCAATTCTTACGGCAAGGACGTTAAAATCGGCGTTCAGGCAGGCACAACAGGCCAGTTCTACGTTGAGGGCGACCCCACTTGGGATCCTCCCTTCCCCGGTTTCCCCGTAACCTGCACACCTTATGACAACGGTGCTCTTGCAGTTCAGGATCTTATCAACGGCGGTGTTAAGGGCGTTATCATTGACTCTGCACCTGCAACCTGCATTGCTGAATCAATTAACGCAGTTAACTGATAACAAACCAAAGCAAAATCAATCATCAGCGACCTCACCTTTCGGTGAGGTTGCTTTATAAAAGGAAACAGCTATGAATTTTGATGCAAAAATAGATAAATTTATTCAGATACTGATTGAGCAGAAAGGCTACATAAAAGTTGTTGAAGGCCTTGAAAACACGCTCAAAATAGCAATCGTCGGCCTTGTTGTCGGCATTGTTATCGGTACGCTTATTGCTACGGTGCGTGTTTTGCCCAAATATCACGTGTTGCCCAGAATCCTTAACGGCATTTGCTCTTGCTACGTTGCATTTTTCAGAGGAACGCCAATGGTTGTTCAGCTGCTGGTGTTTTATTATGTTGCCCTTCCTCTTATGGGAGTAAGGCTGCCTTCGCTTACCGTTGCAATGGCGGTTTTCGGCCTTAACAGCGGCGCTTACATATCAGAAATTATGCGAAGCGGTATCCAGTCTGTTGATTACGGTCAGATGGAGGGCGGACGCTCCGTTGGTCTGAGCTTTTCAACAACTATGCTGAAAATTGTTATTCCGCAGGCAGTCAAGAATATTCTTCCCACCCTTGGTAACGAATTTATCGTGCTTATCAAAGAAACGTCAATTGTTTCATTTATCGGTGCGGCAGACCTTTACGTTGCATTTAACTATATCGGCTCCAACAGCTATGAGTTTATGGTGCCTTATCTGGTAATGGCATTGATTTATATTGTTCTGGTGTGCATAATCACACTGCTTGTAAAACTTATGGAAAGGAGCTTGCATAAGAGTGATAGACGTAATTAATCTTCGCAAAAGTTTTGGCAAAGTCGATGTTCTTAAGGGCATTGATATCAAAATCAACAAAGGCGATGTGGTTGTTGTTATCGGTCCTTCAGGCTCCGGCAAATCAACGTTTTTGCGTTGCCTTAACTGTATGGAAGACCCCACGGGCGGCAGCATAATCTTTAACGGTGTTGACATTGCAGACCCTAAGGTTGATATCAATATCCACCGCCGCCGTATCGGTATGGTTTTTCAGCATTTCAACCTGTTTAACAACAAAACGGTTATTGAAAACATTATGCTTTCGCCTGTTTTGTGTGCCAAATCCGACAGACGCAAGGCGGTCAGAAAGAACCTTTTCTCAAAAGAGAAGCAGCCTGTAAAGTCGGTTAAGGAAATCAAAGAGGAAGCACACAAAAACGCAATGATGCTTTTAAAGCGAATCGGTCTTGAGGATAAAGCAAACGTTTATCCGTCAACTCTTTCGGGCGGTCAGAAGCAGAGAGTTGCAATTGTTCGCTCGCTTGCAATGAACCCCGACGTTATTCTTTTTGATGAGCCAACGTCAGCACTTGACCCTGAAATGGTCGGCGAAGTTCTTGAGGTTATGAAGGAACTTGCAAAGAGCGGCATGACAATGGTTGTTGTTACCCACGAAATGGGCTTTGCAAAAGAGGTCGGTTCAAGAATAGTTTTCATTGACGAAGGCGTTATTACGGAAGAAAACAACCCTGTTGATTTCTTTGCAAATCCGCAGAATCCGAGACTTAAGGAATTTCTTTCCAAAGTGCTTATATAAAATCAAAGTCGGTGGGGCTTGTCCCCACCGTTTTGTTTTAATGGCATAAAAAATTTTTTAAAAATTTTTCGATTTTTTTGAAAATTCTTTAGACCAAACTTATTTTGCCTTCGTCATATAGGTGAAAGGGAAAAAATCCCGGAAAATTTTGGAGGCGAATAAAATGAAAAAAACATTAAAAACCATCATCGCAACAGTTCTTGCACTCACAATCGCATTCTGCAGTATTCCTGCCTTTGCTTTTCAGTATGGCGAAAAGGTTGAATGGATAGATGAACGCCATACCTATGCAAACCTTTATGCTTACAGCGGCGAAATGTCTGACGGCACTTTTTATTATGAAGCCTATGAAAGAGCAAACTGCTGCAAGCTCAATCTTGAAAACGAAGGTTTTTACCTTTTCAGCTATGACCCTGAAAAGGTAACGGAGATTGAGATTTCTTCATTGATTAATGACGGTTGTCCTCAAGGCTGGGCAGACGTTCTTTACTCGGTTGACGAAGGAAAGGCTCTCGCTTACATCACAGGCGAAGAAGCTTATTTCGGCTTTGAGGTTGCAGAGGGTGTTCCCGGTGCAGAGATTTCTGCCACATATTATGAAAGCGATATCAGCGACATCGAGTTTGAAGACGGCGTATTTGATGAGCTCATTTTTGCTGCAGACTTCAGACTTACAGAAAAAGATAACGTTGTTGAAATGACTCTTGATGCTGAGTTTACGTTTGAAAACGGCGAAGTGTTTACCGTTGAAAGAGGCGATTTTGTTATTGAAGCTGACGAAGCTATCGGCAGAGGCAAGTACGATGTAACCGTTAATTATTGCGGCTACGGCGAAAGCGCAGAGCTTGACGTCAGACTTGTAACCGATTACATTGCAAAGGTTGAAATTGAAAACATTGAAGATTACCTTTACGTAACAGAATATTTTAGCGGTGAATGGATTTCAGGCTTTGCTGAGGAATCTTTTGAAACCGAAAAGGTAACAATCACGTTCTGCGACGGAACAACTGACGTTATTGAGAAGCACGACGTTTATGATTATTACGGTCTTCCCAACGGCAGATATTATGAAATGATGTTCCTTGTTGACGAAAACGGCGGCGAATTCACCTTTGTTTTTGAAATTGCAGGTCAGGTTCTTGTTAGCGAAAAGTGCGAATACAAGAAAGCTCCCTTCAGCAAAAACATCAAGCAGCTCGGACGCTATATTGACCGCCAGGCAGATTGGATTTTCTATTGGTTCAAAGAAGCGGTTGATGACGTTTTAACAGGCAGAGATTCTGTTTTCAGCCTTCTCACATTCTTCTCAAGTGAAAGTGTCCGCCGCTGCATCGGCTATATTTTTGAAGCAATGAGCGCATTCAGAGATTATTATACAAAGTAAAATTCCGTATTGCTCTGTAATGGCGTTTTCTGAATAAACTAAAAAACCAACAGGCTTGTTTCGGCGAAATACCGTTGCAAGCCTGTTTTGCTTTTGATATTGGATTTTTGTGTTTAATAAACAACGTTCTGCGGTTTACCCAGTGAGAATGCTTTTAAATTTTCTTTGCAGATTTCCATAAGTCTGACTCTTGTTTCATAGCCTGCCCAGGCAATGTGCGGCGTAATATAGCAGTTGCCAATGCCGATAAGCGGATTATCCGTTTTGGGTGGCTCGGTTGAAAGCACGTCAAGCCCTGCGGCAGAGATAGTGCCGTTCTTCAGGGCAAAAGCAAGGTCAGCTTCGTTGATAACCTGTCCTCTGGATGTGTTTATAAGCATCGCAGAGGGCTTCATTTTTGCGAGAAACGTTGCGTCAACCATACCTTCCGTTTTGTCTGTCAGGGGGCAATGGAGCGAAACAAAATCACTTTGGCGGAGCAAAGTATCATAATCCGCAAACTCAACACCGTCAAACGGAGCAGGGTGATTGGTTGAAGCAATAACCCTCATACCAAAGGCAAGTGCGATTTTTGCAACAGCCTTGCCGATGCTGCCGAATCCGATTATGCCGAGCGTTTTGTTTTGCAGCTCTGTGAGAGGTGTTTTCCAATAGCAGAAGTCCTTGCACGCAGACCATTCGCCTGAGTGAACGGATTGGCTGTGAATTGCAACAGCGTTTGTGTGCTCAAGAATGAGAGCAAAGGTTAGCTGGGCAACCGCCGAGGTGCTGTAAGACGGAATATTGCAAACAGGTATGCCTGCTTTCTTGCAGTAATCCCAGTCAACTATGTTATAGCCTGTGCTGAGCAGACCCACGTATTTAAGGTTTGTTAAAGTTTGAAGCAAATCCCTGCGCAGAGGAGTTTTGTTTGTGATAACAACGTCACAATCTTTAACTCTTTCAGCAATCAGGTCTGCAGGGGTGCGGTCATAAACCGTGTATTCGCCATATTCTGCAAGCCATTCCCATGAAAGGTCGCCCGGGTTTTCGGCAAAGCCGTCAAGAACGGTAATCTTCATATTGTTAATCCTCCGATATTATTTTTGCGTTTCGATTGACATAAAATATTGAATATATTTCAAATAGTTATTGACCGGTGAATATTTATATTATAAAATATATTATGTATAAGTGCAAGTGCGAATTGAGGTGAAGGGTTGAAAAAGAAACAAAAAACACAAAAGAGCCTGCTGATTTTGGGCCTGGCTTTAATCGCAATCGGTTTAGCGGCGGCAATTTTGCTGTTTCTGCTTCAATATGAACATCTCTGGCGCTGGTATGTCGTGATACAGCGTGAACTGACGGAGCTTGAAGTGCAGATATCGCACCTCGAAAACAAGTGGGTTTTTATTCTGGTGCTTCTGGGCTTGTTTGCCGTTAAAAGCTTTATACCGATTTATCCCACCCCCACGGTATGTTTTCTGACGGGCGCAATGCTGCCGATGTATGTGTCTGTTCCCGTAAACGTTGTCGGCTTTTGCGTTTTGCTTGCAATCCGCTATTATGCAGGCAAATTTTTCGGAGCGGGCAAAGCGTGGGAGCTGGTAAGAAAAAACGAGCGTCTGCGGCGGCTTATTGAACAAAACGGTAAAGGTAATTCGTCGCTGCTTATCATTCTGCGGCTTTTGCCGCTGATGCCTGTTAACACGATATCGGGCGTTTACGGTTCACTCAATTTCGGATTGGGGCAGTTTTTGCTCCTTTCGGTTATCGGGTATGTGCCGAAAATTATTTCGTTCACTTTTATCGGCCGCAATGCTTTCGACCCTCTTTCGCCGGAATTCATCGTGCCGATAATGCTGTTTGCTTTTGTGTCCGGTATTTCTCTTATCTGCGTTAACGGAATGTGGCGCTCAATTGAAAACACCGTGCGCAAAACAACGCTGAAAATAAAAAAGAAGCTTCAGAAGAAAGGAAGAATCTAAAATGATAAAAACAGCAGAATTAAAACAAAAACTTGCAACCGCAGAATATGATGCGCTTTTTGCGAAAATCTATGATAAGAACGACGTTTCTGCCCAGAAGGCAAGATATGTTGCTCTTGTTGAAACTTTCGAACAGCTTTTCGGTTCTGATAAAGATGCCGGCGTTTTCAGCGCACCCGGCAGAACAGAGGTTGGCGGAAACCATACCGACCATAACCACGGCAAGGTGCTTGCTGCCGGTGTAAACCTTGATGCGGTTGCCGTTGTCAGCAAGAATGACGAAAACATTGTCCGAGTGAAGTCGGAAGGCTATAAGATTGATGCGGTTGACCTTGCAAATATGAACGTTATGCCGAGTGAAAGAGGTAAGTCGGAATCACTCATCAGAGGCGTTTGCGCAGGCTTCAGAAACAGAGGCTATAATTACGGCGGCTTTGATGCAGCAACAGTTTCAGACGTTCTTTCAGGCTCAGGTCTTTCTTCGTCTGCAGCTTTCGAGGTTCTTCTTGGCACAATTCTTAACCACCTTTATAATGACGGCAAGGTAAGTGCCGTTGAAATCGCCCAGATTGCGCAGTTTGCAGAAAACGAATATTTCGGCAAGCCCTGCGGCCTTATGGACCAGATGGCTTGCTCCGTGGGCGGTTTTGTGCAGATTGATTTCAAAGACCCCGCAGTTCCCGTTATCAACAAGGTTGATTTTGATTTTGCGTCCTGCAACCACGCTCTGTGCATTGTTGACACAGGCGGTAACCACGCAGACCTCACGGACGAATATGCGGCTGTAAGAGGCGAAATGGAAGCCGTTGCATCAAAGTTCGGCAAGGCTGTTCTTCGTGACGTTGCAGAGGAAGATTTTGAAAAGAACATTCCCGTTATCCGTGAATCTGCAGGTGACAGAGCTGTTCTGCGTGCAATGCATTTTTATAACGAAAACAAGCGTGTTGACCTTCAGGCAGAGGCTCTCAAAGCGGGCGATTTTGAAGCTTTCAAAGCTCTTATTATTGAAAGCGGTTTTTCGTCATATATGTATAACCAGAACGTTTTCACCGTTAAAGCTCCGTCGGACCAGCCCGTAAGCGTTGCTCTTGCTATCTGCAACGATATCCTCAAAGGTAAGGGCGCATGGAGAGTTCACGGCGGCGGATTTGCAGGCACAATTCAGGCTTTTGTTCCTCTTGATGTCCTTGATGAGTTCAGAAACAGAATCTGCGCTGTTTTCGGCGAAAAATCCTGTTACGTTCTCAACGTTCGTCCTGTGGGCGGAATCAAAGTAATAGACTAAGGTGACTTTTATGAATAATTTTGCTGAACTTTCAGCTTTGCTTGAGGCCCTTTGCGCCGCAAAGGGTGTTTCGGGCGCAGAAAACGAGGCGGCGATAATTGCCTCGGAAATGCTGGGCAAATATATGCCGGTGAGTATTGATGCTCTTGGCAGTGTGACGGGCAGAAAACAGGGCAAAGGCCCTCATATTCTGCTTGATGCTCACCTTGACCAGATAGGTCTTATTGTTACGGCTGTTGATGCTGACGGTTTTTTGAAGTTTACCAAATGCGGCGGAGCAGACAGGCGTGTGCTCGCTGCTGCAGAGGTTACGGTGCATGGCAAAGAGAAGCTTTTCGGCGTTATCACTTCAACACCTCCGCATCTTGCCAAACCTGATGAAGCTCCGAAAGCCTTGCCTTTTGATGAGATGGCAATTGATATCGGACTTGAAAAAGAAAAAGCCGATAAACTTGTTTCGCCCGGTGACAGAGTTACTTTCAACGGCGATTATCTGCAGCTGCTCGGCAACAGAATCAGTTCACCCTCCGTTGATGACAGGGCAGGTGTTGCCGCAGTGCTTCGTTGCCTTGAGATTCTTGAAGAAAAGGGCGTTGACTGCAATCTGACGGTAATGTTTTCCGCACAGGAAGAAACGGGCGGAAGCGGTGCTCAGGCAGCGTCGTTTACCGCGCAGGCAGATGAAGCGATTGCTGTTGATGTCAGCTTTGCAGCTGCACCCTCTGTGAGTGACGAAAAATATGCTTCGCTCGGTCAGGGCACAATGATAGGCTTTGCTCCTTCACTTGATTATAAGATGAGCAAGGCTCTTGAAAGAATTGCAAAGGATAAAAACATTCCTTATCAGCCTGAAGTCATGGGCGGCAAAACGGGCACGAATTGCGACGAAATTCAGGTTTCAGGCAAGGGTATCAAAACAGCTCTGCTCTCTGTGCCGCTTCGCAATATGCATACTGCTTGCGAAGTTTGCGACCTTGAGGATATTGAAAACACGGCAAAGCTGATGGCTGAATATATTGCCGAAAGGAGTGCGGAAAATGCTTGATTTAATTAAAGACCTCTGCTCTCTTTCGGGGATTTCGGGCAGAGAGGATTCTGTCAGAGAATATATCATTGAAAAAATCAAGGATTATGCTGAATACAGCGTTGATGCGCTCGGCAATCTTCTTGTTTTCAAAAAAGGCAAAAATCCTGCCAAAAACAAGGTTATGCTTGATGCTCATATGGACGAGGTCGGTATGATTGTTACGGGCATAACCTCACAGGGTTTCCTCAAGTTTGCAAAGGTTGGCGGCATTAACTCAAAAGTGATTATCGGCAGAAGTGTCAGGGTCGGCGAGAATGCGGTCAACGGCGTTATCGGCATCAAACCCATTCACCTTGTTGATAAGGATAAAGAGGATGCAATACCTGCGGCTGACGAGCTTTATATTGACATCGGCGCAAAAGACAAAGAAGAAGCGCAGGCTGTTGTTTCTCTCGGCGATGCAGTGTGGTTCAACTCGGATTTTGTTGAATTCGGCAACGGCTTTGTTAAGGCAAAGGCTCTTGATGACAGAGTCGGCTGCGCCATTCTTATTGAGTTGATAAGAAGCGAGCTTGAATATGATGCGTGGTTTTCCTTCAGCGTGCAGGAAGAAATCGGCACAAGGGGAGCGCAGACAGCTGCTTTCAATATTGCTCCCGATTACGCAATAATTATTGAAACAACAACGGCTGCCGATATTTCGGGTGTTAAAGACGAAAACAGAGTTTGCATCTGCGGCAAAGGCGGTGCGGTTTCGTTTATGGACAGAAGCACCGTTTATAACAAAGCTCTTTTTGACAGAGCATTTGAAGTTGCAAAAGAAAACGGCATCATTTGCCAGCCCAAAACTCTTGTTGCAGGCGGCAACGATGCCGGTGCGATCCATAAGAGCAGGGGCGGCGTTAAGGTGCTCACGGTATCCGTTCCGTGCAGATATCTGCATTCACCCTCCTGTGTTATAAAACAGAGCGATGCCGAAGAAAGTTTTAAGCTTATCAAGGCTATGGCGGAGGATTTTGCCTCATGCTGAAGCTTTGCGAAAAAATGAGCGAGCTTGATTTTTTGCCGCCCGACCCTTATGCGGCAAGGATTTCTGCGCTTGCGGCAACCTACGGCTTTACTCAGAGCTTTGTGCTTTTCTGGGTGCAGTATGTTGATGGCGAGCCGGTTGCGGCGTTAAGCAGAATCGACGGCAACGTGAGCCTTTTTTGCAGCGAAAAAGCTGATTTTGAAGAGCTTACGGCGTTTATAAACACGGTTGGGTTTTCGAGTCTTGCCTGCCGCAAAGAAAATATGAACCGGCTCGGTTTTGAGGCAAATAACGCCTCTTACATAGTCAGATATGAAGGCGAAACTGTGCCTGCAGACCCTTGTGTGTTATGGGACTACGATAAAAAAGCGGTCTATGAACTTTTGCGTGACTGCGGTTTTGAACTGGGCGATTTCGGTTCATTTGCGGCGGATTACTGCTCAAAACTTAATAAAGGAACAGCAAAACTTGCTGCAATAGAAAACGACAGGCTCGATGCCTGTGCAAGTGCGCTGTTTATCGGCAATAACTCCGTGCTTCTCGGTGCGGTTGCAACCCGAAAAAACGCAAGAGGAAACGGCTACGCCTCGAAGGCGGTAACGGCTCTTGCAAACAGCTTTAACGGTAAGGCAGTGTTTTTATTTTGCAGAAATGATTCCCTGCTCGAATTTTATAAAAAAATCGGGTTTGAATATGACGGTATCTGGGCAGAATACCATTCCGTCTGAAAGGAGAAAGAAAGTATGTTTTGGCTGTGTTACGTTCTTGCGGCACTGACTGTTATTTTTGCGATTTGCTGTATCGTTTTGCGCAGGCAGGGCAAATCGTTTGAAGGTATGCTGTTTAAGTTTTTGGCAAGCTTCGCTTTTGTTTCTGTGGCGATAGTCGGCTACAGCTTTTCTCCAAACGAAACATATTATTTTTGTCTGGTCAGTTTCGCGCTGATGTTTGGTTTCTTCGGCGACGTGTTGCTCGGAATCAAAGAAATAGCGCCCAAATTCAAATCAAAGCTGATAGTCTTGGGGCTGCTCTTCTTTTCACTCGGCCATATCTGCTGCTTGTGCGCTTTTGTGACGCAGATAGGCATCAGACCGATAACTCTGCTTAGCGGTGTTGCAGGTGCCGCCTTTGCTGTTATAATTGTAAAAGCCCTTAAATTAAGAATTAACAAAAAGCTTGTGCCTGCTCTTGCTGTTTATTACGGGTTGCTGTTTCTCAAAATCACGATGGCAGCGGCAATGGTCGTTATCAACGGAGCATCACTTGCTTATATTGCGGCGCTTGTTTCGGGAATCTGTTTCCTGATAAGCGACACTTGCCTCGGAATTCTCTATTTTGCAGCCGTAAAACGCAAAAATGCACTTGTAACGGCAGAGCTTGCAACTTATTACCCTGCACAGGTGTTTCTTGCGATGTCTGTGGCACTGATGTAACTGAGGTCGAAACACGAAGTAAAGACCCATAGAAACAAAATATAATCGTAAAGCTTGCAAAGGTTTTTGACCTCTGCAAGCTTTTGTTATGCCCTGTTACTGTCTTTAATTCTTTTGATAGCGCCTTTTTCGAGGCGAGATACCTGCGCCTGCGAAATGCCGATTTCGCTTGCAACCTCCATCTGCGTTTTACCTGCCATAAAGCGTAACCACAGAATCTTTTTTTCTCTGGGATTCAGTTCGCTTATAGCTTGTCTTAACAATATTTCGTCAAGCCAGCTTTCGTCACTCTCTGTTGAACCTATCTGGTCCATAACGTAAATTGTATCGCCGCCGTCAGAATAAACGGGTTCGTTAAGTGAAACAGGCTCAACAATCGCTTCAAGAGCAATAACCACGCTTTCACGGTCTGTGCCAAGTTCTTTTGCTATTTCATCGGGGGAGGGGTCTCTTTCAAGCTCGTTCATCAGTCTTTCACGCACCTGCATCGCGTGGTAGGCAGTATCTCTGACGGAACGGCTGACTCTGACGGGATTGTTATCCCTCAGATGGCGGCGCACTTCGCCGATTATCATCGGACAGGCATAAGTGCTGAAACGAACGTCAAGCGTCAGGTCAAAGTTATCAATCGCTTTCATCAGCCCTATGCACCCAACCTGAAACAGGTCGTCAGGGTTTTCGCCTCTGCCTGCAAAGCGTTGAATAACGCTCAATACAAGCCTCAGGTTTCCCATAACAAGCTCCTCACGAGCCTTTTTATCACCGTTGCGTGCTTTTTTCAGCAGCTCGATTTTTTCGCTCTCTTTGAGCACTTTCAGTTTTGCGGTGTTTATTCCGCAGATTTCAACCTTGTTGAATTGCAAATTATCACCCCGTATTTATTCTTTCACTAACATTATTGCCTGATTTTTACGGTGTTATCAGCCAAGAATACGGGATTTTCAGAAAAAATTTTTTTCAATAAAAAATTGAGAAAAACGGAGTAAAAAAGAGCATTTAAGAGCAATTTGAAGCTATATATTTAAAAAACCCGAATCGAAACGGATTTTTCACGGATTTATTAAAAATATTGTTGACATTTGCAAGTTTTTGCACTATATTTTATTTATACTTTAATAGGGTGAAATTATACCCTTTAAGTATGCCATTATCAGCCGTTTTTGTCCGCTTGGTTCGGCAAGGGCAGAGAGGGGATGCATAATTGAAAGAAAACGTTATCATTGATTTAAAAAACATTTCCGTTAAGTTCGGAGAAAATCAGGTGCTCAAAGACCTTAACCTTTACATCCGTGACAAGGAGTTTATAACCTTCCTCGGCCCTTCGGGCTGCGGTAAAACAACAACTCTGCGCATTATTGCAGGCTTCATTTCTCCGGATGAGGGTGAGGTTATTTTTGAGGGCAAAAAAATTAATGATGTTCCGCCTCATAAGAGGCAGGTTAACACCATTTTTCAGCGTTACGCTCTGTTCCCGCATCTCAACGTTTTTGAAAACGTTGCGTTCGGGCTTCGCATAAAAAAGCTGCCTGAAAAACAGATAAAAGAAACAGTTGAAGAAATGCTTGCTCTTGTTAACCTCAAGGGCTTTAATAAGCGCAACATAAATTCGCTTTCAGGCGGTCAGCAGCAGAGAGTTGCCATAGCCAGAGCTCTTGCAGTCAAACCCAGAGTGCTTTTGCTTGATGAGCCTCTCGGTGCGCTTGATTTAAAGCTGCGCAAGGATATGCAGGTTGAGCTTAAAAACATTCAGCAGAGGCTCGGCATTACCTTCATTTACGTTACACACGACCAGGAGGAAGCTCTTTCAATGTCTGACACCGTTGTTGTTATGGACAGCGGCGTTATCCAGCAGATAGGCACACCTCTTGATATATATAATGAGCCTAAAAATGCTTTCGTTGCAGATTTCATCGGTGAGAGTAATATTCTTGACGGTGTTATGCTTGATGACTGCCTTGTTGAATTTTCGGGCGCAAGGTTTGAATGCCTCGACAAAGGCTTTGCAAAGAACGAGGCTGTTGACGTTGTTGTTCGCCCCGAAGACGTTGACGTTGTTCCCGTTGAAAAGGGAATGCTCAGCGGCGTGGTAACTTCGGTTACATTCAAAGGCGTTCATTTTGAGATTATTGTTGATATCGGCGGGTTCAAGTGGATGATTCAAACAACCGATTATCAGCCGGAAGGCAGCAGAATCGGTCTTTTCATTGAGCCCGATGCAATCCACATTATGAAAAAATCTGAATACTCGGGTATTTACGGCGACTACAGCTCATTCAGCGAAGAGTTTGATGAACTCTCTGACCCCGAGGAGGTGGAGGAGGAATGAGCAAGCGCTCAACTCTCGGCTCAAAGCTCATTTCCGCCCCGTATATCGTGTGGTCGGTTCTGTTCATAATTGCGCCGCTGATTTTTGTTGTTTATTATTCCTTCACAACCGCTGACGGCAGCTTCACGCTTGAGAATATGGCAGAACTCGGCAAATATGCGCCCACGTTTCTGCGTTCAATATGGTTCGGCATTGTGGCAACCCTGATTTGCCTTGTTATTGCGTTTCCTCTGGCATATATTATTTCGCAAAAAACGGATAAGGTTCAGCGCACGCTCGTTATGCTTGTTATGCTTCCGATGTGGATGAGTTTTCTTATCAGAACCTATTCGTGGATGGCGTTGCTTCAGGACACGGGCATAATAAACAGCTTTTTTGCAAAGCTCGGCATTGACCCGATACATATGATAAACACTCCCGGAGCCGTTATTCTGGGTATGGTTTATGACTTTTTGCCCTTTATGATAATGCCGATTTATTCCGTTATGGCAAAGCTTGATTATTCAATGGTTGAAGCCTGCCAGGATTTGGGTGGTAACAGATTCACCGTTATCAGAAAGTGCATTATTCCTATGAGTATGCCCGGTGTTGTTTCGGGCATCACAATGGTTTTTGTTCCCTCGGTAAGTACGTTTTATATTTCGCAGAAGCTCGGCGGCGGTTCGTTTGACCTTATCGGTGACGTTATCGAAAGACAGTTTCAGCAGTCATATAACTATAACCTCGGTGCGGCGATTTCGCTTGTGCTGATGGTGCTTATTCTTCTGAGTATGGCGGTTATGAACCGTTTCACGGAAGATGAGGAGGGTGTGGTTATATGAAAATATTTTCAAAAATCTATCCTGTTCTCGTTTTTCTTTTTCTCTACGCACCCATTCTTGTGCTTGTTATTTTTTCTTTTAACGAATCTTCAAGCACAAGTATGCTTTCCGGTTTTTCGTTTCAATGGTATAAAACACTTTTTGAAGATGAAGCAACGTTCAGAGCACTGTATAACACAATTATTCTTGCTGTCTGTTCCTCAATTATTGCCACGGTGCTCGGCACTGCGGCAGCAGTGGGTATAGATAAGCTCAAAAAAGGTCCTGCACGCTCGGGCATTATGGCTGTTACAAACATCCCTATGATGAATCCCGAAATCGTAACAGGTATCTCAATGATGCTTCTGTTTGTTTTTGCCGGCAGACTTGTGAGCAAAAGTGCTGTGCTCGGCTTCGGCACAATGCTGATTGCCCACGTAACGTTTAACCTGCCCTATGTTATCCTGAACGTTTTGCCAAAGCTTCGCCAAACAGATAAAAACCTTGCCGAAGCTGCTCAGGATCTGGGCTGCAAGCCTGTTTCGGCATTTTTTAAGGTTGTGTTGCCTTCAATTATGCCCGGCGTAATCACAGGCTTCATTATGTCATTTACTCTTTCGCTTGATGATTTCATCATCAGCTATTTCACGAGCGGACCCGGTTTCCAGACTTTACCGATTGCCATTTTCTCAATGACCAAAAAGAGAGTCAAGCCCGATATGTATGCGCTTTCGGCAATTATTTTTGTCAGCATCCTCGTGCTTCTCATCTTCTATAACATCGCTCAGCAGAAGAGTGAAGACAGAGATAAGGGTAAAGAAAAGGTATCTGAAAGCAAAAGCCGCGGTGCTATCAAAGCTGTTGTTGCCGTTGTTGTTGCGGTTACGGTTATCGGTGCTCCGGTTATCATCCGTTTTGCTTCGCAAAAAAAGCAGGCTGCAGGCACCCTTGAAGGCACAACGCTCTACGTTTATAACTGGGGTGAATATATTTCGGACGGTGCCGATGATACCCTTGACGTTATTGCGGCATTTGAAGAAGAATACGGCATTGACGTTGTTTATGATACCTTTGATAACAACGAAACGATGTATTCAAAGCTCAAGGGCGGCGGTGTTTCGTATGACATCGTTATTCCCTCGGACTATATGATTGAAAGAATGATAGCCGAGGATATGTTGGCAAAGATTGATTATTCCAATATTCCCAACTATAAATATATCCCCGAAAAATATAAGGCTTTGAGCTATGACCCCACAGACGAATATTCCGTGCCCTACACAGTCGGTATGGTTGGCTTGATTTATAACACCAAGCTTGTCAGCGAAGCTCCAACAAGCTGGTCTGCTCTCTGGGATTCCGATTACACAGGCAATATTCTTATGTTTAATAACCCGAGAGATGCGTTTGCGATTGCGCAGAGCGTTCTCGGTATGGATTATAACACTGAGAATGAAAACGATTGGAAAGCAGCGGCGGAGGCGTTAAAGGGTCAGAAGGTTGTTTCGCCGACTTATGTCAGTGACGAAGTCTTTAATATGATGGAATCGGGCGAAGCTGCATTTGCGCCGTATTATGCAGGCGATTTCCTTTCAATGCAGGAAAATAACCCCGACCTTGCACTTGTTTATCCCGAAGAAGGCGTTAATTTCTTTGTTGACGCAATGTGTATTCTCAAGGATTCCAAAAACAAGCGTGCTGCAGAGCTGTTTATCAACTTTATGCTTGAACCCGAAGTTGCACTTGCGAATGCGGAATATATCTGCTATGCAAGCCCGCACACAGAGGTTTATTCAAACCCCGAATACAGCTATTATGAGAACGAATATCTCTATCCCGAGGACGGCAAATTCAAAACGCAGAATTTCCTGAATCTTTCGCCTGAAACTCTTGCGCTTATGAGCTCTCTCTGGGATGACGTCAAAAATCACATTCCCGACCCGAACGACGGTGAGTATTCCTTTACACAAAAAAATGACGGCGGTCAAAACACCGAAAACGAGTCGGTTATGACCCCCGAAGCGTGGCAGTATGTGATTTATATTTGCGTTTTTGTTGCTGTATGCCTTGCATATGTGATATTCAAATACGCAAGAAAGAAATACCGCGAAAAGGTATAAACAAAAGGGATTCGCTGTTTGGCGAATCCCTTTAATGCTTATCTGTGTTCATCAATAAGCTTTTCGATTGAATTAATTGTGCGGAGTCTGTTGCGGTCAATTTGAGTCAAGTGGATTGTTATTCCTTCGTCTTCAAGTGCGGTAAGCAGTTCAATTATCGCAAAGGAATCAAGAATGCCGCTTTCAATGAGGTCGCAATCATTTTGCACAGGCTCGTCAAGGTCGCATACAGTGCAGATGAATTCTTTTATATCCATAGCTTACTCCTTAAAAATCCTGTTTGCCGTTGGCGTTGAAGCTGACGGCGTCTTTTATTTTTACAGTTTTCGGTATCATATATGCAGGCAGCGTTTTTGCAAGCCGCTGCTTTATTTCATCGGCAGTCAGCGAATTTGTAACAACTTGAGCCGAAATTCCGAGGATTGACGAGCCGTTGGTTATTGTTTTTACGCTGCACTGCTCAATTCCGTCAATAGCTGATAAAGCCTGTTTGATTTCGTCGAGCTCTATGCGGTGGCCTTTATACTTTATGTAGCCGTATTTTCTGCCGAAGCAATACAGAACACCGTTTTTGATTTCGCCCTTATCGCCCGTGGCGTAGGGGAGATTGACGGGCTGCTTGCCAAGATAACCCTTGAAAACCGAACGGCCTTCAAGAAATATTTCGCCGTTACGGATTGATACGGTGCAGCTTGCAGAGTCAACTTTTCCGCAAGGCAGAAAGCTTTCGCCAAGCATATCTGCCGTTATTTCCGATGCGCTAACCGCGCAGGTGGCTTCCGTGGGGCCGTAAGCGTTAACCAGCCTTATGCCGGGAAATCGCTCGAACAACGCCCGTGCGGTTTTGGGCTCAAGCAATTCTCCGCAAAAGAAAATGCAGGAAAGCGAGGGCAGATTTTCTCTTGCGAATTCGGGAATGCATAAGCAGTATTTGGCAAAGGTCGGGGTGATAACTGCGGCGGCAGGGTCGGCTTTGATTATTGCGTTTATAAGCTTGTCGGGGTCAGCCTGCTCTTCTGCGGTGAGTGCAAAAAGAGTTGAACCCGTTGAAAGTGAAAAATAGATGTCCGCAACGCTTAAATCAAAAGAAAACCTTGCCTGGTTCAAAACCGTTTTGCCTGCGCAATTTTTTAAGGCCTCAATTGAATTTATCCAATCAATAAAAGTCCTCAGGTTACGCCTTGAAATCGGCACGCCTTTGGGTTCTCCGCTGCTGCCCGAGGTGAAAATGATATAAGCAACGTCATCTTCGCCGCCGCAGAAACGGTCAAGCTTGTTTTCGCAGGCGGCAGAGGGCGAATCAATTATCGTTTCAGCCTTTGACTGCGTAATAGCCGATGCCGTTCTGATTTCAGGCATAGAGATATCGCAGGGGATATAGGCTCTGCCAGCCATCAGACAGGCGATAAAAGCGGTGAGCATATAAGGCTGCTTATGACCTTTGACGGCAACGGGCGACGAGCCGGCGCCGAGCGAAAACGCCATTGAACGGGCGTTTCTTATCAGTTCGCCGTAACTTATGCTTTCACCGCCGCATATGTAAGCCGTTTTTTCCGGTGAAACCGAAGAGAGATTGTTAAGAAAATCAACCATTTCTGATTTGCTCCTTCGGAATCAGATTGTGGTCATAGAGAACCTTTGAATGGTTGTCCAGAATAAGCTCTTTGGTTTCTTCGCCGCTGTCTTTGTTGATGATTGAACGGTAAACCTTGCTTATCCTGTAATAATCATCGCCTTCTTTTTTGAAATGATGGTCCTCTTCATAAATCTTATATCTGCTGCCGCACGGAGCAGAGCTTCTGAGCTCGCCGCACAGGTAACCGTCTTCAACCCACACGAGAAGCTGATAATCCTCTTTTGTCGGGTTAATAAAGCGGTAATCGAGAGTGTTATAAAAAATCGAAGTGCCTGTTCCGAAGGGAACACGCCGTTTTTCATCGGGAAAAAGAGCATCGGAATGATGATGCTTTTCTGTTGTTTTAAGAGGGCTGTGCAAAACAAGCCAGTGAATCATATTTGCAATCTGGCATAATCCGCCGCCGACACCGCGGCCAAGGCCGTTACGTCTGCTGATGGTGAGCCCTTCCTTGTAACCTTTTTTAACTGTCGGGTGGCCGATAAGCCTCCACAGGGAAAAAGTTTCACCCGGATGAATAACAATGCCGTTTATTGCTTTTGCCGCAAGAATGAGGTTTGTTTCTTTGTTTTGCTGCAGCTTAATGTCAACGCCTTCAAGCCGCCTTACAATCAAAGACGAATGGCTTTTGACGATGCAGTCAAGGGCTTGTTCGCTCTTATGACGGGCATATTTTTCTCCCTTAAACAAATCCGCAACGTTTTTCAGGATTATGCCTTTTCTTACAGAAATTTTATAAGCGGTTGGCCCCAGTTCACAAAAAAGTTTACGACCCATTTTAAATCAACTCCACGAATTTTACTTCAATAATTAAAGTATACCACCCAAAGAAACTGTGCCGTAATATTAATTTGCTTAGCCTATAAGCTCAACATCCGCATAAACGGCGTTATGGTCAGAATAGAATTCGCCGTCAATGAGCTTGTTGATAACCTTGAAATTAACGGGTTTAACTGTTGCTTTATCCACAAAAACAAAGTCGATGATGTGCTGGATTTCGTCGGGCTTGAAGCCGTGGAAGGTGTAGCAGTCATCGCTGTCGGGAGCCATCACTCTGGCATCGCCCATATTGGCGCTGACCATTGTTTCATAGCAGTCTGAGCCCTGGAGCACGTTGAAATCGCCGGTGCAGACAACCGGCACGCCGCCGAATGAAGCGGCTTTTTCCTGAATCATCTTTGCGCCGTTTATCTGGGCGATTCTGCCAACGTGGTCGAGGTGAGTGTTAAAGTGTATGTATTCCTTGCCGCTCTCTTTGTGGGTGAGCTTAACGTAGGTTGCGATTCTTGTGCAGGCGGAATCCCAGCCTTTTGAGGGCACGTCGGGTGTTTCTGAAATCCAGAAGTTGCCGCTGTCGCTTGCCGTGAATTCATCTTTGAGATAGAAAACTGCCGCAAATTCGCCGTCTTCTTTGCCGTTATCTCTGCCGACGCCGACGTAATCGTATTCGGGCAGACCTTCTTTGAGAGCGTTCATCCATTCAATGTGAGCTTCCTGCACGCCGAAGGAGGAGGGCTTTGCCTCGCGTATTATTTGGCAAACAAGCGGAATTCTGTGTTTATAATTTCTGTGACCGTCGCCCCAGCAGAGCACGTTGAAAGACATAATTCTGAACATATTATTTACCTCCGTTGAAAAGAGTTAATTTAACGGTAATCGGGAAGTGGTCGGATGCAAAAACGTGGTCAATGAAGTCTGAATCAATTCTGCTGGATTCAACCTCTTTAACGTAGCCGTTAACAAAGATATAATCTATCGGCTTTGTTGAGGGTATAACAACGTGGTAGCCGTGATAGGTTGAGTGGTCATCATATTTTTTGGCAAGGTATTTTGTGTCTTTAAGACCGCAGGCAATGAGGTTGTTATAATTCTCCGAGCCTTCGTCGAGGTTAAAGTCACCTGTGAAAACAACAGGAATGTCGGGTGCGATTTCGGCGATTTTGGCACTTACGAGCTCAACGGATTTTGTGGGAGCTTCGGAGCCGACGTGGTCAAAATGCACGTTGAAATGGGCATAAACAAAACCTGTTGCTTTATCCTTAAGTATTGCATAGGTGCAGATTCTTTCGCAGGCAGCGTCCCAGCCTTTTGAGGGCTTATCGGGCGTTTCGGAAAGCCAGAAATGACCGGATTCAACGAGCTCATATTTATCCTTGAGGTAGAAAATTGCGCTTGCTTCGCCTTTTTCAACGCCGTCTTCTCTGTATTTTTCAATGTGAGCATATTCGGTCAGACCTGCAGCAAGAATTTCAACCCAGGCTTTGTCCGTTTCCTGAAAACCGACGGAATCGGGTGCTTTTTCTTTAACCGTGTCAATAATGAGAGGGGCTCTTTTTTCAACAGTTCGCAGACCGTCGCCGCTGATTTTAACGTTATATGTCATAACGGTAAGGTCCTGTGTGAGTGCTTCCTCTGCAATGGGGTTGGGGTTAACGTTTGTCAGCTTAAGTCCGGGGGTTGTGCCTGCAGGTGTCTGCGGCGCAAAAATTGAAATTATTGCCATAAAAAATGCAACAATTGCTTGCATTGCTTTAAAATACATAGTTTTGCTCCTTTCAGTTGAACAAGGTAAGGGTTGAAACAACGGCGTGGTGGTCAGAAGGATAAATGCCGTTGAGTTTGTTGCGGTCAACGGTGTAGCTGCTTACGGATTTAACAAAAGCATTTGCAAAGATAAAGTCTATGGGCAGATCTTTCGCCGTGAGGTCGGAATAACCGTGGAAGGTGCCGTCGCAATCTTCTGAACCGGAGAGAACTCTTGTATCCTTGAAACCGCTTGCAATAACGGATTCGTACATTGCGCTCTCCATATTTTCGTTAAGGTCACCTGTGAATACAACGGGCATATCGGGTGCAAGTTCGGCAACCTTTTTGGTCACAACTGCAACGGATTCCTGTCTTGCAATAACGCCCAGGTGGTCAAAGTGAGCGTTGAAATGGGCATAGGTGAAGCCTGTTTCTTTGTCCTTGAGAATTGCATAGGTGCAAACTCTGTTGAACATTGCATCCCAGCCTTTTGAAGGCTTTTCGGGGGTCTTGGAAAGCCAGAACGTGCCGCCGTTAAGAAGCTCATATTTATCTTTCTTATAGAAAATCGGGCTTGCTTCGCCGCCGCCGTCTCTGTCTCTGCCAACGCCAACGTAGCCGTAATCAGGGAACATTTCTTTGAGCATTCCGTACCATTCAACGGTTACTTCCTGCATACCAAAGGAATCGGGATTGTATTTTTCAACGTTTTGCTTGATGAGGGGTGCTCTGTTTTCGGGTGATTTTTCACCGGAGCCGCCCATATAGATGTTATAGGTCATAACCGTAACGGTCTGCTCAAGCTTTGCTTCGGGCAGAGTTTCGGGGTTGACGGGTGTAATGGGTGTAGGCGTGTAAAAAAATGAGAGGAAGAACGTTACGATGCTGAAAAATGCGGCTATAATTTTGTCAATCATTTTTATTTTCCTTTCTTTTGTTTATTTGCAAAAAGCTTCAAGCGCAGAAATATCAAGAATATCAATATTTTCGGCACTTGTAATTACTTTCAGAATTTCCTTTGCCATTGTGAGAGTACCGCCTGCATCATCGCTCTCGGAATTGAGAACAATAATCGGGTCATGAACACTCAGGCGGAGCAGAAACCAGCCGTTTCCGCAGGTTTCATCGGTGTTTATGCGGATACCCTCGTGGTTATCCTCGCAGGCACTCCAGCCTGTGTGGCTTTTGGCTTCTTCTTCAAACAGCGAAATAATCTTTTCGCCTTCGGGTCTGAAGTTTTCGCAGAGAATTTTGAATCGAAGCTCTTTTTCTTCTTTGGGTTCACGCAAATCGGTAATCAGATCTTCAAGGCTCATTCCTTTTTCGGCAAGTGCCGCAGCTTCAATAATGAGCTTTGTTATCAGATATGCGCCGTCATCAAGAAAATAGTTTTCGGCAAAAGCAGCGTGACCCGAGGTTTCCATAGCAAGGGGACAGGGAGTGCCGTTTTTGCAAAGTTCAAGCTGCTTGTTGATAACGTTTCTGTAACCTCTTTTGAAGCGCAGATGAACGCCGCCGTTTGCTTTGATAAATTCCGCAAGACCGTCGGAGGTTACGCTGTCGGTAACAATTGTACCACCCTTGCAGTTGTCGAGAGCAACCTTTGAAGCGAGAGCTACAAGGCGGTTGCGGTTGATTTCAAAGCCGCCTTTGCCGACGCAGGCTGCTCTGTCAACGTCTGTATCAAATATCACGCCGAAATCCGCACCTGCATTTTTGGCGGCGATTGATACGCATTCCATTGCCTGGGCATTTTCGGGGTTGGGAGCGTGGTTGGGGAAGTTGCCGTCGGGTTCAAGGTAAACACTGCCTGAAATATCGGCACCGAGCGGTGCAAGCACGTCGGTTGCATAAAAACCGCCGACGCCGTTGCCTGCATCAACAACAATCTTCATACCGTTGAGAGGATGCTCCCTGTCAAGCTTGCTGTCAACGCCGTCAATTATCATATTGCGCAGAATCTCTGCGTATTTCTTCATAAAGCTGCAGGGCACGCAATCGCCCTCAAGCGAGCCGACGGGGTTGTCCGTTTCACCTGCGGTTTTAAGAATATCCGCAATGTCGCTGCCGTCAAGTCCGCCGTCACGGGTAAAGAATTTCAGGCCGTTTCTGTCTTTGGGGTGGTGGCTTGCCGTAATTTGCACGGCGCCGTCGCAGCCCATTTCAACCGTTGTCATAAACATTGCGGGGGTCGAGCAAAGTCCGCAATCGGCAACACTCACGCCGTTTGATGTGAGCGCTTTGATAACTGCATTCTTGATTCTTTCGGCAGAAAGCCTGCTGTCATGGCCGACGGAAACATGAAGCTTTTCTTTGCCTGTTTTGGCTTTGAGCCATTCGGCAAAAGCATAAGCTGAGCGCATAACCATAACGTCACTCATAAAAAGGGGATTGGCTTCATCACCGAGGGCGTAGCCTCTGATGTCGCTGCCACTTTTGAAGCGTGAATAGTCCATCTTATTCCTCCTTTGAATAATAGCTGTCAGAAACCTTTAGCAGAAAACGGTACATCGGCGCATATGCTTTATAAGCCTCACGCAGAATACCGATTATTGTGTCATCTTCAAGGTCTTTCATATTGCCCGAGAAATTTATAAAGTAAAAACTCTTGCAGTTATAGTATTCCTCAAGACCGAGCGGACAGTCAGGCTGCGGCCTCTTATATTGTCTGCCGCAAAGGCGTGCGCCTGAATTCTCACAGCTTATTGCCGCTTTAATGAATTCCTCGCTGTCTTCACGCAGGAATTTTCTGAATTCTGCCATCAGACCGGGTTCTTCACCAAAAAAGCCGACGCCGTATTCATATGACCCGGGCGAAACCTCAAGCCACATACAGGGGTAACCTCTCCACTGATGTTTGTCACGCATAAACATTATCCACATATTCTCTCGGTAGAGAGATTTATCTTTGGAATAGCGTGTGTCACGGCGTATGCGTGAAACCATTTTGGTGGGGATTGTATTCATAAGAGGGTCGAGCGAAAGCAGTTCTTCACCCAATATGCCTGCAATCTGGCGCATGGGCACGGTCATTTTTGCTTTCAGTTCTTCCTTGTGCTCGTCATAATAAGCTTTTGAGTTGCGGAAGCGGTTATCTGCCATCAAAAACAGCGCATCGCTTGTTATGCCTTTGTATTCCATTATATCAGCCCCTCCCTGAGAAGCTTTTGCGCCGCAAGCATAACCGCTGTTTTGGCGCTGCTGAAGTTAATTCCGCCCTGAAGCCAGACAGCAAACGGCTCACGCAGAGGAGCATCAGCAGAAAGCTCGATTGATGAGCCCATAATGAATGCACCTGCCGCCATAATAACCTTGCTGTCATAGCCGGGCATATCCCACGGCTCGGGCACAACATAGGCGTCAACGGGCGCACCCGACTGAATGCCCTGGCAGAAAGCAACGAGTCGTTCTGGTGTTTTGAGGCAAAGAGCCTGAATGATATCGTGGCGGCTTTCGTTGCTTGCCGGTGTAACGTCAAAACCGAAGTCCTCAAACATTGCGGCGGCAAACACAGCTGTTTTCAGAGCGCTGCCAACAACGTTGGGTGCATTGAAAACGCCCAGAAACATATTTCTGTTTTCATCAAGCGAGCAGCCGACCTCTTTGCCCAGACCGGGAGTTGTTGCTCTGTAAGCGCAAAGCTCAACAAGCTCTTTCTTGCCTGCAATGTAGCCGCCAGTTCTTGCAAGCGCACCGCCTGCGTTTTTGATAAGAGAGCCAGCAATAATATCAGCGCCAACCTCTGTGGGTTCACGGGTTTCAACAAATTCGCCGTAACAGTTATCAACCATAACAACCGCATCGGAATTCGCCTTAACAATATCAACAATTTCGCCTATTTCATCAACCGAAAGGCTCGGGCGCAGGCTGTAGCCTCTTGAACGCTGGATATAAACCATCTTCGGGTTGCTTTTGACAGCTTCTCTGATTGCTTCAAGGTCGGGTCTGCCGTCTGCACCAAGGTCAACCTGCGCATAGCTTACGCCGAATTCTTTGAGCGAGCCCATTCCTTCACCGCTCAAGCCGATAACGCTGTGAATGGTGTCATACGGTGTGCCTGTTACGCAAAGCATTGTGTCACCCGGGCGCAGAATGCCGAAAAGCGCAACGGCAAGAGTGTGCGTGCCGCAGGTGAACGTGTGGCGAACGATGGCATCCTCCGCGCCGAAAGCTTCGGCGTAGATTCTGTCAAGCTTTTCTCTGCCTCTGTCGCCGTATCCGTAACCTGTTGTGCCTGAAAAATCAGCTTCACAAACGTTGTTGTTAATGAATGCTGCAAGCACTTTCTGCTGGTTATATTCTGTTATTTCTTCAATTTCTTCAAACATTGCGCTTGCTTTTGCAAGAGCTTTTTTTGAAGCTTCCTTTATTTTATCATCAAAAGTAAAAAACTCTTTATTCATCTCAATACCTTATCTTTTATAAATTCTGTTGAGCTTTTTGAAAAATTCTTTGTCAGCGTTCATAAGCTGTTCTTTTGTAACTCTGTAGCTCCAGTTGCCCTCGGCAACGCCGGGTGTGTTGATTCTTGTGTCGGAACCGTACATCAGAAAATCCTGAACGGGAATAATCGCAATGTCGCTCACGCAGGCAAAAACCTGGCGCAGAAGCAGAGGCGTTGCTCCGCCCCAATCACCGCCGCCAAAGCCGCAGTAATCAAGCGTTCTTGCTCTCACCGAATCGTCGCTTTCCCAAAGATAACCGAAAAGCGTGTTGTTATCGTGCGTACCCGAATAGGCAACCGAATTCTTTATGTAATTATGCGGAGCGTGCAGACTGTCGCCGTCGTCAAGAAAACCGAACTGAAAGATTCTCATACCGGGGAAGCCGCTTTCATCAACAAGCTCACGCACTTCGTCGGTGATGTCACCAAGGTCTTCCGCAATGATAAGCTTATCCTCGTTGCCCTTTTTGATGGCATTGACAAAATCCATACCGGGTCCCTTGACCCAGATGCCGTTTCTTGCCGTTGTTTCTTTTGCATCAACAGACCAATAGGATTCAATCGCCCTGAAATGGTCGATTCTTACGCCGTCAAACATCGTCAGTGCGTGGTTTATGCGCTCACGCCACCAACCGTAATTATCTTTTTTCAGCTCATCCCAATCATAGAGGGGGTTGCCCCAAAGCTGACCGTCTTGTGCAAAATAATCGGGCGGCACGCCTGCAACTCTTGACGGATATCCCTTTTCGTTAATCTGAAACAGCTCTCTGTTTTCCCAAACGTCGCAGCTGTCGTCGGAAACATAAATCGGAATATCTCCTATAATGCTTACGCCCTTTGAATTGGCATACTCTTTGATTTTTGCCCACTGTGAAAAGAATTCATATTGAATAAACTTCCACATTCCGAGGGTTTCAAGGTCGGTGATTTTGTCAGACTCCCATTCTTGCCAGGGTTTATTGTTATTCTGCTCACGCAGCGTCATAAATCTGCAGAACGCTTCAAGGCGGGGATTGGCGGCAATAAAAGCATCGGTTTTATCATTGTCGCCGCAATTTTTGTAAGCCTTGCGAAGCAGAGCCAATCTTTCTGCGCCGAGGCGTTTGTATTCGGCTGAATAAGGTGTTTCCTGCTTGCATTTTTCAAGGTCGGATTTTGAAATATAACCTTTTTCAAACAGAATCCCGGGGTCAACAAAATAAGGGTTACCGCCGAAAGCGGAAAATGATTTATACGGCGAATTGTATTCATCGGTCACGGTGAAGGGCAAAACCTGCCACAGCGAGAAACCGCAATCAACCAGAAAGTCGATGAATTCAAATGCATTTTTACCGAAAGTGCCGATGGAATAATCGCCGTAAAGCGATGATATGTGCATCAGCAATCCGCTTTGTCTTTTCATAACAGGAACACTCCAGTAATATATATTTAAGTGTAGTATACCATAATATATGATGGAAATAAAGTTATTTTCAAGAAAAACTTGATATTTTTGCCGAATAATATTAGAATATATGTGTTGCGCTCGGCTGCAGCTGAAACAGCTTGTTTTATGGAGTTCAACAATTGCCTGAATGAGCTGTATAGCCTTTGCAATGGAAGTGTTCGCTGTAAAGTAAAGTACCTTTACACGCTGACAAATCAGGAAAAATAGACCTGGTTGCGGGTCTGAAACAATACTTGCTGAGCTATGCGGAACAAGTTGATATCTATGTTCTTTATAAGAATAAAAGATCGTGTAAAGTCTGGTTTACATAGCTTTAAAACCGTTGATAAATAAGAGAAAACGAAAAGGAAAATGATAGAAATGTTAAAACCTGCTAACCCCGAATTAAGAGAAGCTTATGAGCGCTTATACCACGAAACACCCCTCGGATATTACAATTGCGGCAGACTTTGTGACGGTCTTTGCTGCAGGGGTGACTGTAAAGGTATGTGGCTTTACCCGTATGAAAAAGAACTGTTTGCCGTAAAAGACGGTTTTGAGGTGTGCGAAACAGAGGGAAACTACGGTTATCCTATGGTTATCTGCTCCGGAGAGTGCGACAGAGCGGAAAGACCGCTTGCCTGCAGAATATTTCCGCTGTTTCCCCTTGTGATTGAGGAGGATGGCGAAATTAAAATTAAAGTTATCCGTGACCCGAGAGCAACAATGTGCCCCATTGTGCGTTCATCAAAAAAGCTTGACCCATCTTTTGTGCGTCAGGTTCGTATGGCGGCTCGTTATCTTATAAGAGATGAGAAGATACTGGATTATATGAAAAATGTCAGCCTTGAATTGCTGGAGATCATTGAGCTTCAGGCAAGGCTTGCATCGGAGGAGTAGAGAATGAAGAGAAAAATCGCAGTGCTGCTGATAATTTCAATGCTGACTTTTATGTTTGGCGGATGCAAGGTTGAGAGCAAAGGCTCGCTTCTTGCAGGTATACCCGTTGAGGATATAACAGACACGGCATTTGATTTTGCTGATGCGGCAAGTAAGCTTTCTTATGCATCGGGCAAGAGCGTAACCGTTGATTTGCTTGAAAAAATCGGCAGCGAAAAGACGGCGCAGCTTGTTGATTTGGTTGACCGCGGTGCATATACCGATAAAAGCTGGCTCGAGGTTACGGGTTATTCGTTGCTTGCAAACTATGATATCGCAGGCGGAGCGGTTTTGCCTGAAAATATAAGGGATTTCGGATATAACGGTAAGGAATATTTTGACGTTTCTTTTGTGGGTGACGTACTCTATGACCCCGATTATCCTCCGATGGCTCTTGCTTCGCAGCTTGGCGGTGCGCTTAATTGCTTTGACCCGGAGGTTGTTGAACGGCTTACCCAAAGCGACGTTACCTTGATAAATAATGAGTTTTCCATCGGTACTCGAGGCACGCCTCTTGCCGGCAAAACCTGGACTTTTCAGGCTTCGCCTGAAAGCATTCAGATTCATAAAGACCTTGGAGCAGATATAGTTTCGCTTGCGAACAATCACGTTTATGACTATGATGAAATAGGTTTCCTGGACACCCTGGATTATCTTGATGCTGCAGGCATTCCTTACGTCGGTGCAGGCAGAAACCTCAATGAAGCAAGGCTGGCGCAGTATTTTATTGTGAACGGTATAAAAATCGGAATTATTGCAGCAAGCAGAGCTGAAAAAGTTTATTATACTCCTGTTGCTACGCCTGATACTCCCGGCATTATGGGAACATACGAAAGCGTCGAATTCCTTGATGCAATCAGGGAAGCCGACGCTCAATGCGATATTCTTATTGCATATGTTCACTGGGGAACGGAAAAATCAGTTAAGCTTGAAGAGGCTCAGAAAGAAATGGCTAAAGAATATATTGACGCAGGTGTTGACGCTGTTGTGGGCGGCCACACACATTGCCTGCAGGGGATGGAGTTTTATAACGGAAAGCCCATAGCCTATAGCCTTGGTAATTTCTGGTTTGCAAGCTATACCGTTGACACAACGGTTCTCACTCTGAGGATTGACGGCAATATGAACGTCACAACAACAGTAATGCCGCTTATCCATCAAAACAGCAGAGTAAAGTATCTCAGCGAACCGGCTGAGCAAAGAGCATTTTACAACAAAATTGAGAGCTATGAACCGCAGGGCGTTTCAATTCTTGATGACGGAACGGTTCTGCCCTCATAACGTTGCTTTTTATTTATAGAAACATTATATTATATGTCACCCTGCCAGAGGTATCGGCTCATATCAACTCTGCCGTCCTCAAGAAATTCAACGCCTTCTTCTGTGAGCAGCTGGCGCTGTATATTTTCACCGCCAAAAGCAAAAGCTTTTGAAACCTCACCGCTTTTTGTTACAACTCTGTGGCATGGAATAACTCCCGGCTGCGGATTAACGTGCAAAGCATAGCCGACCACTCTTGCCAGCCTGGGGTTACCTGCAAGCAGCGCAACCAGTCCGTAGCTGGCAACTTTACCTTTGGGGATTGCTTTTACAACCTCATAAATCTTTTCAAAAGTATTCATAAAATCACCAATCTGTATTATTTTATATACATTACATTAATATTTACTACCTCATTGTATCACATTGTTTCAACAAACTCAACAGGAAGGTGTTGCTATTGAAATATACTCACATCATCTGGGATTGGAACGGTACTCTGCTTGACGATATAGGAGCTTCGCTTGCAAGCGTTAACGATATGCTTGCAAGAAGGGGAGAACCGCCAATGGATATTAACCGTTATAAAGAGTGCATCGGCACGCCGATTATTCGCTTTTATGAGCAGGTTTTTGACCTTTCCAAAGAGGATTACGCAGCCATTCTTGCTGAATATAATGCAGGGTATATGTATCATCTCAAAGACTGCACGCTTACGGAAGGCGCTGCAAAAGCTATTGAAAAATTTGCTGCCGCAGGTGTTCATCAAGCAATAGTTTCGTCATCAAATAACGCCCAATTGTGTGAAAATGCCAAGAAATACGGCGTCTATGATAAGTTTGAAGCGGTGCTTGGCGCTGCCGATTTCAAGGCGGA
The DNA here is from genome assembly GCA_045536245.1 of Acutalibacteraceae bacterium. Taxonomy (GTDB): domain Bacteria; phylum Bacillota; class Clostridia; order Oscillospirales; family Acutalibacteraceae; genus CAG-177. The sequence continues at coordinate 46,782 of JAZSNE010000056.1, read as the reverse complement.
TTCCAAGATAGAAAGAGCCCGTTCTTACCTTGCTCAAAGTCCTAAAAAAGGGGCTGTTCTGGTGGTTGGTGACCTTCAACACGATGCTGAAATGGCAGCTGAAATCGGTGCCGATTGTGTGCTTTTGACAAGTGGTCACGAGCATCCTGACAGGCTCAGAAACTCGGGCGCAGCGGTTTTTGACAAAATTGAAGAGCTGATTTTGTTTGTTGAAAACTGACAAATCACTGCGAATTTACTTGTTAAATATAAACAAAAAAACGTTTAGTTCATAATTTGTTCACAAAATGTTTACTAAATGTTAAAAAAGTCGTAGACCAAGCGTAAAATCTTCTTTATAAATTAACAGTGTAATATATGGCATAGTCCTATGCCTTACCCCTGCAAAGGGTTTTACAGCGGTTTAACCGCAATCACTATGGAGGTGCAAAATATGAAAAAAGCAAAACGACTTGTAGCCGTGTTCATGGCAGCTCTTATGATTATGTCGGCAGCTTTCCTGCCTGCATATGCAAAGATGCTTCCCGGTAACGCTTACACAGTCCCCAAGGTTGCTTCAAACCAGAAGTTCTACTTCACAGCTGATCAGGGCGCAGGCTGGCTCCTTGATTTGCTTGATGAGCTTCTTGCAGAGGCTAACCTCAAATTCGACTTGCTTGACTTGACCGGTGTCGGCGAAGGTCTCTTCAAGTTTGCAGGTGTTAACCTTGAAGACATTGACTGGACACTCGACCTTACTTCAATCGATAACCTCATCCAATCGCTTGACCTTGCTCTTGAAGAGCTTGACGGCGCTTGGCTCGGTTCGCTTGCATCAGGTCTCGGTCTTCTTGGTGACCTTCTCAAGTCCAAGGGTCTTGATGGTGCTTATAGAACACTTGACTCTTCAATGAAGAGAGGTAACAGATCCGAGAATTATTCCGGCGGTACCAACGACCTTGACATCTTGAAGATGCTCATTCACTGGCTTAACGTTGAGCTTAACGAAGCAGCAAGAAACATCGTTGCCGGTACTTTTGACTTCGGTATTCTTGACAGTGTTCTCCCTGACAATGCAACTGAAATCCTCACAGACCTCGACGGCTTCCTCAAGAAGAAACTTTACACATTGCTTGTTGACTCCGAAGCAGAATCTCTTCCCACCAACACTACAACTCCTCTCGATGACGGTCTCCAGAAGGTTATCAACTGGGCACTCATCACAGGTACAGGCGAAGAACACGGCGGTATGACCTCAATCCTCGGCCCCGACGCAGAGCCTCTTATGCCCGCTATCGGTAATCAGCCCGGCGCAGCTAACATCAAGGGCACACCGATTCAGGTTGACAGAGATGGCGACGGCGTTCTTGAATCAGAAACAATGAGCTTCTATCAGCTTGTTGCTAACGTGCTTCAGGGCCTTCTTTCCGGTATGCTTGCTCCCATGCTCGGCGAACTCATCGCTGACCTCGTCGGCGTTGAAATTTCTGATCAGTATCCCAACGGCGACCCCGCTCTTCTTCAGGATATGATGTTCAACACCATCCTTGGTGCTGTTGAATCACTTGCAGAGCAGAACGGTGCTCCCGACCTTGAGTACACAGACGAACAGAACGCAACTCCCATGGGCAAGATTAACGCTCTCATGGACTGGTTCTTCGTTGGCGGCGGTATGGATACCTTCATCAACATTGATTTCTGGGGTATCAAAATTACCGATAACTTTATGTCACTCCTCGGTGACCTTGCAAGACTTGCCATCAACCTTCTTCCCGGCCTTGTCGGCGGCGATATGTTTGAAGGCGCAGAAGCGCTTGCATACACTGCAGACGAGCTCAACGAGGTTCGTTATTACAAAGAGAATTCCTCAGGTCAGTACGTAACCTGCGACGCAACTGATGAAGCTGCAATCGGCGAAACATACGTTACTTACGAAAACGGTGAACTCCTTTATGCTGTTGAATGGGATCCTGACACAAACATCCCCACAGCTTATAACTACCTCACCAACAGTAAGCCTGTTAACACAGTTGATGAAACAGCTTCTGACTACAGAAACATCGCTCTTATCAGATCTAACTATGTTATCACAACAGACCAGGTTTATGCCTGCCTTATCAAGATGCTCCTTAACGGACTGATTGACGGCTGCTACTGGCCCGAGTGGACAACAGATATTCCCACAGTTCTTGCTTACGCAATGGCAGCTCTTGCAGCTCCCACACTTCCCGAAGGTAACTACTTTGCAAGACTTGACGCATACCACTATTCAGGCGGCGTTGCTCCCGTTGCTGATTCCAACGGCGCAACTGTTGACCCCATTCCTTATTACACAGTGAAGAATGGCGTTGAAGTTCCCACTGCAGCTCTTGAAATCGGCGCAGCTGTTGCAGCTTATTACCTTAACGCTGTGTTCACATTCGACGATGCTGAAAGACTTACAGAAGTCGGCACGTCGTTTGAGCGTTTCGTTTCTGAATTCCTTATCTGGGCAGCAGACGAATATCTTCCCATGCTTGTCGGTGAATATGATAACGCACAAGATAAGTTCATTGGCAACGGCATCTGGGTTAACGCAATGAATAACCTTATCGGCGGTATTTACAGCAACTTTGCTACAAGAACCGTTAAGGTTGACGCAAACTGGGATGCTATCTACACATTCATTGATAACAGCCTCCTCAAGCTTATCCCTGCTTCATGGCTTCCCGCAGATATCAATTCAACATTTGATCTCTTCAACGGCTGGCTCCTGAATAACCTTCTCCATTTCGACCTTCAGGGTATTCTTTCAATCTTCTCAGCAAACACAGACGAGTCTGCTGAGCTTCACCAGCCCGTTCTTACAGTCATCCTCAGAATCGTTGACCGTGTTCTCGGTCTTGTATTCAACGGCACTCCCCTGCTTCTTCCCGCAACAGAAGCACGTACAGGCGCAAATGCAAACGGCGTTGCAAACGTATTTGTTAACAACACAAGTATCACTTCGCTTGATGCTCTTCTTGGCGGCAAGGGTGATCCCGATAACGGCTCACTTCCCACCCTCGTCAAACAGCTCCTCATCGGTCTTGACACATATAAGACAGAGCTTCTCACAACAATTCTTCCTCTCGTAATGGGCGGTACTTACGATAAGCCCTATGATAAGGAATTCGACGGCGCCGGCGGTGTTGTTGACAATAACTGGCTCGGCACAGATATGTCGGTTTACGGCATTGAAACTCTTGAGCTCTATATTGACACCTTCAGAGCTGACGTTAACGCAGTCAGAGGTATAACTTATCCCACATCTGAAGAAGCTGAAGCAGCAATCACAAATGAAAAGCTTCAGTACATCAAAGAAGAAGGCACAGGTACCTTCGATGCAGAAGGCAATGAAATCAGCGTTTACACCGTTTACACGATGAACACATTCTATGAAAGTGCTGACGAAACACCTGTTGAAGAAACCTATGACGGCGTGGATAGCAGCTATTCAACCTTCTCAAACTTCGCTTATTCCAAGATGACTCCCAGACAGGCAGACAGACCTTGGGTTCAGTATGAAGATACGCCCAACGTAATTGACAACTCATCCTGGTATACAAACGGCGAATACAGATTCTATGCGGTTGAAGACTGGAAGACAACTCCCTATCTTTACCATAACCTTAAGCAGGCTCTTAACAAGGCTGAAGATTTCGCTTCTGAATACAGATCATTTGCTGAAAACACTCTTGGCGATGCTTATGCAGAATGGCAGAATTACTTCATCCAGACAAGACTTTATTCAGCAGGCCTGCTTGATGATATGCCTTCAATCCCCACAGTAATGCTTCCTTATTATGTTGCTGATAGCTCAACTTATAATGAATACACCTACCTTGACCAGACGATTGATAATTACGCAAAGCTCTATCCTGTTGATTACAACAGATCCAACTTTGAACAGCTCAATATGGCTCTTTCACTTGGTGAGGATCCCGAAAAGAACATTGTAATTAGCGATAACGAAGCTGAAGATATCGTTAGACTTGCAATCGGCAACAGATCTTTCGACTGCACAATCGACTCTGAAGGTCATTATGAAGAAGGCTCAATCCAGTGGGATGGCCTTTCAGAAACTCAGCTTGGTCAGATCACAAACATCTGTAACGGTATCCACTATACGTTCACTTATGACCGTGCAGCAGGCACATATCAGATTTCAAGACCCGTATTCAGAACAATTGACGGCTCCTACACTGTTGGCTGCGGTGTTGACTCAAATCCGCCTCTTGCCCTCGTAATGAAGGATGATACAACATACGCTGAAGATGTTGATAACCAGATGTATAAGTCATACGTTGAATATATGGAGACAATGTATCACAACAGAAAGTCACTCTATAACAAGTTCGACTATATTTCTGACTGCGCTGAAGCAGCTGCATCAGCAAGAACAAACAACCAGATTGACACAACAATGCTCAAGTGGGTTCTTAACCATGCAGACTTTAAGAACGCTTATAAGAACACCGAATCAAAGATCAGAAACTACAAGATTACAGGTGTTAAGGATGATGGTTCTTACTACTACACAAAGGTTTACACCCAGTCATCCTATGATGCATTCCGCAAGGCATATGACTATGCTGACTGCCTCAATAAGGCATCCACAGGTGCTGTAACTACTACAGGTCTTACCCAGTCAATGGTAACACTTGCATTCAAGGAAGTTCTTGCAACATTCAACGCACTTGTTGAATACACAGGCGACGCTGACTGGACACAGCTTGAGGAATACATCAACTTTGCTCAGGGTGTCATTGATGATCCTAACAAGAATGATGACGAGCTCGGTTATGAAGCCGGTTCACTTGCAAACCTTTCAACAGAACTTGCTGCAGCTAACAACGTTTATGCTGATAAGACTATCGACTGCGAAAGACAGCAGGAAGTTGACGCAGCAGCAGCAGCACTTCTCACAGCAATCAACAACCTTGTTTATAACTCAGTTCCCAAGATTGTTCCCGTAGTTGAAGGCATTCTCACAGAAAAGACATCAGCTGACGGCGCAGCCCGTACACAGGGTCATATCTTCGGTCTTACCGAAGGTGAAGGCATTTCGCTTGACCTCATCGACGTTATCGGTATGAGAATTGACCCCGGTGCAGGTAACAACGTAACAGTTGAAGACTCCGGTAAGGGTAAGGGTACAGGCGCATTCTTCAAGGGCACAGTTGGTAACCTTGAAAAGTTCAGATTCTATGCAGTTCTTTACGGTGATATCAACGGCGATACACGTATCGACGGTACAGACAGAACCGCTATCGACCTCTATATCCTTAAGGGCGCAAACAACGCTGCAGAACCCTCAGCCGGTGGTATGGGTGCTATAAGATTCGAAGCCGGTGACGTTAACCACAACGGTGTAGTTGACGCTGAAGACTCCGCAATCATCGAAAACCACTATAACTACAATATTGATACCGAAATCGATCCCATCACTCAGGGCACTCACGGTCCCTCAGCTCAGACAATTGCTGAATAATCAGTTACAACCCTGAAACGGTATCCCCAAAATGAATTATGCCCCCGTTGCAGAAATGCAGCGGGGGTTTTCATTTTTATTAATTAGATCCAGATTTAGTTGATAAAAATATCTTATTTCAACGCATTCAGCGCAGGCTTGACGAATGCTTAACAAGTCTTAACTGCAGGGCAATATATATGGTAAATCAAATTTATAATTCGTTATTAGAATTTATCAGCAACATATTTGATTGGCAGAAGTAATACAATTTGTATAATCAGTTTTACAGCCTGATTCATCAAATGAAAGTCTGAAATGCAATTCTTGCATAGAGTTATTCACGTTTTTCTCCGTATATACAGCATATTTTTCATCGAATTTTGTTCTTCAAAAGCTTGTAAAGTGGAAAACTTTACGCCGATATTTCCAATACGGCATAATAGCTCGAACTTTTCCACATTTTCCACGGGGTTTTCCACATTGGCAAGTTAATCACTTTACAAGTCTGTTTTGTAAAGCTTTTAAGCCTTACGCATATATACAAAGCGAAAAAAGCACCCTTTTTTGAGGGTGCTTTTTTTACTGCAAGTAAAATTTCAGTTTTAATTATACAATCCGTTGTCCTTTTACAAAAACAGCTTTAATTTCCTTGAAATCTTCGCTTGTGATTATCAAATCGGCAAATTTATTTTCTTCTATGCTGCCTGTTGTTTTATCAACTCCGATTGCCTTTGCAGGATTGATTGAAACCGATTTGAGAGCCTGTTTCAGCGGTATTCCGAAACCAAGCAAATTGTGGAATTCATCAAAAAGATTTGTAACACTACCGGCGAGTGTTCCGTCTGCAAGGCGTGCATCGCTCTTTTTGTAAACCTTTTGTCCGCCGAGCATATATTCGCCGTCTGGCATTCCTGCCGCCATCAGCGCATCGCTGATAACAACTGTTCTGTTTTCGCCGAGCACTGCAAAAGTAATGCGCAACGTTGCAGGGCAGATGTGCACACCGTCGCAAATCAGCTCAGCCATAACGCCGTCGCTGTCCATAACGGCACCAACCATTCCGGCCTCTCTTGATGTCAGGCAGTTCATTGCATTATAAAGGTGAGTTGCGTGGCTTGCCCCGTTTTGAATTGCTTTGATGCCTGTTGCATAATCTCCCGCAGTGTGAGCAAGCGAAACAGTGCAGATTTCTTTGGCTTTTTTGATAAAGTTAATCGCTCCTTCAACCTCGGGCGCAACGTCTACAAGCTTGACTGGGCAAATTGAGTTGAGCTTCTTCAACATTTCAATGTCCGGAGCGACAATGTGTTCGCCTGCCTGTGCACCTTTTTTGGCGTGAGAGATAAACGGTCCTTCCATATTGATACCGTGTATATATGCGCCTTCTTCTTTGCCCATTGCAGCTGCTGCGTAATTAAAGCATTCCTCAAGGAAAGCTTCAGGAAGAGTCATTGTTGTGGGGCAGAATGAGGTAACGCCCTTTGTGGCGAGCCATTTGCTCATTTTTGCAACAGAATCGGCGTTGCCGTCTGTTGTGTCCGCCATATTGCAGCCGTGAATGTGTATATCAATAAAACCCGGTAAAACGGCGCAACCGCTGAAATCAATGCCCTCACAGTTGCTTGGGGCAAGCGATGTTATAATTTCGCCCTCAATGGTTATATCGGTTTTGGCAGGTTCAAAATCTGCGCCGTAAACCGTGGCATTTTTAATAATCATATTTTGTCTCCTTACAAAGAATAGTTCTTAATTAAAGTATATCATATTAAAAACCTTGTGTCAAAATAAAAAGCACCGCAGTTAGCGGTGCCTGATACAGATTGATTAAGTTCTGTCTTCAATATAAGCAACGAGATCGCTGACTGTCTTGATTTTGTCAAGTGCGTCATCAGAGAGCTCAATATCAAATTCATCTTCAATTGACATAGCAAGGTCAACAAGGTCAAGGCTGTCTGCGCCAAGGTCGCCGGTGATTGATGCGTTTTCCGTTACGATGTTCTGGTCAACTTCAAGCTGTTCGCTGATGATTTTTTTGATTTTTTCAAATACCATTTTAATACTCCTTTTGAATTTATTGTTCCCCCTGGAACCACAATATAAATATTATTGATTTGTGTGCCTTTTGTCAATAGTTTTTTTATTTTTTGCACTGAATACCAAAAATATTTCGCGCAATAATAAAAACAAAAAGGGTGGTTGCCATGGGAATTATTACTGAATTAATAAAAGCTTTTGCTGTTGGCGGATTAATTTGCCTTGCAGGGCAGTTGCTGATTGACCTGACAAAGCTCACACCTGCCAAAATTCTTGTGGCGTTTGTGGTTATCGGTGTTGTGCTTGGCGCAGTCGGACTCTATGAGCCGCTTGTGCGTTTTGCAGGAGCGGGGGCAAGCGTGCCGCTGACGGGCTTTGGCTATGCTCTTGCGAAAGGGACAAAAGAAGCTATAGCCGAGCAGGGCGTGCGCGGAATACTGACAGGGCCGTTTACTGCTGCGTCAGGCGGAGTAACTGCTGCGATTATCTGCGGAATCATAGCATCTCTTGTTACTAACTCCAAAGAAAAATAACCGACTAATAAAATGATACATCAAACAGCCGCTTTGTCAATAAGCTTTGCCTTAATTTAAGAAAATCTTAAAAATTTAAGACTTATTGCTGTTTGAACATTAAAATAGCTTGCAAGGTCAAAAACCAATGCAAGCCACTTTGTTTAAGTTTGATTAAATTATTGGGGCTGAGCAACTGCAGCAGCTTCAGCTTCGCAGCAGGAGCAGGAAACGTAGTTTTCTTCGTTGTCAGCAACGGCGTTTTTCTTTTCGAGATACTTTTTAACAGCAAAATAAACGCCTGCGATTACGCCTGCAACAGCAAGGATAATGCCGATAACTTTAAGAGCCTTTTTCATTTCTTTGACCTCCATTATATTAATATGAAATAATTATACAATACAGAAAAGTAAATGTCAACAGGTTGTTGACTTATTTGATAAAAAAACAATATCTTGTGAAAAAAGCAAAACCGCAGCTATAAATAACTGCGGTTGATTTGCTAAAAAAACTTTAGCTCAAATTATTTGATGAGCTGAGCGAGAGCTGACTTTTTGTGAGCTGCGTTGTTCTTATGGATAAGACCCTTAGCAGCAGCCTGGTCAACCTTCTTGATAGCCTCTCTTACAATAGCTTCCTTTTCGGGAGCGTTAGCTTCAACGGCTGCATGAGCCTTTTTGATAGCTGTCTTAAGAGCAGTGTTGCGAGACTTGTTTCTTGCAGCTCTTGTCTTATTAACGATAACTCTCTTTTTTGCTGATTTAATATTAGGCATTTCGGCACCTCCTTCTTCATACAGGTGATTATGATAACACATTTTTTCAACAATTGCAAGGAATTTTTGAAAAATATTAAAATAATTTCAATTAATAATACAAAATATTCTTTAAAAAATCAAGAGGTAATTTAAAATATGGATTTCAGAACAGATTTAGCCCTCGAAAGATGCGAATTTTTAGGCAAAACAGAAATAGACGGCGTTGAAATTGAGTCTTTCAGGGCGCAAAAGGCAAAGGTGAGCAGGATTAACGTGCTCGATGAAAGGGGCGAAGAAGCTATCGGTAAGCCCAAAGGGGTATACGTTACGGTTGAGGTTGCACCGTTTGCAAAGCACGCGCAGTTTATTGATGACAGCCTTGATGCCCTCACAAGAGAGATAAAACGCCTTTTGCCTGAAAGCGGCAGTGTGCTTGTTGCCGGGTTAGGAAATATGAAGATTACTCCCGATGCATTCGGGCCGAAATGTGCATCAATGATTTTTGCGACACGTCACATAACGGGGGAGCTATTGGAGCAGACCGGGCTGACGGGGCTTCGCACCGTCAGCTCATTTTCAACCGGTGTAACCGGTGACACGGGTGCGGAGGCTCTTGAGTTTCTCAAAGGCATAGCGGCAACGCTTAAACCCGATGCAGTGGTGACTGTTGATGCTCTTGCGGCAAGGAGCGTTTCACGTCTGGGAAACACCGTTCAGCTCTGTTCAACGGGGATCGTGCCGGGGTCAGGGGTCGGCAACTCACGGCAGGAGATCAGCGAAAAAACCCTCGGAGTACCTGTTGTTGCAATCGGTGTGCCGACGGTTGTTGATGCTGCAACGCTGGTTGCTGATTACTCCGGTGCGGACAGACCTGATTTGCCTGAAAATGCAGAGAGGATGATGGTTACTCCGAGAGAGGTTGATATGATGGTTGAACGTGCAGCAAAGCTGACGGCGCTTGCGATAAACTGCGCCTTGCAGCCGGATATTAGCCCGGAAGATATGCTGATTCTGACGGCCTGAAAGCTATTTCGGTTTAAAAGCCGAATTTGAGCATATTTTGCTGAATTAAAATAAAAAAACTTTATAATTTATGCAATTTTTTTGAAAAAAGTACTTGTATTTCTCGAAAGACTAATATATAATTAGGGTACTAAAGGTGGCTATAGGGGACTTTTGGGGATTTTTTGGAGAGGAGGAATTGTTCTGTCTTTACTTTTAGCCGGCAAAGAAATAAGAAAATTTGACCAGGTCAACAGAATGGCTATTCCTCCGTCATTCAGAAAAGAACTTGGCGAAACCATCATTGTTATGAAATCTATTCACAAAGAGCCTTGCCTGATTCTTTTTTCTGAAGAAGAATGGTCGAATTTCAGCTACGGCGTGATTTCTGCTTTCACCGGTGAAAAACAGGCGGCTGCTCAGCGCAGACTTGCAGACAGAGTTGAAAAGGTAACGGTTGATAAATCCGGCCGAATTTCAATCAAGGATGATTATAAAGCATACGCAAACCTTGAGGACGAAGTTCTCGCAGTCGGCGCAATGAACAGAGTTGAGCTCTGGACACCTGATAACTGGGCGGCATGGAACGCAGAGGCTGAAAACGACGACGATTTTGATTTCAGCGATATCAGCTACAGCACAACAGGGAGGCCCTGATGAGCGATAACAAAACAGCGGAATTTCACCATATTCCCGTTTTATTCAATGAAACGATAGATTCTCTCGAAATTAAGCCTGACGGGATTTACGTTGACTGCACTTCCGGCGGCGGCGGTCATTCAACGGCAATTGCCGAGCGGCTGACAAGCGGCAGGCTGATAGCGGTTGACAGAGACCCCGAAGCAATCGAAACCCTCAAAGAGCGACTCGGTAAATTCGATTGTGTAACACTTGTTCACGATAACTTTTTTAATATAAGGAATATACTTGATAACCTTGGTATAGATGCCGTTGACGGCGTTCTTGCTGACCTCGGTGTAAGCTCTCACCAGCTTGACGAGCCTTCAAGAGGCTTTTCGTTTCATAACGATGCTCCGCTTGATATGCGAATGAGCCTTGAAGGAATGAGCGCAGCGCAGGCTGTTAACACGCTCAGTCAAAGCGAGCTTCAAAAAATCATCTTTGAATACGGTGAAGAGAAATTTGCGCCGTCAATTTCAAGGGCGATAGTTAAGGCGAGAGAGGTTTCACCGATTGAAACAACGCTTGAGCTTTCAGAAATAATCAAATCTGCAATGCCTGCTGCTGCAAAGCGTGACGGGCATCCTGCAAGAAGAACTTTTCAGGCAATCAGAATTTACATAAACGGTGAGCTTGACGGTCTCGGCGATGCGGCGCAGAGTATGTTTGAATGCCTTAAAAGCGGCGGCAGAGTGAGCATAATCACATTCCACTCGCTTGAAGACAGAATAATAAAGCAGGCGTTTGCACCTCTTTCAAAGGGCTGCACTTGCCCGAGAAATTTTCCTGTTTGCGTTTGCGGAAACACACCAAAAGCAAAAGTGCTCAAGGCAGTTGCACCAAGCGATGCAGAGGTTAAAGAAAACCCCAGAAGCCGCAGCGCAAGGCTGCGCACAGCGGTCAAGCTTTGATTTTTTACAGTCGGATAGTTCTGACATTTTTGCTCATATATTAAAGTTTTAAAGAAAGGAGAGATATTTATGGCGGATTATAACCGCAGCGAGGCATATGACCTTTCGCTTTTTGCTGTGCCTGCTTACAAACCCGACGTGCAGACGGAAACACAGCAGCCGTCTCGAAAGCCCCGTCTTGTCAAAACACCAAAAACGGCGGAGCAGCTTCGCAAAGAATCAATAGCGTCTGCCATACATACTCTCAAGATTTTTGTTGTTGCAGTCACGCTTCTTGTGCTGTTTGGCGCAGTGCTTTTTTCAAGAATAACACTTGCAGGCCTTGAAAAAGAGGCTGTTCAGATTGCAAGTAACATAAAGGATGCCGAAAGTGAAAATACAAGGCTTGTTATGCAGCTTAATTCATCAGTTTCAAGAGAAAAGGTTGATGAATATGCAGTTTCGGTTTTAGGTATGCAAAAAGTTGAGCGTTACCAGATCCACTACTTTGAAAACAGGGATGGCGACAAAGTGGTTATGGCAGACGGTGAGCTCTTTGAAGATGTAATTAAAGCAGACAAAGACAATTGATTTTTGTCTGCTTTAATTAGCATATGCAATAGCCGAAAAAGCATATAGATAATTAAAAAACAGGCTGTCTCGAAGCGGCGGATTAAGAAATCTTTTTGCAGCAATTTTGCTGCAGAAGCGGTTTTTTTCTGTGCGTTTTATGAGACGGCAATTTGTATTTTTTTATATTATAAATAATAAATATATATAATAATGCCGTGTTTTGTCGGCAGAAAAAGGGGAGAAAAGACTTGGCAAAAATGTCACCGAGAAGAAAACTGTTTATAAGAGCTTTCGTTGTGTTTTCTTTGCTTGTGGCAATAGTTTTTGGCTCAACTGCCGTTAACCTTGCGCGAATTCAGCTTATTGACAGCGAGCAGTATAAAAAACAGGCTGAAAAAAACCAGCTTCACGATACCGAAATATCGGCTGAAAGAGGAATAATCTATGACGCAAACGGAACGGTGCTTGCCAAGAGTGCGTCGGTGTGGAAGGTTTATATCAAGCCGAGTGAAATTGAAAACGAAGATTTCAAAAATGATCTTTGCCGCAAGCTTTCGGCGATAATCGGCGTTGATTTTGATGATATCAAAGAGAAAGCGGACAGAAGCAAATATGCTTATCTTGTTGTCAAGCGTCAGGTTGAGTTTGAGGAAAAAGAGCGTGTATCGGAATTTTTGTCGCAGTATTATTCATACAGCGTTACGTCTGAAAATAAAAAGGGCGAGCTTGTAACAACAGAGAAAAAGATTTATTACAGCTCGGCTCTCGGCATTGACCCCGACGTAAAGCGTTATTATCCCCACGGAACTCTGGCGGCTAACGTTATAGGCTTCACAGGCACAGACGATATCGGCAGACTCGGCGTTGAGCTTAAATATGACACAATACTTACGGGCACTCCCGGCAGAATAATCACTGCGCAAAACGGCAAGAGCGACGTTATGAGCCGTGAATATGAAACGGTCTATGACCCTGTTCAGGGCACGAGCATTGTGCTGACGATTGATGAGGTTATTCAGCGTTACCTTGAGGACAGCCTTGAACAGGTTTACGTGGATTCACAGGGCGTGGGTGCATACGGCGTGGTTATGGACGTTGATACTGGTGCTATTCTTGCAATGGCAAGCATGGGCAATTTTGACCTGAACACTCCGCAGTCGCTCACAGATGAGGAGGAAGAAGCTCTTTTTAAAGAGTATCCTGACGAAGAAGAAAGAAACAAGGCACGCAATGATCTTCTCTATTCAAAGTGGAGAAACTTTATTGTCAGCGACAGCTATGAGCCCGGTTCGGTTTTCAAAATCGTTACTGCAGCTGCAGCTGTTGAAGAAAACGTTCTCGATGATGATTTTTCATATACCTGCACAGGAAAAATTCAGGTTGCTGACAGAACAATCAAATGCCATGACCGTGACGGCCACGGAACACAGGATCTCAAACACGGACTTATGAATTCCTGCAACCCGTTATTCATCACCGCAGGTCAGGCTCTCGGCAAAGAAAAATTCTTTGAGTATTTTGAGGCCTTCGGCTTCACCGAAAAAACCGGTATCGACCTGCCTGCAGAGCCTACTCCCGTTGCAGGCGTTAACTATCACGATTATGACAGAATGGGTCTTGTTGAGCTTTCGAGCTCTTCGTTCGGCCAGTCATTCCAGGTTACTCCGATTCAAATGGTGACTGCAATCAGTGCGGTTGCAAACGGCGGATATCTTATGACGCCTTACGTCGTTGCACGCCAGATTGATGCAAACGGTAACGTTATCAGCGAAACTCAGCCGAATATCAGGCGTCAGGTCATTTCGGAAGAAACTGCCGCAGAGGTTGCCGATATGATGGAAGGCGTTGTTGCAAGCGGCACAGGTAAGAATGCCTACGTTGCAGGTTACAGGGTAGCCGGTAAAACAGGTACGTCGCAGAAGCTTGGCAAAAAGGGCGAATACGTTGCTTCATTCGGCTGCTTTGCACCGGCAAATGACCCGGAAATTGCTGTTCTTATTCTTGTTGATGAACCTGTGGGTCAAATCAACGGCGGTCAGATTTGTACTCCCGTTGCTGCTCAGGTTGTTGAAAAAACGCTTGAATATATGGGCGTTGAAAGGCAATATAACGATAAGGAGCTTGAAAAGCTTGACACTCTGACTCCCAGCCTTGTCGGCAAGCAGACGGAGAACGCAGTTTCACTCCTTAAAGATAAAGATTTTGAGGTCAAGGTTGTCGGCGAGGGCGAAAAGGTTATCGGTCAGATGCCTGCCTATAATCAGCCTGTTCCTCAAAACGGCGTAATCGTTCTTTATACGGATAATGACTTTGAACGGCTCACCGTTGAAGTCCCCGATTTAACGCAGATGACGCTGTCGATGGCTAATAAATATGCCCTCTCGGCAGGTTTGAATATCAAAATTTCGGGCAATGCTCTGAATGAGGGCGAAATTATCTCTTATTCGCAAAGCATAGCTCCGGGTGAAACCGTTGAATACGGTTCTACCATAACGGTTTACTTTAAGTCTAACACGGGAGTAAGCGATTTCGCTTAGCGAACCGGCTTCGCCGTGATACTCAGGAGGTCAGATAAAAATGAAACTTTCCGCATTATTGCAGGATTTGGGTGTTGCTTGCGGAGCACAGGACAGAGAAGTTTTGTTTATAACCGATAACTCGGCAAAGGTTGCCGAGGGCTGCGTTTTTGTTTGCATTGAGGGCAAACGTTTTGACGGCCACACAAAAGCTGCGGAAGCTCTTGAGAACGGTGCCGTTGCCGTTGTTGTTCAGAAGGATATGGGTCTTAAGGAACAGATTCTTGTTGAAAACACAAGGGCGGCATATGCTCGCCTGAGTGCAGCGTTCTTCGGCCATCCCGAAAGAAAGCTTCGCATAATCGGCGTAACGGGCACAAACGGCAAAACCACGTCGTGCTTTATCATCAAATCCGTTCTTGATTCGATGGGATATAAAACAGGTCTTATCGGCACGGTTAAGAATATTGTCGGCGATAAAGAATATCCTGCTGTTCTCACAACTCCCGATTGCTACGACCTCTTTGCTCTGTTCAAAGAAATGGCAGACTGCGGCTGCGAGTTCTGCACAATGGAGGTTTCGTCACAGGCTCTTGACCAGAGAAGGGTTGAAGGCGTTCATTTTGAAGCTTCAATCTTCACAAACCTCACACAGGATCATCTTGATTACCACGGTTCGTTTGATAATTACAAAGCGGCAAAGCATATGCTTTTTGAAAATTCTGACCTTGCCGTTATCAACATTGATGACGAAGCGGCTGAATATATGCTTTCAGACACATCTTGCAGAAATATCACTTTTTCCGTCAACAACGATAACTGCGATTATTCTGCGAAAAATATCAGAATCGCTTCGTCAGGAGTTAAATATGAGCTTGTGAGCAATTCAAATATCGGCAGAGTAAAGTTTGCCGTGCCGGGCAAATTCTCTGTTTATAACTCAATGGGTGCTGCCGTGTGCCTTGTTGAAATGGGTATGGATTTCAGGGCGGTGCTTGACGGTCTTGCGCAGTGTGTGGGGGTGCCCGGCAGAATGGAAGTTGTTCCCACCCAAACGCCTTACACCGTTCTTATTGACTATGCACACACTCCCGACGGACTTGAAAACGTTCTCAACTGTGTCAGAGAAATCACCGAGGGCAAGGTTATAACCGTTTTCGGCTGCGGCGGTGACAGAGATAAAACAAAACGCCCGATTATGGGTGAAATTGCCGCTCATCTTTCAGACGTTGCGGTTATAACGTCGGATAACCCCAGAAGCGAAGAACCCGATGCGATTATTGCAGATATCACAGACGGCGTTAAAAAGCATATCTCAAAAATCGTGGTTGAACCGGACCGCAAAAAAGCCATTGCAAAGGCACTTTCAATGGCAAATGAAGGGGATATGGTTGTGCTTGCAGGCAAGGGGCAGGAAACTTATCAGATTCTTGCAAGCGGTAAAATTCATTTTGATGAAAGAGAAGTTGTTGCCGAAATCCTTTGCGGCACATCGGAGGTTGGCTGATGAAGGCTTTAACGTTCAAAGAAGCGGCAAAGGCGGTTAAAAGTGAAAGCGAGCTTTGCGGCAGCTTTACCTGCGTTTGCACGGATACACGAAAAATCGAGAAGGGCTGCCTGTTTATTGCCATAAAAGGTGAAAACTTTGACGGTCACGAATTTGCACAAAAGGCAATTGAGCTCGGTGCGCAGGCGGTTATTTGCGAAAAAGACTGCGGTCTTGGCAAAAATCAGATTCTTGTTGAGAGCACAAGGCAGGCACTTCTTGACCTTGCAGGCTATTACAGAAGTCTTTTCAATATTCCCGTTATCGGTATCACGGGCAGCGTGGGCAAAACCACAACAAAAGAAATGGTTCACGCTGTTATGAGCGTGAAATATAATACGCTCAAAAACGAGGGCAACCTCAACAACGAGATCGGCGTGCCGCTCACACTTTTCAGGCTTGATGAAAGTCACGAAGCCGCTGTTATCGAAATGGGAATGAGCGGCTTTGAAGAAATTGCAAGAATGACCGCCGCTGTCAGACCCGACGTTGCGGTTATCAGCAATATCGGTGTTTCTCATATCGAAAAGCTCGGCTCAAGAGAAGGCATTCTCAAGGCAAAGCTTGAAATTCTGCAGGGAATGAAAAGCGGCGCTCCCGTTATTCTTAACGGCGATGACGATATGCTGTCAACCGTAAGCCTTTCCGACCACCCCATAACACGTTACGGCGTTGATAATAAAGATGCTGCATTTATTGCAGAAAATATAAAAATCGGTGAAACGGAGCTTGCTTTTGATGCTGTTTGTGCAGAAGGCAAAATCGGCGTTGAGCTTCCTTTCCCCGGCAGGCATAACGTTTATAACGCTCTTGCCGCAACGGCGGCAGGCAGCTTTTTCGGCATATCGGCACAGGATGCTTTTGAAGCTCTCAAAAAATATGTGCCTGCAGGTATGCGCCAGAAGATTGTTAAAAAATGCGGCATAACTTTTATTGAGGATTGCTATAACGCCAGCCCCGATTCGCAGGCGGCGGCTCTTGCGGTGCTTGGCGGTATGAATGCCAAAAGAAAAATCGCCGTTATCGGCGATATGCTGGAGCTCGGCTCTTACAGTGCGCAGGCTCATGCGCTTGTAGGCGAAAAAGCTGTTGAAAACAAAATTGACGTACTTTTCACCTACGGTGAACGCTCCGTTGAAACCGCAAAAGCGGCACAGGGCGGAGTTGCTCTTGTTAAAAGTTTCAGCGAAAAACAGCAGCTTTCTGCAGAGCTTACTGCAATGCTTGAGCAGGGCGATGCAATTCTTTTCAAAGCAAGCAGAGGTATGAAGCTTGAGGACGTTATTTTTTCAATATATTCCTCTCTTGAAGGTGTTGATTGATTTATGAAATCAATTGCGGCTGTCATAATGGCAGGCGTTATCGGTCTTGCCGTAACGGGCGTTGCAGGCTTTGCAATGGTGCCGTGGCTGCGAAAGCTCAAATTCGGGCAGACCATTCTTGATATCGGACCCAAGTGGCATAAATCAAAACAGGGCACACCCACAATGGGCGGTCTGATGATGATACTCGGTGTTGTTTCGGCTCTTGTTGTTACCGTTGTGACCGATAAAATAATGGGCGGTGATATTGTTGCTTCGGGCAGTATGGTTGTTACGGAGCAATACACAAAGTTCTGGAGCGGTCTGATTATGGCGCTCAGCTTTGCGCTTATCGGTTTTGCTGACGATTATATCAAGGCGGTTATGCACAGAAATCTCGGCTTGACGATAAAGCAAAAAACCGTTGCCCAGCTTGCGGTTGCATTTGTTTATCTGTTAAGTATCAGCAAGGGTATGGGCGGCTTGACATATATGTATATTCCGTTTGTCGGAACGGTGCATATGAACCTGTACTATTGGTTTTTTGGCTTGGTTATTATTTATGCGACGGTCAATGCCGTTAATTTTACAGACGGTATTGACGGCCTTTGTTCAAGTGTTACGCTCACTGCTTCGGTTACTCTCGGAGTTGTTGCGGCGCTCAAAGGCTTTTTCGGCTTTTCAATGGCGGCAAGTGCGCTTGCAGGTGCGTGCCTCGGCTTCTTTTTGTGGAATAAAAACCCTGCAAAAGTTTTTATGGGTGACACAGGCTCGCTCTATTTGGGCGGAATGCTTGTTGCGCTTGCTTACGGTTTGAATTGCCCCTTGATTCTGTTGCCTGCAGGTCTGGTGTTTGTCATTGAAGGTGCATCAGACGTTTTGCAGATTGTTTATTACAGGATAAGCGGCGGCAAAAGAATCTTTAAAATGGCACCCATCCACCATCATTTTGAAATGTGCGGCTGGAGCGAGAAGAAAATCGTTGCAGTTTTCTGTGCCGTAAATATCCTCGGCGGTGCGGCGGCATATGCGCTGATGAAATACGGAGGATATTTCGGCTGATAAATAAACTAACAAGAAAGGAGAACGGCGGCTTTGTTTAAAACTTTTTTGAAACATCACGGCGGTTTTTATTATACAGCCAAAGACCTTGTCAGCCGTAAAAAAAGCCTCAGGGACTGTTTCAATACGGCTCCGTTTGATATAACCTTCCTTGCGCTTGTTATTGCCCTGCTCACCATCGGGCTTGTTATGATGTTTTCTGCAAGCTACGTTTATGCCTGGTATGATAAAAGCGCGGCTTTTGACCCTTACTATTATATAAAGAATCAACTTACTTTTGCCATTCTCGGCATTGTGCTGATGCTTGCAGTCTCCTTCATAAACCCCGACATTTTCAGAGATGTTTCGGGCCTTGTGATGCTTATTGCGTTGCTGCTGCTTGCTTACGTTCTTATTAATCCGTATGAAGTGCCGGGTAAAGAGGAATTCAAACGCTGGATGTATCTGCCCGGAATCGGTTCATTCCAGCCGTCTGAAATTGCAAAGCTGGCGCTGATAATGTATCTTGCTTTCAGCATGGAAAAATATCACAAGCTTGTTGAGAAAAAGTACTGGATGCTTTTCCCTTATATGATAATCATTCTTATTGTATGTGCGCTTGTTTACCTTGAAAATCACGTTTCGGGCACGCTCCTTATTCTCGGCATCGGTGCGGCAATGATGTTTTTTGGCGGCATAAAATGGCAATGGTTCGCCATAGCGGGCGGAGTTGTTGTTGTGGCGGCAGTGATTTTTGTTTTGAATGCCGATAAATTCCTTGAGGGATACGCCAGCGAAAGAATCAGAATCTGGCTTAAGCTTCTCACAGGAGAGGAGCTCACAACTGCAGAGGCAAGAGGCTCAGGCTGGCAGAGTTTGCAGTCACTTTATGCCATCGGTTCGGGCGGACTTTTCGGTCTCGGTTTCGGCAATTCAAGGCAAAAGCATATGTATCTGCCCGAGCCGCAGAACGACTTTGTTTTTGCCATCGTATGCGAAGAACTCGGCTTTGTAAGAGCTTTGCTCATAATCGTACTGTTTATCCTTCTTGTTGCAAGAGGATTCATTATCGGTCTGCGTGCAAAAAGCAAATTCGGAGCTTTGCTTGCAATGGGCATCAGCTTCCAGGTTGGCTTGCAGGCAGCGCTGAATATCGCCGTTGTAACGGCAACCGTTCCGAACACGGGCATCAGCCTTCCGTTCTTCAGCTACGGCGGCACATCGCTTGTTATGCTGCTGCTTGAAATGGGTATGGTTCTTGCGGTTTCACGAAACGGAGAAAGGACGAAGAAAAATGCTGGATAACAAAAGAATTCTTATCGCCGCCGGCGGAACAGGCGGCCATATCAACCCTGCTCTCGGCACAGCAGGTTATATAAAAGAAAAACATCCCACTGCGCAGATTGCGTTTGTGGGCACGGCAGACAAAATGGAAGCAAAGCTTGTGCCCGAAGCAGGCTATGAGCTTAAAACCATTGAAATCAGCGGCTTTTACAGAAGCTTTTCTCTTGAAGCAATCAAGCACAACATCGGCACAATTATAAAGCTTCTGAAATCTTCTTCACGGGTAAAGAAAATACTTAAAGAATATAAGCCCGACCTTGTTATCGGCTTCGGCGGCTATGTCAGCGGCCCTGTTTTAAGAATGGCGGCAAAGCTTGGTATTCCAACAGCCATTCACGAGCAAAACGCTTTCCCCGGCGTTACAAACAAGGCTCTTGCGGGTAAGGTGGATAAGGTTATGCTTACCGTCGCTAAAGCGGAGCAATATATGAAACCCAAGAACCCCGTAACGGTAACAGGCTTGCCTATAAGAGGTGACCTGCTTAAGGGCGACAGAGATTTTGTCAGAGCAGAGCTCGGCATTCCCGATGATAAACCCCTTATTCTTTCAATGGGCGGTTCGCTCGGCGCAAAGCCCGTCAACGATGCTGTCCTCGGTCTTATTCTTAATAAATATAAAGACAATGACTGCGTTTTTCTTCACGCAACGGGCAAAAACGGCGCCTGGTTCACCGAAAAGCTTGAAGCTGAAGGTGTTGGTTTAAAAGCAAACCCCCACGTAAGGGTTACTGAATACATTGATATTCCCAAGTGTCTGCCTGCTGCTGACCTTGTTGTTGGTCGCTCGGGTGCGAGCACACTGAGTGAATTGCAGGCTCTCGGCAAGCCTTCGATTCTTATTCCTTCACCCTACGTAACCGAAAACCACCAGTACCACAACGCAATGGCTCTGGTCAATAACGGTGCGGCAGAAATTCTTGAAGAAAAGAATCTGACACCCGACACCTTAACCGAAAAGGTCAATGCTTTGCTTGCAGACAGAGAAAAGCTTGCGCAAATCGGTAAAAACGCCAAGGATATGGCTCTTGTTGATGCAACGGCAAGAATTTATGACTGCCTTTGTGAAATAATAAAATAATTCACACCTTTTCGCATTCCCGAATAATATGAAGCAGAGTGTTTGCTCAGGTTTCTTTTTCGGGAGCGTGAATTATGGAACGAATTGTTATAAACGGCGGTAACGAACTTCACGGCAGTGTTAAACTGCAAGGCTCAAAAAACAGCATTTTGCCCATACTTGCCGCTTCGGCGGTAACAGGGAAGGTGAGTGTTTTACATAATTGCCCCAAACTTTCCGACGTTGATGCGGCAATAAAAATTCTGCGCCGCACAGGCTGTAAAGTTGAGCGTCACGGGCACACTGTTATTGTTGATTCCTCGGGAGCATACAGCTTTGAAATACCCGACGGTATGATGCGCGAAATGCGCTCATCCATCATTTTTCTGGGAGCATTGCTTGCACGCTTCGGCAGAGCAACGGTAACGGCACCCGGCGGCTGCGAAATCGGCTTAAGACCCATCGACCTGCATCTTTCAGCTTTGCGCAGTATGGGTGCGGTGATTTCCGAGCAAAGCGGTCTGCTTGACTGCCGATGCCCTGACGGACTCACGGGCAGACATATAACGCTCAATTTTCCGAGCGTCGGAGCAACGGAAAACATTATGCTTGCCGCCATCGGCGCAAAGGGCGAAACGGTTATAACAAACGCTGCAAGAGAGCCTGAAATTGCAGACCTTGCCGATTATCTCAACAAATGCGGCGTTACCGTTATCGGGGCAGGGCAGAGCGTTATCCGAATTATCGGCGGCAATCTTTGCTCGGCGGAGCACAGGATTATACCTGACAGAATTGTTGCTTCAACCTTTATGGCGGCGGTAACTTGCGCAGGCGGCAGAATATGCGTCAAAGAGGTTGAAAAAGAACATCTTGCGCCCGTTATTCCCGTTTTTGAGGCGGCAGGGTGCTGCGTTGATTTCAGCGGCAAAGAAATGACTGCGGAGTTTTACGGCAGACCCCACAGAGTCAGACGTATTCGCACTATGCCGTATCCGGGTTTTCCCACAGATTCACAGGCGCTTTTTATGGCGGTTGCATCAAAAGCAAACGGCACAAGCGTTATCAGCGAAAAAATTTTTGAAAACAGATTCAGGCACGTGCCCGAGCTTATAAAAATGGGCGCGGATATAAGAGTCGAGGATTGCTGCGTTGCAGTTGTTGAGGGGGTTAAAAGCCTTCACGGCGCAAAAGTAACGGCTTGCGATTTAAGAGGAGGCAGCGCACTTGCTGTTGCAGCAATGGGTGCGCAGGGTCAGACGGTAGTTGAAAATATTTATCATATAGACAGAGGCTGCGAAGCTTTTGAGAATGTGTTTACCGCACTCGGTGCGGATATCAAAAGGGTTCACAGCCGGCAGGAGTGAAAATGGACAGAGAAGATATAAACGGCGGCAGACTCACGCCAGAGGAACGCCGGGAAAGAGTAAGAAAGCTTAAAAGAAAAAGAAGGTTCAGGCTTGCAATAGTCATCGGCGGTTTCGTGTTGGCATTTTGCCTGCTTGTGAGCCCTGTGCTTTTGTTTGCTGTTTTCAGGGTTGATTCCTTCATCGTGGAGGGAGAAACACTCTACAGCGATAAGGAAATTGTTGCGGCGAGCGGAATACAGGAGGGAAAAAGCCTGTTTTTTGCAGACCTTGACGAAGCAAAGGTCGGCATTGAAACAAAGCTGCCCTATACCAATAACGTTAAAATCACAAGAAAGCTGCCGAACAAAATCATAATCAGGCTTGAATCAACGGATAAAGCATATGCCATTGAAAAATCAGAGGGGCTGTATGCAATAACCAACCGTGATTTCAAGGTGCTTGAAATTTCAGGTGTTATCCCCGAAAACGTTGTGCCCGTTATCGGTGCAACGCCAAAAACGGCAGAGCCGGGCAAAACTCTGAGCTTTGTTGATGGCGGCGAAAAAACCGACGCAACCCTTGCCCTGATAAAAAACATTTCTGCTGCCATTGCAGAAGAAAAGCTTGAAGACGTCAACCTTGTAAGCGTAAGGTCGAGAAGCAATGTTTATCTTATATATCAAGAGCGTATTGTTATGCGCCTTGGTGACAGCTCCGATGCCGCCAAAAAAATTGAGCTCGGCAAGAGCGCCATTGAAAGCCAGGATAAGCTTGACGGCGTGCAGGTCGGCGTAATCAATCTTACGGTAGCTAAAAAAGCTTATTTTAAACCGTCGGACATCAAGGATATACCTGAATTTGAGGAATATGAAGCCTACGTTATGAATAAAGAAAAGGATTCTGACGTTGAGGCTTATGCGATTGAGAGCAAAAACGGCTCTTATGCAATAGTCAACAAATCGTTCAAGGTTATTGATTTTTCATCAACTGCACCCGAGGAAATTATCCCTATTGAAGGATTTGTTCCCGACGAAGCAAGCGTGGGCAGCTTCCTTGAATTCGGCGACGAAGCTGAAACCGAAGAAGCCTATGAAACCATCAGGGACGTTTATGAAGCCGCAGCAGACAGCGGAGCTGTAATTAACCTCATCGGCTTTGATGACGGCGATATTTACGTTATCTGCAACGAGCTTGTTGTTTTCAGGCTCGGCAGCTCAAAGAATATTGAAAACAAGCTTGCCAAGGGCAAAAAGCTCCTCGACAAAGAGGATGAAGGAGCAATCGGTGTTATTGAACTGAGCGACATTGATAATGCGTTCTTTGATGAAACGGCTTATGAGGATATCCCTGAGTTGATGGATTATAACCCCGATTATATTGAAGAATCGGAAGAAGACGAATAACAGTGCAATGAGCGAATTGTACCCTCCATAAACAAAAGCTGCCACACTTTGCGGTGTGGCAGCTTTTGCATTTATTAAAGAGCTATTTTTACTGTTTTGATTTCCCACGGGCGGAAGGAGAGCTTGCCGTCGGTTACTGCGGCAGTTTCGTTGCCGAGCAAATCCGTTTCAGCGGTAACCTTGCCGAATACTGTTGTGAATTCTGCGGTTGCAGCTTCGTCGGAATAGTTGCAGAATCGGGCAAGCAGATTGCCGTTTTCGGGGTAGAGGGTTGTGAGAACAACCTCGCCGCCGTTTGTTTTAAGGTCGGCGTATCCGAGCATGTCTGTTTTGCCGTTACCCTTTGCGACGTTTGTAACGGCAGGCTGATATGCGTATGAAACGGCCTTTTTGTGCAGCTGTGCATCCGTCAGCTCTGCGCCGAAGGGCAAAAGGGCAAATTCGTCGTCGTAAACGCCGTCAAGAATTTTTGTGCCGCACATATAGGAGTTGGAATATACAAGCGGAACGCTCAGACGGTTGCCGTTAACGGCGCAGCCCATGCAGCCTCTGTTCATAACGGCAAAACCGTTTTTGCAATCACGCATCGCAAGCCAATAAATGCCGTTGAACTGTGTAGAATTGCGGAAAGATTCTTCGGGTGAAACCTTTTGGTCAATAAGAATAAGATCCTCTTTGTACCAGTAATCTTCCGTTACTCTGATATCGCCGCTCCAATCCGAGATTGAATAGGGCAGGTCACGAACCATTCTGCGGCTTTCGTCAAGGCACAGGTTAAGGTTAAGGCAAAGCTTGCTCTCGTGCATATGACCCTCAACGGTGAGCGATTTTTTAAGACCCATTTTTTCACCGAGCTTGCCGATAAGCTCGTTGTGAATTTCAAATTTTGTTTTGCAGTCAATTCTCGGATTGTTACCGTTGAACTGCATCTCGAGGCTGAACGGAACGGTGCCGATTGTTGCTTTATAAACTGCAACTGCGCTTGAATCGCTGATTTCAACGCTCCATTCGCCGATTGAAACGCAGTCTTTATCGTTGATGCAGGCGCTGAAAAGAGCGTTTTCGCCGTTGTCGGCAATTCTTCTGCCGCTTATTTCGTCAATATAAGCTATACCGCTGTTTGTCAGTTTCAGACTGTAGCACGGGGTTGTAAGAATGCCGTTTTCCGGATTCCAGACGAAGCTGTGCTTTTCTGTGTTTTCTTCAATAACCTTTGCGCTGAACGGTTCAAGCATAACGTGAAGCTTTTTGCCGTCAGAATCAACCCATTCGTCAATGGCAAAGGAGTGGTTGTTTATTGCAAGAATATTCTCTTTGTCGGGTGAAGCAAACTTTGCTCCGATTGCTTTGAGTGCTTCGGATTTTACTGATTCCGATGTATTGAGAGATGCAGGAATGAATCTGCGTGCAAGGTCAAGCAGACCGCAGATTGTAACGTCGTGGTGCTGGGCAACAAGGGCATATTTCCACGCCTCATCAAGCTTTTCTCTTTCTTCGCTTGCGCCGAGCATCATTGCAAGAGCGTTAAGCTTTTCTGCCTGCACAGCTTCAACCTCAGCTTTACGCACGCCGTTAAAAATTTCGTTGCCGCAATAACCCCAGGGCATCTGCACGTGGAAATCGTTATCGGTGGTTGCAAGCTCGTCCTTTGCTTCACCGTAAAGAGCAGGAATATCCTCAAGAAGAACGTATTCAACGTTTTCTTTTGTTTCTGCGTAAGCGGTGACTTTTTCAATTTCCTGTGTCAGGTCATCATATCTTGATGCAAGAAGAGGGGAATATTTTTCAAACATCTCCTCAAAATCTTCAAGAGAAATCTTCGTATCATCAGGCCAGCGTGAAAGAATCCAGTTATCAACCGTTGTGCAGTTAAAGCCTCTGCCCTGTTTGTCATATGTAGGCACTGCAGGAATTTCGCTGCCGTCTTTGCCTATCCATCTGCCCCACGCACTGTCAAAGGTGCGAGGATAGCCGTAGCCCATAACGTGCGAGCGCAGAATAGCCGCATCGTAGCCGCACTGCTTTATCAGCTGCGGTGTCTGGTTGTTGAGCGCAAACTCCGAGATCGAGTAAACGTTGGGTGTTATGCCGAAAAATTCTTTGTTTGTTCTGACTGCGTATATAAGCTGGCGCGCGTTGGATTCCTCTGAAATGGTCAGCGAAAGCGGCTGGCCGTATGTTGTTGCGCCAAGACCGACTCTGTCGGGGTATTTTTTAAGAAGCTGTGAAATCATTTCCACAATTTCAGGGTCAGATTTTGAAAACTCATCAAACGTGAATGATTCATAGTCAAGACCTATTCTGAGCTTGGGGTATTTTTCAAGCCATTCAAAAATCTTTTTTAAGCGCGGTTTAACTCTGTCGCCCCAGAGTACATATCCGCCGTGTTCATAAGTGAGGATATACAGCTTTTTCATAACCAAACCTTCTTTGCCTAAAATTGCTATAGTATATAAGGTATGATTAATTATAACACACGGCAGTGCAGATTTCAATAAAAATAAAGTCTGCAGCAATTAAAATGAGGGCTGCCGCAATAAAGCAGCAACCCTCTTGGTTTATTCTGCAACAATACCCAGGCTGACAGAAAGCGCACGGTCAACACGCAGCATATCGCTGTCATCAAGTATGCCCATTTTTTCTCGCAATCGCTTTTTGTCCAGCGTTCTTACCTGCTCAAGCAAAACGATGGAATCTTTGGCAAGTCCGCAGCCGTCAGCGTTGACTCTTATGTGGGTCGGCAGGCTTGTTTTAAAGCGCTGGCTCGTTATGGCGGCGGCGATTACCGTGGGGCTGAATTTGTTGCCCACGTCGTTCTGAACAATCAGCACGGGTCTTGTGCCGCCTTGCTCCGAGCCGATTACGGGACTTAAATCGGCATAATAGATTTCTCCCCGTTTAATGGTCACAATCATCACTCTCCGTTTGCGGCAAAGAGTTGCAGGCGGTATATCCTTTTTCTTTGCCCTGATGTTTACATTTCTATTTTGGGCAGACTTTGCGCCAAATAAACGCAAAAATGAAATCGGGGAGCAAAAAAATTTCAGATGCGCCTGTCCGTTTGCTATTATTATATTCTTTATTTTTTATAGTGTTCCGCAGAAATATTTGGTTGCAGCAAATTAAGATAAAATTGTTGACAAGCAAATATTACTGTGCTAATATAATATAAACCGTTGAGGCGGGAGTAAAGGTGAAAAATGCTTCCACAGAGAGTCCGTGTTGCTGAGAATCGGGCGAAAAACAGTTCATCAAATGGGCCGCTGAGGGTGCAGTGAAATGTGAACTTAAAAAAGTTCGGCAAAGTATTCTGCAACGTGTTGGCATACGTCAGTTGCCGGGGATATGCAAGTATTCCGCAAAGTGCGTCGCTGCGGCGGCGAATCAAGGTGGCACCACGGATAAAGCTTTTTATTCGTCCTTGGCAGATTAAGCTGTCAAGGGC
This sequence comes from Acutalibacteraceae bacterium, assembly GCA_045536245.1. Lineage (GTDB taxonomy): Bacteria > Bacillota > Clostridia > Oscillospirales > Acutalibacteraceae > CAG-177. Next base: position 19,861 of record JAZSNE010000056.1, on the reverse strand, counting down.
GTTTTTATTTTTTAATGAAGGTGTTTTTATGATTTTGTTAACCAAACGATGGTGAGGCTTGGCTCATATCTTTAAAACGTTAACCAATCTCACTATTTTATTTATACGGAGGAAAAAACAATGAAACTTAACGGCGTTGATTTTGACACATATTTTAACAATTATCCCGATAAAAACGGCTATTTCGGCAAATACGGCGGAGTTTATATTGATGATAAGCTCAAGGCTGCTATGGCTGAAATCACAGAGGCATATTATTCAATCTGCCAGTCCAGAAAGTTCATCGCAGAGCTTCGCAGAATCAGAAAGGAATTTCAGGGCAGACCCACTCCCGTAACTCACCTTGAAAGACTTTCGGATTCACTCGGCGGCAAGGTTCAGCTTTATGCAAAGCGTGAGGACCTCAACCACTCGGGCGCACACAAGCTCAACCACTGCATGGGTGAAGCTCTTCTTGCAAAATATATGGGCAAGAAAAAGGTTATCGCTGAAACAGGCGCAGGTCAGCACGGCGTTGCTCTTGCAACAGCCGCCGCATACTTCGGCCTCGAATGCGATATTTATATGGGCTCTGTTGATATCAAAAAGCAGGCTCCCAACGTTGCAAGAATGAAGATTCTCGGCGCAAACGTTGTTGAGGTAACCCACGGTCTGCAGACACTCAAAGAAGCTGTTGACGCCGCTTTTGACGCATACAGCAAGGAATATAAGGATTCAATCTACTGCATCGGCTCGGTTCTCGGCCCTCATCCCTTCCCGATGATGGTTCGTGATTTCCAGAGCGTAGTCGGCATTGAAGCAAGAGAACAGTTCGTCGAAATGACAGGTCATCTGCCCTCATCAATCGTTGCCTGCGTCGGCGGCGGTTCAAACGCAGCAGGTCTTTTTGCAGGTTTCCTCAATGACCCCGTTGATATTTACGGCGTTGAGCCTCTCGGCAGAGGTCCCAAGCTCGGCGACCACGCCGCAAGCCTCAAATACGGCTCAGAAGGCGTTATGCACGGCTTCAACAGCATTATGCTCAAGGATGAAAACGGCGAGCCTGCACCCGTTTATTCGGTTGCAAGCGGTCTTGATTATCCTTCATCGGGTCCCGAACACGCATTCCTGCAGGAACTCGGCAGAGTTAAATATGACGTTATCAATGGCGAAGAAACCATTGATGCTTTCTATAAGCTTTCACGCCTTGAGGGTATTATCCCCGCAATCGAAAGCTCGCACGCAGTTGCTTTCGGTATGAAGCTTGCAAAAACAATGGATAAGGGTTCAATCCTCATCAACCTCTCGGGCAGAGGCGACAAGGATATGGACTATGTAATCGAACACTACGGCATTCCCGAATAATTCGGATTTCTGTGACGGAGATATTGACGTTTTTTTGTCCTCGATGTATACCTGATACATCTTCGGTCAAAGAAAACGCCCATTTCATCCGCCACAAAAACCCGAACGGAAACCGTGACGGCGATATTGACGTTTCGCCCTCGTTTTTAGCTCTTCATTTAAAACGGGCGTGGACGAAGTCCACCCTCAACTATTCACTCTTCACTATTAGCTGTTCACTAAAAAACGGATGTACCAATCGGTACGTCCGTTTTTGCTTTTAAAAGTAACGGCTTACGCATAAAATTAATGTTTTTAATCATAATTTCAATTGACAGTTTGCATATTTAAAAGTATAATTTTAGCATAATAACAGATTCGGAGGCAAAATTATGGCAACAGTCAAGCTGGTACTCTCGTTTTTTCTTGCTTTTTTTCAGGTTCTTACCCCTGTAGCGTCCTACGTTGCAAACTTCGGCGAGGCAAGATTCTTTGATGAATGGTCTGCAACCGACACTTTTACTGCAGATAATTATATCGAAATCAAAAAAGACCCCGACAAGGATTTTGTTATTCTTAACCTTGCCGATATTCAGCTTAAAGATGACATTCTTTATGAGGACAGAGGCGTTGAAACCGCAAAAATGATTGATGCACTTGTCAAAGAACACAAACCTGACCTTATAACCCTCACGGGTGACAATGCGTGGGGAACAATGGCATATATCGATCTTATCAAACAGCTTGATTCCTATGATATTCCCTGGGCACCCGTAATGGGCAACCACGACGGTCAGTGCTTAATCAGCGAATTCTGGGCGGCAGACCTTCTTCAGAAATCTGAAAACTGCCTTTTCAAATTCGGCCCCAAGGATATGGGTTACGGCAACTATATTATCAACATCACGGAAAACGGCAAAATTATTCACACTCTGTTTATGCTGGATACTCACAACGATGCAGAGTATACGCTTGATGACGGCTCGGTTATCGGCGGCTACGACCACCTCTGGAACAACCAGATTGAGTGGTATAAGTGGGCGGTAAACGGCATCACAACTATAGCAGGTGAAACCGTTGAAAGCACCGTCTTTATGCACATTCCCGTTTATGAATATAAATATGCCTGGGAAAAGTATTACGGCAGCAATGCGGAGGGTGAAATTGCTCCCGAGTTTGCTCCTGCAGCACAGGGCACAAGAGGCGAAGATATTTGCAGCGCACCCGTCAACAACGGATTTTTCGGCGTTTGCAAAGAGCTTGGCAGCACAAAGAATATGATAGTCGGCCATGACCACGCAAACGATTTTCAGATTGATTACGAGGGTATCAGACTCAACTATGCCGTTAAAACAGGTTACGGCAGCTATTATACAAACGACCTTCTTGGTGCAACAACCGTAACAATCGGCTCTGACGGCTCGGCATATGCTGAAAACCACTATGTTGAATGCCTGATTCCGGCAGAATAAGACAAACAAAAACGGCAGGTAACCCACAGCGGTTGCCTGCTTTTTGTGTTAATCATAGCCGAAAGTGATTGACAAGTATCCGACAAATGATATAATTCAATGTGTAAAGTCAACTACGCAAAGGAGGGGCAAAATGGCAAAGGGATTTTTCGGAACATATTACCAGCAGGGTCAGAACCCTGTTTTTTGCTACAGAAGCGCCGAGACCGTCTATGAAGAACAGTTTTATAACGGCTCTCTTGTTGCTTGCGGTTGGAATGCTGCAGGCTATCCGCTTAACGTTCTTTCGGGCTTTCCGAGCAGACTTGAAAGAAAAAAGTTTAACGAGCCTTTTGCTTTTAATATTGAGATTGACGGCGTGAGCCTTGATTTCGGGCTTGAATTTGTTGATTTCATCACCGAAAAAACAGAAAACAGCGAAACCGCAACCCTTATTCTGCAAAGCAAGTTCAAACCCGTCAGAATAAAGGTCATAACCGTTATTGACGGCACTGCGATGTTCACACGCAGGCTTGAAATTGAAAACCTTTCCGATAAATATATGAATATCAGCCGCCTTAGCGTTATCGGCGGCGGTGTTGAAACGCTTGATAAAGGCAGGCTTGGCTATGACGATAAGATTGACGAAATCTATTCTGTGGGATATTTTGACAGCGATAAATGGGGCAAGGAAGGTATGTTCAGCTGGCATAAGCTTCTGCCCGGTGTAACGTGTGTTGACACCCGTTTCGGGCGTGACCGTTTCCGCCATCCGCTTGTTTTTATCCGCAATAACCTTATGGGCACAATCCTGTTTGCCCAGCTCGGCTGGAGCGGCGGTTGCAGATTTACGCTTGATTATAACGCACATCCCGGCAACGATTCGCACCTTTCTTTCAAAGCCGAAATCACGTCGCACAACCCGATGTATGCCCTTGCGCCGAACGAGTGCTTTTCAACGCCCGAGGTGCATATAGGTATGGTCAGCGGCGGTCTTGACGATGCTGTCAATCAGATGCATTCACACGTTCGCAAAAGTGTTCTCAACTTACCGGAAGCCAACGGCAAAGCAGCGCTTGTCGGTGCAGGTATGGGCGCAGAGCACGATATGGGCGTTGAGTCCACAAAGGCGTTTATCAATAACTTTGCCGAGCTTGGCGCAGAGGTGTTTATTGTTGATGCAGGCTGGGTTTGTCCGCCCGAAAAGCAGACGCAGTGGGGTGATTATAACGGCATCAACATTCCCGATGCTGACCGTTACCCCAACGGCATAGGCGAAATTGTTGATTATTGCCACCAAAAGGGAATGAAGTTCGGCTTGTGGGTTGATATCGAAAGCCTCGGTGATTTGTGCGATGCAAAAAAAGAGCATCCCGATTGGCTTGCAAATAATGTTTTCGGTGAACAGGCAAGGCGCTTCCTTGATTTCACCGTGCCTGAAGCGGCAAAATGGGCGGAAGATGAGCTTGCAAGAATCATCACCGAATACAGGCTTGATTTGCTCCGTGTTGACTATAACACCGATTGTACGGAATATTTCAATATGCGTGATACAGGCTGCGGATATCCCGAATGCCTTAATCTGCGCCATTTCAACGCAGTTTATAAGATGTATCAAAACCTCAAAAAGCGTTTTCCGAACGTGATTTTTGAAAATTGCGCAGGCGGCGGAGGCAGAACGGATCTCGGCATAATGAAGTCTTTTAATCACACCTGGGTTTCGGATAATCAATGTGCCCCCGAATCGGTGTTTATTACCAACGGTATGACAATGGCTTTGCCGCCCGAAAGGGTTGACCGTCTTTTTGCGGGTATGGGCTGCCACCGTTTCGGCTCACTCGGTATTCAGATGCGTAACTCTATGCTGACCCATATGACGCTCAACGTTATTGCGCCGTTTGATACGGTTATGAACGTTCAGCAGGCGGATTTTGTCAAACACAGCGTTAAAGTTTATAAGGAATTTATCCGACCTTTCCTTGCAAAGTCAAAGGTTTATCACCACACGCCCGACACTGCCGATGCAAAGAAAACCGGCATCTGTGCGCTTGAAATTTCTGCGCCCGATAAAAGCAGGGGAGCGGCAGCGGTGTTTGCGCTTGTCAACCCCTCTGAAAAATCGTTCACATTCAAGGCAAAAGGTGCGGATAAATCAAAGAATTACGTTGTTTATCTTGATAACGGCGGTGAAAGCTTCACCGTTACGGGCAAGGAGCTTTGTATGAACGGCATTGAGATTGATATATCGTCTGCTCTCTCATCGGAACTTATTCTTTATAAAGAAATATAACGGAATCAACAGGTTTTCTGCGTTTTGCGGAAAGCCTCTGACTGTCGATAAAGTCGCTGAAACATAAACGAAAACAGAGTATGGCGGGATGTCTTCATCCCGCCGTTATTTATTGTAGGGGACTGAGACCCGACGTCCCGCAAAACAACAATATTATTTCGTTTATTTGCCGTTTTTTCGCTTTTCGATGTATTTTTATACACCTTCAAGCGAAGATTAAACCCCTCCGCTTCGCTAACACTCAGCACCTCCCCTGCAGGGGAGGCTGTCATTCAGCTTCCTTTCTCAACAGCCACACCTTGCCGAAAAATAAGTTTTTCGACAAGCTGCAGGCTTTCCGCTTTTGCGGAAAGCCTGTTTTTTCTGCGGTTGACTTTTTTAATGTTTAAAATTATAATAAAAACATAATTATGCGGAGGTGCGTTATGGCTGCTTTCTTTAAATCCGTTCTTGCGTTTCTGCTGTCACTTTTTGTGCTGCCGTCTTTTATTATTGTTCCGCTTTACGGCACCGATAATATCAACGAAAACACCTACGGTGAGGTAAGACCCGATACCTGGGTTGCCGTTGACGGCCTTGGCAGAAGTCTGCCCACCTATGAAGAAGTCGGCGAAACGGATAACGAAAAATTTGTCGGTATGTTTTACTGGCTGTGGCATTATAACTTCGCTTCGGGCTTTGAGGCGGATAACGTAACAGAAATTCTTGAGCAATATCCCGAAGCTCTCTATGACCTTAACCACCCTGCGTGGGAAAACACGGAAAACGGCAAGCCCTACCATTGGAACGAGCCGCTTTACGGTTATTATCAGAACCTCGATGAATACGTCGTAAGAAAGCACGCCGAACTGATTGCCGATGCAGGCGTTGACGTTATCATTTTTGACTGCACAAACGGCTCTTTCACCTGGCAGCCTGCCTACGAGGTTCTTTTTAAAGTGTTTGACGAAGCGATTGCAGAGGGCGTCAACGTTCCGCAGATTGCGTTTATGCTTCCGTTCGGTGCGTCTGAAGAAACCAACGTTTCGCTGCGTGACCTTTATAACAACATTTATTCAAAGGGCAGATATCAGCACCTGTGGTTTATGTGGGATGGTAAGCCTCTTATTATGGCGCATCCGCAGCAGCTTGATAAATCCGACCCCACAGACAAGGCTATTTCCGAATTCTTTACTTTCAGAGAAAACTATGCCGCATATTTCGGCTCAAACCAAAGCATATCCAAAAACAGCTGGGGCTGGTGCAGCGATTATCCGCAGATGCAGTTCGGCACTTCGCTTCTGGGTAACCCCGAGCAGATGTGCGTTTCAGTTGCGCAGAATGCCGCTGACGGCAAGCTTGTTGCGATGAATAACGGCGGAAACGTTCAGGGCAGAAGTTTCACAAAGGGCGATTATTCTTATTCATATAAAAAAGGCGACGAAATGGTTACCGTTGACGGCTCAACAGAGAATGCAATGCTCTACGGTCTTAACTTCCAGCAACAGTGGGATTACGCCATTGAATGTGACCCCGATTTTATCTTCGTTACAGGCTGGAACGAATGGATTGCAGGCAGACACTATGAATGGCAGGGAACAGTAAACGCTTTCCCCGACCAGTTCTGCGATGAATTCAGCCGTGATATCGAGCCTTCCGCAGGCAAAATGAAAGACCATTATTACTATCAGCTTGTTGCCAATATACGCAGATTCAAGGGTGTCGGCAAGCCGATGGAAACTGTTGGCGGTCAGACAATTGACATAAACGGTGCCGACAGCCAGTGGAATGCCGTTACAAACGAATATTTCCACTATACAGGCAGCACCCGTGACAGAGATGCCGACGGCTGGGTCGGTCTGCACTATGAAAACAACACAATGCGCAACGATTTCAGAAGCGTAAAGGTTACTTATGATAACGAAAACGTTTATTTCAGAATTGAAACCGTTGACAATATAACCGCATACACCGACCCTGCGTGGATGCGTATTCTGATTGACACCGATTCAAGCGGCAACGGCGCAAACTGGGAAGGCTTTGAATATATCATCAACCGCAGCAATGCAAACGCTTCAACCGTAACCGTAGAAAAATCAACGGGCGGCTGGGTATTTGAGGAAACAGGCTCGGCAAGCTACACGGTTGAGGGCAACGTTATGCAGCTTTGCGTGCCGAGAAGTGCGCTCGGTCTTGACGGCGGTGAAGAAGTTCACTTTAATTTCAAGCTTTCGGATAATATGCAGGCTGACGGCGACATTATGGACTTTTATCAGAACGGCGACGTTGCACCCGGCGGCAGATTTATGTTTGCATTTTGATTTGTAACGGAGGAACAGAATGAAAGAAAAAATCGGCTTACTTATTGATAAATTAAAATACACCCCTGCAGGCTGGGAAACTTCTCCGCTTGAAAGAAAGGGTTATTACCTTTATTTTGCAGGTCAGAATGCAATCTATTTTCTGCTTGCAAACTACCTTAACACTTATCTGATTTTTCTCGGCATCAATCCGCTCAAAACGGCGGGCGTTATGCTTGCCGTTAAAATCTGGGACGCAATCAATGATGCGGTTTTCGGCGCGATTTTTGACTCGGTAAAATTCAAAAGCGGCAAAAAGTATCTCCCGTGGCTCAAAATTTCAACGGCACTCACTCCTGCGGCAACGCTTCTGCTTTTCTGCATTCCCAAAGGCTCAAGCGAAGCAGTCAAGCTTGTCTGGTTTGCAATTGCTTACATCATCTGGGACACCGTTTATACACTTTGCGACGTTCCGATTTACGGCTCGGTTACGGCTATGACCCTTAACCTTGACGAGAGAAACTCAATGCTGTCATATAAGAGCATCTGGGCAGGCGTGGGTATTGCGTTCATCACGCTTGCAGGCACGGTTCTTGTCAGCGAACACGTTGGTATGAGCTACGGTTGGGTTGCTCTTGCGGTTGCAATTTTTGCGGTTGTAACAATGGTTCCCGTTCTCAAAACGCTGCAAGAACGCCACGTTCCCGAAGAAGAGGATACTTTTACGCTCGGCAAAATGTTCAGCTATCTTTTCAAAAACAAATATCTGCTTATCTATTACTTCGGCTATTTCTTCTATTCAGCCGCAAACATCAGCGGTGCGCTGAATCTGTTTGTTTCATACTACCTTTTCAACGATACGCTGTTTTCGCTTGTTGTCGGTGCGTGCGGAACCGTTCCGTCGCTCATCGCTTCGCTTCTTGTACCCCGTCTTATCAGAAAAGTTGACAAGATGAAGGTTTATAAGATTTCAGCAGTGCTTATGGTTGTGCTCAGCCTGATTATGTGGGTTGTGGGTTATGACAATCTCATTCTCCACATCGTTCTTTATGTTCTGCGTTCAATTCCGCTTTCGGTTATCGGCGTTATTATGTTTATCTTTACGCCCGACTGCGCGGAATACGGCAAATATAAAACAGGCATTGAAGCAAAGGGCATTACTTTTGCAATTCAGACCTTTATGGTCAAGCTCACAGCTGCCGTTTCGGGCGCATTGAGCATCGGCATACTCGGCCTTAAGTCAACAGGCTGGAAAACCGTTGAGGTTCAGAGCTTTGAGGAGCTTCAGGCGCTTGGCGTTACACAGAGTGCACATGCGCTCGGTGTTCTCTGGTTCAGCTACGTTATGGTGCCTGCTATCGGATGCTTCCTTGCATATCTTTGCTGGATGTTCTATAAACTTAACGATAAAGACGTTCAGATTATGGCGGACTGCAACGCAGGCAAAATCACAAGAAAAGAAGCAGAAAGCAAGCTCAGCAGAAAATATTAAAAAACAGACCGTCGGAATCCGTTTGGACTCCGACGGTTTTTGACACTCTTGAAATAAAATGATATAATTATTCTGAAAAAAGGTGAGAGTTTTTGCTTTTATTTGCGAATAAAGAGTGAAAGTGTTGACACGGAGGTTAAAATCTATGGATAACGGTGAAAGTAGCTACCGCCGTTTCCTTGAGGGTGACAGCAACGCCTTTGGCGAAATTGTTGAGGCCTATAAGGATAGTTTAATCTTCTTCATTAACCGCTATGTGCGCAATTTTGCCGTTGCGGAGGAGCTGGCGCAGGACGTTTTTGTTGAAGTCCTTATGCACAAAAGAAGGTATAATTTTAAAACGTCATTAAAGACATATATCTTCACAATCGGCAGAAATCTTGCCGTCAGCTACGTCAGAAAATGTGCCCGCAGACCCGAATGTGCATATGAATTCATTGAAAATGAGCGTGATACAGCTCTGCTTGAAGATGAATTTATCAGAAAAGAGCAGGAGCGCAGGCTTCACGAAGCACTCGGCAGACTTGCTCCCGATTACTCAACGGCTTTGCATCTGATATATTTTGAGGGTATGAGCTATGAGCAGGTGGGCAAGGTTATGAAGAAGAACAAAAAACAGGTGGAAAATATTGTTTACAGAGCCAAAAAGGCTCTTAAAAAAGAGATGGAAAAGGAGGTTGCCCTGTATGAAAACGAATGAAGAATTTATTCAGGGCGTTTACGGCAAACGTGACGCAATTGTGAAAAAGCGCAAAAAGCAAATGGCGTTTACCGCAACTGCCGTTTGTGCCGTGCTTTGCGTTGCCGCCGCAATAACCGCCAATATGTTTGGCGGCAGCGATATTGACAAAATGAGCAAAACAACGGAAATTGAGCATGGCGGCTATATGAACCAGAATGCTCACGAAGCAATTTCGGGTGAGCTGAAAGCCGAAACCAATGAAGTGCCGGATAATAAACTTTACCACGAAGCATCAACGGAAGCGTTCACCTTTGTTGTTGAAAGTTACAGTGCTGTTATTGAAAACGCAGAGGGTGTTCCCGAAATCGCAACCGAGATTGCACTTGAAGTTGACAGCGACGATCAGTTTAATGCCGACGGCGCTGAAGGAGAAATGGGCGTTGCCGAAAACATTGAGGTTATAACAACGCCCGGAAATGCGGTTGTTGCACCTGCAGAGCCTTCAAGCGAGGCTCATAAAAACGGCGACGTTATTGAGGGCGAAACAGCAATTCCCAAGCCCACAATGCCCGCACCGCCGAAAACACCGATGTATTCAACCGAAGAAATCGTTGAAGCGGCTTACAGCGTTATTCCCGAAGAAGAAAGAGAATTTATCATAAAAGATTCCGCAAACGCAACCGTTACAAGATATGCCGACGGCAGACAGGAATATGAGGTCGGATTTCAGACAACGCAGGATAAATATATAAAAGTCAAGCTTGATTCAGAACTGAATCCTGTTAAAATAGGGAGCTGATTAAATGAAAAAATTCACGGCGATTTTTTGTGTAATTTCAATCCTTGCGGCTCTGTGCGCCTGCAGCAAGGCAGTTGAAGATGCAGGCACGAGCCTTGCAGACAAGGTGACCGAAGGTGTTGTTAAGGTTACCGATAAACTGACAAACGTTTCCGATAAAAACATAACTCTTGAGCCGCTCGGCAGAGAGGATGAAGAGGATTCGATGCTCGCTCCTCTCGGCTACCGTGAAAGCGATAATATTGCCGATGCAACGGCAGATTTCGGCTTTGAACTTTTCAGATATTCGCTTGAAGACGGCGATAATGCGCTGATTTCGCCCGTTTCGGTTATGGCGGCTCTTGCAATGGCTGCCGACGGCGCAGACGGTAAAACTCTTGCCGAAATGGAAAAAGTTCTCGGTATGACCAACGAGGATTTGCGCAAAAACTACGGCGGCTACGTTCACCCTGCAAATTCAACAGAAGAACTCCGTTTTGCAAATTCTCTGTGGCTTCGCAACGACGGCAGTTTTCAGGTAAACAAAAACTTTGTTGACCGCACTCTTGAAGCCTATGGGGCGGATGTTTTCAGCGAGCCTTTTGATGATGCAACAAAGGATAAAATCAACTATTGGATCAGCGAAAATACGGATGGCGAAATTAAAAATATGCTCGACAGAATTCCGCCCGATGCGGTTTCTTACATCATCAATACCGTTCTTTTTGAGGCCGAATGGGAAAGGCAGTATAATGAATCAGACGTAATGCAAAACCAGACCTTCACCGCCGCAAACGGTGAAAAGCAGACGGTAACAATGCTTAATTCAGAGGAGAGCAGTTTTATAAAACTCGGCAAAACAAGAGGCTTCATCAAAAACTACAAAGGCGGCGAATATGCTTTTGTGGGCTTGCTCCCCGATGAGGGCGTGAGCGTTGAAGAAGCGGCAGCTTCATTCAGCGGCGAGGAGTTTATGAGTGCCGTCGGCAACCCCGAGTATAAACCTGTGACCGTCAATATTCCCAAGTTCAGTTTTGACTGCAAGTTCCAGCTGAACGAAACGCTCAAAGCAATGGGTATGCCCACCGCATTTAATTCGTCAGAAGCTGATTTCACAAAGCTCGGCGTTTCGCCAATGGGTAATATCTATATCGGCAGAGTGTTGCATAACACCTTTATCCGCTTTGATGAAAACGGCACAAAGGCGGGCGCCGCAACGGTTGTTGAATTTGACTGCGAGGCCGCAATGCTTGATATGGAATACCTGACTTTTGACAGACCGTTTATCTATGCAATCGTTGACACCTCAACGGGTATGCCGCTGTTCATCGGCGCGGTTGAAAGCTTTGCGTGATTTGATTTTACATCAAGGCTCCCTCTTGACTGAGGGAGTTCGGTTTTTGCGTTGTTAATTCTGAACCCCTCCGTCTTTTGCTTCGCAAAATCCACCTCCCCTGCAGGGGAGGCTGAACAGGAAAACAACAAAAGAGGATGCAACCTTCGGGTCGCATCCTCTTAACTTATTTGTTGACTTTTGCTCTGATTTCTTCAATGCTCATTTCGGTGAGAGTGCCCTTGTTTGCATAAAAGCATTTCCGGCCAAGCTCAAAAATGTGGATGTCATTCTTGAGCGAATCCGAATAAACGTTGATGAATTCGGCGTCGGGCAGGGTTTCGGCAAGCCTTATCGGTTTTTGCTTATCCTTGCAGTTGAAGCCGTTGATTTTTCCTGTTCTGGGATTCATCGGGGTTGCAATCAGAGTGTGTACGTTGTATTTTTTGCAAATCGGTTTAAGAAAGAATTCGGGCGAAGCGGAGCAAACCACAACGGGTCTGCCGCTTCTGTTTTTTTCTTCAAATATCGGATAGATATTTTTCTGTTGCTTTTCCCAGAATTTTTCTGCCATTTTTTCGCCGTTTACAAAGCGGAGAAACGAAAAGCATCTGCCCTTGAAGCTGTCGCCGAAACCGAGGAAAAACAGAATCAGATTCAGCAGCAGCCACGGCGCAAGCAGAATCAGATAAGGTCTGTGCGCAAGGCAGTAAAACAGAAAAACCGTTTCGGAGTCTACGGGATAAACCGTTTTGTCAAAATCATAAAGGTCAAATTTCATTTGTTTGCTTCCGTTACGCAGTAACAGTTTTCTTTGTACCGTCAAGCGAAACGGCTGTTTCCTTTCCGTCGATTATAACAGTGAAATCGCCCTTGCCTTCAAGGCTGTAGCTTGCAAGTTTGCCGTCTTTCCACTCGATGTCAACAATTACGTTGCCCTTTGCAAGCAGACCCTTGATGCTGCCGTTTTTCCATTTTGAGGGAAGTGCTGGCAGAAGATAAATTCTGCCGTTGCGGCTCTGCATAAGCATCTCTGTGATGCCGCTCACGAAGCCGAAGTTGCCGTCAATCTGGAAAGGCGGATGTGCGTCAAAGAGGTTTTCATAAGTGCCGCCGCCCTTTGTGTAGTTGATACCGACGCTCTTGACGGGGCGAAGCTGCATTTCAATAAGCTTGAGTGCGTGGTCGCCGTCAAAAAGTCTTGCCCAGAAGTTGATTTTCCAGCCAAGGCTCCAGCCTGTGCCGTTATCGCCTCTGCGCTCAAGAGTTTTGCGGCAGGCGGCTGCAAGCTCGGGTGTGCCGTCAACGGTGATGATGTTTGCAGGGTGAAGAGCATAAAGGTGAGAAACGTGTCTGTGGTGAATTTCACGCTCGGGATAATCGTCGTCAAATTCAAGAAGCTGACCTTCGCTGCCAAGCTTGAAGGGAGCAAGCTTGCCGAGAGTTTCTTTGAGCGTTGCGGCAAATTCGGCATCTTCATCAAGCACTTCGCAAGCCTTAACGCAGTTTTCAAAAAGCTCTCTTGCAATGCTCATTGACATTGTGGTGTATTTGCCCACGGAGCAGGGCTTGCCTTCATAAATAAAGGTGTTTTCGGGTGAAGTGCCGGGTGCAAGCACAAGCTTGCCGTCATATTCAACAAGAATATCAAGATAGAATTCGGCAGCCTTTTTCATAAGAGGATATGCCGTTTCACGGAGATATTCAACGTCGTTTGTGTATTCATAATGCTGATAAACGTGCTCGCAAAGCCAGCCTGAAGAACCGTGCCAGAATGCCCACTGTGCATCGCCTGCAACGGGTGTGGACTGTCTCCAGAGGTCAACGTTGTGGTGGCTGACCCAGCCTTTGGCACCGTACTGTCCTTTGGCTGTTCTTTCACCGCTGATGCTCAGGTCTTTGACCATATCAATAAGGGGCAGGTTAACCTCGGGCATACGGCACATAAGCACGGGCCAATAGTTCATTTCGGTGTTGATGTTTACGGTGTAGTTTGAACGCCAGGGCGGATTTGTCTTATCGTTCCAGATTCCCTGGAGAGTTGAAGGCTGTGTACCTTTTCTTGATGAGGTGATTGCAAGGAATCTGCCGTAATTATAAACAAGCTCAATCAGACCGTCATCGTTCTTCTTCCTCTTGAAGCGGCAGAGACGTTTATCTGTGGGAATATCCTCACTATCGCTCTGAAGGTCAAGCTCTACTCTGTTGTAAAGTTCGGTGTAGTCTGCAAGGTGAGCAGCTTTGACGGCTTCATAGTTATATTCCTGCTTAAGGATTGCATCAACTGCAGGTTTGTATTCCTTGCCCTCAAGGTAGGGGTGTTTATCCCAGCCGTTGAAGGAAGTTTCTGCAGTGAAATAAATCTCTGCGTATGTTGCTTCTTTGACAGTCAGGTGGTTATCTGTTCTGCGGATTTCACCGTCGGAAACAATCTTCATACCGCCCCTGTAGCGGATGCCTCTCTTTTCGGGCTCGTCGGAATAACCGAAGTTTTCTTCGTAGCCTTCAACGTCGGGCACGCCGGGGCATTCGCCGTCAAGATAAACGATATTATCAGGCTCGTTAACGATGCATGAGCCGCGCAGCTTTGTTGTGAACTGTGCTTCAAAGGTCATTTTGCCGCCCTCTGCAGTAAGACGCATAACAATCATCTTTGCAGGGTTTGAAGCAAAATACTCTTTCTTATATGTGATTCCGCTGCAGGTGTATTCGGTTGCTGCAACGGCTGTGTTCAGGTCAAGCGAACGCTTATAGTTTTTGGCTCTGCCCTTGGTCTGCATAATGATTTCTATGTTGCCCAGTGGCTCATATGCGTTTGTGAAAACGCTCTGGAAGTTTTCTTCAATCTCTTTCTGCGCTTCGTGAAGTTTGCCCTCAAGAGCAAGCTTCTGAGCCTTTTTAAAAGATTCGGGAGCACCGTCTTTTATTGTGTTTCTGGGTGTGCCTGTCCAGAGCTGGTCGTGGTTGAGGCAGATAAGGTCTTTTTCAACTCCGCCGTAAATCATTGCGCCGAGCGTGCCGTTACCGATGGGCAAGCTCTGTGTCCAGGCTTTTGCCGGGGATGTATACCATAAAACCGAAGTGTTAGCCATAAAATATCTCCTTATAATTACAGAATTAACTGTATTATACAACAATATGTCCTCAAGGTCAATTGAAAGATGATGAAATTATTCTTGCAAAAAGGTTAAACATCACTTGCATTTTTATATAAAATAGTGTAAAATAAACTACATATGAGTTTACAGAGGTGTCTGTATGGCGGAAAACTTTCAAACCAAAATAGAAGCGGTTTATCCGACCCTTTCAAAGGGTCATAAAAAAATAGCCGACTATATAATCAACAACTATCAGAAAGCCTCGTTTATGACAGCTGCAAACCTCGGCAAAACAGTCGGTGTGAGCGAATCCACAGTTGTCCGTTTTGCGACAAACATAGGCTTTGACGGCTATCCCGAGCTTCAGAAGTATCTGCAGGAAATGGTTAAGAGCCACCTCACAAGCGTTCAGCGTATGGAGGTTGCCGCAAGCCGCTATGAGGGCGGCGATTTTATTGACAAAACCTTTTCAGCCGATGCGGAGCTTATCAAAGCCACCCGTGAAAGCATTTCAAGAGAAGCTTTTGAGGGCAGTGTTGAAGCGATAAACAAGGCTAAAAAAATCTATATTCTGGGTGTCAGAAGCTCTGCGGCAATTGCAAGCTTCGCTGCATTTTATTTCAGATTTCTCAATGATAACGTGGTGCTGATTGACACCTCGTCATCAAGTGAGCTTTTTGAGCAGATGTTCAGAATCAGCAGCGAAGACGTGTGCCTTGCCATAAGCTTCCCCAGATATTCAAACCAGACAATCAATGCGCTCTCTTTTGCCAAAAGCAGGGGCGCAACCATAATTTCGGTTACTGACGGCGAATCCTCACCCATTGCTCCGTTTGCAACGCATCTGCTTGTTGCCAAGAGCAGTATGGTGTCTTTTGTTGACTCCCTTGTTGCTCCGTTGAGCGTTATAAATGCTCTGATTGCGGCTTGCGCCAAAGAAAAGAAAGACAAGGTTTACGGCGACCTTCGTGCTCTTGAAGAAATCTGGGATGAATACAGGGTTTATAACAGCACAGACAGGGAGGTTAAAGAATGAAAACCTCTTTGCTGGTAATCGGCGGCGGAGCCGCAGGACTTATGGCTGCAGGCTTTGCGGCGGCTTCGGGAGTGCAAACAACTGTGCTTGAGCGCAATGACCGCCCCGCAAGAAAGGTTATGATAACGGGCAAGGGCAGATGCAACGTCACAAACAACTGCAATTCTCTTGAAGCACTTATCGCAAACGTGCCGCAAAACGGCAGATTTCTTTACGGTGCATTTTCAAGGTTTATGCCTGCCGACGTTATTGAATTTTTTGAAAGCAGGGGAGTTGCCCTCAAAACAGAACGTGGCAACAGAGTTTTTCCCGTTTCTGACAATGCGGTTGAAATTGTTGACGCTCTGACGGATTTTGCACGCAGAAGAGCGAATATTATCAAAGGCAGAGCAGTTAAGCTTATAATTGAAGAAAACCAAATCCGCGGCTGCGAAACCGAGGACGGCGAAAAGATTTTTGCCGATAAGGTGATAATCGCAACGGGCGGACTTTCATACCCCGGCACAGGCTCAACCGGTGACGGCTATGAGCTTGCAAAGCAGGCAGGTCACAAGATAACGGCGCTCAGACCGTCTCTTGTGCCGCTTGAAATTCACGAGGGCTTCTGCAGCGACCTTATGGGCCTTTCACTGCGCAATATTGCAATAAAAGTAATTGACACCAAGAAAAATAATAAAGAAATCTATTCTGATTTCGGCGAAATGCTTTTCACGCATTTTGGCGTTTCGGGTCCCGTTATACTGAGCGCAAGCGCACATATGCGGCAGATGGAAAGCGGCAGATATAAAGTTTCAATCGACCTCAAGCCTGCGCTGACGGTTGAGCAGCTTGATGCACGAATTCTGCGTGATTTTTCAGAGAATATCAACAGGAATTTTATCAATGCTCTCAATTCTCTGCTGCCCAAAAAGCTTGTGCCTGTTATAGTCAGGCTCAGCGGAATAGGACTTTCAACAAAGGTAAATCAGGTCACAAAGGAGCAGCGCCGCAACCTTGCGGTATTGCTCAAAAACCTTACCGTAACGGTTACGGATTTCAGACCCGTTGCCGAAGCGATAATTACTTCGGGCGGTGTTGACGTTTCGCAGATAAATCCCAAAACTATGGAATCCAAGCTCGTCAAGGGCTTGTATTTTGCAGGCGAAGTGATTGATGCCGATGCCTACACGGGCGGCTTTAATCTTCAGATAGCATTTTCAACAGGCAGACTTGCGGGCTTAAGCGCCGCACAGGAGGAGTAAATATGAGTAACACAGTTATCAACGTTGCAATCGACGGTCCCGGCGGTGCAGGCAAAAGCACGTCTGCAAGAGCCGCCGCAAAAGAGCTCGGCTATATCTACGTTGACACGGGGGCGCTTTACAGAGCAGTCGGCGTCAACGCTTTAAGAAAGAATATTGACACAAAGGATAAGGCTGCGGTTGCCGCAAGCATTGAAGGCATCAGCGTTGACCTTGTTTTTGAAAACGGTGAGCAGAAGGTGCTTCTCAACGGCGAGGACGTTTCCGTTGAAATCAGAACTCCCCCTGCATCAATGGCTGCTTCGGATGTTTCAGCAGTACCCGAGGTCAGAGCTTTTCTCTTTGATTTGCAGAGAGATATTGCTTCACGCAACAACTGCATTATGGACGGCAGAGATATCGGTACGGTTGTGCTGCCTGATGCACAGGTCAAAATTTTTCTTACCGCTTCGGCAGAAGAAAGAGCGCAAAGACGCTTTAAGGAGCTTCAGGCAAAGGGTTCAACAGTCAGCTATCAGGCAGTGCTTGACGAGCTGATCGAAAGAGATTATAACGATTCTCACCGTGAAATAGCTCCTCTCAAGCCTGCAGAAGACAGCGTTTTGCTTGACACAACAGGCATCTCGCTTGAGGGACAGGTTGAAAAAATCATCAACATTATAAAGGAGAAGGTTCAATGAAGGACTTTGACTATAACAGAGAAATAAAAGACAGCAAGGTTTATGAATTCGGCAGAAAGCTTGCTCCTATTATCAATAAGAAAATGTTTAAAGTTGAATACGTCGGCCTTGAAAACGTTCCGGCAGAGGGCGGATTTATTGTTGCGTCAAACCATCAGCACGCACTTGACCCCGTAATTGTTTCGGCAGGAATCAAAAACAGACAGCTCCACTATATGGGCAAGAAAGAACTTTTTGATAATAAGCTTGTCGGCTCTCTTTTAAAGAAAGTTAACGGTTTTCCCGTTGCAAGAGGTGCGGGTGATACAAAGGCTCTTGAATACGCCGTAAGACTTGTCAAGGAAGGTAACATTCTCGGCATCTTCCCCGAAGGTACCCGTTCAAAAGACTGCAAGCCCAAAAGAGCAAAAAGAGGCGTTTGCGTTATTGCAAGAGAGGCAAAGGCTGACGTTTTGCCTGTTTCTATTTTTACTGACGATAACGCTAAATTCGGCACAAAACTTACTGTAAGATACGGCGAAATCATTCCTTTTGAAAAACTTGGTATAGGCGGCGAAGAATGCTCCAAAGATGAACTCAAACAGGCAACGAATTACATAATGGATAAAATTGTTGCTCTTTGGGAGGAAGGACATTGCGAATAACTCTTGCCAAAACGGCAGGCTTCTGCTTCGGTGTTGACAGAGCGGTTAACATAGCTTATGACCTTGCTTCAAAGGGTTGCAAGGCAGTCACTCTCGGCCAGCTTATCCATAACCCTACCGTTACGGAAGATCTTGAAGCCAAGGGTATGCGTGTTATTGAAAGCCCCGCTGAAGCAAAGCAGGGCGAAACCGTTGTTATAAGAGCTCACGGCGTTAAAAAGAGCGTTTACGCAGAACTTGAGGCGATTGGCGCCGAGGTTTGCGATGCAACCTGTCCGTTTGTTAAAAAGATTCACGATATTGTTGAAAGCAATTCGTCCGAAAACATACCTGTTATTATAGGCGGTGACTCCAACCACCCCGAGGTTATCGGTATTTGCGGCTATTGCAAGGGTGATTATTATATCTTCGGTTCAGCTGAAGAAGCCGAAACTTTCTTTGAAGAAAACTCTGGTATTTGCGAAAAAGGAATTATAGCAGTCTCGCAAACAACTTTTTCTCAAAATGAATGGAAAAAAATAAAAGAAAAAATAAAAATATACTGTACAAATGCGAAAATATTTGATACAATATGCTCTGCTACCCGCAAAAGGCAGGAAGAAGCAGCCGAGCTTTCAAAGCAAAGCGACTGTATGATTGTCATCGGCGGTAAGCACAGCTCAAACACGGTCAAGCTTAAAGCCGTGTGCAGTGAAAACTGCGATACTTTTTTGGTGGAAAGAGCCAACGAGCTCAGGACCATAGATTTTTCCCAATACACCGCAATCGGTGTGACGGCAGGGGCATCCACCCCTTCCGCAATAATTAAGGAGGTACTTTTAGAAATGTCCGAAATCGTAAAGGAAACCACAAATCTGCAGGTAGAGGAGGTGCCTTCTGAAGCAATGACAACCGAAGAAATGGACTTTTCAGCAGCTCTTGAGGCATCACTCAGCAGCATGAGCACAGACCAGAAGGTAAAAGGCGTTGTTATGGGTATCACACCCACAGAAATCCAGGTTGACATCGGCAGAAAGCACGCCGGCTACATCCCCATGGATGAATACAGCGCTGACCCCACAGCTAACGCTGCAGCAGAGCTTAAAGTAGGCGATGAGCTTGATCTCATCATCATGAAAACAAACGACGCAGAAGGAACCGTTATGCTTTCAAAGAAACGCTTTGACGCTCAGAAGGCATGGGTTGATATCATTGAGGCAGAAGAAGACGGCAGAATCCTTGAAGGCACAGTTGCCGAAGTTATCAAGGGCGGTGTGCTTGTTGTAAGCAACAACGTTCGCGTTTTCATCCCCGCTTCACTTGCGACAGAGCGCCGTGATGAAGATCTTGAAAGCCTTCTCAAGAAGACTGTTCAGTTCCGTATTATTGAAGTTAATAAGCAGCGCAGAAGAGCAGTCGGCTCAATCCGTGCAGTTCTCAGAGAAGCAAAGAAGGCAGCTTCCGAAGCATTCTGGGCACAGGCAGAGGTTGGCCAGACATATCACGGCGTTGTTAAGTCACTTACCAACTACGGTGCATTCGTTGATATCGGCGG